>CASFJQ010000004.1 GCA_949295065.1 uncultured Parabacteroides sp. | reverse complement strand
TCCAGAACAAAAACCAATTACGGGCATTGCCATGATTTTGTATGTGGAAAATTCAAAATTTGAGAGAAACTCTCAAAATTTGGCTGCTTGAAGAATTTCAATACCTCTCATAATGAAAAAGAGGGCGTGTCAAATATTTCTCAATTTGATACACCCCCTTTTTATTTATCCGATACCGACAGTCTCAGAATCATTCTTCATTTTCATCAGCATCCGTCTCTTCTTCATCATCTTTCGGAGCAGGACGCACAAAGAATGCGCTCAGTTCATATAATCCGTATAACGGGAAGAAAACTACACTCAGCGTAAACGGATCGCTACTTGGAGTGATGAATGCTGCAGCAATCAGCAAACCGACAATTGCATGGCGGCGATATTCGTGGAAGAAACCACGGTGCAGAAAGCCTAATTTAGAAAGCAGCCACGATACCAAAGGCATCTCAAACACTACGCCCATAACGAAGATGAGCAGCAGGAAGTTGTCCATGTAGGAATCCAAGGATACTTGTTCAATGATGCTGGCACTAAGCTGATATGTCGCAAGGAAACGCAGAGTCATCGGGAAAACCACAAAATAACCGACTGCACAACCCAAGAAAAACATCAATGTACCAAAGAAAAATACCCATCGAACATTCTTCTTCTCGTTTTCATACAAAGCAGGACTGATGAATTTCCAAATTTCCCACATTAGATAAGGGAAAGTCAATACAAGAGCCAGCCAAAAAGAAGTTGTCATGTGAGTGAAGAACTGTGAAGCTAACCTGATGTTGAAAATCTCAACATGGAAATTGTCATTACAGAAGTCCGGCAACACATCAACATAAGGGCTGATGTCGCGGAGCCATTCATTCAGTGCACACAACCAACGGTAAAATATGAAATCGGAAGAGCAAGGAGCCAATATGACGCGATCAAAAATATCACGCATAAAGGCAAAACTGCCTATCGCAAAAACAAAGAGCGCTAAAATGGAACGAAACAGAGTCCAGCGGAGTTCTTCCAGGTGATCCCAGAAGGACATTTCATCTTGCTGTTCCATTCTTTTTTATTTTTTTTCTGTATCGTCAACTTTAATTTCATCTTCCAGACCTTTCACTCCGTCTTTAAAGTTTTTCACTCCTTTACCCAAGCCTTTCATCAACTCAGGAATTTTCTTTCCACCAAATAACAACAACACTATCAATGCGATAATGATAATTTCACCTGTACCAAGGTTTCCTAAAAATAGCAATTCGTTCATGATATTATAAATTTTATATAGTTAATATATCTTGATAAAACGATGGCAAAGATACAATTTGAAATGAATTATCATCATATTATTTTAAATTTATTACCTTTGCAACGTCTTAAAAAACTAAAATTAGAAAAGAATTAGAAACATGAAAGCTTATGTATTTCCAGGACAGGGAGCCCAGTTCGTAGGAATGGGAAAAGACCTGTACGAAAACAATCCTCTTGCTAAAGAGTTGTTTGAAAAGGCTAACGATATTTTAGGTTTCCGCATAACTGACCTTATGTTTGCCGGCACAGATGAAGATCTGAAACAGACAAAAGTTACTCAGCCTGCTGTGTTCCTTCACTCTGTTATTTTGGCTAAAACTTTAGGTGAAGAATTCCAGCCTGATATGGTTGCAGGTCATTCTTTGGGTGAATTCTCTGCTTTGGTTGCTGCAGGAGCTCTTTCTTTCGAAGACGGCTTGAAACTTGTATCTAAGCGTGCAATGGCAATGCAGAAAGCATGCGAAATGACTCCTTCAACTATGGCTGCTGTTTTGGCTTTGCCGGATGAAAAAGTTGAAGAAATCTGTGCTACAATCACTGACGAAACTGTTGTTTGCGCAAACTACAACTGCCCGGGTCAGCTTGTAATCTCAGGAACTGTTCCTGGAATTGACGCTGCTTGCGAAAAACTTTTGGCTGCTGGTGCAAAACGTGCATTGAAACTGAAAGTTGGTGGTGCATTCCACTCTCCGCTGATGGAACCTGCACGTGCTGAATTGGCCGCAGCTATCGAAGCTACAACTTTCAGCGCTCCTACTTGCCCAGTTTATCAGAATGTTTCAACTAAAGCTGAAACTTGTCCTGACACAATCAAGGCTAACTTGATTGCTCAGCTTACAGCTCCGGTACGTTGGACTCAGTCTGTTCAGAATATGATTGCTGACGGTGCAAATCATTTCATCGAACTTGGTCCGGGCGCAGTTCTACAGGGTATGATTAAGAAAATCAACAAAGAAGTAACTACTGAAGGAAAACAGTAATTACTCCATATAAGACTGAAGCGTATATTGCAAGGTGATGTCAGCCTGCAATATGCTCTTCAGCTTTTATTATTTATTGAAGTTTCGCGGTTGTTCAATAGTAAGGTTGACAAGGGCTGACGACTGTCACTTAGCATTTAATTATTTAAGAACTACTCTACTTTATTCCTTGTTAAATCATTATTGAAAGTTGAGTTTGTGAAACTTGAATTAAATTATTTATTCAATAAGTTATCTATTATATGAAACAATTTTTCCTCTCCGTTTTCCTAATTGCGGCAATTGCTGCTCCGGCACAAAAGAAGCAAGTTCAAACTGTTTGCCGGTCTGGATTCTCTTATGATATCAGTAAAAGTAAAAATTGGGGATTCAACAAACCTGTTGTTACGACAATCAATCCTTATTCGTCGGCAGAAAGAGCAGGGATAAAGCCAGGTGATATCATTGAGGAGATTGACGGCTACAAAATCGCAGACCTTACTGAAGCAGAAATATCCAGTCTGATGAATCCGGAAGGGAAAAATGATATTGTTCTGATAATATCTAATATTCAGAACCCTACTAGAGAAGTTATTGTAAGAAAAGAATGTAAGAAATCGAATGCTATCACTGAAGAGCAATTGGCTTCGGCTTTCTGTATGTATAGCCTTGAAACAACTTCGGAAAGGAAATTCACTTGCCCTTTTAAAACAACTGTAACAACCGATGAAGTAGATTTTGCAAACTACAAAACATTTGCTTTCTCTCCTATCGACGAAAGCAACAGAAGACTTGAGTCTGCAATAAACAACTCTATCGAAAATGAGCTGACAGCAAAAGGTCTTGAAGTCAACACAGATAATCCTGATATGATTATCCAGACTTTTTATTTCTTCGACAAAAACCCTAATTATATCGGACACAATCAGGTGGTAATAAACAAGGAACGGCCGATGAGATACAGTTATATACATAAAAAAATGATGGATTTTCCATTTTTGAATATTTCTGCATCCGAAGCTGAAGCTCCTTACCTGTTGCAATATGGTTTCAGACTAATCGACCAGAAAGAAGTTCCTGGTAGAGTTTTATGGGAATGCGAATCTAACGAAATGTTGGATGAGCCGTTCCAGTTGGATGAATACGCTCAGATTCACACTCCTTTGATGTGTATGCAATATCCTTATGTGAAATATACAAATAATGTAACTTTCTATATCAATCAGAAAAGTTATAATTACACCGGTATCAATTACGACATTGACAATCTGAGCCAAATAGTAAGTGTTGACAGAAACTCACCTGCATATGAGGCTGGAATAAGAGCAAAAGATGTTGTTGAAGAAATCGGTAACCAGAGCATGGAATATTCAGCAGAAGAATTCACAGCTGCTTACAAACAGTTTATTACAAATACAATGAAATACAGAGACACAAAGACTGTGTTTACTGACGCCAACGGATTTACCCGCTGTATGTATTGGGATACATTTAATTATATTGATGTATCAAATATAATAAACAAGAAGAGCAGCCGCAGTGCTTTTGCGTATTTGTTCAACTATGCTCCTTATATAAATCCGACCGGCAATAATGCCTGCACATTCAAGGTTAAACGAGGCAAGACGGAAAAGGAATATACTATCCGTCCAACCATTAGAAAAGAGATGACTATAGAAATACGATAATGATATATCCATATAATTTCGAACAAAAGACGGGCTTCGATAAAGTCCGTCTTCTTATTTCAGAAAAATGCCTGAGTACACTTGGAAAGGAACTTGTTGATGAAATGAGTTTCCTGAACAATTATGCTCTTATCAATGAAAAACTGGATCAAGTAGCGGAGTTTGTTTCCATTCTTGAAGGAGAAGACGACTTTCCCGCAAACTTTTTCTTCGATGTTCGTTATTCATTAAAAAGAATCAAGCCTGAAGGAACTTGGCTGGACGAACGCGAGCTTTTCGATTTGAAACGTTCGTTACAGACTATTTCCGATATTGTAAGATTTTTGCGTCCTTCGGATGAAAGTGAAGAAATACGCTATCCGGCACTAACTGCGCTGGCCGGCGAAACAGTTCTTTTCCCTCAACTAATCAGCAGAATTGACAGTATTCTGGATAAATTCGGGAAAGTAAAAGACTCTGCGTCTGTTGAATTGCAGACAATCAGACGTGAGATGACTATAACTATGAGTGGTATTTCCAAGAGTCTGCAAGCTATTCTCAGAAGTGCACAGAGTGAAGGTTTCGTTGAGAAGGACGTAACACCGACTATGCGTGACGGACGACTGATGATTCCGGTTGTTCCTGCCTTCAAGCGCAAAATCCGTGGTATCGTGCATGATGAATCTGCCAGCGGAAAAACTGTTTTCATCGAGCCTGAAGTCGTTGTTGAAGCTAACAACAGAATTCGTGAACTTGAAGGCGAAGAAAGAAGGGAAATAATTCGCATTCTTACAGACTTCACAAATGAAGTACGCCCGCTTGTTCCTGAAATTCTCCAATCATATAGTTTTCTTGCTGAGATAGACTTTATCAGAGCAAAGGCTATGTTTGCTCAGGTTATGAATGGAATACGCCCTATTGTCGAAGACAAACAGCAGATTGACTGGGCAAATGCCATACATCCTATATTATATCTGTCTCTGAAAAAACAGAACAAGCAAGTTGTTCCTTTGGATATCGAGCTTAATGATGAGAACAGAATACTTCTGATTTCCGGACCAAATGCCGGTGGTAAATCAGTGTGTCTGAAAACTGTCGGTCTGTTGCAATATATGATGCAGTGCGGTTTGCTTGTTTCGCTTCATGAAAGCTCAAGAATGGGAATATTCGATAATGTTTTCATTGATATTGGCGACGAGCAAAGTATTGAGAATGATTTGAGTACATATTCTTCTCACCTGACAAACATGAAGTATTTCGTAAAGAACTGCAACAATAGGACAATACTTCTTATAGATGAGTTTGGCGGTGGAACTGAGCCTCAAATCGGTGGCGCCATAGCTGAAGCTTTGTTAGACAGATTCAACAAGAGCAAAAGCTTTGGTATCGTAACGACACACTATCAGAATCTTAAGCATTTTGCCAAAGATACGCCGGGCATAATCAATGGCGCGATGTTGTATGACCGCCATCTGATGCAGCCTCTTTTCAAATTATCTATCGGAAATCCGGGAAGTTCATTTGCAATTGAAATTGCACGCAAAATCGGATTGCCGGAAGATGTCATTGCTGACGCTTCGCAGAAAGTCGGCACTCAATATATTGAGACAGATAAATATCTTCAGGATATCGTTAGAGACAAGCGTTACTGGGAAACCAAAAGACAAAATATACGCCAGAGAGAAAAGAAACTTGAAGATATAACTGCGAAATACGAAAAAGACCTTGAGGAAGTGAATCGCCAAAGAAAGGAAATTATGCGCCAGGCTAAGGCTGAAGCTGCAAAAATCCTTCAGGAAGCAAATGCGCGAATAGAAAATACTATCCGTGAAATCAAAGAAGCTCAGGCCGAAAAGGAAAAGACTAAGATTGCACGCAAGAGTTTCGAGGATTTCAAGGCTTCTGTGGCAAACGAGAAGGAAGAAAACGATGCTATTGCTCGTAAAATGCAAAAGCTCAAGGAAAGAAAAGAACGAAAAGAGCAAAAGCAAAAGACTTCATCAAGCCAGCAGACTTTCAATAAGGACGTTATTGAGGTTGGCGATAATGTTCGTATCAAAGGTCAGACTTCAGCCGGTACTGTAATCGACATTCAGGACAAGCAAGTAACTGTTGCTTTTGGAATGATAAAGAGTACAATCAAGATTGACAGACTGGAAAAAGTCAGCAAAGGACAAATCAAGCGCGAAATTCAAAAAAGCACTTTTGTCAGTGCTCATACTACTGATGAAATGCACGAAAAGAAACTGAATTTCAAACAAGACATTGATGTCCGAGGCATGAGAGGCGACGAAGCTCTGCAGGCTGTCACATATTTTATCGACGATGCTATTCAGGTCGGCGCTTCAAGAGTGCGAATCCTGCATGGAACGGGAACTGGCATTTTGAGACAATTGATACGCGAATATCTGAGAACTGTTCCTGGAGTGAGACATTTCCAGGACGAACATGTTCAGTTTGGTGGCGCAGGTATTACGGTTGTTGATTTGGATTAATCGCCAAATATTAAAAAGTCTTCAAGTTTCACGTCTTCTCCTTGTCTATCAAGAATATAAGAGAATTGTGAAACTAGGAAAAGTAAAAAACACTGTATAATACAGGTTAAAATAATCATTACGGATTTAAGACCGTATTATTCCGAAAAAAAGGTCGGCATCTTTTCTTGAAAACATGGTAGTGTTTCCTGAAAAAGATGCCGACCTTTTTTAGGAAATAACCGGTAAAAATAATTGCTACATTTTCATCCGAATGTAATCTGAAATATTTACGGAAGGAAATAAATTTTCTCTCGGAAGAAAATCAAATTACTTACGGAAGGAAAACGAATTGCTTTCGGACGAAATATTGATAATTTTTATATAAATCCCTACCTTTGCAACCATGAAATCTTTCAAAACAGAGGCATGGTTGCCTACAACAAAAAAAGAAGTTGAAGCACGTGGATGGGATTATATCGACGTGATTATTTTCAGTGGAGATGCCTACGTTGATCATCCTTCATTCGGTGCTGCCGTTGTTGGCAGAACTCTTGAGGCTGAAGGGTTAAGAGTTGCGATAGTTCCACAACCGGATTGGCGTGGAGATTTCCGGGACTTCAAGAAACTTGGAGCTCCAAGATTATTCTTTGGAGTGTCGGCAGGTGCGATGGACTCGATGATTAATCACTACACTGCCAACAAAAGATTAAGAAGTGACGATGCATACACTCCGGACAGACGTGCCGGTATGAGACCGGACTATCCGAGCATTGTATATACGAAAATACTCAAGGAACTTTATCCTGACGTTCCGGTGGTTCTTGGTGGTATTGAAGCCTCACTGCGCAGACTTACTCATTATGACTATTGGCAGGACAAACTTCGTCCGGGCATACTCATTGACAGTCCGGCAGACCTGTTGATTTATGGCATGGGAGAATTGCCTCTGAAAGAGCTTGTTCATAAATTAAAGTCCGGTATTCCTTTCAAGGACATAAAGGATATTCCTCAAACAGTTTATTTATCTTCAGACATAAAAGCCGGAGATGACGACATTGTTCTTTTCTCTCACGAAGAATGTTTGAAAGACAAGCTGAAGCAGGCTAAGAATTTCAGACATATTGAAGAAGAATCCAACAAACTGAATGCAAAAAGAATAATCCAGCGTGTGGGCAAACAGGCTTTGGTTGTGAATCCTCCGTTCCCTCCTATGACGGAAGAGCAAATTGACGCATCTTTTGATTTGCCTTACACTCGCCTGCCTCATCCGAAATATAAGGGTAAAGTGATTCCGGCTTTCGAAATGATAAAATTCTCGGTTAACATCCATCGCGGATGTTTTGGCGGATGTGCTTTCTGTACTATATCTGCACATCAGGGAAAATTTATTGCATCCAGAAGCAAGGAATCTATTTTGCGTGAAATAAAGGCTATCACACAGATGGAAGATTTCAAAGGCAATCTGAGTGATTTGGGTGGTCCTTCAGCAAACATGTATAAGATGAGAGGAAAGAATACTGATATTTGCGCGAAATGCAAAAAGCCTTCGTGCATATCTCCTACTGTTTGCAAGAATTTGAATGCAGACCATTCTCCTTTACTTGAAATATATAAGGAAGTGGACAAGTTGCCTGGTATAAAACATTCATATATTGGCAGTGGCGTGAGGTATGACCTTCTTCTGCATCGCTATGATGATGAAAAGCTAAACAAATCAGCACACCAATATACAGAAGAATTGATTGCCAGACACGTTTCGGGAAGACTGAAAGTTGCTCCTGAGCATACACAGGACGAGGTACTGAAACAAATGCGAAAGCCTTCGTTCAAATTGTTCGAGCAATTCAAAAGGATATTCGACCGTATAAATAAGGAGAAAGGAATGAGACAACAGTTGATTCCTTATTTCATCTCAAGCCATCCGGGATGTACGGAAAGCGACATGGCTGAACTTGCTGTCATTACAAAGGATTTGCATTTCCAACTTGAGCAGGTGCAGGATTTCACTCCTACTCCGATGACTCTTGCTACGGAGATGTATTATACCGGCTATCATCCATACACACTGGAAAAAGTATATACAGCAAAAACAAAGGAACAGAAACTGGCTCAGAGACAGTTTTTCTTCTGGTATAAGCCGGAATATCGTCAGCAAATTACCAAATCTCTCCAGCGACTGAAGAGAAATGACCTTATACAGAAGTTATTCAAAAGAAAGTTTTGATTGAATATGAAAACAATTTATGCAATTTTAGCCGCACTACTGAGTGCCGGACAAGCATTAAATGCTCAGACACCTTACAGAACGCAGGTGTTTGAACATAAGCATATCAAATCTTTACAGATTTTGCAGCCGGAACAGACTTTTTCAATTCCGGTTCTGGCTCTCAATTCTGACGCACAGTTGGAATTTGTATTTGATGATTTTCTGAATGCACACAGCAGATATGCATACTCGATAATACACTGCAATGCAGATTGGCAACCGTCTGATTTATCTCCGATCGAATATCTGGATGGATTTCAGGATTTGACAATTGATGATTTTGCCAATTCTATGGCAACAACAACTCAATATACAAATTACAGGTTGTTTCTGCCAAACGATGATATCCAATTCAAAGTATCCGGTAATTACGTTCTGAAGGTTTATCCGGAAGATGATCCGGAGAGAATAGTTCTGACTGCTTGTTTCCAGGTTGTGGAACCACAGATACAGATTTCGGCAGAAGTTACAGGCAATACAAATATTGATACATACCAGCGTCATCAGCAAGTCAATTTTGTGCTTAACACAAAGAATTTCCAGATTGCTTATCCGCAGAGTGATATAAAAATCTGTGTTACACAAAACAACAGAACAGACAATGCTGTTACAAACATTAAGCCAAGCGGCATTCTGGACGGGAAAATTGTTTATGAGAACATTCCGGAACTGATTTTCCCGGCAGGAAATGAATACAGACGAATGGAGTTCCTAAGCAACAAATATAACGGAATGAGAGTGGAAAGTATTTCATTCCACAATCCATTCTATCATGTGACCTTGCTCAAGGATTTTCCGAGTGCTATGTCTTCATATGAATATGACCAGGACCAGAACGGACGTTTTTATGTGAACGCCAGCGGATGTACTGACCCTGATACAGAGGCAGATTATTATTTCGTACATTTCACTTTGGCTATGCCTGAAGCAAAACAGGGCAAAGTATATCTGAATGGTGAAGCATTTCATAATCTCTTCAATGAAGAAACAGAAATGTCGTTTAATCACGAAACCAATCAGTACGAGAAATCAATGCTTTTGAAGCAGGGAAACTATAACTATCAGTATCTTTATGTTCCCAATGGTGAAACCAAAGGCAGAACAGATGCAATCGAAGGAGATTTTCACCAGACTGAAAATGAATATTGCATATATGTTTATTACCGACCTATGGGAACGAGATACGACAGGCTTATCGGAGTTTCTTCAATCTCCAATTTAAGGGAAAAGCAATTACAATAAATCAAAAATAATACATAACTAATCCCAATATTCTATGATTGGTAACATCATGTGTTCCAACTATTCTGCCATTCGACAAATCAGTATCACCATAGTATGCTATTGTTGGAACATATTCCAATCCAATCTGCCAATGTGGAAGATTATAAGAAAAAGCAAAATTAAACGAACAAAGCCTGTCTATATCTAATCCCATCCCATATTGCACGTCAGAAACAAGAGCTTTGCTGCTGCCCAATCTTTTGGTGAATCCCGCAAAGAAATGTGCTTTCCAGCGATTGCCATAAGTGAAATTAATCCATGATGTGGAATGATGGATAGGAGAATATTCTTGTTCTCCGGTGTACGGGTCTATTCGCGAAATTCCATAGCCGCCAATAAGAGCTGTATGGTCCAAGCAAGAAGCTAATAATGTTTTGGCGGCAACTCTCCATTTGTTGTATTTATACTCCATATGCGCTTCACACGAGAAGGCAGTCATGCGTTCGTTCACTTTAAAACGTAACTCCTCTCCCATTTCATTAGTGACAATTGAGTATATACGAGGCTTTAGAGAAATTGCATGCAAGCCTGCTCCGATTATTAGATTTTTGTACTTATAGTCAACACCTGCATATAATTCCGGCAAACAGCTATTTTTCATGTACTCCTCACTTGCTCCGTTTGGTCCGGATGAAAGATATTGTAGCTGCCATAAAGTTGAAAACAGAACATCAAATCCTCCATTATGCCACGTAAAAGTAATTTGCGGTTCACGATTAAAGGGCTGGAAAGGTGCACCGGTAGAAAGATTCAGCACATCCGGAACAACACTGCCGAACAATGGATGCCAGGCTTGGCCAATCAGAAGGCTTGTTTTTTCCCAATCCAATGCCACATATGCTTGGCGTATTCTTAATAAAGTATTGCTGGACGAAAATCCGCCGAAATCTACTTCTACTTTAGCCCTTGATTCGGCTTTTCCTATTTTCGGACCTTTCATATCAATTCCGAAGCGCGTTGTGAAAGTATAAAAACTTCCATTCGGTGATGCATTAATGTCTTTGCCATCAGCATCAAGTTCTTGGTCTAATGGATATAGATAAAAATTCCCGTCAACTGGAGCCATATTTGCTCTAGTATTATAAAACAAATCTCCACGCACAAATCCGTAGAAACTGTATGAGAAGTTCTTCTTTTGCGAAAAGGCTGAACAACTGAAAGCCAAAGCAATCATAAAAGTGATTATTTTTTCCATAATTGTAAAGATTATAGCACAATTTGTCAATAAAAACACAATTAATTTGTTATTATGCGAATATATAAAAGTTTTTACATTACATTAAAAAATCCTTATATTAAAATAATATTTCAATGAATAATGATTTATAGAATGATACAAGCCTTTTGGATATTACTTCAAATTATCATACTTTTGCGTAAGAAAAATAAAAAATACAAATTATATCAGCATGAAAAGAACAACTCTGACAGTTGCAGCACTTGCATTAGCCACAACTCTTATGGCACAAACCCCTGAACAAAAAGGACTATCAACAATAAACAAAAGCACAGCAGAAGCACATATCGGCTTTCTTGCCTGTGATGAACTTGAAGGTAGAGAGGCTGGTTATCCAAGCTGCCGTATAGCCGGTGAATATATTGTCTCACACTTGAAAAGCATGGGACTGGAGCCTTTGAGCGGCGACTCTTTCTTCCAGCCATTTGAAGCATATCGTAAAGAACGCCAGAAGAAAGCACGCTATCAGGTGCATCCTGATTCTATCGCCATTCTGAAAAAGGAAACACACCAAAAATTGTCTTTGAGAAATATTCTTGCTAAAATAGAAGGAAAGAATCCGAATGAATATGTGATTGTCGGCGCACATTATGATCATCTTGGTGTTGACCCACTTCTTGACGGAGACAAAATTTATAATGGAGCAGATGACAACGCATCCGGTGTATCTGCTGTATTACAGATTGCAAGAGCATTTCTTGCTACTGGCGAACAGCCGGAACGCACAGTTATTTTCGCTTTTTGGGATGGCGAAGAAAAAGGACTTCTTGGTTCCGAAGCTTTTGTACAATCTTGTCCATTCCTCAACAATATTAAAGGTTATCTGAATTTCGACATGATTGGCAGAAACACAAATGAAGCCAATCCTCAGCATGTTGATTATTTCTATACTGAAGCTCACCCGGCTTTTGGAGAATGGCTGAAAAACGACATCAAAACTTATAATCTGAATTTGAAACCGGAATATCGCCCTTGGGACAGACCGGTCGGCGGAAGCGACAATGCTTCATTTGCAAAACATGATATTCCTGTTATCTGGTATCACACCAACGGACATCCTGATTATCACCAGCCAAGCGACCATACTGACAAAATAAACTGGGACAAGGTTGTTGATATCACAAAGGCTTCGTTCCTTAATATGTGGAATCTGGCAAACGAAAAAAAATTCTAAAGTAATAATAATGCCACTAAAAACTATCATAACATATATAATTTGCCTATTTGTTTTCTTGCCACTTTCAGCAAAGAAGTCCGAACAATTTATGTTCAAACGTGTCGATGTTGAGAAAGGTTTTGCAAACAGTGAAATCAGATGTATTTACAAGAACAGTGTAGGATACATGTGGTTTGGAACAAGATATGGACTTTGCCGTTATGATGGATACAACGTAGTTTCATTCAAGCAGGATTTGACTGTCAACGATGTTCATCAGAACAATGATATTGCATTGATACAAGAAGATGCAGAAAACAGATTATGGTTGGAAACAAGAACCGGATATAACATTTTTGATCCTCAAAAAGAAGAATTCATATCTAATCCTTCAGCTGAGATAACAAAATATGCCTTAACCGACAATATTCTGTATATGTATATCGACTTGGGCAAAAATATGTGGTTTGTTACTAATGATGATATACGTTTCTTCAATGTCAAGTCTGGTAAGACAAATATATATAAATTAGGAGAAAACAATTATCCGCAAAAAGAAAGGATAACTGCTATATGCCAAGGTGAGAATAAATATTGGTTTCTTCACAACAACGGAATGGTTGAATGCATGGATGCCCAAACCCACACCGTCATCATGAGAGACTCAACTTTGTTATTCAACTCTCCTGATTTCTATGACGGACAATCACGCCTTTTCTCTGACTCAAAAGGGAATTTATGGATTTACGGACTGATGGAGAAAGGCGCATCCTGCTTGAATACGAATAAAAATACCTGGGAACATTTTTCAACTCACGAATCCGATATCAAACACCGTCTTCCGGCAAATATCGTAACAGGAATTGCTGAAGATAAAAACGGAAGAATTTGGATTTCAATGGATCATGGAGGAATTGCATTATTAGACAAGGAGAATAATATAATTTCAGAAATCCGGCATGACCGTAGAAATGTAAACAGTCTGGCTCAGGATGCAGTGAAAAGCATATATATCGACAATGATGATATTGTGTGGGCTGGAACATACAAACGTGGCGTATGCTATTACCACAGCAGCATTTTCAAATTCCATACCGTAAAGAATCATGAAAGCGATAAAGAAATGGATGTAAACTGCTTCCTTGAGACAAAAGATGGGAAAATCTGGATTGGCTCAAATGGAAACGGACTTTTATGCTACGACAGAGACACAGAAAAATTCATATCCTACAAACACAATCCTAAGCAAGCTAATTCACCAGCAGGAGATGTTATTGTCAGTATAGTACAAGACTATAAAAACAGGTTATGGATTGGATACTATATGAATGGATTGGATTGCTTCGACGGTAAGAACTTCATACATTATGACTATGCCCCGGACAAGGAATGTTTATTGCCAGACAAAAATGTATGGAAATTATTATGTGATAACAAAAAAAGGCTTTGGATTGGAACACTCAACAGCGGAATTGTAACTATGGATCTCGAGACAGGGGAAAAACTTAGGCACTTCCCTTCAATCAGTTCAGTGTTCTCTATAATACAGCGTGCTGACAAAAATATTCTGGTCGGTGCACTAAACGGCCTTTTTATTTTTGACGAAGAAAGTAATAATATAAGTGAATACGAACCGGAAATATTTGGCAAAGCTCAACTGAGCAGACATGATATAAATTATCTGTTTGAAGACAGCAGGAAACTTCTGTGGATTGGTACACGTAACGGCTTATTCCTATTCAATCCAATAACCAAGGAACTTAGGTTATTCACCGTTGATGACGGATTGTCTGCCGACCTGATCCAAAGTATTCTGGAAGATTCTGAGCATAATATGTGGATTGCCACAAATCGAGGATTAACACTTATAAAGGTAAGCACATTGGATGACACACCCGGATACTTTTTCAAGATGCTAAACTACGACCAGGCAGAAGGATTGCAAGGAGAACAGTTTAACTATAACGGTGCACTTGCCACTTCACGCTCAGAATTAATATTCGGAGGTTCATTAGGTTTCAACATCGTTAATCCAACTACAATTCACTATAACAATAGTATTCCAAAAGTAATTCTTACAAAACTCAAAATTTCCGACAAAACTATTGTACCCGGAAAAAGTTTCAATAACAGAATTATACTTGACAAAAGTATATCATACACAAAATCTATTGAACTTGATTACAAGGAAAACTATTTCACTATTGGATTTACAGCTTTGGATTATTGTGTTCCTGAAAAATCCAGATATTTCTACAAACTTGAAGGATTCAATAATTTATGGATTGAGAACAACCCTAATTCCAGGGAAGTAACTTATACCAATCTTAATCCCGGCAAATATACATTTTATGTCAAAGCAATAAACAGCGATGGTATGGAAAGTATCGAACCTGCTTCATTGGAAATTACAATCAATCCTCCTTTCTGGAAATCCAATCTGGCTTGGGGCATATATTTAATCATATTATTATATCTTCTATATCTTTATCACAGATATTCAAAGAAAAAAGAAGAGAAAAAGATTCTTTATGCCCGTGAGAAGAATCTGATTGAATCAAGGAAAAAAATGCAAAGTATGTTGAAAGAGCCAATTCCTATCGAGCCTTCAAGAATAACGGTAAACAATATCGACGAGGAATTGATAAGAAAAGCCTTGGAATATACAGAGGCAAACATTTCAAACCCTGATTTTTCTGTTGAGGAACTCAGCAAGGAACTTGGCATGAGCCGCGTTCATCTTTACAAGAAGCTTCTGTCACTTACGGGAAAAACTCCGATAGAATTCATCCGACTTGTTCGTCTTAAAAGGGCTGCCCAATTATTGAAGGAAAGTAAAATGAATGTTTCTGAAATTGCATATGAAGTAGGATTCAATCATCCTAAATATTTCAGAAAATATTTCAAGGAAGAGTTTGGCGTTCTGCCTTCACAGTTTGAGAAATCATAAAAAAACTATCCGTAGTTCAATTGGACTGCCGGATTGTTTTTTATATGAAATATAATGGATGAGATGATTTTCTCAATCCTGTTTCACTGAAATTATACCATTGATTATGGACATACATAAAGTAGAATCATTGCATAATCCTTCTTTATGAAATATAATAGACTCATCATGTTCTAATGTTTCGATATATGTATTCACTGATATTGAACTCTTTCTCTCACTAATTGGCTTTATGAACATAGAGACCTCTGTTCGCTGTCCCTTATATACACTTAGCAATTTGTCGACTACTGTAAATTTTTTTGCTTTAATAAATCCCGCCGAGGAATCAACACAGTCAATGAAATAATCTTCATTGCACAAATAGCTTAATGCATTTTGATATAAGCTATCGGAATTCATCTCAACCGTATAAGGTTTTATGCCTTGAGCTAAAACAGCATTATAACATATGCTTATAAATAAACCGATTATCAAAAATGTAGCTTTCATATTATTCTTTTTTTATAAATTGTCCTTATTTATTATTCATATTAAAGAACAATAGAATATTTATAGAAATAATTAGTTGTGTTCCAAAGATAAAGACGGACATTTTCCCTTTAAAACAGAAACCAATTTATCTTGATTCTCCGGATATAAATAGAACTTCTTTCCTTTAGCATTTGTCAATCGGAGAGAATATAATCCTTGGTGATTAAATTTTGTCGCATTATAAATATCTGCTCTTACTATTTCTTTTAAAATAATAGAACCAAATAGATGGTAATCGGACTTTACTTGTAATACTTCATTCATAAAACAATAATATTTACAACTATGAATCCAGCTTACAACAATTCCGGGAATCAAAAAGAATAAATAATAAAGCCAAAAACTGGAAATAGTTTCAGATATCAAATTAAATATACCCAATAATATCAATCCACATAAGAACCATATCAGAAATATTGAGCCTCCGTAAAGCAATCTGCTTTTAAGTCTGAATTTTTCCATACAATATAAATTTAAGTTACTCATATCCTAGTAGTCGCAAATATATCAATATTATTATATCATTTTACTGATAATAAATTAAAAATACTAATTCTATTCTGTAAACTAAATCTAAGTTTGTAAAAACTCAGACTTAGTTTATACAAATTAATACTTAGTTTTTAAAAACTAAAGCTTAGTTTTAAGAATATATGTAATACTTTTATATCGAAAATAAGGTATGCGCAACTTATTTAGAAAAGGTTATCAATGGAACATGATAATAGAACAAAATTCGTACCTTTGTTTCTGAGGAAAACTTGAATGGGAAAAGGGAAATGAATCTAAACAAGCAAGTCATATTTATTATTTTCTGCTGGTTCTCTTTATTATCTGCTAACGCCAACGATGGTAGTAATTTATCTCTCAGATTTACATTGTCAAAGAAAGTCTGGAAAAATCTTTCCGTACAAGTTGAAGAGGATTTACGCACCACTTCAGACTTTCATACGGCTCAATGGCTGCTGAGTATTGCAGAAGTGAACTATCAATTTCATCCGATGCTTAAAGGTGGTGTCGGATATACTAATCTGGCAAATTTCCTGGATTCAAGAGAGACACGAAACAGATATTATTTTTATCTGAACGGAAAATATTCAGTCAGCAATTTCAGATTTTCCCTTGTTGAACGCTTCCAAAGCACATATAAAAGGCACAGTTGCTATCATAAACATAAAACCCTTCTCCTCGCCTATCACGAGAAGGATGGTTTTTATGTAAAGATTGTTATATACTGAAACTTGAGATTGCAAATCCAATGGAACGGGTAATATACTCCATGTATCTGAATATACATATGATGATTATAAAACCTATTTTATTCTTTTTTAAACAACGACTTGATATACCTAACTATTTCTTTGGATCCAATGTTATACTTTACTGCTATAATAGAAGTGCTTATAACCCACAATACAACAAAGATATTGATGTAAAAATCCTTTAAATCACATACTATATTCAATGGTTTAAAGTAAGAAAAATCGAGTACTCCATCTTTCCAAAAGATAATGCTTATATATGCAGATGCAAATCCTGCTGTTTGAAAAACTAGGTCTATGTCAAGAAGTCTGTTTTTATCATCTATCTTGTGGTAAAATTTATAGAAAAAAATAAGTATAATCCATATCAATGAAAACATTGTTAAGTGAGCAACTATTCCCATATTTGCATCCAATTTAGCAGTCCAATAACTATAGTTTGAATTAAAAGTTGGTTTAAATTCCAATATATTGGGAACAAATACATAATTTGAATCCATAAATGAATGGAGTATAATCAGTTTAACTACCTGATCTATAAGAATCAGCAGGACCACCAAGATTATTATATTAATATTGCGTTTTTTCATAACTACTAATTTCACATAAATCATTCATCACTTTACAACAATAACATCATCAATATTAGTCGTATATTGTTTACTCTTGTGTTCACTTTTCAAATGCCATGATTTATCGGATGTTCCCTGAATAGCAACTCTCACAGTGTTATGTCCGTTTTTCCTGTTGATAGCATCTATGGCATCAGCCAAACGGGATTGTTTCTCTCTATCTATATTATCAAACAGACTGGTTTGAATAGCATTATCCGATATTATATTCCAAACGATAACACCTGCTTTCTTATAAAAGCATCCACTTTCTTTACGAAAGTCCATACGAAATGCTTTTACAGCCATACTTACCAATTCCTGTAAATTATTTGTAGGAACATTTAAATGTATTGTACGATTAATACAATGATGCGGGACATCCTGACGGAAACGGCTAGTATATGCAAATACAGTTATTTCAGTGCAACAACTCCTCTGTCCACGAAGTTTACGTACACATTCTGCGGCAAAATTTGCTATAGCTTCTTCCAATGAAGATAGTTCTGAAATACCGGAATCAGGAAAGCTACGGCTGGTACATATACTTTTCTTCTGAGGTACATCATCTTCACTAATACAACATTCACCTTGAAGTTCTCTCCATGTGCGAACCCCGGATACAGTGAATTGCCTTCTCACCCAACTCTCACTTTTCTGAGTAAAATCCCATGCAGTGTTAACTCCGTAATAACGCATCTTGTCCAAACTGCGACGTCCTATTCCCCAAACATCACCGATGTCCAATCCCTGCAAAGCCTTGATACGCTTTTCTTCCGAGTCAATCATACAGACACCTTTGTAGCCTTTATATTTCTTTCCGTATCGGCTAGCCACTTTAGCCAAAGTCTTTGTCGGAGCAATGCCCATCGTTACAGGAATACCTGTTCCCTTACTAACAGTAGCAACTATCTTCCTGCCATAAGAAAGCAACTCTTCTCCTTCTCCAAAACCTGTCAGGTCAAGAAAAGCCTCATCAATTGAATACTGAACAAAATCCGGCGTAAATTCCGACAGCAACATCATAACCCTGCGGCTCATATCACCATAAAGATTATAATTTGAGCTGAACACTGCCACATTATTCTTCTCAAGAATATCTCTAACCTGATACAAAGGTATTCCCATTTTGATGCCCATCGCCTTTACTTCATTACTTCTGGCCACGACGCATCCGTCATTGTTACTCAAAACAACGACAGGTTTGTCACGTAGCAGCGGATTGAACACGCGCTCGCATGAACAGTAGAAGTTATTGCAATCGACAAGGGCTATCATAACATCTACAATTCTGTCCAAACCATTTCATAACTGTTTTCTCCAGTCAGTTCATCAATGAATTTTCTACTAATAATAAAACCGTTTCGTTTGTAAAAAGCAATAGCCCTCATATTTTTTACATAAACATTTAATTTTAGTATATGGTGATTTAGTTTTACATAATCCAGCAATTGTTTTCCTATACCTTTAGAACGATACTTTGAATCTACAAATAAGCCTTCTATAAAGTCATTGTTTAAACCTATGAAACCTGATATTGAATTATTATATAGACTTATATAAACTTCAGATTGTGATAAAGCAGATTCGACAAAATGAAGATTATTAAACCAAAAATCTCTTGATATAAAGTTATGAACTTCAACATTAGAGCCAAACCATATATTTAAAACTTTAGATATATCACCTTCTTTAAATTTTCTAATCATCTTTTTCTAAGCTGTCTTTTTATATTGTAAGTAAGAACTCCCCAAATCAAAAAATCATTTTCTTCTGTTATCCTAATTGGAGAATATTCTTCATTTGCAGGAATAAGCCATATACATTTATCTGCTTCATCAAATCTTACTTTTTTCAATGTGAACTCTCCGTCGATGAAAGCAACGACAATATCTCCATCCTGAGGTTCCAAAGCTTTATCTATGACAAGCAAGTCTCCATCATCAATGCCACAGCCTTTCATTGAATCTCCTGAAGCACGGGCATAAAAAGTAGTAGCCGGATGGCGGATAAGTTCACGGTTCAAGTCAATGCTGTCAGTCAGATAATCCTGAGCCGGAGAAGGGAAACCAGCCTTTACTCCCTGGTCAGCAAAAGGCAATGGAAGTTCGCTGCTCAAATCAGCTGAATACATTATAAGTTTCATTTGATAAGTAACTGTTCAATATTTATTTTACTCAAGTTTCGCTGGGCTCAACTTACAGATAACAAGTTAACAAGGAAACAAGTCAACAAGGTTTTTAGATGATAAATGTAAAGTTACAGTTGTTTTGACCTTGTCAACTTGTCTCTGAAGCCTTGTTGACTTTTAAGTTGAGCGACTTGCAAAACTAAAAAAAATTAGACTTCAATCGCTTCTATGAATTTCAATAATGATGCAGCCTTGGCAGAATGGAAAGAAAGCTGGTCAAACAGTTTGTGAGACTTCAGCATTTCAATAGCTGCATCAGCTGTTACTACACCTTGTTCGTAAAGCCGTATGGTAACATATAACTGGTCATTGGCTACCGGCCCCATTATCAAATCATATTGCGCTCTTCCTCTTCCTTTGCGATTGTTTACAACAAATTCCAACCATTCTTTAGTCGGTCCTTCAAAGCGATAAATCGAAAATTCCATATCGAGAATATCATCAGGAACTTCATAGACTGATACAACCGCTTTTTCGCTGAAATCCCTGTTCTTCTTCAATATTGCCCATTTTTTGGCCTGCTCGAAACTGGTAGTAGTATAGAAGCCTTTTCCGAAATCTGTAGCTTTCCGGCCTTTCAGTACACTAGGCCGCTTAACGCGAACTGTTGAACCGTGATATAGTTTCATTTTCTTTTCTTTATGAAAGTGGTGATTGTATCGATTATGTATTCTGCATCTTGGGTGTGTAACATTTCAAACGCATTTTCAAGAAAATCGAAAACCTTGTGCTTGGAAAATAACAACAGTGCTTCTTCTGCTTCCATCTTCTTAGATTCTCTGAAGTTCTCTATGCAGAACACCTTGAAAAGTAGAATTTTTTTTTCGTCATTCTGTTTACGTTTTTCTTCTGCTTTTTCCCTCTCCAATTCTTCAAAAAGCAATAATGTACTGGAGTACCACTGTTTAGTATTTTCGTCCAATAGTGAACGATACAGGCGTGAAGAATAGATATAATGGAGAGCATCATTAAAGGATAAAGCCTTTTTCTTCATCACCAGACTTGTCAATTCTGACATCACGAAAGGGAGCATCGATGAAGCAAATTGATTGTTTAAGATAGATGGTGTATTCATATGGCTTTGTTGTTACTTTTTACAAAAGTACGAAAATAATTGGGTAAAACATTTTCTAGCCAATGATAAATACAGAAGTATAAGTAATAGTTCCCTATTAAGTAACTGTTCAATTTTAATTTTATATTTATTCAAGTTTCGCAAGCTTAACTTACAGATAACAAGTTAACAAGGAGATAAGTCAACAAGGTTTTAAGATGATAAATGTAAAGTTACAGTTGTTTTGACCTTGTCAACTTGTCTCTGAAGCCTTGTTGACTTTTAAGTTTATATTGAACACCTCTATATTGTAATAATATATTAAACAGACCCATTATCATATAAAACATTGTTAAATACACACTTTTTTCTTCAAAACTCTTGCACAGTATTGCACGAGTTTCTATATTTGCATCGTGGTTTTTTCATAATAGTATTAGATTTAAGGTTAACAAAATTGGTTAGGGGTTGTCGTGAGACAGCCTTTAATTGTTTATAGACACTTGGTTTGTTTTTTATGAATACATTCCACGTGTTTTTTTGTATAATAAATAAAGCTAGAATAACATCCGAATATAGTGTATGAAATATTTTCTCCCGATATTAATATTCCTGATAACATCCTGCAAACACATTACAAAAGAAAACGACAATTCGGAAATAAGTGTAGCTGTACTCCGCGGCCCGTCTGCATTGGCTTTTGCCGAATGGGCAGATAATCCACCTGTAGTGGATGGAGACACTTTCCATATCAGATGGATTGATTCTCCGGAAATAATACAATCACTGCTGATAAAACAGGAAGTGGATATAGCTGTGTTGCCTATGATAAATGCGGCGAATTTGTATAATAAAAATCTGCCGTATCATTTGTCGGGCTGCCCAATTTGGGGAACTTTATATGCAGTAAGCCGTGACAGTCTGAAAGCTCCTGTATATGTTTTCGGCCGTGGCACAACTCCTGAAATTCTCGCAAAACAATCATTGGCAAATTTCAAGGACGAAGATTTCAAATTTACATTTTCATCAGCCGGCGAACTTACTCAAGCATTGTTATCGGGAAGAGTAAATTCTGCTGTTCTTAGCGAGCCTTTCATCTCTATTGCGATGAATAAGGACAAAAGTTTGGAAATAGCAGCAGATTTGAACTGCGGGAAAGATAAATCTTCACATGGTTTCCCTCAGACTGCGATTGTATGTCATAAAGGATTAAGTAACAAAAGAGAAATCATAGATTCTCTGTTGACAATAAGCTGCAATGCAACTGCCGAGTTTCCGGAAAAAGCAATTAATACTCTGGAAAAAGAGAAAGTTTTTGCAAAAAATACGCTTGACAGTAATTCTGTGATGCGATGCCGTATCAGTTACAAGCCGGCATCACAGATAAAGGATGAAGTTAATTCATTTCTGGAATTAATATATAAATATGAGCCCAAAGCATTGGGAAGTAAAATGCCGGACAATAAATTCTTTATAGAGGAATAACAGATGAAAAAGAAAATTCTATCAATCATTTCCATTATATCAATGTTGCTGATATGGCAAGTAATTGCTTGTATTGTCGGCAATCAGCAAATTGTTCCGCCCATAACAGATTTGATAAAAACATTGATAAGAATTCCGGGAAATTCAGATTTTCTGTTATCAATTGCATATACATGTTTGAGAATGGCAGCCGGACTTGTCTCGGCTTTGGTTCTGGCCATTATCATTTCATACTTGATGGCAAAAAAGGAATGGATAAGGATTATAATGAATCCATGGATTGTGACGATGCGTTCTGTTCCTGTAATATCATTTATACTTTTGGCTCTGATTTTCCTCAATTCCGAAAGTATTCCTTTATTCATTTCGTTTTTGACAATGTTTCCTCTTCTTACGGAAAACTTATATCAAGGAATAAAACATATCAGACCGGGATATAAGATAATGGGCAGAGTTTTTCATCTGTCGCAGACGAACTATATTGCGCACATAATTTATCCGCAGATACAGCCATATCTGTTCAGCGGTATCTCATCAGCAGCCGGTTTCGGATGGCGCGCTATAATAATGGGCGAAGTAATCGCTCAATGTACAAATGGTATCGGTGGGAAAATGAAAGAAGCGCAACTGTTCATCAACACGTCTGAACTTATAGCTTGGACTATAATAGCCATATTCCTTAGCTGGCTTACTGACAAAGGTGTGAAATCATTATCAGTATGGAAACCTGAGATAAAATTCATTAAAGCAACAAACCCTACTATAAATATTCCGGATTTCCGGCTTCGCAATGAAATCAGGCTAAATAATGTTTCATATTATTTTGGTCCGGATAATATGTCCTTTTCACTTACAAAAGGACATACATATATGTTGTCCGCACCTTCGGGAGCAGGAAAAACTACGTGTCTGAAACTTATTGACGGAACCTTCAAGCCGGCTAAAGGAAGTATCGAAGGAATGCCGGAATATGTATCGTCTGTTTTCCAGGAACAGGAAATACTGACACATCTCACAGCAAAAGATAACATTACTCTTACTCTATCTTCATTTTATTGCAAGAATAAAGCGATGGAAATTGCCGACAAATTTCTGAAAGCAATGGAAATAGAAGAACTTGCAGGACGATATCCTTCAGAACTCAGTTACGGTCAGCTGCAACGGGTTTCATTGGCACGTGCTCTTGCCTATCCGGCTCCTCTCCTGCTTATGGACGAACCGTTCCGAGGACTCGACAAGGAACTTCTGCAGCGTATTATCGGAACAATAAAGAATCTGCAAAATGAAAGAGGACAAACGATATTATTCTCTTCTCATAACGAGGAGGAAGCTGATTTGATGAAAGCGAAAATAGTATTTATAAGGGGACGAGGGAACGAGGGGACAAGTTGACAAGGGGGATTTTGTTGGGGAGAAGGAGTTAAGGAGAAATAGATTTTTCCTGAGGCCTTGTCAAGGAGTTAAGGAGTCAAGGAGTCAAGTAGTTAAGAAGATGTTTGTTTCTATCTTGTTAACTTGTCAACTCGTCTCCTTGTCAACTCATCTCCTTCTCCCCTCGTCCCCTTGTCAACTCGTCAACTTGTCAACTAAAAAACTCAGAAACTAAAAAACTAAAAAACTCAAAACATATGACAACTGAATTTTACCCGCTTATTTCCCAGGCTCTCCAAATACCTGAGAAGCAAGTAGAACATACAATAACACTTTTGGAAGAAGGGGCAACAATCCCTTTCATCAGCCGATACAGGAAAGAAATGACCGGTGGACTTGACGAAGTCCAAATCGGAAACATAAAACAGCAGTTGGACAAACTGACGGAACTAAAGAAAAGAAAGGATTTCATCATATCATCAATTGAAGAACAGGGAATGATGAGTGATGAACTGAAGCAACGCATACTTTCTTCTTGGGATTCTACTGTAATTGAAGATATTTATCTGCCTTATAAACCTAAAAGAATGACTAAGGCAGAAGTTGCCCGTAAACGTGGATTGGAACCTCTTGCAAAAATCCTTATGGCGCAGAATGAGGCAACTCCGTTGCGACGGGCACAGATGTTCGTCAAAGGTGAAGTAAAAACTCCCGAAGATGCTTTACAAGGGGCACGTGATATAATTGCAGAATGGATTAATGAGAATGAAAATGCACGCAACACCGTGCGCCTGTCGTTCAAGCACTCAGCTGTAATTACCTCAAAAGTTATCAAAGGAAAAGAGGAAGAAGGAGAGAAATACAGAGATTATTTCGATTTCAGCGAACCATTATACAGATGTTCATCCCATCGTATATTGGCATTGCGACGCGGTGAAGCAGAAGGTATTCTCAGAGTAAGTATCAGTCCGGATATGGATGACTGCCGCAAACGACTTGAAAGAAGATTCATAAAAGGTTATAGTGAATCATCCGAGCAAGTTGCCATTGCCTTGGCTGATTCTCTGAAAAGATTACTAAAACCGGGAATCGAAACAGAATATGCCAAAATAAGCAAAGACAAAGCCGACGGAGAGGCAATCCGTGTATTTGCCGAGAATTTACGCCAATTGCTTCTGGCTCCTCCTTTAGGACAAAAGCGAGTGCTTGGGATTGATCCGGGCTTCAGAACAGGCTGCAAAATTGTATGCCTGGACGCTCAGGGAAATTTGCTGCACAACGAAGCAATTTTCCCTCATCCGCCAAAGAATGAGAAGGGGAAAGCTGCCGCAAAAGTTTCCCAGCTTGTAAGTACCTACAATATCGAAGCAATTGCTATCGGCAATGGAACAGCGAGCCGTGAAACCGAAGAATTCATAACAAACATAAGATTCGACCGCAAGCTGCAAGTTTTCGTTGTAAGTGAAAACGGAGCATCAATATATTCTGCATCAAAAATTGCACGAGAAGAATTTCCGGAATATGATGTAACAGTCCGTGGTGCTGTCAGTATCGGACGAAGACTGATGGACCCACTTGCAGAACTGGTAAAGATTGACCCGAAAAGTATTGGTGTGGGTCAATATCAGCATGATGTGGACCAGACTGCATTGAAGAAAAGTCTGGATCAGACTGTGGAGAGTTGTGTAAACCAGGTTGGAGTAAATGTTAATACTGCAAGCAAACATCTGCTTACCTACATTTCAGGCCTTGGCCCTACATTAGCACAAAACATCGTAAACTACAGAGCTGAACACGGACCATTCCGCTCCCGTAAAGAACTTATGAATGTTCCAAGAATGGGAGCCAAAGCATTTGAACAATGCGCAGGATTCTTGCGTATTCAGAACGGAGACAACCCTTTGGATAATTCCGCAGTTCATCCGGAAAGTTACCCGATAGTAGGAACTATGGCAAAAGACCTCGGTTGCTCTGTTGAAGAACTGATAAAGAACAAAGACAAAAAGAAACTTCTCAAACTGGAGAATTATCAGACCAGTAAAATCGGAATGCCGACACTGCTCGACATAATGCAGGAACTGGACAAACCCGGCCGTGATCCACGCCGCCAAATTGAAGTGTTTACTTTTGATCCGACGGTTAAAAGCATTGAAGATTTGCGCGAAGGACAAATTCTTCCGGGAATAATAACCAACATAACAAACTTTGGATGTTTTGTTGATGTCGGTATCAAGGAAAACGGATTGGTTCATGTGTCAGAACTTGCAGACAGATTTGTTTCTGACCCGTCAGAGGTTGTATCTTTGCATCAGCAAGTAAAGGTTAAAGTAATAAGCGTAGATAAATCTAGAAAGAGAGTGCAACTCTCAATGAAAGGAGTAAATATATGAAAGAGAAAATAAACAAAACAAATGTTGCCCGTTTGCTGGACAAGGCAAAAGTTGCATACACATTAGTTCCATATGAAGTAGACGAGAACGACCTTAGTGCCGTTCATGTTGCCGCCCAACTTGGAGAAGATGTCGCACAAGTTTTCAAAACTCTCGTTCTGCATGGAGACAAAAGCGGATATTTCGTTTGTGTTATACCGGGAGCTGATGAAGTGAATCTGAAAAAGGCAGCTAAAATATCCGGTAATAAAAACTGTGAAATGATTCCTGTAAAAGAATTACTTCCTCTGACCGGCTATATCCGTGGCGGTTGCTCTCCTATCGGAATGAAAAAGCACTTCCCAACTTACATACATCATACAGCTGAGAACTTTGAACACATATATGTAAGTGCCGGACAAAGAGGTCTTCAGGTAAAATTATCACCTAAAGACTTAATCAGGGAGTCAAGGGCAGAAGTTTGTGATTTGGTTTTGTAGAAAGGAAACGAGTTAACAAGTTGACGAGTTGACTAGGCTTCAGAAAAAAAGCTTCTTAACTTCTTGACTACTTAACTTCTTAACTCCTAATTTTCAATTCTCAATTTTCAATTTTCAATTTAACAACCTTGTCAACTAAAAAAAGAGACCGCCTCACCACGAGGCAGTCTCTTCTGCTAATCCAAAGTCAATTATTCATTTATTCCATTCCTGGATTCTGAACCAAATTAGGATTACGATTCATTTCATCACGAGATATCGGAGCGAAATACATCTTGTTGTCCCATCTTCTGTTTTCGCGGAAGCTCAAGCTCTGAACATAGTAGTGGTAATCCCAAGTATCTTCATTATGGATATAAGGCTTATAAGCAGTCTTACCCGGTTTCAATCTTGCAAATACCAATATACCAGTCAATTCTTTGCTGTTAGTTTCAGGAGCAATCATCCAGCGGCGAACATCATAGTAACGAGATTCTTCGTAAGCCAATTCAACTCGGCGTTCGTGGCGGACAAACTCACGCATATTTTCCTGGTTGTAAGCCTGACCTCTTGCTGTCAAAGCAGATTTTGTATCCTTAATACCGATACGTCCGCGCAAAGCATCAAGATATTTAACAGCCTCGTCCAATTCATTCAATTCAACGCTTGCTTCAGCAGCAACCAAATACATTTCTGCCAAGCGAATGTATGTCCAAGGAACCAACTGAGGATAATACTGTCCGTCAACTGTCGGGTCGATAAGTTTACGTTCATAATAACCTGTCCAAGAACCGTTCCAGTCTTCGATCGGGCCTTTACGGGTATCAATACCGTTCATACCTGTAAACTCAACTTTCTGTCCGTTAGGCAAATCCAATGAAATCTTTGAATCACCGTCAGTAACTTCATAATAACCGCACTGCAAACGTCCGAGAGGAGTCGGGTCAAGTCCGGCAGCATCAGCAGGACGAGGGCGTCCCCATTCGTTACCGTCTGTACCAACTGTTGCATAGAAACGAGGTTCACGGCCGTTGTAAGGATTGCCAAGCTGGTAATCGCCCGGTTTTGTCATACCTTGAGGCAAAGTCCCATCTTCAAATTCAAATGCCATCACCAAGTCCTGAGTCGGAGTGATACCGGACCAGTTGTGATAACCGTTAGGACCATGCTGCAAAGGAATCTGGTTCCATTCCGCACCACTCAAGTTACCGAAAGGATGCACCCAAATCTGTTCATTATTGTTAGTAATGATGATTTTGTTCCATTTGTTTGCACGTTCAGTGTTCAAACCGCCTGTACAGTCAAGCAATTCATAGTTTCCGCTATTAATCACTTCAACAGCAGCTTCGCGGGCAGCACGGTATGTAGCAGCTCTGTCACCATCAAACTGATTACAAGCCAAAGTATTAACAGTCCTGTCGGCATATAAAGGACTTGCCACATGCAACAAAACACGAGCTTTCAATGCAGTAGCAGCACCTTTAGTTGCTCTACCCAAATTTGCTTCAGAAACTGTTTCAGGAAGATTCTCCTCTGCAATCTCGCAGTCTTTAACAATGAAATCCAAACATTCTTTCATTGTATTTCTAGCAGGAGTCATTTTATCTGTTTCTTCCATGCCCATTGCTTCCTCAACGATAGGAACACCACCATAACCGCGAACAAGTTCTGTATAAAGGTAAGCACGTAAGAAATGGGCTTCACCCTTCATTGCCTTTAAATCAAAACCTGATTTTTCAGGAACTTTGTCAATATTGGCAATTACACTATTTGCATAACGAATACCTTTATAACGATTCTTCCACTTAAACGGACAGTTATCATTATCGTACCACTGCAAGTCACTTTGAGAAATATTTGCTTCATTAACCGGAATCATTCCATAGTTATGAGTAAAATAACCATCATCTGTCAAACCAGTTGTGGTATGTTCTTTTGCCCCATGCTGCACATAGCTGTATATCTGATTGATAAAAGCCTGTGTCAAACTTGGATCAGAGAACACCGCTTCTTCTGTATATTCTGTTGTAGGCGTAATATCCATAAAATCGGAACAAGAGCTGAAAGCAAGCGCCGAACCGAAAAGAATACCTATAGCAAATTTATTTAAGTTTTTCATAATAATTCGATTTAGAATGTTATTGATGCACCTAAGTTCATAACTCGTCTCTGAGGATATTGTCTTCCAGTATCTGTTGCTTCCGGGTCCTGAACCTTAACACCGTCGATAGTGAACAAGTTTGTAGCATTCACGAATACACGCAGATTAGAGATACCGGCACGCTTAACTCCAGGCATATTGAATGTATAACCGATTTCAATGTTCTTCAAGCGGACATAGTCAGTATTAAACAAATAATATGTATTCTGGTTTGATACCCAATATTCGTTTTCTCGGTTATATACACGAGGATGTTCTGAACTTGGATTTTCCGGAGTCCAACGGTTTTCGTAAGTCATCTTATAGAAGTTACCAGCTTCACCGGCACGTTCACGCCAGATATAAGTCTCACCGCCGAATGCACCCTGGAACAATACCATGATATCAAAGTTATTCCATGCAGCATTCAATGTCAGACCGGCAACGAAGCGAGGCTCAGTGTTCTTAGAACTTCTTACGCGGTCATCAGCTGTAATCTTACCGTCACCATTCACATCCTTGAACTTGATATCACCCGGACGAGCACCTGCCCATTTAGCTTCAGTAGCATCGACATCAGCCTGGTCAACAAATACTCCATCATATATATAGTACAAATTAGTATTTGCAGGATTTCCTGTTGATTTTTGATATTCAGGAACACCAGGAGTTTCATCCCAATACAAAATCTTATTCTTAGCATAAGTCATGTTCAAAGATGCTCCATAATCAACTTTACCAGCTCTGTCGTTCCAAGAAATCAATGATTCAAAACCTCGGTTACACATTTCACCCAAGTTTTCACGAGGCAAAGTGATACCTGATGTTTCAGGAAGTGAAGCGTTTCGATAAATCAACATATTTGTACGTTTGTGATAGAACACATCACTTTCCCAACTCAATCTGTTCTGCAAGAACTTAAAGTCAAGACCTACGTTATATGTTGTACCAACCTCCCAAGTAATATTCGGGTTAGGCGTACGGCTAGGTTCCAATGTCTTATTATAAGTTGTTCCAAACAAGTAATCTGCACCAAACTTATAAGTGTTTAAATACTGGATTGAACGGTCCAAGTTTCCATCTTTATCCAACAAAGCATCATTACCTGTTTGAGATACAGAAGCACGAAGTTTGAAATATTCAATAAATGGAACATTTTCTTTCCAGAATGCCTCTTCAGATACACGCCATGCTGCAGATACACCAGGGAAGAAACCATATCTCTTATCTTTAGGGAAACGGTAAGAACCATCAGCGCGCCATACAAATTCAGCAATATATCTTTCTTTATAGTTATATGACAAACGTCCGAAGTAGTTCAAACGAGCTTCTTCCCAAGTATTACCACCATTATCAAGTTCAGAAGCACCACCAGCATCCATATCATCAATCTGGTCAGACAAGAAATATTTACGGAACGCAGAAAGGAACGCCTGTTTTCTATATTCAGATTCGATACCGGCTGTAATACCGATATTGTGATCACCAAAGCTACGTTCGTAATTAACAACGGCATTTGTCATCCAGAAAGTTTGGTCAGTATGCTCTTCAGTCAATTCAGGAGTAGCCGGACCTTTCTGACCCGGAGTCAATGTATGCTCAGGGTTTCCATCCCATGAATAAAGAGTCCAAGGAGTGTTGAATTTCTTTCTAAACTTGAAATATTTATCGAAAGAAGCACTTCCCTGCACGCTCAAACCTTCAACTCCAGGGATCTTGATATTCACCTTCAACGTATTCTGAACATAGTAGTCGTGCTGGCGGTCGTAACCTGTAGCATCTGTACCTGTAACAACAGGGTTATCACCATATTCAATATCCGGACCTGGTTCACCTGTCGGCCAATAGCCCGGCATAGTTGGTTTACTGCGCACCAATGCGCTGAAGATATCAGTTGCACTCTTAGTAGGATAATTTCTGACCTCCATACGTCCGATAGTACCATAAGAAATATCTATGTACTTATTGATTTTGGCATCAATATTCGCACGGATACTGTACTGGTCGTAACGGTTAGCTGAATTCTTATACAAACCATCTTCACCGTTGGCAGCCATGTTCACATAGAACTTGAATTTGTCGGAACCGCCGCTAACACTTACATCATGGCGATACATCGGAGAAGCACTCTTCAACGCTTCGTCGAACCAATTTGTATTCGGGTGTCCCCAAGGATCCTGTCCGTTACGGAACAATTCCAAATCTTCCTGAGTATAAACAGGGTTACCACCTACGTTAGTATTGATTTCGTTAAGCAATGTAGCATATTCGTAGGCATCACACATTTCAGGCAAGCGGGTTGGTGAAGAGAAACCGAAGTTACCGTTATAAGAAATAGTAGGCTTGCCCTCCTTACCGCGTTTTGTAGTTACAAGGATTACACCGTTTGCAGCACGAGAACCGTAGATAGCTGCCGACGCATCCTTCAACACTGAAATAGATTCGATTTCATTAGGGTTGATACGGTCCAAACCACCGGCACGTCCCGGCACACCATCGATTACAACCAACGGATCCTTGCTACCCAAAGAGTTTGTACCACGGATACGGATTGTTGTTCCACCACCACCAGGTTCATCAGAATTCTGGAAACCGATTACACCAGGCATACGACCAACCATACCGTTAGTCAAGTTGGTTGTCGGAGAAGCCTTAAGCTCCTCACCCTTCAAGCTTGCCACAGAACCGGTCACAGTAACCTTCTTCTGCGTACCATAACCTACAACAACAACCTCGTCAAGTCTCTCAGAATCTTCAGTCAATGTAATATTGAAATCTGTTTGTGAACCGATTGGCTGTTCCACTGACTTGTAACCTATATAAGAAACCTGCAACACTCCATTTGCAGGAACATCAGGAAGAACAAATTTTCCATCAAGGTCTGTAATCGAACCAATTGTTGTCCCTTTTACAAGGACGTTCGCTCCGATAATTGGAATTCCGGAAGCGTCAACAATAGTTCCTTTAATTGTTTTAGTTTGCTGAGTAACAGTTGATATGTTAGTTTCATTCGTACTTGGCTTTTCTGCTGCTACGGCATAAACAGAAAAAGCTGAAACCATAAGGCACAAAGTAGATAAACGTGCTACTCTGCGCATAGATAAAGGTTGAGATTTATTTTTCATACATTTAACTATTAGAATAAGGATTCACTTCTTTTTTTATTATCTCAAACATATAAGTTTTGAAAATATAACCTCTCTTTGTATTTGTTTTATATTCCCCACTTAAATCAACAATTATTATAATCAAAATCAAACTTAGGTTAACAATTTCTAAACATGCCGCAAGATACAATTTTTTTAATTACCAACAAAATTTTACGATATTTTTTACAAAAAATATCTGATTTTTCTTCCCAAGTTAAGATAAATCATATCAACATTCTATATTTCAACATACTACGACAAAACATTCTAAAGGAAACAGTTTATTCAATCCAAAAATAGTTTAGACTTTATTACAAAAATCAACATTTATGTTACATATTCATTTTTTCAAACCATATTTTTATAATTACTATCCATCATATCTCAAAAAAAAGAGACTGCCCCAACATAAGGCAGCCTCTTTTGTCAAACTAAGTCTTTATGCTATTACTCCATTCCCGGATTCTGAACCAAACTTTGGTTTCTATTGATTTCATCTCTATGAATTGGTGCGAAATACATCTTATTATTCCATTTACGTACTTCACGGAAACTCAAATCCAAAACATGATATGAATAATTCCACTTGTTATCATCATGAACATATGGCAATTCTGCTGTCTGACCAGGTTTTAAACGAGCAACAACAGCGATACCAGTCGGTTCACGAACAACATCCGGAGCAATCATCCAACGGCGAATATCATAGAAGCGAGATTCTTCAAATGCCAATTCCGAACGACGTTCCTGGCGCAAGAACTCACGTAAATCTGTCTGATTAGCAGCTTTTCCACGAATAGCCAATGTTGCTCTTGTATCAGGTCTGCCAATACGAGCACGCAAAGCATCCAGATAAGTTATTGCTTCATCGAGTTTATTCAATTCAATTGCAGCTTCTGCAGCTATCAGATACATTTCAGCCAAACGGATATAAGGGTATGTTGCTGTCTGGAAGTTATGTTCAGTAGCCTCAAAAGACGTATCAACTAATTTTTTCTCAATATAACCAGTATAAGAACCATTCCAGTTTTCAATAGTTGACTGTCTGGTATCTACACCAACAATTCCCTTAAAACTAACTGTTGCAGAAGGATTTCCATCAGGTCCATATGCAGTTATAACTTCGACATTTGTACCATTTGAAACCTCATAAAATCCCATTTGCAGTGTTCCAAGAGGAGTTGGATCCAAAGCAACAGCGTCAGAGCCACGAGGACGTCCCCATTCTTCTCCATCATAACCTATTGTAGCATAGAAACGAGGTTCACGATTGTAATACGGGTTTACATTTACTGATTCACCAGGTTTACGTAAACCTTCATACAAACTTCCGTCTTCCATTTCAAAAGAAACCACCAGGTCATTTGTAGGACAAACCCCACCCCAGTTATGATAACCATTAGGTCCATGACATAAAGCAGCACGATTACGAAGTACGTTATCACCATCAGAAACATCCTTATTCAAGAACTGCTTATACCAAATAGATTCAGAGTTATTAGTCAACGCTATCTCGTGGAATTTGTCAGCTATTTCCTGAATTGTACCAGCATTACAATCAACCAATGTGTAATATCCACTGTTTATTACATCTTTAGCAGCCTGCAGAGCCTGTTCATACAACGCATTTCGGTCACCATTATATTGATTGCATTCCAATGTATTAACAGAACGATCAGCATATAAAGGACTTGCTACGTGTAACAAAACACGAGCTTTAAGGGCCATAGCCGCTCCTTTAGTTGCACGACCTGCATCAGCAGATTCAGGCAATAATGAGATAGCCTGCTCCAGATCCTTCAATATAAAATCCAAACATTCAGCCATATTGCTACGAGGAACTTGCAATGTCGCAGCCTCATCTATAGAATAGACTTTGTCAACCAAAGGAACACCACCAAAACCTCTCATCAATTCAGTATATAGATAAGCACGGATAAAGTAAGCCTCACCTTTCATCGCATTCAAATCATAACCGACTTTTTCCGGAACTTCATCTATCTTAGACAAGACTAGATTTGTTTCATAAATTCCCTGATAACGTTTCTTCCAATAAAATGGGCAATTGTTGTCATCATACCATCCCAAATCACTGGCAGAAATTGTAGCCTCATTCACAGCTTTACAACCATAATCATGTGTAAAATAAGCATCATCAGTCATAGCTGTAGTGCTAGACTCATCTGAACCATGACGCACAAATGAATAAGCATCATTAATCAAAGCTTGCACCAATCCTGCATCTGACCATACAGATTCCTCATCGTACTGGTCTGCCGGCGTCAAATCCATAAAATCAGAACAAGATGTCATTGAAGTCATAAGACCTACTGCAAGCAGCAAACATATGTTTTTCTTATATTTTTTCATAACTCAAATCTTTAGAAAGTTGCTTGAACACCAAAATTAAATACACGTCTTACAGGATAAGAATTCAAGTCTTCTGATCTTGCTTCCGGGTCTGCATCTTTTACACTATCAAATGTAAGTAAGTTAGAACCATTTGCATACAGACGCAATTTCGAGAAACCAACTTTCTTCATCCAATCACCACTGAATGAATAACCAATCTCGACATTCTTCAAACGCAAATAATTTGCATTGCGCAAGAATATAGTACTCATGTTGTCCGGATTAGCCCAATATTCATTCTCTCGTTCATATGTTCGAGGCCCATCTTTCCAAGGCGTTTCAGGTGTCCAACGCTCATCATAATAGCTCTTCAAGAAGTTACCGATTGTACCAGACCAAGTCATGATATAAACCTGACCTCCTGTAGCACCTTGCAACAAAGCCATCAAATCCCATCCTTTCCAATTCAAGCCTAATGTCAAACCACCTACAAAACGAGGTTCGTCAGTCTTGTCAGAACGGACTTTATCATTAGCATTTATGACACCGTCACCGTTAACATCAACAAATTTAACATCACCTGGCACAGCTCCATCCCAATGAGGATAAGAATCGACTTCTTCCTGTGTATGGAAAATACCATCAGCTACATAATACAAATTAGAACCTACAGGCATTCCTGTTGATTGCTGATAAGAAGGCACACCCGGTGTTTCATCCCAATAAAGAATCTTATTCTTAGCATAAGTCATATTGAATGAAGCGTAGTATTCAACTTCCCCAATCTTATCATTCCAACCTACCAACATTTCAAAACCGCGGTTTTTCATTTCACCCAAGTTTTCTTTAGGCAAAGTAATACCTGTAATTTCCGGTAATGAAGCATTACGGTTAATCAACATATGTGTACGTTTATGATAGAACGCATCAGCTTCGATACTCAAACGATTTTGCAAGAACTTCATATCCAAACCTACGTCATAAGTTGTACCTACTTCCCATGTAATACCTGCATTTGGAGTACGTGTCAAATACAAACGCTGAGACTCAACACCGCCAAAAACATTTCCGGCATCACGGAAGCCATATGTAGCAAGATATTGAATTGAACGGTCATAATTGCCGTCATCATCCAGCAAAGCATCATTACCTGTCTGAGAAATAGAACCTCTCAGCTTGAAATAATCCATGAAGCGGATATTATCTTTCCACCAGCTTTCTTCTGATGCACGCCATGCAACGGAAACACCAGGGAAGAAGCCATAACGTTCATTCTTCGGGAAACGGTATGAACCATCAGCACGCCAAACGAATTCAAACAAATATCTTTCCAAATAATTATATGAAACACGACCGAAATAATTCAAACGGGATTCTTCCCATGAATATCCTTCAGCCAGCTGGTTTGTAGCACTACCTAAATTAAGTTCTGGTTTTGAGTCAGAAAGGAAGCCGACTCTTTTTGCATTTGTATATTCATAATGCTTTTTCTGAGCTTCAACACCAAATGTCACTCCAATTGTATGATCTCCAAAAGTACGATTGTAATCAATCATTGCATTTGCCATCCAGTCAACCTGTTCGGAGTGAGTTCTGGTAACTTCCGGACTGCTCAACCATTGTTCAGAACCAGACAAACCTGAAGCATCTCTGTTAATTCCATCCCATGAATACAAAACAATTGGTCTTTGCATCAAATTTCTATTATAAAAATGTACGTCATAAGATGCATTACCTCTCAAGCTCAAACCTTCTACCCATGGAATTTTAACTTCAGCAGAAATATTGTTCTGTACATAATAATTCTTCTGTTTATCATAACCGGCAGCATCAGTACATGTTACAGCCGGGTTATCACCACGTTCGATTGCAGGTCCAGGTTCACCGGTCGGCCAGAAAGCAGGAGATGTCGGGAAACTACGGCGAGCGCCATTAAATATATCACTTGCACTTTTAGCAGGATATTGAGTATATTCAAAACGGCCTGTTGTTCCCAATGTGAATTTTACATACTTGCTAGGAGTGATGTCCAAATTTGAACGAATACTATACTGGTCGTAACGGTTAGCAGAGTTCTTATAAATACCATCTTCACCGTTAGCAGCCAAGTTTACATAATATTTCACTTTTTCTGTACCACCACTTACTCCCAAATCAACACGATACAATGGAGAAGCAGATTTCAAGATTGTATCAAACCAGTCAGTATTTGGGTGTCCCCAAGGATCAGTTCCATTCTGGAATAAAGTTAAATCTTCTTGTGAATACGTACCAGGATTAATTTCATTCACCATCGTAGCATATTCATAAGCATTAGCCATTTCTGGAATACGTGTAGCTTGAGAGAAACCAGCACTTGCATTGAAAGAAACAGTCGGTTTACCTTCTTTACCTCGTTTTGTTGTAATCAAAATAACACCATTGGCAGCACGTGCACCATAAATTGCCGCAGAAGCATCCTTCAAAACAGACATTGATTCTATTTCATTAGGATTAAGACGGTTCATTCCACCCCCTCTATCAGGCACACCGTCAATTACAATCAATGGATCTTTACTACCCAAGGAGTTTGTACCACGGATACGGATTGTTGTTCCACCACCTCCAGGTTCGTCTGCCGTTTGGAAACCAATCACACCAGGCATACGTCCAACCATGGCATTAGTAAGGTTTGATGTTGGGGAAGCTTTAAGTTCCTCTCCGGTCACACTTGCAACAGAACCAGTCACAGTTACCTTTTTCTGTGTTCCGTAACCTACAACAACTACTTCATCAAGTTTTTCCGTATCTTCAGTCAACGTAATCTGTAATTCCGTTTTCGCGCCAACTGCTACTTCTGTAGATGTATAACCAATATAAGATACTTGCAAAACTGCATCAGAAGAAATACCTTGTAGGACAAAATTTCCATCCATGTCAGTAATTGTACCGTTCGTTGTCCCTTTTACAAGGACATTTGCTCCGATAATAGGAATACCGGAAGCATCAACAATAGTTCCTTTTACAGTCTTAGTTTGCTGGGTAACAGTTAAAGAACCAGCATCTGTAGGATTCAACTCTTCGGCATTTAATGTATATGCTGAAAAAGCCGAAATCATCAAGCATAAAGAAGACACTCGCGCCACTTTATGCAAAGTTAACAAAGGATGAGATTTGTTTTTCATAAATTCAACAAATTAGAATAAGTATTAACTTTTTTATTTCAAACGAACATGTCCGAAATAATCATCATGTCAAAATAAATAATATACAATTCTTGTAATTGCGTAACTCAACTGTAAAAAATCAATAAAGTTCTTATTCTTATCAACCAAAACTTAGGTCAACAAATCTAAAATCATGTCGTAAATATATATAATATTTTTATCGTTTCTAAAAAATCAGATAATATTTTTATAAAGAAAAACAAATTACACATAAAAAAAAGAACCAATCCTCTATTTACCAGAATTATATACCGGTAAATCTGCAGATTGGTTCTTTGTTATCAGATAAATTATATTTACTTTATCATATCAAAACCCGTATAAGGCACCAACGCCTTAGGAATACGTATTCCCTCTGGAGTCTGGTTGTTTTCAAGCAATGCAGCGACTATACGAGGCAATGCCAAAGCACTACCGTTCAATGTGTGGCAAAGCTGAGTTTTCTTGTTTGCATCACGATAACGGCATTTCAATCTGTTTGCCTGATAAGTGTCGAAGTTAGAAACTGAACTTACTTCCAACCAGCGCTTCTGTGCTTCTGAATATACTTCAAAGTCGAAGCAAAGTGCTGCAGTGAAACTCATATCACCACCGCAAAGGCGAAGGATACGATATGGCAATTCAAGTTTCTGAAGCAAACCTTCAACATGGTCAAGCATTTCTTTGTGTGATTCTTTTGAATGCTCAGGAGTGTCGATACGAACCAACTCAACCTTTGAGAATTCGTGCAAACGGTTCAAACCTCTAACGTCTTTTCCGTATGAACCAGCCTCACGACGGAAGCACTGAGTGTATGCGCAATTCTTGATAGGCAACTGTTTTTCATCAAGAATAACATCACGGTAGATATTTGTAACAGGCACCTCAGCTGTAGGAATAAGATACAAATCATCTACTTCGCAATGATACATCTGTCCTTCCTTATCCGGCAACTGTCCTGTTCCGTAACCGGAAGCAGCGTTGACTACTGTAGGAGGCATAATTTCTGTATATCCTGCCTTACGAGCTTCGTCCAAGAAGAAATTAATCAAAGCTCTCTGCAACTGAGCGCCCTGACCTTTATATACCGGGAAACCTGCTCCTGTAATCTTAACACCAAGGTCGAAATCAATCAAATCATATTTCTTTGCCAATTCCCAGTGAGGAAGAGCGTCTTTAGGAAGTTCTGTTTCCATACCGCCCATCTTCTCAACTTTGTTGTCTTCGGCAGTCTTTCCTTCAGGAACTTCGTCATAAGGAATATTAGGAATTGTGTAAAGAATGTTCTGCATATCTTCTGCAGCCTTATCCATCTCAGCCTGCAAGTTTTTGCATGCTTCCTTGATTTCGGCAACTTTCTTCTTTGCTTCTTCAGCTTCTTCCTTCTTGCCTTCCTTCATCAAGGAACCGATAGACTTTGAAATTGAGTTAACCTCAGCAAGGTTTTTATCTAATACATTCTGTGTACTGCGTCTCTTATCGTTCAGTTCAAGAACCTGCGCAATTGTTTCTTTTGCATTCTTGAAATGTTTCTTTTCCAAACCTGCTATAACGCGGTCTGTTTCTTCTGAAATTAACTTTAGCGTCAACATATATGTTTTTTAAGTTTTTGAGTTTTTAAGTTTTTGAGTTTTTAAGTTGACAAAGTGACGAGTTGACAAGGTGACGAGTTGACAAGTTAACAAGATAGAAACTAACATCTACTTAACTCATTGACTTCTTAACTCCTTGGCTACTTGACTCCTTAACTTCTTAACTCCTCAACTCCTCATCCGATAGTCCACCACCAACTTAAAACCGTGCAAAGATAGAAAGAAATGTAAATTATTTCAAAGAAATCATTCGGAAACTTCTTTTACTGTTTCACTCTCCCACCGCAAATCCATGTTCGAGCATAATAAGGTTCGCTGAGGCTGCTGACCATCACACCGCGGGATGTGCTGGTGTGTATGAATTTTCCGTTTTTAAGATATATACCGACATGATTCGGAATCTTCCTCCTGCCGCTTCCCGTGCGGAAAAACACCAAATCTCCTTCCTTCAGCTTCGAACGGCTCACTTTTTTACAGTCTTTGCTCAACATCTCTCTTGCTGAGCGTGACAAATCTTTTCCGTAAACTTCTCTATAAATTATTGTAACAAAGCCGGAGCAATCAATTCCTCTTTTTGTAAGTCCTCCCATCCGGTGAGGAACACCAAGCCAATGGGCACCGGCATTATAAAGATAAATATTATCATCCGGAGTGAGTCGGACGCCATAAAGACGCGACAATTCCTTCGGTCCTTTGAAGTCTGCCGGCAAAACAACCCTGTCCTTCTTCCTGCTTCCGCACGAACAAAGTATCAGAAATAATATGGAAATTATACATATATAATTGATTCGTCTGTCTGGCATATTCGATTATTTTTTTCAAAGGTTATATATCATTTTGCATGTTAAACGGACTATTCCGGAAAATGATTATTATTTGTCAGGAATTCCATAATATATGAAACAAAAATTCCATATATTATGAAAAAGTTTTTCCATATATTATGAAATTTTATTTTCATATATTATGAAAAAAGTTTTCCAACATAAAAAAATTAGCTGAAAATGTAATCAGCTAATATTCAACAATTAATACAAAATGATATATAACCTGCGTTAATAGGGTTTTTAAAATAGGAATTTAAGCTCCGCAAGTTGCTCAAATTAAAAGTTGAGAAGGCTTCAGAAACAAGTTGACAAGGTCAAATATCTGCTAATCTGCTCTTAATTATACCAAAATTTCCTTGTCAACTTGTTTTCTTGTTAACTCGTTCACTAAACATTTAGCCCGGCGAAACTTGAATCAGGAATTACTTTTCCGGGGTTCTATAGCTGATAGTCCCTGTTGCCTGATTTGTCGGCATAACCAGCACTTCTGCTATCTGAACATGAGCAGGAGCTGAAGCTGCGTAATAAGCAACATCGGCAATATCGTCGCCCGAAAGAGCATGGATACCTTTATAGAAATCATCAGCCTTCTGTTTGTCACCACGATAACGTACTACTGTAAAATTAGTTTCCACCATTCCGGGCTTAATATTGGTAACCCTAAGAGGTGTATCAACCAAGTCAATACGAAGGCCGTCCGACAAAGCTTTGACAGCAGCCTTTGTTGCACAATATACACTTCCGCCCGGATATGCTGCATCGCCGGCAATTGAGCCTACATTAATTATATGTCCGCATCCGCGTTCCACCATTCCCGGAACAACCATGCGTGTCATTGCTAGCAGAGCTTTTACGTTTGTATCGATAACAATGTCCCATTCGTCCAGCGAGCCTTCGTGTTCCTTGTCAAGCCCGATGACAAGCCCCGCATTATTTATCAGGACATCTATATTCTTCCATTTACCTTCCAATGAATTTACGGATGAACGCATAGCTTCACGGTCGCGTACATCGAACGGAAGCAGAAGAACGTCAACATTCAAAGCCTCAAGCTCAGATTTCAATGCTTCGAGTTTTTCCAAATTACGTCCGTTCAGGATTATATCATTTCCTTCTTTGGCGAACTTTCTGGCACAAGCCTCTCCTATTCCGCTTGTTGCGCCGGTTATTAGAATAATTTTTGATTTCATACAATTGATTTTTATTGGCAATATTAAATACAAGGAGTCAAGGAGTCAAGGAGTTAAGTAGATATTAGATCCTATCTTGTCAACTTGTCAACTTGTTTCCTTGTCAACTCGTCACCTTGTCAACTCGTCACCTAGCCAAAACTATTTCTTCAACCACTTATCCAACCATTCAAAGAATGTACGCTGCCAAAGAACGCTGTTCTGAGGTTTCAACACCCAATGGTTTTCATCCGGATAAATAAGAAGTTCTGCAGGAACGCCACGAAGAACTGCGGCATTGAATGCAGCCATTCCCTGGTTTGCAAGTATTCTGTAATCTTTTTCGCCATGGATACAAAGAATCGGAGTGTCCCACTTGTCAACGAAACGATGAGGAGAATTAGCAAATGTACGCTGAGCTGTAGCATTTGACTTATCCCAATATGCTCCGCCCATATCCCAATTTGCGAACCACATTTCTTCTGTTTCGAGATATTGCATTTCCATATTGAAAATACCGTCGTGAGCAATAAATGCCTTGAATCTCTTGTCGTGATGTCCGGCAAGCCAGTAAACAGAGAAACCGCCGAAGCTTGCACCAACGCAACCAAGTCTGTCTTTATCAATAAACGGTTCTTTTGAAATTTCATCAACTGCTGTGAGATAATCCTTCATACATTGTCCGCCATAATCACCGCTGATAGCTTCGTTCCATTCCTTGCCAAAGCCCGGAAGACCGCGACGGTTAGGAGCAATAACTATATAATCATGAGCTGCCATAATCTGGAAGTTCCATCTGTATGACCAGAACTGACTGACAGCGCTCTGAGGTCCGCCCTGACAAAACAACACTGCCGGATATTTTTTTGAAGCATCGAAATGAGGAGGATAAATTACCCATGTCAGCATTTTCTTACCGTCAGTTGTCGTAATCCATCTTTCTTCTACCTTACCCATTTCAAGCTTGTCATAAATATGCTTGTTCTCAAATGAAATCTGAGTCTGTTCGCCATCCGGAGAAACAGTGAATATTTCGTCTGCCGCACTCATAGAATGACGCAAGGCAAGAAGTTTGTCGTTGCCGAGAAGAGAAACGCCGCTGTAGTCGTGCTGACCTTCTGTAATCTGTTTCACGGTGCAGCTGGCAACATCAGCTGCATAAATCTGAGTTTTAGCATGCCATACGCCTGTGAAATAAATAGTTTTCGAGTCGTTGCTCCAGCAGAATGATTCTACATTTGAATCAAAATCCTTGCTGACAAATGTTTTCTTTCCGCTTTCAAGGTCCATAACCATAAGACGGTTCTGGTCTGATTCATATCCGTCACGTTCCATACTCTGCCAAGCAATGGATTTACCGTCGGGAGAATATTGAGGATTTGTGTCGTAACCCATTATGCCTTCACTCAGATTACGAGTTTCTTTAGTTTTCAAATCATACTCATATATATCTGAGTTAGTTGAAAGGCTGTATTCCTTACCAACCTTTTTACGGCAAGTATATGCCACTTTGTCCGAAGTTGTGTTCCATGCAAGCTGTTCGATACCGCCGAAAGGTTTCATCGGGCTTTCATATGGTTCACCTTCCATTATATCCACAGGATTAGAAATCTTCTCTCCATCGAAATCAGCGACGAAAGGATGAGGAGCAGTTGTCACCCATTCATCCCAATGCTTATACATAAGGTCGGTGATTACAAGTCCTGTAGTTTTGTCCAAGTCAGGATATTTATCCTTTGTTGAAGGAACAGTTTTAACTTGAGAAATGAAAAGAATCTTCTTTTCGTCCGGAGAGAAAGCAAATCCCTCGATATTTCCGTCATAATTTGAGAGCTGCTTGCGTCCTGTTCCGTCCGGATTCATTTCCCAAACCTGGCTGCTACCGCTTTCAGAAGAAAGAAATGCTATTTTTGTTCCATTTTTAAACCATACTGTGTTACCTTCAGAGAAAGGAGTCTTTGTTATCTGAGTATTTTCAGAACCGTCAGCGTTCATAACAAACACTTCTCTGTTTCCTTTATCCTGAGGAACGCTATAGTATCCTACAGTGTAAACCAGCTTTTTAGCATCCGGAGAGACACTTACTCCTCCGATGCGGCCGAATGCCCAAAGAGCTTCGGGAGTCATTCTGCCATCAGTAACATTAATCTCTGAACGGCCGATGAGATCTTTTGCCTCAACAGCCGAGTTGGAAGCATCGTTTCCATTGCCGGCACACGAGCCTAACAACACTGATGTTGCCATAATCATTGAACCTATAGATTTATTCATATAAAAATAAAGCTTTAAAACTTGAGTTATCTTATTTTGTTTGCGAAATTACTTTTTTCCATCAATAAAATTGCTTGCCAATTCGTATTTTTAATATCTTTGCCCCTATTAATCTTGAAATAGGTTTCAAAAAACATAAAAAATTATGAATAAAATCTGGTTATTTGGAGCTACATTGTGTATGGTGTTAGCTTTTGGTTCTTGTAAGCCAAAACAGAGTGCTTACAAAGCTGCTTACGAACAAGCAAAAGAGAAAGAGACTACTGCTCCTGTGGAGGAAGAAATTTATGAAGAAGAAGAGGAAGAAGTTGTTACTCCGGTTTCTAAACCTCGTCCAACAAACACAACTACTCGCTCTGAAAGCATCAAAGTTGCTGCAGGTGAAGATGCTAGCAGACTGAAACGCTACAGTGTTGTTGTAGGTAGCTTCAAGAACAAAACAAATGCATACGCACTTAAGGAACGTATGATCAACGACGGTTACAACGCAGTTCTTGGCGAAAACGAACAGGGAATGTTGAGAGTTATCGTTTCAAGCTACGATAGCAAGATTGACGCTGCTCACAGCCGCGACGAAGTTAAAGCAAAATATGCTCCTAACTTCCAGGATGCTTGGCTGTTGGAAAAGAAATAAATCTCTTAAGTTTCTCAAGTTGCTCAGCTTAAAAGTTAACAAGGCTTCAGAGACAAGTTGACAAGGTAAAACAGCTTTTAATTAGCATTTTATAATAATTCTTGTCAACTCGTTTTCTTGTCAACTTGTAACCTGACAGTTGAGTTTGCGAAACTTGAATATAAATAAATTGGCAACATAAACAAAGGGAACTAAAGTCTTTTGGTTATTTAAAATACACCGACAGAGCTTTAGTTCCCTTTTTGCATTTATCAATATTAGTTTATAACTTTGGAGGAAGTTGGGAGTAAAGAAAACACAGAGGCACAAAGTTACAGAGGTAATTATAGAATTATAATCCGGAGTTTCAGTATTTCTGTGTTTAAGGTGACAAGTTGACGAGTTGACAAGTTAACAAGTTAACAAGTTGACAAGTTGACGAGTTGACAAGTAGACAAGGTAGTAACTAATATCTACTTAACTACTTGACTACTTAACTACTTAACTCCTTTACTCCTAAAACTAATAAACTCATAAACTTAACATTCTATGTCAGTAAAGAATTATATTGAAAATAACAAAGAGAGATTTCTTGAAGAACTGTTCTCTCTTATCCGTATTCCTTCGATAAGTGCAAAACATGAACACAAGGCAGATATGACAAAATGTGCCGAAAAGTGGGTTGAATTACTCCTTTCTTCCGGTGCAGACAAAGCTGAAGTGATGCCTACAGAAGGTAATCCTATAGTTTATGGCGAAAAAATAATCGGTGAAGGCAAACCAACAGTTTTGGTTTATGCCCACTATGATGTTATGCCTGCCGAACCATTGGAATTATGGAAAAGCAATCCTTTTGAACCTGAAATCAGAGACGGGAAAATATATGCACGTGGTGCTGATGACGACAAAGGTCAGGGCATGATTCAGGTAAAAGGATTTGAAACTGCACTTAATGAAGGTTTGCTGGATTGCAACGTAAAATTCATATTCGAAGGAGAAGAAGAAATCGGCTCTCCTAGCCTGGAAAGTTTCTGCGAGAAACATAAGGAACTGCTCAAGGCTGATATAATTCTGGTGTCAGATACCAGCATGGTAAGTGCAGAAGTTCCATCACTGACTACAGGACTGAGAGGACTTGCTTATTGGGAAATCGAAGTGACTGGTCCGAACAGAGACCTTCATTCCGGTCATTTCGGTGGTGCAGTTGCCAACCCTATAAATGTTTTGTGTAAACTGATTGCTGACATAACAGATGCTGACGGCAGAATAACTATTCCTGGATTCTATGATGACGTGGAAGAGTTGTCGGTCCGCGAACGAGAAATGATTGCAAAAGTTCCTTTCAGCGAAGAAAAATATAAACAAGCTATTGATGTCAACGCTCTGTTTGGAGAAAAAGGCTATTCAACATTGGAACGCAACAGCTGCCGTCCGTCATTTGATGTTTGCGGTATCTGGGGCGGATACACTGGTGAAGGAAGCAAAACAGTGTTGCCGTCAAAGGCTTATGCCAAGGTTTCATGCAGACTTGTGCCGCATCAGAACCATGAGAAAATATCAAAAATGTTTGAAGAATATATCGCTAATGTAGCTCCTGATTATGTAAAAGTAAAAGTTACTCCTATGCATGGCGGAGAAGGATATGTTTGTCCTATTGACCTTCCAGCATATCAGGCAGCAGAAAAGGCTGTGGAAATTGCATTCGGTCAAACCCCTCTTGCTGTTCGCAGAGGTGGAAGTATTCCTATCATCTCAACTTTCGAACAGGTTTTGGGAATTAAAACTGTTCTTATGGGATTCGGTCTTGAGCAAAATGCAATTCACTCACCAAATGAAAGTTGCAGACTGGATATTTTCTACAAAGGTATAGAATCAGTTGCTGAATTTTATCGTATTTTCAAATCATGAATATACTTATAAAAGATGCTCTTCTGGATGGAGCAATAAAGGACATATATATAGAAGGTAAATGGATAAAAAGCATTGGAGAGAATCTGGAAGTAAAAGCTGATAGAGTTATCAATGCTAAAGACAAGGCAATAATTCCCGGATTTATCAACGGACATACTCATTCGGCAATGACACTGTTCCGTGGATATGCCGACGATATGAAACTTATGCCTTGGCTGGAAAAGAAAATATGGCCGAACGAGGCGAAAATGACGCAGGAAGATATATATTGGGGAGCGAAACTTGCTTGTCTGGAAATGATAAAAAGCGGAACAACTACATTTTCCGATATGTATTTTAAAGTGCGAGGCATTGCTAAAGCTGCCGAAGAAATGGGAATCAGGGCTATTATCTCTGCTGCATGCTTCGACCATTTTGATGCAGAGACAGCTGAAAAGGCAAAGGTTAATTGCAAAAAGGTTTATAAAACAATTACAGAAGAATGTAATGACAGGATTTATCCTGCAATGGGACCTCATGCAATATATACCGTGTCCGGAGAATTATTGAAATGGATAAATAAATTCTCAAAAGACAACTGTGTCCCTATACATATTCATTTAGCAGAAACTGAAGACGAAGTCAATAATTCCATAAAACAATTCGGTTATTCTCCTGTAAGATATTTATATCATCTCGGATTGTTATCTCCAAGATTGATCATCGCTCATGGAATCTATGTGGATAATGACGAGATAAAGATGTTGGCAGACCACGGTGTGAAAGTTATACATAATCCGGCTTCGAATATGAAACTGGCTTCCGGAATGGAATTCAAGTTCCATGAAATGAAAAAAGCAGGGATTAAAGTAGGAATAGGAACTGACGGATGTGCTTCATCCAACAATCTGGATATGGTTGAAGCAATGAAGCTTGCAGCTTTGCTTGGTAAAGTGTGGAGAAAAGACCCTGAAGTTCTTTCTGCTACGGAAGTATTTGAATCCGCTACATCTGTCGGAGCGGAGATTTTCGGACTTAAATGCGGGAAAATAGCAGAGGGTTATCTGGCTGATTTGTCTCTGGTAGAATTGAAGTCGCCTGTTTTCACCCCGAACTTTAATTTCATATCAAACCTGGTTTACGCTGCCAATGGAAATAGCGTGGACACTGTTTTGTGTAACGGACAAATCATTATGGAAAACAGAACTGTTCCCGGAGAAGAAGAAATATTGGAACAGACCAGTAAACGTGCGTATAATCTAATGAAATAAAATATGCAAATTAATAAAGATTTATATTCTGAAACGGCAGCTTATTTGGCTGCCTGTATCAAAAATATTCCGGACACCGCAATCATTTTAGGTAGCGGCTTAGGTTCCTTGGCTGATGAAATAGAGGATGCAAGAGCTATTCCATATCGTCAGATTCCTAATTTCATGGCATCGACTGCTACCGGTCATAAAGGGAATTTAATACACGGAAGACTTGGAAACAAGAATGTGCTTGCTATGCAAGGACGCTTTCATTATTATGAAGGTTATACAATGGAACAAGTTACTTTCCCTATAAGAGTAATGAAATTACTGGGAATAAAGAATCTGTTGGTATCCAATGCTGCCGGAGGTATAAATACATCTTTCAAGATTGGGGATTTGATGATAATACGTGATCATATAAACATGATGCCTAATCCATTAATCGGACCTAACAATGAAAAGTTCGGGCCAAGATTCCCGGATATGACCCGCGCTTATGACCGCGAATTTATTGCCAAGGCTAAAGAAATAGCTAATAAGCATGATATTGTTGTTAAGGAAGGCGTATATGTAGGTCTTACCGGTCCTTCATACGAAACTCCTGCTGAATATGCATTCTATGGAAAAGCTGGTGGAGATGCGATTGGTATGAGTACTGTTCCGGAAGTAATTGTGGCTCGTCATGCAGGAATCAGAGTTTTCGGCATGTCTGTAATAACCAACGAAGGATATCATTTTGCTGATGATTTTGTAAATGATGCCAACGATGTTATCATACAGGCAGACAAGGCTGCAAAACGAATGACAACGATATTCAAAGATTTGGTTTCATGTATCTGAATTCAATTTCTCCATTTGCTCATCTTCAGACACAATATGATCTTCTCCAAAAAGAATACTTGTTTGAGAAGGAACAATACAAGGAACAAGCCGAGCAGGCCGGACTTCTGCATAGAATAAAACAAGGACTTTGCTGGTATCCGATAAGACTTGGACGAAGCTATTACAACTCTTTGAACCAACTGGTTGTAGAAATTGAGCGTACACAGGAAAAAGAAATAGAACATGTATTCGAACATGGACGGCCTGTCTGTTTTTTCACGATGAAAACAGGACAGAAGCTGAACTATTTCAATTTCAGCGCAAATATCAGTTATGTTGAAGGAGACGTAATGATTGTTTCTGTCCCTTCACAACAGTCATTGGCAGAACTGCAAATGTCCACATCAGAAATAGGTGTTCAACTATATTTCGATGAGACAAGTTATAAAACTATGTTCGCTGCCATGAAAGAAGTTATGTCGGCAAAGAATAATATAACAGCTCATTTGCGTGATGTTATGCTTGGTCCGGAGAAAGCTGAGGGAAGGAAAATATTTCCGGTAAGATTTCCTTGGCTTAACAGTTCGCAAGACTGCGCAGTAAACAAAGTTATTGCCGCTAAAGATGTAAGTATTGTTCATGGCCCGCCTGGAACAGGAAAGACTACAACACTGGTTGAAGCCATATATGAAACCTTACACAGAGAGAATCAGGTTTTGGTATGCGCACAAAGCAATACTGCTGTAGATTGGATAGCAGAAAAACTTACAGACCGAGGTGTTCCTGTTCTGAGAATCGGCAATCCTACCAGAGTAAATGATAAAATGCTATCATTCACATACGAAAGGAAATTCGAATCTCATCCTGATTATGCTGAATTGTGGAGCATTCGGAAAACGATAAGGGAAATACAATCATCGCTACGTAAAAAAAGCAGGAGCGAAAAAGATACTGACAGAAACAGATTATCCCGACTAAGATACAGAGCTACAGAACTTGAACTGAGTATCGAAACCAGCCTGTTTGACGAAGCAAGAGTTATAGCATGTACATTGGTCGGTTCGGCTAATAAGGTTCTATCCGGCAAAAGATTCAGCACACTGTTTATTGACGAGGCTGCTCAGGCTCTTGAGGCAGCATGTTGGATTGCAATAAACAAATCGGACAGAGTTGTTCTTGCAGGCGACCATAAACAGCTCCCTCCTACTGTAAAATGTATTGAAGCAGCTAAAGGCGGATTGGACAAAACATTGATGGAATATGTAGCCGAGCGTAAACCGGAAGTTGTTTCTTTGCTGAAAATCCAATACAGAATGAATAACGACATTATGGGATTTTCATCACAGTGGTTCTATAACGGTGAACTGTTTTCTGCGCCGGAAGTCTGCAATCGTGGCATTCTTGATTGGGATACGCCTTTAGTATGGACTGATACTGCAGGATATGATATTGAAGGAGAAGACTTAACCGACAGTTTAAGCCGTATAAACAGAAAAGAAGCGGAGCTACTGGTTCTGCAACTACAGGTTTATATGGAAAATATCGGAAAAGAAAGAATCCTGGAAGAGAACATTGACTTTGGAATTATCTCTCCATACAAAGCTCAAGTCTATTATCTTCGAAGTATGATAAAAAGAAATCCTTTCTTCCGCCCGTTCCGAAAACTTATAACAATTCATACAGTAGATGGTTTTCAGGGACAGGAAAGAGATGTAATAATGATAAGCCTTGTCAGGGCGAATGAAGACGGCAACATCGGTTTTCTTAAGGATTTGAGAAGAATGAATGTTGCTATCACAAGAGCAAGGATGAAACTTATAATTATTGGTGATTCAGAAACACTATCGAAACATAATTTCTACAGAAAACTTTACCGTTATGTTGAAGAGAAAGGGAAAGTAATAAGAATAAAAGACAAAAACTTATAACTTAAATATTCGGCTTTGTCAAAAGTGTTTCTTATATTTGTAAATAATCGAAAATTGACAGGTCATGAAGTATAAGTTATTAGTCCTTGATGTTGACGGAACTCTTTTGAACAATGCAAAAGAAGTTTCTCCCCATAATATTGCAGCTGTGCGTAAAGCCCAGCAAATGGGAATACAAATTGTATTGGCTTCGGGAAGACCGACAAGTGGCATCTTGCCTATTGCCAATAAATTGGAGCTCAACCATTACGGTGGTTACGTGATTTCTTACAATGGTGCACAAATCATTAATATGCAAACTGGAGATGTCATTTTCGAGAAAAGACTCGAGAATGATTTATTGGCTTATCTGGACAAAAAAGCGAAAAGAAACAATTTTGCCATTTTCACTTATAAAGAAGGCAAGATATATACTGAGCAAACAGAAAATGACCATATTTTGTGTGAAGCCAATATCAACAATCTGGAAATAGTCAAAATAAATGATTTTGCCGATATTGAATTCCGTCCTTGTAAATGTGTATTGACAAGCGACAATACGGAAGAACTTGTCTCTTTGGAAAATCATTGGAAAAAACGCCTTGCCGGTATGGCTGACGTTTTCCGTTCCGAAGATTATTTCCTTGAAGTTGTTCCTCCAACAGTTGACAAAGGAAACACTTTGGCTTTGCTGATTGAAGAGCTTAAGCTATCAACAGAAGAAGTTGTTGCAATCGGTGACGGCGTAGCAGACGTAAGCATGTTGCAACTTGCCGGAACAAGCATAGCAATGGGCAACGCAAGAGATTCTGTAAAAGCCTGTGCGGATTTCATCACTCTGAGCAATGAGGAAAACGGTGTTGCCGCTGCAATAGAAAAAGCTCTGCTAACCAGCATTAAACCAACAGAAATACCTTTGGAGCAGCTTAATGCCAGAGGAAAACATGCTTTGATGGGAAATTTGGGCATTCAATACACATATGTTTCCGACAACAGAGTTGAAGCTACAATGCCGGTTGACAAAAGGACAAGACAGCCTTTCGGCATTCTGCACGGAGGAGCAACTCTTGCTTTGGCAGAAACAGTTGCAGGACTAGGTTCAATGCTGATAGCTAATCCGGATGAAATGGTTGTAGGTATGCAAGTGAGCGGAAACCATATGTCTTCAGCGCATGAAGGAGATACAGTAAGAGCTGTAGGCTCGATCATCCATAAAGGCCGTTCTTCACATATTTGGGATGTGAACATATATACTTCAACCGACAAACTGGTTTCGTCAGTTCGCGTAGTAAACAGTATTTTAAAGAAGAAATGACTAAAACAAATTTAAACACTAAGATCGATAGTCTTATTAATCAAAAGAAGTCTTTTGCTCTGTGGAGAATTCCTGGTGAAACATGTATTCATTATGCAATTCAAACAGAAAAATCACCTTCTTTACTTTATGATATTGAATCTTTGAACGGACGGAGCGGTTATGTTATCGCTCCGTTCAATATTTCTGAGGTTCACCCGATAGTATTAATTTCTCCGGAAAATATAGGCTCTATAGAAATAGATGCAATTACAGAGAATAATGATTTACATGACCTTTCTTCCGGATATTCATTTGTATCAGAAGAAAAAGACATTTCAGATTATAAGAAAAAGTTCAAAAACTTCCTGCAAGCTCTTGCTTCCAATAAACAGGAGAAATTAGTATTGTCCAGAAAAAAGACAGTGCTGAGACAAGGGAATATTTCAATTTCTAAAGCTTTTATCCGAGCTGTAAAAAGATATATATATTCATATGTATATATTTGCTATACTCCGCAAACAGGTATTTGGATGGGAAGCACTCCTGAAATATTACTTGCCGGAAGTAAAAACAAATGGCAAACTGTTGCTCTTGCCGGCACACAAAGGCTTAAAGACGGAAAACTTCCGGAAACTTGGGATGAAAAAAACATACGAGAACAAGCTCTGGTTGCAACATATATCAGACAGAAACTATTGTCGTTGAATATTCTTACGGAAAGCAAAGGCCCGTTTCCTGTCAAAGCCGGAGAATTGTCTCACCTTAAAACGGAATTCATATTCAATCTTGACGACGAGAATATAATAGGTAAAGTTCTTAAAGTGCTTCACCCAACGCCTGCTGTTTGCGGTCTTCCCAAAGAAACTGCATATGATTTTATTCTTAAGGAAGAAGGATATGACAGAGGTTACTATTCCGGATTTATCGGAATGCTAAAACCTGGCGGACAAAGTGATTTGTATGTGAACCTTCGCTGCATGAATATAAGCCCGGACAGATTCACATTCTATGCCGGAGGCGGATTATTGCCGTCCTCTTCTCTGGAAGATGAATGGAACGAAACAGAAGACAAAATGATGACAATGGAACGTCTGTTTCTTTAATATCTGCAATCCGATTTGATAAATATTGCCAATTTATCAAATCGGTTCTAAAATGACAAAAAATCATTGTTTAAGATATGTTTTATTTTTAAGTTTCACCAGTGTTGTAACTTCATAAGTTATACAACTAAATATAAAATTAATATTGAACTATTACTTAGAAAATAAATTTTGTCTATATTTGTACCGTCTTACTATGATTATTTGGTATTTAAATAATTTGAGAGACTTATTAAAAATAAACATATTATTAAGGAGTTGTAAATTGTGGTAGATAATCCCAATTCTCAACTCTTTATTTTTGAGTAAAACAAAAAAATAAACAATGAAAAACCCTTCTTGATTTTACCAAGAAAGAAATTTCATTTATAAGGATATAAGCTTTAGCTTTTACCAAAAATTAGATTTTACAATAATTGCTAATGGCAGGTAATATAAAATGGACAAAAAAAGGGTTAATGACCTTTATGAAAGCTCAGTTTGCTTCGCAGATTTCAAGCGTTGTTGATTTTAGCACAACAATTATATTGGCAAATATATTCAGTATATATTATGTTGTTGCTACATTCAGCGGTGCAATTTGTGGTGGCATTGTCAACTGTATCATAAACTATAAATGGACTTTCAAGGATGGCGGATGCCGTATGGAATTCGTTTTCATCAAATACACATTGGTATGGATAGGAAGTATTTTCCTCAACACCTATGGAACTTATCTTCTTACCGAAACTATTACAGCCAATGCCTGGGTACAGGAAACTTTATCCAGCTATTTCGATAATCTTTTCATTGTTTGTAAGATGTTCGTCTCATTAATGGTAGGTTTTTTTTGGAATTATAATTTACAAAGGAGTTTTGTTTATAAAGACAGGAATATTAAAGGTATAATAAAAAAAAGAAAGGAAAAACTCACATAATAAGAACCATAAAACCCATGTTGTATTTTCCTCTTTGTTTTTATTTGCCAAAAACCTTATAAAAACACCGAATACACATAACATTTGTTTAATAATATTACTTTCTATAGCATAAAAATATCATATTCTTTATTTTTATGCTAAATAAACATATCTTTGTATTAGGGTTAAGAAAAATGAATATCATACATTATGCAAAACGGAAAAGAAGCGAGAGAATGTGTGTTGCAAATAATACACACTAGAATGGCTTTTAAGAAAGCCATGCAACGTGTTCTAAAAAAACACAATACGGGCATCACTTTTGAGATGTTTCAAATATTAAGCTGCCTATGGCAAGAACAAGGAATCAGCCAGCAAACTTTGGCAGAAAGAACGGCCAAAGACAAAGCAAGCCTGACTAGCCTGATGAGCAACATGGAAAAACGCGGTTTTGTGAGACGTGAAGAAAGTAAAATTGACCGAAGAAATAATTGTGTTTATCTTACAGAACTTGGTATGGATTTACAGCAAAAGATAAATCCAGCTATTTATGAACTGTATTCTTACATTGAAAAAGAAATCGGATTGAACATTATTAAGAAGAGCAATGCCGACTTAAAACGTCTGCATTCAATCCTTGAAGATTTTGAATAATGGTATTTTATCCGAGAAGAGAGAAGGAAATCAGCCAACCAATACATCTGAATGTAATTGATTGGCTGATTGTTTGTTTAAATTCCCTTACATCTACCAGTTCTGAATACAAGACTGGCAAGGGATTTTATCTGAGAGTAAATGTAAATCATTAATCATTTACAGCGATAACTTCAACTTCCACCAAACCATTCTTTGGCAAAGTTTTCACTGCAACCGCTGAACGTGCAGGGAAATCACCGTTGAACTGTGAAGCATAAACTTCATTCATAGCAGCGAAATCAGCCATGTCTGCCAAGAACACTGTTGTCTTAACCACATTGTCGATTGTCATTCCTGCTTCAGCCAAGATAGCTTTTACGTTGCGGAATGCCTGTTCTGTCTGTTCTTTGATTCCGCCTTCTGCAAAATCACCTGTTTCAGGATTCAATCCTAACTGTCCTGAAGCGAACAACATATTACCAACTTTTACTGCCTGATTATAAGGGCCGATAGCTGCAGGAGCATTTTTAGTAGCAATTATCTTTTTCATAAGATTTATATAATTTGAGTTTTCTATAAATAAACCGGTTGGCCGGGAAAAATATTCCAACCAACCGTATTTCTTTCCTTTCTATTAACTGTTCAGCATTCTCTGGCGAACCACTTCGTAAACAAGAATTGAAGAAGCTACCGAAACATTAAGCGAACCGATTGTTCCAAACTGAGGAATCTTAACCATCGCATCGCATATGCGAAGATTATCCATCGACACTCCCGTATCTTCCGCACCCATAACAATGGCAACAGGACCATCATATTTGATGTTGGTATAATTTTCCGCAGCCTTCTCGCTAGCAGCATAAACTTTAACTCCGCTCTGCTGCAAGAAACGGATTGCCTGATTGATGCTTTTTTCCTTACAAACTGGCAAAACATGCAATGCTCCTGCCGAAGTCTTCACAGCATCTGCATTGACTGTTACGCTTCCTTTTGCCGGGATAACAATAGCATCCACTCCTGCGCACTCGCAAGTTCTGGCAATGGCGCCGAAATTACGGACATCAGTAACACCATCTAAAAGGACAATGAATGGGTCTTTTCCCTGTTCATAAACGAAAGGTATGATGTCTTCCAACTTCTGGTATGTAACTGCCGATACGAAAGCTATTACTCCTTGATGGTTTTTACGTGTATGACGGTCCAGTCTTTCCTGCGGAACTCTCTGAACTGGAATCTCTGTTCCTTTCAAAACTTCAAACAGCTCCTTAACCAAATCTCCCTGCAATTCGCGCTTGACAAGGATTTTATCCACTTCCTTTCCCGCCTGTATTGCTTCAATAACGGCACGAATGCCAAAAATCATTTCATTTTCCTTCATCTGTCTATTAAAGATTGATGTTATCTTTTTATTCGTTTAAATTCCTAAAGCTTAGCTTTAAAGGAGTCAAGGAGTTAAGAAGTCAAGTAGTCAAGAAGAAATATCTTTTTTACCTGAAGTCTTGTCAACTTGTCAACTAAAAAAACCTCTGTAACTCTATGAACCCAGTGTTTAAAAAACATTGTCAATTTTGCGAAACTTCAGTTATTTCCACACAAAGATACTACAAAAAAACGATATTGAAACTACTTGGAAGAGCGGCGGCCCTTATTTTCCTTGTTGTCCGAACTTCTTTTGGCAGGAGCTTCAGTTTTCACTTTGTCATTTCTTTTGCTACTGCTGCTATAACTTGAACGTCCGTTAACAGTAGTTTCCGTTCTTCCTCCTTCAGAATGGCTTCCTACTTGCGTGCGGTCCGGTTTCCTGTCGTCCCTGCTGTCGTAATGCTTCTTGTCCTTAGGTCTGTTTGCCGGAGGCAATGGCTTGCCGGGTTTGTGAGCATCATGCGGAGGACGCACTTCCGGACGCGGCTGTAGTTTCGGAGGCCTCGGAGCATTGTGCGGGGGCTGCCATAAACTAATGTCAAAATGAGAATGCCAATGACCGTCCACATAATCCCAACGGCAATCCCAATACGAATCTTCCCACCTGTAGCAATCATATGAAGGATGCCAATCCGGATGGTTAGGATTCATATACCAGCCTCTGTAGTCGTGAATTCGCACGGGATTTGTCCGTGACAGTCTCAAGAACTGTCTGAACTGGGCAGGATTCAGCAATCTTTGCAAATCTCTGTCGCGTTCCATCCTATACTTATATATTCTCTCAGCCGAACGGTCCCAGTAATAATAATCCCTAAGAGCCTCTTTTTCTATTTTCTTTCCATATTTATGAATAATCTTTTGATATTCCACCTGTGCCCTTGGCGACAAATGCAAGGAACTGCTCATCCATGCACATTCACGGCAGTCGTGTTTTCCCCACTCAAAATGTATCCAAATTTGCGAAAACGCCTGAAAACAAGTTGTCAAAACAAAAATCAATGATATAATTATTCCTCTTTTCATATTTTATACCTCCTCTTTTGTGATGGCTAATATATATAATGAAAACAATATATATGGCAGATTTTCTTGTTTCAGGCAGCGTATTTCTTCTTTTTTAAGAACATCAAAACTGAAATCTTAATTTTCATTTTTATTCGCCATGCCGATTAAACCTTTGGCTTTTTGCATTCTGTATTGAATATTTCAGTGAATCAAAATCCGAAAAGTCGCTTCCTAAAATTGAAAGATATAATTCACGGTTAATATTTTTATCCTACATTTGCATTCGATTTAGAAATATAATTTCAATGGAGCCACTGCGAAAATGGCTTCTTGAAATTTAAGAGACTGACAAAAAACTTTATAATTCTAAAACTGGAACAATGACAAAGTGCGCACTTTTTGATTTTGACGGAGTGATAGTTGACACGGAACCTCTTTATGACATTTTCTGGAACGAAGCCGGAGAAAGATATGGAACGGGAATTCCGAATTTTGCCGCTGTAATCAAAGGAACAACCTTGCCCAATATTCTGAAGAAATATTTTGGTGACAGAACCGAAGAATTCAGGCAAATGGTAATAAAGGAATCGACGGAATATGAAAGCAAAATGGAATTGCCGGAAATGCCCGGTTCCATCAGCTTTGTAAAGTCGCTGAAAGAAAACGGAGTGAAAACAGCTTTGGTAACAAGCTCTGACCGTGAGAAAGTGAAACGCGCATTCCGCAAACTGGGCATTGAAGATTTGTTTGACGTTGTTGTAACTGCCGATTTAATCGAGCACGGCAAACCGGACCCTTCCTGCTATCTGCTTGCAGCATCGAAACTGAACGTAAAAGCGGAAGACTGCATCGTATTCGAGGATTCGTTTGCCGGAATACAGGCAGGAAATACTGCCGGAGCGAGAGTCATTGCTCTTTCCACAACAAATCCTGCGGAAACATTGACGGACAAAGCCTTTAAAGTAATCCCGAACTTCGAGAAATTCAGCTTCAAGGATTACTGCGAATGGTGCCTTTAATACGTTTATAAACGAAATAGAAAGCAGGAAGCAGAAACAAATCTGCTGCAATCCAAGCTGTCGGGTCGCCATAGCAAACGGCAAGATAGCCAAACACAGGAACGGCATATAAACTGACCACTGTTCGTGCTATCATTTCGGAAACTCCGGAAAGCATTGCCAATTTGGTGAATCCCACACCTTGGATTGTATATCTGAATATACAAAGCAAACCCAACACCGGGAAGAATGTGCAAGATATATGAAGGAACTGAACTGTATCCTTGATTATTTCAGTTTCGGAAGAATCCACAAATAGCAGCGCCAGTTTTCCCGAACCCAACATAAGCACGCAGAACATTGAAGCTGCATATATCAGCATCATTAGCATACTTGCCTTTATTCCCAACCAAACTCGCTCAGGTTTTCCTGCTCCATAATTCTGGCCGCTGAAAGTTGCCATTGCAATTCCCAGACTCTCAAAAGGGCAGATAAAGAATGTTTTTATGCGCATCGCAGTGGTGAATGCAGCCACACAAGCTGTGCCCAATGCATTGTTGGCACTTTGCAACATTATGCTGCCAATGGCTGTGATTGAAAACTGAAGTCCCATCGGTATGCCAATTCCCAACAATGTATTAGCCAATCCTTTGTCGAATACTTTTTCTTCGGCAGAACTTTGAAGGATTGTGAAACGCCGCATCATATAAATATAACATAAAAGTGCTGATATTCCCTGAGAAACAACCGTTGCGACACCTGCACCCAAAACGCCCCAGCCAAGAACGAGAATGCAGAATAAATCAAGGATAATATTAAGCACAGTGGAGAACAAAAGGAAATAGAAAGGAGTTTTGCTGTCGCCCAAAGCTCGAATTATTCCTGAAAGCAAATTATAATAGAATGTACAAGGTATTCCTATGAATGTGACCAACAAATATAGATATGCATCATGGAATATATTTTCCGGTGTCTGCATCAAATGCAGAATATCATAACAGAAATAACTCGTAATAGCTGCTATAAGGACAGACATAAGCATTGCCAGGCGGAGACTGACATTCACCAGACGCCTCATCGTAACATAGTCTCTTGCCCCGAATTTCTGTGCTACAGGAATAGCAAAACCACAGCAACAGCCATTACAAAAACCAATAATAAGGAAAATCACGGAAGTGCTTGCTCCAACCGACGCCAAGGCATTTATTCCCAAATATTGTCCGACTATCGCAGCATCAATCATAGAATAAGTTTGCTGTAGCAAATTGCCTAACAAAAGAGGCAATGTAAAAGCAAAAATAATGGGCAAAGCTGCTCCAGATGTCATTTCTCTATAAGTTGCCATATTTCTTATAATTTTTGTCTTGCTAAAAATCGGGCGCAAAAATACACTAATTTTATTAATCGTATTCCTAAGGAATTATTATTTTATGTTATAGATTTTACTTATTTGCTTATTGTCAAAATTGTATTTATTGATATTTTTGTCTTCTGATAAGTAATAAATTGAATCATGAAAAAACATTATCTATTAGCGTCGCTTCTTCTATGCAGCTCGTTGTATGCGGAGAATGTGGAAGTGAAAAAGTTCATACATGCCGGTCCGATAAGTATCGCTTCGCCGATTATGACGGACAGTCTTAATGTTCAAGGGAAAAAGTTGAATGCTGAAGAAATGCTTAAAACTTCCATTCCTTTTGAGCAAGCTCTTAAGTCTTCAAAGATTTCAGAAGCCGGAAATGACGGAAAGTTTATATTCAGCACTCCGGAAACAGATTATGCTTTACATTTGCTTTCGTTCTATCTCAACAGTGACCGATACACAAAAGGTAAACTTGAGGTTTCGGGAAATGGAAGTTTTCAGGTTTTCATCAACGGAAAACTTGTAAATGCAGAATCAGAGCTGAATCTTGAGCCAAGAAGATATGAAGTTGTGATTAAATATATAGCATCAAAAGATGTTGAGAAACCGGAAATAAAAGTTACTTACAAAACAGACTCGGAAGCTGTCGTTGTTGCTACAACTGACAAAGAAAAGAGATATGAGCTAACTGATGTAATGTATGGCAAAGATGTATCTGGAGCAAGTCTTTCTGCCGACGGAAAATATGCTCTGATTTCATATACCAACAGATATGAAAGCGGGAAAAGTGATTCATACGGACAATTAAGAGATATCAGCGGAAAAGTTATTCTGCAGAGCAAAGAACTTGCCTATGCACAATGGATGCCGAAAAGCAACCTTTATTATATCACACGTAATGGCATTGACGGCCGCGAACTTGTATGCGTAAATCCGGCAAACGGAGAAGAACGCGTTATGGCTTGCGGTATTCCTGAAGGTTCTTTCAGTGTTTCACCGGACGAAAAGTCACTGTTCTATATGGTGAAAGAAGAAGGTCCGAAAGAAGATAAGGAAATAATCCGAGTTCTTGAGCCAGCCGACAGAATTCCTGGTTTCAGAAACAGATATTTCATTTGGAAATATGACATAAAAACCGGGCTGTATCAGAGACTTACATTCGGTAATCACACAACAGGCATTAATGATATAAGCAGTGACGGAAGATATTTGCTCTTCGGCACATCAGACAGAATTTACACTTCGCTGCCATTCTCTCGCAGTTCATTGTTCTGTCTTGATTTGCAGACGATGAAGACAGAGACTATCTGGAAAGATGCAGAATATCTGAATCATGCAGTATTCTCACCGGATGGAAAAGAACTTCTTGTTTTCGGCTCGGGAGAAAGTTTCGGAAAAATCGGTCTTAACATTAAGAAAGGACAAATGTCCAACAGCTATGACGGCCAGCTTTTCATATATAATCTCTCGACTAAAGAAGCACGCCCGCTTACTAAAGACTTCAATCCTAGCGTAAACAATGCAGTATGGAGTAAGGCTGACGGACAAATTTATCTTCAGGCAGAAGATGAAGATTATGTGCGTATTTTCAGATGTAATCCTCAAACAGGAGAAATCACTCGTCTTAACATTCCTGAAGATGTAGTTTCGCATTATGCATTGGCTGAGAATGCATCTGTGATGTTGACTTACGGACAAAGTGCGTCAAATGCAAATCGCCTGTATGCTTATGATATCAAGAGCGACAAGGCTACAATGATTGACGACCTTTCATCTGCTAAGCTGAAAGATGTTGTTCTTGGAGAAGTTAAGGACTGGAATTTCAAATCTGCCGACGGAACAACTATCCAGGGAAGATTTTATCTGCCACCAAATTTCGACCCGAACAAAAAGTATCCTCTTATTGTGAATTATTATGGAGGAACATCACCGACTAGCCGCACAATGGAAGGACGCTATGCAACTCATATGTATGCAGCACAAGGATACGTAGTATATATTCTGAATCCTAGCGGTACAACAGGATATGGACAGGAATTTTCAGCAAGACACGTAAATGCCTGGGGAACAAAAACAGCCGATGAGATTATCCGCGGAACAGAATTGTTCTGTAAAGAGCATCCTTTCATAGACAAAACAAAGATTGGATGTATCGGCGCAAGTTATGGTGGTTTTATGACTCAATATCTGCAAACCAAAACAGATATTTTTGCCGCGGCAATCAGTCATGCCGGAATCAGTGCTTTGAGCAGTTACTGGGGCGAAGGATATTGGGGTTACGGATATTGTGCTGTTGCCAATGCTGGAACTTATCCTTGGAACAATCCGGAGTTCTTTACAGAGCACAGTCCGCTGTTTAACGCTCATAAGATTAATACTCCTCTCCTGCTCCTTCATGGAAATGTAGATACTAATGTTCCTGTTGGAGAAAGTATCCAGATGTTTGCCGCTCTGAAAATACTTGGTAAAGAAGTGGAGCTTGTTGAAGTTGACGGACAGGATCATCATATTCTTGACTACAGCAAACGTGTGAAATGGCAAAATACAATCTTCGCTTGGTTTGCCAAATGGCTTAAAGGACAGCCGGAATGGTGGAATGAGTTGTATCCCGACAGAGAGTTATAATTACTGATATTTAAAATATTAGACACACAAAAATTACGACCCCAAAGCAGTCCGAACCTATCGGCAATTGGGGCCGTAATAAAATCAAAATAGGTCCGACCCCACGGCAACGTAGGTTCGGACCTGTTTTTTAGACATTTCTTACTTTAAATATTCATTAAAGAAATGTTCTATCTTATCAAAAGGAATGACTTTAAGATTGTCGTATAAATCTACATGATTGGCATCAGGAATAATCATCAACTCTTTATTGTCACCTTTAAGTTTCTTAAAAGCATCCTCACTGAAATAACGAGAATGAGCTTTTTCGCCATGAATCATAAGAACAGCGTTGCGGATTTCGCTGCTATAAGAAAGTAAAGGCATATTGATAAACGACAACGAAGATGTTTTGTTCCAACCATTGTTTGAATTGAGCGAGCGTTTATGATATCCTCTTTCTGTTTTGTAATAACCGAAATAGTCTTTTAAAAACTGAGGAGCATCTTCGGGTAATGAATCCGGAAGTCCACCGGCAAGTGAATATGTTCCGTTGCGATAGTCTTCAGTTCGTTGTTCATTAAGCTGACGTCGCAATTCATAACGTGCATCAGCATCCATCGAATCAAAATAGCCATTTGCGTTGACGCGGCTCATATCATACATCGTTACAGCAACTGTAGCCTTTATTCGTGTATCAATTGCTGCTGCATTAAGAGCCATTCCTCCCCAACCGCAAATTCCAAGAATTCCGATACGGTCACTGTCCACATCATCTCTTGTAGAAAGATAGTCAACAGCTGCGCAGAAATCCTCAGTATTTATATCCGGAGAAGCGACATACCTCGGCTCACCTCCGCTTTCGCCAGTATAAGACGGATCAAATGCGATAGTGATAAAACCACGTTCAGCTAAAGTCTGCGCGTATAATCCGGAAGACTGTTCTTTTACCGCTCCAAAAGGTCCACTAACAGCTATTGCAGGCAATTTACGGTTTTCTGAATCCTTTGGAATATATAAATCAGCTACAAGAGTTATACCATAACGGTTATGGAAACTTATTTTAGAATGCGTCACCTTGTCACTCTTCGGGAATGTTTTATCCCAGTCAAGAGTATAATCTGATTTTTCTCCCATAAATTTATTATTTATTGAAACATTATTTTCTATTGTTCCGCCTTTTACCGACGGATAAGCCATTTCTGCAATAAACAATGCAGAAAGAAGCAGCAATTTCCAATTCATACTTTTACTATTTAATGATATGACATAACGAAAAGAATCAACAGGCAAGGAATCCCATTTTCATCCAATCCTTTTCAAGCAAAAGTATTTCAAATAAATATATAGGATTGTATACGATTTACAGATTAAACTACCAAAATTAAATATTTGATTACTCTCCAAGTTTTATTATTTCGCGAACAAAATATACACCGGAATATTCAGCAGCAAAGCCATCTTCCCACACTCCATCATATTCCAGTTTTAATGTTGCACGCAAAGGCTTTCCATTTTTCATTCCTCCGGTTATGCTATCATATTTTTGATTCAATGTTCCGGTTTTGTCAATTATCCAAAATTCTTCTTCCGAATCATCAGGCTTGAATGAACGAACTTCATGACCAATGCAAACAACACCGCTCATACAATGTATTATTCCTTTTGATTTATCTGAAACATTATTATTCTCGGAATTTACATTATTCTCTGTTATATTCCCTTCGGCACTCTCTTTTTTGCTATTATTTACGGCACAGGAAGTAAGCATTAAAACTAACAATAATAAAAGTTTATTCATAATATATGGATTTCTTATTTGCTTTTACATTATTAATAACAGATATACTATTACTAATGTTCTGGTAACATATAAAAACAAAAAAGACCTTCCGCGTAAAACCTCGCTGAAAGTCCCTCCATCATCATCTCTCACCATACCGTTTAACGGTGGTAAGAGATATTACTTCTTTTCAAATACATCTTCAAATTAATAATCTAAAAATCAACAGCTAATCAGTTCTTTACTGAATTAAGCTGTTGTCTTGTCAAACGACGGATTTCGGCGTTCAACAACTGGCACATAGAACCTTTTCCCATAGCTTGATAACGTTCTGCCTGATAGCGCAACATTGCCAATGTTCGCATATCCTTTTCATTTTCCACTAACATAATTTTTCTGTTTTAGAATTCCCCGGCAAAGGGATTTCCCTCACCAGGGAAATAAATTAATAATTAACCTAAACTTATCTTTTCTGCCTTAAATACGATGCAAAGATATATAAGATTTTTAATATCCATGTTGTAGAACATATATTTTTCTCCAGATTTAACTTGATTTAACCGATTATTTGATTATAGTAAAATATAAGGCAGTAATGCGAATCAATATATAACATTCAAAATCTTAATACTGAATGGTAAATTACGGGATGTTAAAGAATGTTCTAAAATCACATGAATTATCTGATAATCATAAATATATAAATAAGGTGAAACTTGCAAAAGTAAAAAAGCCCTGCATAAGACAATAACAATAGACATTACAAAATTAAGACTGCGATGTTTGTAAAAAAAGGTCGGCATCTTTTTCAGAAAATATAGTAGTGTTTCTGAAAAAAGCTGCCGACCTTTTTTGATATAATATTCATTCGGAAAAAAAATCCTCAGATTCTCCAATATTCTATTGAAGCACATCTTCAGGAGCAAACGGTTTATATGGCCCGTCTTTCACCTCGAAAATCATAGAACCGCTTTCAAGAACTTCCAATGTATGCCACTGCCCTTTCGGGATATGAATACCATAATTTCCAGTTTTGGGATCAAGTACAGCTGTTTCTGTAACTTCTTTTTGCTCATTATAGAAAGCAACTTTTACTTTTCCCCGAAGTAGAATGTATGTTTCTGCGGTTTCCTGATGACGATGGATTGGGAGAATTGTTCCCGGTTCCATAGCGTTCAACAATCGCTGGGCTTTTGCATCCAGTGATTCATGGAAATTATGATTCATTCTCAAACGAGGCGATTCCTTTGCCTTGCTGGTAACTGAATCAAGAAGCTCCGTATCTATCAACTGCATATATCTTCTCTATTATATTTATTAAAGAATTACATATTCAGCAAATCAGCTTCATGAATATATTCTATATTCTGACGGCGGATAACTTCGCGGGCTGCATTTCTGTTGTTTGTTCTAAGAATAAGAATTGACTTTCCATTCAATGAGAAACAATACATATACTCGATGCTGACGCCTGCTTTTGTGAAATATGATAAAGTTTGTGCAAAGCTGCTTGCATTTGAATCAGTTGCAATAGCCAAAACGTCTGTAAGATTTGCACTGACATTGTTGTTCTTCAGCACTTCGTAGGCACGTTCCGGATCACTTACAATAATACGCAATATTCCATATTCTGAAGTATCAGCGACAGTTGCCGCTATTATTCGAATATTGGCTGCAGAAAGTAGCTCTAGAATTTCGCACAATTTCCCGTACTTATTTTCCAGGAAAATGGATATTTGGTTTACTGTCATACTTAATACTATTTAATTGGTGAATAATTATCAGCATAATTTTCTCAAATCCTTAACTCGGACTGCCTTTCCGTCCTGAACAGGCAAAGTGCCTTTTCCTACGAGTTTAAGCTTTGGAGTAAGCAAAAGTTCATCCTTCAACTGACGTGTAACTTCTTTAGTCAAGCGCTGAAGAGCAGAATAATCGTCGGTAAACAAATCACTGAGTTCAACTTCTATCAACATTTCGTCGTTATTCTCTACCGTTTCAATTGAAATCAGGTAATTGCTACCCAATTCCTTGAATTGCATAAGAATCTTTTCAATCTGAATCGGGAACAGATTTACACCCTTAAGGATAATCATATCGTCACTTCTTCCTTTGAATCGTGCAAGTCGTTTATGAGTACGTCCACAAGGGCAATCGCCAGGTATAATACAAGTCAGGTCTCTTGTTCTATATCTGAGCAAAGGCATTGCCTCACGGTTGATGGTTGTCAGCACCAATTCTCCAACTTCACCTTCCGGAACCGGTTCCAAAGTTACAGGGTCAACAATCTCAACAACGACATTATCTTCCCAAATATGAAGTCCGTTCTGCTCCTGACATTCAAAGGCTACACCAGGACCATTCATCTCCGACATTCCAAAACAATTATATGCCTTGACACCCAAAAGCTGTTCGATACGACGACGCTGCTCCTCAGAATGAGGCTCTGCACCGATACAAACCACACGAAGCTTTGTGTCTTTGCGCGGATCAATTCCCATTTCCTGCATAACCTCAGCCAGACGTGTTGCATAGCTTGGTATTATATGTAGGCAAGTTGTTCCGAAATCAGTAATAAACTTAATCTGTCGTTTTGAGTTTCCGGCAGCAGCAGGCACTGTAAGTGCTCCAAGTTTCTCAGCTCCATACTGGAAACCTAAACCACCGGTAAACATTCCGTATCCTGAAGTGTTTTGGAAAATATCAGTATCGCGTATTCCAACCATATACATACAACGAGCCACCTGATTTGCCCATTCATCCAAATCTTTAGCAGAATGAAGCACTACGGTTGGATTGCCTGTTGTTCCACTGGAAGAATGTATTCTCACACATTTCTGCAAAGGAATGGCAGCCATTCCGTAAGGGTAATGATTACGTAAATCATCTTTAGTTGTAAAAGGTATTTTTCTTAAATCGTCCAATGTCTGTATGTCATCTGGAGTCAGCCCTTCACGCTCAAAAACTTCTTTATAAAAAGGAGAGTTAATTGCATGTTTGACTGTTTCCTTTAATCTTTTCAGTTGCAATTCCGACAATTGCTCCCTACTCATTGTTTCGATGTCTTTTTGCCAATACATAATAGTATAAAAAATTTATGGAATAGATTGTCCGATAGAATAACTGAATCTTTCCATCGGACAACCTGTTTGATTAAACACAATAATATATTCTGTTATCAGAATTTGTCAAAATAATATTTTTTACCGTCACTGCTCAATATAAGTTCCTTTCCGGAAACTTTCTCAATCTTGAATGTTCTGATATTTGAAGTCCAGTCAGTTCGTTTCAGGAAATCTTCGTTATAACTAAGTTCCAACCGAACTTCTCCTTCTTTCTCAAAATAATTGAAACCATACATATTTGGGTAAGTTCCCTTTGAGGCGTCATATATCTGATACATAAACAATGATGTCTGAAAGTTATACCAAACAGTATCGACAGGTGTAAAAGAACCTTCAGATTCGATTTGCTTCAATTGCCATTTTCCTTCCAGTTCCGTAGTCATTTTATCACAAGCTGAAAACATCATGATAAATGACACAGCTGCAATTATAATTTTTTTCATCTATCTATTATAAGTGAATATTAATGTTTAGATAAATCTATACTAGACACAAATATACGAATAAAAAATCACATAGAAGAAAAACACAGCATAATGGTATAAAAGATTATATTACACCTTTTGTGCTAGGCAACTGATAATTATATATATCACGTTTGATCGCCATCTTTATTGAGCGTGCCAAAGCCTTGAAGATTCCTTCAATCTTATGATGCTCATTCTGTCCCTCAGCTTTGATGTTAAGATTCATCCGTGCAGAGTCACTAAAGCTCTTGAAGAAATGAAGAAACATTTCAGTCGGCATATCTCCGATTTTCTCACGTTTAAATTCTGCATCCCAAACCAACCATGGACGGCCGCCGAAATCCAGAGCTACACTGCACAAGCAGTCGTCCATCGGCAAAGAATATCCATATCGTTCAATTCCTCGTTTCTCGCCCAAAGCTTTATATATGGCTTCGCCCAGAGCTAATGCCGTATCTTCAATTGTATGATGCTCGTCCACATTCAAATCGCCTTTTACATTAATGGAAAGGTCTATTCCTGAATGCTTGCCAATTTGTTCCAGCATGTGGTCAAAGAAACCTAAGCCAGTGGATATGTCGGTCTTGCCCTTGCCATCAAGATTTACATAAACGTCAATATCTGTTTCCTTTGTTGTTCTCTTAACTTTTGCCGTTCTTTCACCTGCAAAAAGATATTCAGACACTCTGTCCCAATCTTTAGTAATAAGTACAGGAGAAATTTCCGGATGCTGAGCCAACAGAGATTTGGAAACTTCATCATCGTCAGTAAGCCATATTCCTTTTGCTCCCAGATTTGCTGCCAATTGCATATCAGTAAGTCTGTCTCCGATCACAAAAGAGGCAGACAAATCATAATCACCGTTCATATATTGCTTGAGCATTCCGGTTCCCGGTTTTCTGTTTGGAGAATGTTCTTCCGGAAATGAACGGTCAATTAGTATGTCATCAAATGTTATGCCTTCACCTTCGAAAGTCTTGAGCATTTTGTTATGAGCCGGCCAAAATGTTTCCTCAGGAAAAGAATCAGTTCCCAATCCGTCCTGATTAGTCACCATAACAAACTCGAAATCCAAGTGCTTGCGTATAAAATAAAGATTACGAATAACCTTTGGATAAAACTCCAGCTTTTCAAGACTGTCCAACTGATAATCTACCGGTGGCTCGATGACTAGCGTTCCATCGCGGTCGATAAACAAAGCTTTCTTCTTCATAGTCACATTCTCTTTAAAGCCGAAATCAAAAGCATATTCTCCGTTTCCGTCCCTATTGTTATACGCAAACAGCCATTACACAACGAAACTTTGTTTCTGTTACGGACAATTATACCTTCTTCAACCAGCTTGTTATATGTTTTATCTGCATCATCCACTTTTACCAATACAAAGTTGGCATCTGTCGGATATATTTTTCTTACAATAGGTATTGACTGCAGATTCTTGATCATACGCTCTCTTTCCTGCATAATCATCTCACGCTGGGATTTCATTCTTTCCACATCCAATATTTCCAGAGCTTTTTCCTGAGTAAGAAGATTTACATTATAAGGATATTTTATTTTATTGAGCACAGATATTATATCCTGAGAAGCAAAAGCCATTCCCAATCTGATTGCAGCAGCGCCCCAAGCCTTTGATAGAGTTTGAAGAACAACAACATTAGGATATTTGTCCAACTCACCCAAGAATGAAGGTTGTGAAGAAAAATCTATATAAGCTTCGTCAATTACCACTATTCCATGGAATGAGTTGATGATGTCATAAATATCGTCCCTATTCAAACTATTTCCTGTCGGATTATTCGGCGAGCACATATAAATAAGTTTCACCTCATCCGATATGTTGTTTTTTATCTGCTCAACGTCCAAAGAAAAGTCTTCTTTTAACGGAACTTTCACACATTCCACATTATTAATATCAGCAGCTACCTGATACATTCCGTAAGTCGGATCCGGAGTGATTATTTTATCTTTTCCCGGCTCACAGAAAGCGCGGATAAGCAAATCAATCGGTTCATCACTTCCGTTTCCCAAAAAGATATTATAAACATCAATGCCCTTGATTTCTGATATCCGTCTTTTCAACTCCCATTGCATCGGGTCCGGATAACGGTTATATGGAGCATTATATGGATTCTCATTGGCATCCAAAAACACAGAAGCTGAGCCATGAAATTCATCACGAGCTGAAGAATAAGGCTTCATCGCTCTTATATTTGGTCTGACAAGAGCATTTATATCAAATGATTCGTTCTCTTTCATAATGTTTTCAATCTAACTGTTACTGCATTCCTGTGAGCTTCCAACTGTTCGTTCTCTGCCATAATCTGGATTGTCGGTCCCAATTTTGATATACCCTCAGATGTTATTTCCTGGAAAGTTATCTTCTTTATAAAACTATCCAAATTGACACCGCTATAAGCATGAGCGTAACCATTTGTCGGCAATGTATGATTCGTTCCGGAAGCATAATCGCCTGCGCTTTCCGGTGTGTATGGTCCCATAAAAACACTTCCTGCATTTTCCACCTTTCCTGCGAGCTCCGCATAATCTTCTGTTTGGATTATAAGATGCTCAGGAGCGTAATAGTTTATAAAATCCATCACTTCATTCTTATCTTTCATCAGAATAATACGGCTGTTTGTCAAAGCCTGAGCTGTTATCTCAGCACGTGGAAGAACTGAAAGCTGTGAATTGATAGCATCACATACTGGCTGAATCAACGCCTCATCAACAGTCACCAAAATAGCCTGACTGTCTTTTCCGTGTTCCGCCTGTGACAGGAAATCTGCAGCAATAAATTCAGGATTAGCGGAAACATCTGCAATTACAGCAACTTCAGACGGTCCTGCAGGCATATCGATAGCCACATCTTTCAGACTGACAAGTTGTTTGGCGGCTGTCACATATTGGTTTCCCGGACCAAATATCTTATATACCTTTGGAACTGATTCTGTTCCGTATGCCATTGCAGCTATAGCCTGTATTCCTCCAATTTTGCAGACTTTACTTACGCCTGCCACTTTAGCTGCATAGAGAATTGCAGGATTTACTTTTCCGTCTTTTCCCGGAGGCGTACATAAAACTATTTCCTTGCATCCGGCTATTTTGGCTGGAACTGCAAGCATTAAAACTGTTGAAAATAATGGAGCAGTTCCACCGGGAACATAAAGTCCCACTTTTTCTATAGCAACAGCTTTTTGCCAGCATGTAACACCAGAAGTTGTCTCAATCTTACGACCTGTAAATCGTTGTGACGCATGGAATGTTTCAATATTCTTATGAGCACAGCAAATGGCATCTTTCAATGATTCATCAACCAAGCCATAAGCTTCTTCCTTTTCTGATTCAGAAGCCACGAGTTCCGAAAGCAATACTTTATCAAATTTCTCCTCATAACGTCGCACAGCTTCATCTCCACTATTCCGAACGTCATTCAGCACTGAACGAACCGTATCAAAAAGAGAAGTCACATCCAGTGAAGGACGTTTCGCTATCGAAGCCCATTCTTCCTGCAACGGATATTTAATTATTTCCATAATATGTACTATTTATATTCAATTACGCAAACATAGTTATATTACCTTATAAATAAGGCATCCAGCCTGCATCACAATATCATTTTCTCAATCGGCAGCACCAGGATTCCTTCAGCTCCAAGATTCTTAAGTTTACCGATTATTTCCCAGAAATATTTCTCGGCAATAACAGTCTGAACAGAAACCCATTCACCATTTGCCAAAGGTGTTACAGTCGGGCTCTTCATACCCGGCAAAACCTCAATAATGTCATTAAGTTTTTCCTTAGGAGCATTCAAAAGCACATATTTCTTTCCTTCTGCCATCTGAATAGACTCGAAACGGAACAATAGCTCTTCCAGCACAGCAAGTTTATCTTCACTCAAGTTTTCATTAGCGATAAGAAGAGCTTCGCTTTGCATCACCACTTCAACTTCTTTCAGTTGATTGCTGACAAGAGTACTGCCTGAACTTACGATATCGAAAATCGCATCTGCCAAACCTATTCCAGGAGCAATCTCAACAGAACCAGTTATTACATGCATTTCTGCATTTACTCCTTTTTCCTTCAAATATTTAGAAAGTATTCCGGGATAAGATGTGGCAATTGTCTTTCCCTGAAACCAGTTCACATCAATATATTCTTCGTCTTTCGGTATTGCCAAAGACAAACGGCATTTGCTGAATCCCAAACGCTTAACCAAACGAGCCTCTGCTCCTTTCTCGATATATTCATTCTCACCTACAATACCAACATCAGCCACTCCATTAGCAACTGACTGAGGAATATCGTCATCGCGCAGGAACAATACTTCAACAGGAAAATCCTTGGCAGAAAGAAGCAGTATGCGTTTTCCACGATTCAACTTGATACCAGCTTCTTCAAGAAGCATCATTGTTTCGTCATAAAGACGGCCTTTTGATTGTACAGCAATACGTAACATTGTTTTTTCTATATTTTGATTAACAAAAAAAGCCTACCGATATTCGGCAGGCTCATTATCTTTTCACTTATATTGAATATTACACATATATCCATCAGCCACCGAACTATTGTCCGTTGTTACAATGATGATGATAATGATGCAATATTGAGTTTGTTTTCATTTTATTATTTATTTACGCTGCAAAATTATAATAATATTTTTTTCATCCTAATTTTTTGACAAAATATTTTCAATAAATCTATTTTGACAAGATTAGGTTACTGGAGAATTTTGATTGGAAATTATATACGGACGTATCGTCTCGTATGTTCGACCCCATTTTGAAATATATACGGCCCCACGATTTGCCGGGACCGTATATATTTTATGGTGTTACAACAGCATAAGTTCACATACCATATTTTTGGCAATTTGAGAGAAACTGAACTAACTTTGCCATATAAAAATTGATTATATGCAGAATTTATACATTTATATTAATATTGAAGACTTAATTTCCGGATTCAATTCCGATAGCAACATCTTTTCACTGAGAATGTCTGATTTCTTATCTGACTATTCAGCCAACAACGAACCTTATGGTTTCGGTTTGTTGAGACAGACAATAAAGGAATATGAAGCCGAAAATAATATTGACTTGAAAGTTTCCAAGCAATCCATGCCTTTCTTCCGTGATTACCAATGCCGACTTATCGGTCCGGAAATTACTCCATTCTCATTATCCCTTTTCGAGGATGAACCAACAGCCATGAAACAATGCTACGGAAATAATAAACCTGGAGTTGTAATCAGCATTGATTACAGTGAACTGGCGCAACAGGCTTTGATGGAAAATATGTTTCTAATTAAGTGCAAATATGATGTTGACGAGAATAAAACATATCTGAAAGAACAGCTAAAAAGAGAATATGACAAAGTTTTCTTCGATTCCGAAAATACAGGATTCTCTCCGGATTCACGCTTTTTCTCATTATTATGCAATGCTTGCCTGAATATCGACAAACCGGAAAATACAGATTTCAAGGAATGGAGAATAGTAACAATGTCAGAACCGGAAAATGCAATTTACATTTTAGGCAACAACAATATCAAAGCTGCAAGTATTTTCCCATTACCTGTTGATGCTATAAAGAAAATAAGACTTGTTCCGGACTACCAGAACAATACAGCATTATATTCCGCATTAATCGGATGGATGAAAAAATACAGGCTTTCACCAGAAACAAAACTTGAAGGACTGCTCGAATAAATATTCGGCAGTCCTTTTTTCCTCTTATAGATTCTTATTTTACAAATCTGATTTTTCGTCCTTTCTCTCTTCGTGCAGTATTTGCTATATCATATCCGCTGCATTCCACTTCTCCGGTAATAAATTCCGGAATATTATATGAATACATAAAATCGTGATAAAAACCTGTATCTTCCTGAGGCAACATAAAAGGTTTGCCAATTTTACCGTTCTCATCAATATAAGCAATATACGGACGAGTATAAAGTCCGTCATCACGGCGGCTGCTGAATATAAACCAACGACCGTTGCTACTCCAGGAATGATAGCTTTCCACATCATCACTGTTTACCTCTGATATTTCACGATATGTTCCGTCAGCAAGACTCATCAAATATAAATCCGCATCCTTGTGCCAGATGGAAAAGTTTCCATATCCCGACACTGTAAACATCAGGTATTTTCCATCCGGAGAAACACGCGGAAAAGAAACGCTTTTCATTTCCTTTTCTGCATTATATAATGTATCAACCTCTGAACCGAAACTTCGTGTTTCTGGATTAAATGACACACTGCACAAACTATATCGTATTTCATCAAAATTCACTCTGTCTTTTGCAATGGCCGAACAAAAATATAGTTTGGTGCCATCTGCCGAAAATGTAGGAAAAGTTTCGAAACGCTCAGACGATGACAGCAATGGTGATGATATTATTTCATACTTGTCGGTATCATATACTACAACATCCGACGCATTATCATAAACCTCAATCCTGTTCTTGTCATGCCTGTGAAAAGACTGGAAAGTTTCGTTTGTAGAAAAAGCCACATATCGTCCGTTTGGGTTCCACGAAGGATAAACCAAAGCTGATATTGTCTCAGGTGTTTTGGTATCGAGCTTCTCAATTGTATTATTATTAATAATATAAGTTCCGGCATTCTTCCCGCGCATATGGAAAAGGAACTTCTCCGGATTACGGTTGCAGAACGAATGGCAATTCATACAATTCTTATCAGTCCTATAATTCTCTATTATAGGCTTCTGAGTGAACGACGACAATTCCCGCTGATAAATTCCCATATCATTCCAGGTTTCGTATCCCGGAGGAATCAATCTGTAGGCAATATGGCTGTCTATTTCTTCTTCGGCAATATTTATGTTGAATGAAGCATAAGAAATCCATTTCCCGTTTTCCTTAAGCTGCACATTCAATGTTATATTTTTACCTTTATTTGCTTCCAGTATTTTATGCCATTTACTCTCCGGAAAACAAAAACCTTGTTCTTCAAGCGGCACGACGAACTCAATGCCACTGCCGGAAACAGATACCATTCCTTCCGTAACCGAACCTGATGCCGGACGGAAATTCAACGGTGCTATATCAGACGGAACAGTTACATCCTTATAGTCCGGATAAATATCCGGTTTATCCGGACTAGTAACATCAGCCTTTTTCATTCCACCGCTGCATGAAAACAAAAAAGCCGACAACAAAAATATATTACCTAAAATCTTCATAACCGTTTATCACTTCTTGAATGTAAAATAGAACCAATAAGTTTTACCGAACGAACGATAAACAGTTTCCTGCAAATAAGGAGACTGACGTTGCTCAACAAACAATTTTCTGAATGCCTCAAATTGTGAAATAACTTTATCCGACAACTTATATTCTTTCCACTTGTCCGGATTTCCTTCATTTATTATAATGACTGCTTGCTGGAAGCTCAAAGGCAATTCCTGCAAAGATTCGGTTCCATAATATTTGTCGAGCATTTTCTGAAATCCTTCCAAATCCTTTCCAAGAAGATACAAACATCCAAGATATTCAATTGCCGGTTTGTTTTCCGGATTGCATTTCAGAATGTTTTCGATATCGGCATCAAAACCAAGAACTCTGGACAAATGGTTCTCTCCTCCAACATTCTTTTTCTTTTCCATCAGCAAAGGATTCTCACTGATTTTATCCGGAGAATAAAGATATGGTCTGTATTTTTCTGCCCAATCTGAATAATGTGGTGTTTTAGACAGCATATCAATATATTTTCCGGCAACTTCATCATATCCAAATATAAGATTAGTCTCAACCAGACGTTTCCAAAGATGTGGATTACCTCCGTTTCCCTGAGCCATTATTCCTTCGAATGCCATTTGCTGAGATATGGCAATATCTCCAATATGGAAATATATATCACTCAAGAGCAAAGAAACAGTAAACGATTGATCCCAATTCGGAAGCAAACCCAACGGACCTACTTGCGGATATTCAAAAATCCTGTCGGCAAGAACTCCGGCATGCGACAATGCCAGGTTTCTATACGCAACATACAAATAATTACTTCCGTTGTCCTTTGTCACATCAAAAACCTTTTCCCAATCATCGTGCTGAGAATAATATGTTATCTGTTTTAATGGCAACGCGTGCGAAATACCATACAAAGCTGTTCCTTTCCATATTACTAATAAAACTAATACAACTGAAGCTACTGCCACTGAACGAGAAACCCATACGGACGTTATCCTAACATTCCTGAATATTCCGGCTATACACAATAGTGCAAGCATCACCAGCCAAGGATAATAAACAATAGCCGGAGCCGACATCAAATGGTTAAAATATTCATCAGGGAACAATGCAGTCTTCATCGAACCGGCAATTCCAAAATAGAACGCACACCATCCAATAAATATCGAATATGGAATAAGAATAATGTTAATAAGAGATTTTCCCGAACGCTCACGCAACACCTCTACAAGCACTGTGCAGAAAGCCATAAATATTGCTATCGGTCCGGCGCAATAATACAACAGAGGAACAAGCAAAACAGAGAGTCCAAAACGTAAAATATAATTCCTGACTAATTGCAAAACGCACACCAGAAACAATGCCAACAACATGGCTGTTGTTCCCTGCATACGATAGAGATGACTGAAGAACACAAAAGTCATGGCTGCTGGCAAAAGCTGCGACAGCACACACCATATCTTGAAAGGAGATATTCTTGTCAGCAGATATGTAGCCATAATCGCAATCAGAGTGTTGAGCAATGCCATTATTAATGCGCCGCAAAACGGCACACCGAAATGCTGCACATAACTTCCGGTCAAATAATCTACCACACCATACGGTGCAGACAAATTTACCGAGTCAGGAACAAAAAGCTGCGACTGTTCCAAATAGAATAAGTGGTATTCACTGTTATACTGAAAAAATATCAGCCACGCCACAAATGTCAAAACCCAATATACAACAACCGGAATATTGGTATTGAAGATTTGAAAAGGTTGTTTCATAATAATCTTTGTTTATGCTTCGCAAGTATGACAAAAACAAACCGTGCTTGCAAAACCTGAATTACATCATCATTTATTTTATCCTGAACAAATAAGCGAACTTAGCAGAAATATTCTGTATTGAAGACTTCGCAAACGGGTCGCTCTTTGTACTATTCATCAAATCACCAAGTGCATAATAATATCTGCCTTCAAGGATGAAATTTCCGATTCCGGTGCGAAGCTCAATGCCCGGACCACCACACAATCCCCAATCAAATTTTTTCTGCACTTTCAGATTATGCTGCTCATTGTTTCTATTAGGCTCAGCTCCTTCGAGATTGCTGCTCGTTGATTCGCCTAAAGCATATCCTATTTTAGGACCGAGATTCACAAAGAACCTGAAACGGTCACTGCCAAAATAAATATGCGTAAGGAAAGGAATCTCGATAAAGTTTATCGTGCGGCTATACTGATACTGAGGCTGCTCTTCAAACTCCTCTTCCCAACCTTGCTGGGTGAAATTCACCTCTGCCTGCAATCCCAAATGATTTTCCGTTATCCATCTCAATGTCAAACCACCGTTGTATGCCTGAAGCATTTTCTGGTCCACTTTCGGAGAAAAGCTTACTGATGAGAAATTCACGCCAAAAGAGGCGCCGACATCAAGCTCGTGCTTGAACTTTCCATCCTGAGCAAAAGAATATCTCAACGAAACAAACAAAAAAGCCAATAGAAATATATACTTACTTACGTTCATCTCTTGTCACTGTATAATCTTTCTTATAATGTACGATAAATACATTAGTATTAATAAATCCGCCCCAGTTGTTCACACGGTGGAAGTCAAAGCCTGTCTGAAGGCTCGGATAAGAAATCTTATCTATATTCTTCTCAAAATTGATACCATACTTGTGAATTGCTCCAAGGAAATACATTCCGGTGTCAAATCCCAATATACCATATTTCGGGAAAGTATTTATCAATGTCTTGCTATACCAATATTTATAAGAGTTATAAAAATTATGCACTTTGTCAGACAAATTGTCGGCATAGAAATTCGTATAAATATATGTATCCAAAACATAGAAATCTTCCAAAGCCTCACGCATATATGTCTGCCATTCCGGGTAACCGAACATTGAAATATTATACATAAAGCGATTCTTCTTTTCAGGATTTGCCGGGTCAGTTTCTTCTATTCCCGTTTCAGCCAACGAACGCAAAGGAGTCTTTATCTGCTGCAAGGCATCCAATGAAGAAGAAGTTGGCAAAACAACATTTTTCTTGTCCTTATCCATAAGAGCAAGAATATCAGACGAGAAAGTTTCGCCGTTATAGTTCACTTCCTTATATTTTATATTCTTATCCTTAAGCTCTGTTTTGAATGCTGAAATAAATTCTTTCTTAACATCCTTGTCGTTGACATTCACAATGATAATATTATCCTCAGCAAACAGTTCGCAACCAGCCTGAGCAGCTTTTGAATACAAATATGAATGAGGAGTATTAACCTGGAATATCATTGAGTTTGACAGCACATTGTCGTTCTTCGACGTGAAAGGTATCACATATTTAATCTGATTTGTCTCGGCAAATTGTGCAATCTGCGCAATCTGGTCGTTCTGCACTGCTCCAACAATCAGGTTAGCTTCTTTCAAAGCGTCTTGCTTAAGAATATTGTTCAGTTTAGAAGTTCCCGTACCGGTATCATAAACTGAAAGGTTGATAGATGCGCCCAAGCTTCTCAGACTATCCACTGCCAACAGCATTCCTTCATAATATTCAACAAAACGTGCCGTAGCGTGAGAACTCTGTCCGTCCTTAAAAGGCAACAGCAGAGCTACCTTAATCTGATTAAGTTTCTCGATATTCTCTGTTTTGTCCAAAAGCGCATTGACTTCAGTTTCACTCAATACCGCATCGTGCTTCAAATCATTGACTACGACTTCCTCAGTCTTAGTCACAGGAACATAAATTATTGTTCCGGCCTTGACACCTTTCTTAAGGACGGGATTTCGCTTAATCAATTCGTGGCTTGAAATATTGAATTTCTTACAAAGGCTATACATTGTTTCACGTCTGGCAATTTTGTATTCCTCTTCCGTAACAACAGTCTCAGTCTTGACTGGAGTTTCCGACGACACATTATCTTCATCAGAGAGGAAATTAGGAATTCTTATTGTTCTGCCAATTGTGAAAGTTTTTGTTGACAAACCGGGATTTGCCTTGACAATCTCGGTTGCCGGAACTTTATAACGCATTGAAACAGCATACAAAGTTTCCTTTTTCTGGATTGTATGGAATGTATAATTCTGAGTGGCAGATGTTGATTCAACCTTTTCAGCCGAAGTTTTTTGCTGAGGAATCAACAAAGTGTCACCTGCTTTTATACCATTTCGGCTATCCGGATTGAGCCTGTAGATATCTTCAGTCGAAACGCCATACATAGTTGCTATGGCATAAACAGTCTGACCACGCTCTATGGTGTGGGAAAAAGTCTTGTCTCTTTCACTCACTATTCGGACTGAAGTGTTATCTCTTTGAGCCTGAGATTCAAATCCCCAGCCAAATATCATTGCAAAAACGCAAATCCAGATTTTATTCATAATTTATTCAATATTTTTCAGCTATTATTCAGACAAAGATAAGCCATATTATCTAATTGGCAAATATGTTAACTGAAGTTTCGCAAGCTCAACTTCCAGTTAACGAGTTGACAAGAAAACAAGTTGACAAGAGTTTTGGGATAATTAAGTGTGATGAGACAAGTATTTTTACCTAGTTAACTTGTATCTGAAGCCTTATTAACTTTTAAGATAAGCAAATATCGAATCATAAATCTATTATAATATTCAGCAAATAGTATCCTTTTCTTAAAACTAAGCTTTAGTTTATAAGAACTAAGATTCAGTTTTTAAAAACTAATACTTAATTTATAAAAACTAAGACTTAGTTCTAAGAATATATTTAATATTTTCAAGTCTATTTCAAGTATTTCATCAAGTTAGATAAAAAAATCACGGAAAATGTTGAACCTTTTGAAACTATGTTCTGTTATTAAAATAAAGCAGAATATCAGTAGTATTTGTTTTTTCATATAAGTAGAGTTTGTTATTTGTTTGGTCCGTACAGAGCTGTGAAGTTCTGTACGGATTTTTATTTTTCAAAACAAAAAAAAATCACAGAAACAGCAGATTGTAATCAAAACAACTCTGCTGTTTCTGCGATTAAATAAAGCCAAATTGTTTTCTCGTCAACTTGTTGACTGAAATTTTTCTTTTGAAACTTCCAAGTATATATTATTCAGCTATCAACGATAGTCCTTTCTCAACGAAACTTTGTCCTTTGTTGGGAAATCCGACGGAACAGGCTGAGTAACTTCCCCTGTAGCAGCCCATTCACTTCCGCGAAGAAGCAAAACCTGGAAACCTGTGCATTGCATAGCTACATTATCCTCAACAGTGTTTCCTGCGTGTCCAATCATAATATGGAAAATACGAGCTTTACCATAGTCAACAGTGAAAACAAGTGGTTCTTCACGTCCGGAACCACCAGTACTTTTATCGGAATATGCTGTGTAAAGCAAATCTTTTATATTGGCAGGTCCGCGCATACGGTCATACAATTCATCTGTTGCATGGCGCCACTGATTTGGCAAGCCCTTGAGTACAGGATGATTTGAAGAGCGTGAATTAACAACATATTCATGCTGTTTTCCGTGTGAACCTCCAGGTCCGGCAGAATAATCTTTCACCAATGCTCCATCTTTCCAGTAAGCATAAGGACCAGAATTTTCATTTCTGTTTTCCCAGCCGCCCAATGCGCAAATCTGGTTGAAAGCAGGCCAGTCGGCAAAAGCATTGTCCGCAGCGTGATAAACAACAACACCGCCACCGTTTCTTACAAACTCCAAGAAGCGGCTGTCTGTTTCTGCAGGCCATCTGTCGCCATTATAATCAAGCACAACCAACTGATATTTCATAAAATCCGGCTTGAAACTGCTCATATCCTCACCTTTGGAAGGAGAGCAAGCAATATCAACATCAAAAAGCCCGGAATTCTCAAGAATTTTCTGAATAACCACATGGCTGACCGGCCAATTATGATTGTTCTGTCCGGTAACGACAAGCGTCTTGATTGGCTCCGCCGCATAAGAGGAAAGCACAAGGCAGCAAGCCACAACTAAATACAAAAGGTGTTTCATAAAGTATAACGATTATTAATTAATAAAATATGCATAACCATCAATGCATTTTTAAGCTGCACTTTTTTGAGTTTGCCTAAATTAAACCTTAAAAATAAAATTAAGCAAGCTCTTTTTCTGCCATAAAAATAGTTTTTATATCTTTACAGAACAATAATAAACTGCATTTTTTACTTAACTGATGTTTTGCAACAGCAATCATAAATTACGATTGCAACTGCTCAACTTTAATCAAATATTAGAATATATGATGATAAAAAGAATTATTGTTTCAGCTTTAGCCTTGTTCATTAGCCTGACAGGTATCAATGCCCAGAACGACACAACATTTGTCACATTCAAAACTACTGCCGGCACGATGAAAGCCCGCCTTTACGACAACGTGCCAAATCATGTAAGTACATTTATCAAAAGAGCTCAAAGCGGAGAATATAACGGAACTTTGTTTACGAGAGTCATAAAAGATTTCATGATTCAAGGCGGCGCGCCCGACTCCAGAAATGCTCCTGCCGGTGCAAGATGTGGTTTTGGAGATTCAAGTGCGGAGATTCTGCCGGAACTCAGACCAGAGTATTTCCATAAAAAAGGAGCTTTGGCTGCTCCAAGGCAGGACGACAAAATAAATCCTCAGAAGAAGTCCGACATGTCGCAGTTCTTTATCGTACAAGGAAAAGTTTATAGCGGTGGAGAATTGGACACTTTGGAGAAAGTAAAGAATTATCCTGCCAGAAAAAAGGCTTTGCAGGAATTTTATTATCCGGTAAGAGGACAACTTCAGATTCTTAAAATGGATAATCCAAGAGAATACAATAAAAGAATTGCCGAGATAAATGAAAAAATTGACTCTGTTATTCTTGCAACACCGGGACATCTTGTATTCACAGAAGAGCAGAGAAAAGCTTATACAACAATCGGCGGCTGTCATCATCTCGATGGAGTTTACACTATTTACGGCGAATTGGTCGAAGGATTTGATGTCCTTGACAACATAGCAAGCCAGAAGAAGGACAAATATGACAGACCGTTAAAAGACGTTCGTATCCTGGAAGTCAAAGTAGAGAAAAAATAATCGAGAAAAGATAAAAAATCATGCTGAAAAGAGACTTCATAATGGTTCAGATTGAGGAAATCAGCAAAATGATTGTGCAACTGGTTTACGACCGTAACGACGGAAATGACGGAGCAAAGCCGCAAGACACACAGAAAGCTAAAGAGCTGATTGATACAATTTACCGAACTCTAAAGACTAATATAGATTTCATTCTCTCTCACTCTCCTGAAGAAATAAGGGAAGAGCTTAATCACGATGATTCATGCGGATTGGAACGTATGGAACTTGCTGCTAAAACAATGATTGAGCAAAGTTATTATTGTGATAAGGATTCAGAAATCCTGCGTCGCAAAGCTTGTGAAATCATAGAATATGTACAAGCCAACGACTCCACTTTCTCTTTGGAAAGAATGCAGATATTAAATGAATACAATAAATGAGCAGAGTTAATTCTGCTCATTTTTGTTTTTATCGCTATCAGTGTTTCCAGGCACTAGAACCGGAGTTATTATATGATAATGTCTTTCCCTTAACAATAAAGGTTGTATTTTACCATTTTGACGCACAAACAATGTACTATCATTTGAAAAGTCCATGAAATGAACAAATTCCAAGGCATTGTCCAAACCTACAACTTCTGTGTAGTTTAATGTATATTCCGGTTCATCCAGATTATCCAATTCAAAGAACGATTTCCTATTATAAGCATGAATACCAGCAGAAGCTCCTTCTGTTGAAATAAAGATATACTTTTCAGAAGCGGCAATTCCGTAAGGAATAGTGTTATCAGTATATTTCAATGACTTTACTTCATATAAAGAAGTATCCGCCTCACAAGAATAGACATACAATGTCTTATCCATATTATTTGCAGCCAATAAATATCCGTCAACTGCCTGCATATCATAATCCTGAGAGATTGATACAGAACTTGGTATGCTATATTTTTAGGAGAAACATTCTTCTGCTTTTTAGCTATTGCTTCATTTATTTCCTTTCTGTCGAACAGTTTTAAGAGTTCAGACTGATCGCGCACATAAACGAAATTCGAGTCAACTGCCACACTGTTCGCCTGCTGAACAGAACCGGAAGTAGAGCCATCTCCAAGACGACAAAGATATTCTTCAGTAAAACGATTATAAACAGAAACTTGGCTAGGATTTCCGCTTGTAACAAATAGCAAAGAATCGGACACACAAACATCACGGCTGTTAAGAGTTCTGCCGCTTTCGTTAGCGTAGATTGTATGAGAATATGTCATATTCTTTGCATCATACACTTCAATTGTTCGTGCAGTCCAGTTTGATATATATATATAATGTATCACCGGAAATACAGAAACCTAAAGGATTGAATCCTGCGGCATCCGAGGGCAAAGTGTTCCTGTCTATCGGTTGCCATAATGCTTCTGCATAGCGTTCCACAACTGTTATCGTATCAGTAGATTGCGGAACATCATTTATTACTATTTTCTCTTTGTTGCATGAATATAAAGAACCGGCAAGCAAAAGAGACATTATAGGGATAATATTCTTATTAAACATAATTCCGTTTAGTTTATATATTACCTGCACAATATATGGTTGAATGGAATGTTTCTCATATCAACTGTAATTGGCAAGCGGGAAAACTGTTATTTTTTATATTGTAAAGATGAAACCTTATCAGCATTATCTCTGAAGTAAATATCCATCTTTGTATCTGTATCAGTATATTTCATTGCACTGTAATCTACAGAATGTCCCCAATATTTCTCATAATCAGGATTTGTGAAATCAAATTTCTTAGGATTGCGATAAGGCAGTCTTTCCTGTTTACGTAAATAATTATGAAGCCAAGGCATACAGTTCACTGCAAAACCTGCACTATTTCCATAAGTAAGATTACTGCTGTGATTATATCCCATACAATGGGCAAATTCATGTGAAATCATATCCCAAGCTTGAGAAGACAAGGAATAATAATGAGTATAGAACATCCAGTGATCAACTCCGAAAGTAGTTCCACCGCCAAGTCCGCCTCCCATTGTTGTACGACCAAGTATTAATGTCCTGTCCATAGTCAACCTGTTATACAAATCTTCATAATCATCTGCATTAAAAGTCTCTCCATCATTTCCGTATAATTCACTGCCCATAACAGCATTATAATTATGCACAATATGATTGATTCATTTCAGGAGAACTTACCATATATGCCAGATTTGTTATCATAACAACCCATTCACGAGCATAAATAGCATCCATTGTTCCCCACGAACTATTCAGATGATAATTACTGAATGAAAGATTCCAGCTTACTTTTATCTCGTTCTGCAGCTTGTTATATAAGCTGTCATTAGAAGAAACTGTAAATTTCACATCATCTGATTTCAGATAAGGCAGTTCAAAATCAATGTACTTTCCGTCTGCTGTCTGATATATTGACTGATCATTCACAAAACTCGGAGTATAGTCAATCTGACCTAATGCCGGAAGCGAGTCGATATGAGCAATAAGAAAAGGCTCGTCCATTCCAATATTCTGCAAAGAACAATAAATGGAAACATCGTGAATCGCTTCACAGACCCAACTAGTCAACCTTACAGTTCTATCATCATAAATCCGAAGTTGCAACAGTTCTTTTGTATTGAAACTACGGAGTTGATTATTGACAACTGTATCATTGCTCTCCATCCTATTCTTATCTACATAAAGAATAGTGCGCTTACTATCATCTGAAATATCATTATATTTTAATGAGTCGACAGAAAGCTCCGGAGAATACGGCAAAATATTTGTTTCATGTATTTCTGTAGTACATGAAACAAATATTAAAGAAAAAAGAAGCGGAATACACTTCAAAAGATTGTTCATCATAATCATTTTATATTAATGTAAGTATGGAATACAACAAAAATATATTTCAATAAAATATAACAGCAACATTTGTAAAAACACATACCCGGCAGCTATCGAGAGCGAGCCCAAACTAAGCCAGGTTCTATCCCGATAATTGCCGTGTTTAGTACTGTTTTATACTCTTTGAATAAATAGGAATTAACTTATAATCCTATAACCCGCAACAGTCAAAGCCTGCTGTATTTCATTTATCTGTTGCTGATTTCTTGTTTCCATTTCAAGATGCAGATAACAGCCATTAATATCTTTTGTATGGCTAACACGCTCGTGATAAACAGAAACAACATTAGCACCACAACGTGCAATAATTTCGGAAACATGCTGAAGCTGGCCGGGCTTGTCAACAAGTTCGATAGTCATAGTGACTGAACGTCCGGACTTCTGAAGACCACGTCCTATGACACGGGACAGAATTGTAACATCAATATTTCCACCTGATACAAGGCATACAACTTTCTTCCCTTCAATTGGAACCTTATTGAACATTGCAGCAGCAACAGAAACAGCGCCAGCACCTTCTGCTATCAACTTCTGCTGTTCTATCAAAGCTAATATTGCTGTTGAGATTTCATCATCGCTCACTGTTACAATATCATCAACAAACTGCTGGCAATAGTCGAACGTGTTTACTCCAGGTTCTTTGACAGCTATTCCGTCCGCAATTGTCCTCACAGATTCAAGACGCTCGATTTTACCATGGCTGATTGCCTGTTGCATACTTGGTGCACCTTGAGCCTGCACTCCATAAACCTTTATTTTAGGATTTAGCTGTTTGATAGCAAATGCCACACCTGAGATAAGTCCTCCGCCTCCGATTGGAACTATAACAGCATCCACATCGGGTAACTGTTCAAGAAGTTCCAGTCCGATTGTTCCCTGTCCGGCAATCACATCTTCATCATCAAAAGGATGAATAAATGTGTAACCTTTCTCATCACGCAACTGCAAAGCTTTCTGATAAGCGTCGTCATATACACCTTCAACAAGACAAATATCAGCACCTAAAGCTTTTGTTGCTTCTACCTTTGATATAGGAGCATTATCAGGCAAACAAATAAGTGACTTTATGCCATGAGCTGTTGCAGAAAGAGCAACACCTTGAGCATGATTTCCGGCAGAGCAGGCAACAACACCTCTCTCCTTCTCTTCTTTTGTCAACTGAGAAATCTTAAAACAAGCACCACGGACTTTGAACGAACCTGTAACTTGAAGATTTTCCGGTTTTAAATATATTTGGCTCTTTGGGTTAATACGTGGAGCAAATATCAAATCCGTACGGCGAATTACCGTACGCAAAGCATAAGAAGCCTGATAAATTCTGTCTAATGTTAGCATATTCTTATTTTTAAACTGCGCAAAAGTACAAAAAAGATAAAGTGATTATAACTTCAAATGTTATTTATCACGTAAGAATCCGCCAGGAGATGTTCCGGTTATCTGTTTAAACACTCTATTGAAATTATTTGGCGTACTGAAACCAACATCAAATGCTATCTGCTGCATAGTTTTACCTCCATCAGTAAACAGCTCGATTGCACGGATTATACGCTGCTGATTCAAATAGCGATTGAAACGTATGCCCGAACCTTGCAACAAACGACTAAGGTTTCTGACAGAAAATCCAAATTTTTCAGCCAGAGATGCCAATGTTATGTCTTCATTAGAATGTTCAACTATATATTTAAGCACCGGGCGTATTCGTGAATCATTAGGAATTACTTTTGCCTGGAACATAAACTCAAGATTCTTGTTCATCATCGGCAAATAATGCAAAAAGCCTAAAGCATAATTGTACAAATCTCTTGATTCCTCAACACTGATTTTAGAATTTCCAGATGAAAGGTATTTCAATGTTTCGGAAATAACTGCATTAGTATTATATATACAAAAGTTATTTCTTCTGTCTCCTTGTTCAAACAATAAATTGCAATAGAAAATAACTATTGAAATTCTTTTATTGTTGCTAGACAGCTTATGTTCCGTTCCTCCCGGAATCCAAGCAATATGCTTTTCCGGAACAAAATAGTTGTTTTCTCCTATTTGAATTCTCAATGTTCCTGAAAGCATATAGATAATCTGGAACTTCGGATGTGAATGATTATCAAGATTCACTCCTTCCCAACCTGTCTTTTTATATAGATTTCTGTAGGAGATGAATCATTAATTATATTAATATACGCTCGTTGCTCCTTATTCATATTATTCTTAATTCTGGCATAAAAGGATAATATTGTTGCTTTTTATGAAAATTCCGACCAAAATTAATATTTTACTTTTGCAAAATCAAAAATAACAGGCGCAAGTTTTTAAGGCAAAGGTAAGGCAACACATGATATTTCCAACATTATCAACAAGTTGCATTACACTATATTTCATGGGATAATATCGGACAAAAGAGTCCTGAAAAATATAAAACATATTATATGATTAAAAGAAGATTGTTTCTAGGTTTTACATTGTTATGTTCATTTATTGGAATATCTGCACAATACAAGATTCTTACAATTGAAGAAATGTTCAAATTGGCAGATGAAAACAGTAAGGCAATCCGAGTGCATTCAATAGCTATCGACGAGGCTGAACAAGCCATAAAAGTAGCTGAAAACGACAAACTGCCGGATATAAAAGCTCACCTTTCATTAAACTATATTGGTGACGGATATATGACTGACCGTGACTTTTCAAATGGAGTCCATGCCGATATGCCTCATTTTGGGAACTCATTTGCACTGAAAGCATCTCAAGTAGTTTATGCAGGAGGAAGAATTTCTGAAAATATCAGAAACAAGAAACTACACCAGCAAATAGCAGAACTCGAACTCTCTCAGCAAAAGCAGGACTTACGCTTTATATTACTTGGCTATTATCTTGATTTATTTCAATTAAGGAATCAAGTCGTTGTATACCAAAAAAACATAGAACAGACTAAACTTCTTGTAAAAGATATGCAAGCAGCATATAAACAAGGAACAGCATTAAAAAGTGACATTACTCGATATGAACTTCAGTTACAGAATTTGGAACTTGGTCTGACAACTACAGAAAATAAGATGAACGTAATCAATCATCATCTTTCTACAACAATTGGTCTTGACCCAGCAATAAAATTATTGCCAGATACAACTATGCTTGTTAAATATTCCATTGATAAAGGAACAGAATCAACCTGGAGAGAAGATATTGACAATACACCTAAAATGAAACTTGCCCAAAAGGCTATTGAATTAAACCTTAGTGAACAACAAATGATTAAGGCAGAGCGCCGTCCAAACATTAGCCTTTTTGCAACAAATGAATTCAGTGGACCTATCCTTATTGAAGTTCCTCCAATGAATAATAATTTCACTTATTGGTTTGCTGGTGTTGAAGTCTCTTATAATATTGATGCTTTATTCAAAAGCAACAAAAAACTCAAAAAGGCGAAAATCTCCACAATGAAATCTGAGGAGAAAAGAAAACTTATCGAGGAAGAAATAGATAATGCATTACATGAAGCATATATCGAACTGGATGAAGCTTATGTCCGTCTGCGTACACAAAAGAAGAGTGTACAGTTGGCTCACGAAAACTACAAAATCGTCCAGCAACGTTATCTTAACGGTCTGTCACTAATTACGGATATGCTTGACGCTAGTAATATGCAGCTTGATATGGAGCTGAAACTTGCAAATGACCAGATTGGTATACTTTACCAATATTTCCTGCTTAAGAAAATTACTGGCAGTTTATAAGATCAAACACAATTTTATTTAATCAGAAACTTAAAAATAAAAAGATATGATAAGCAATAAGAGAAGAATCATCCCTAACTTCATCATTATTTTAGTTATAGTTGCAGGATGCAGCTGGGCATTCGGACGTTTTTTTCATATAGGAAGTGTTGAATATACTGACAATGCTCAAATCAAGCAACACCTTACTCCTATAAATACGCGAGTTCAAGGTTTTGTTAAGAAAATATGTTATGAAGAATATCAGTCTGTAAAAAAGGGTGACACTTTGGTTATTATAGAAGATACAGAATACAGACTTAAAGTTGCACAAGCCGAGGCTGACTATCAGAACGCTCTTATCGGTAAAACAGCAATGTATACTACTATCAACACAACTCAAAATGATATTCTGATCACTGAAGCTGCTATCGATGAGCAATACATAAGAATGCAAAATGCAGAAACTGAATACAAGCGTTATTTGGAGCTAATGAAGGAAGAAGCTGTTACTCCACAACAGTTTGACCGTATGAAAACAGAATATGAAGCGACAAAAGCCAGATATGAGCAGTTGTTGCGTCAGCGTCAGTCAACTTCTCTTATTAAGGAAGAACAGACACAAAGACTTGAGCAAAATGAATCAGCAATAAAAGTAGCTGAAGCTGCCTTGAATTTGGCAAAACTAAACCTTTCATATACTGTTATACTTGCAACTACTGACGGTGTGACAGGACGAAAAAACATTCACGAAGGAGAATTGGTTCAGCCAGGACAAACTCTGGTCACATTGGTTGACGGTACTGAAAAATGGATTATTGCCAATTACAAGGAAACTCAAACAACCAATATGGGAGTCGGCCAACTGGTTGAAGTAAAAGTTGATGCTATTCCAGGCGTAACATTCGAAGGCAGGATTTCATCAATTTCTGATGCAACTGGTTCTTTCTATTCTATCATTCCACAAGACAACTCTGCCGGAAACTTCGTAAAGGTTGAACAAAGAATTCCGGTCAGAATTGAATTTACTGAAAACAATAAAGTTGAAAATCTGAACCGCCTTCGTGCCGGTATGAATGTGGAATGTATTGTTGATTTCGATTAAATATGGATTTCTCACATTTACCCAGAGTTATATATTTCAAAGAAAAAGTTCCTACACCTGTATGTATTGTTATATCATTGATTTGTGCAATGATATTCCAATTCAACGGTGGAGTATTCCTGCCCACAGCATATCAGATGTCAAGTGCTTTGGGTTGGATACAAGAGGACGTTATGATGGCAGGATATGCTTCGTTCATAGGAATGACCATCATATTTCCAATCCTTATACGACTAAAATTCAGATTTACCACAAGGTCAATTCTTATGACTGTATGTCCTATCCTAATTATATGTAATATTATTGCTATAAATGTACATAACCAGCTCATTTTGATAATAACCTGCTTCATATCTGGATTCTTCAGGATGTGGGGAACCTTTGAATGTTTCTCAAATATCCGACTGACAGTAACACCTTCAGGAAACTTTTCAGTCTTTTATCCGGTGATTTATATTGTCGTTTTGGAAAGCATTCAAGTTTCTGGTATCGTGGCAATGCATCTTACTGATTTAGCCAATTGGCAATATATGCATTATTTTGTTATATGTTTGTTATTAGTAGCATGGATAACCCTCTATTTGCTGACAAGGCATATTCGTAAATGCAAACTGATGCCTCTTTATGGTATCGACTGGACTAGTGCCGTTATATGGACGATAATGCTGTTTTCTGTAGTCTTCATTTGTATATATGGAGAATACTTCGATTGGTTTTACAGTTGGGAGATAAGAATAGCAGCAGTAATAGCAGTTGTTGCCATTTTGATAAATATAAACAGAATGGCAAGTTTAAAACGTCCATACACTACTGTCCCGTAAAAGAGGATAAATAGTTCTTTGAAATTATTGAAATATAGTCAATTACACGGTTTTTTGAAATGAAACGGACTTGATTTTTGCA
>CASFJQ010000003.1 GCA_949295065.1 uncultured Parabacteroides sp. | reverse complement strand
AAAGATATATTTAATCAAACCGACCTCACTGCTAATGTTCCGGAAGGTGATGGTCCTAGGCAGCTTACGCTGTGGTAAAATTTCTCCGGACAGCAGTGAGTTGATATACGAAAGCAAGAAGAGTTGGAATGTTGCATGTCAAAGATTTTTGAAGAATGGGGTGATATTGATATTCTAATAAATAATGCGGGTGTGAGTATATTCACTCCATTAACTGATATTAGTGTTGAAGATTTTGACTCAATATTGTCAGTTAATTTGAGACCTGTTTTTATTACTTCAAGATTCTTGGCTATACATCGTAAAAAGCTTTTAGAACCAAATCTGTATGGGAGAATTATTAATATATGTTCAACCAGATATTTGATGAGTGAGCCTGGAAGCGAAGCTTATGCAGCATCTAAGGGTGGAATATATTCACTTACACATGCTTTGGCTGTTTCTTTGGCTGATTTGCATATAACAGTAAATAGTATTTCTCCTGGTTGGATTCAAAATTCAAAATATGAATGTCTGCGTCTTGTTGATCATGTTCAGCATCCGTCTAAAAGAGTAGGAAAACCAGAAGATATTGCCAGAATGTGCGTATTCCTGTGCCAATTAGAAAATGACTTTATTAATGCTGAGAATATAACTATTGATGGAGGAATGACAAAGAAAATGATTTATGAGGAATAGCAGTCCCGGATTTGGATTTTATTAGAAAATATATTTTTAATAGAGGTTTATTGAGTTTTATGATGTATTCTTGGAAAGAGAAACTCTCTTATTCAAAAATACGGCAATACTTTGTGATTTTAGATAAATACTATATATTTGCAAATAAATTATAGAGAAAGAAGTAAATGTCAACCAAAGACTATATAAAAAACATAATTATTCGTGTTTTATGTGCCATCATGTTGTTGGTGGTGCAGTCTGATTTATTGGCGGCTGATACTTCTTATCTTAAAATACCAACTACTGCTATTGAATTGATTCAGCCGGAAGCTGATGATACAATGCAAAGTCTGGATACAGATGACTATTATAGACAAGCTTCAAGAACAGATTTAAGTATTGATATGATCAATATGGTCATATATGTATGTTTGCCTGATATATATTATACACCACAAGATAATAAAGAAACCTTATTCTTTGAGAATATTAATTTTAAGTTTGGTTACGATAATATCAATACAGCATTTTGTGTATTTAGAATTTAATCATTTCCTCTTTTATTATTTGGTTCTCACTGGTGAGAACTAGTGTGTATTTCCTTAATTAAATCAATTTATTATTGCGGTTTAATAGTTTGGAACGGTTTATACCTGTTCTATTCTTTTTCTTTATTCGTTTTGTTGCGAATAAGGATTGATGTTGCATGTTAAACTTACAAAGTATTATCTCCTTTAAACATTATGAAAATTAATTTGTATCAGATGTGTACAGCCTTGATGCTTGGAACATGGCTGTTTAGTTCTTGTAATGAAGCGCAGCGTGGAACTGTGTTTCATTCCTCTGCTGCAACACCGATAACTGTTCTGCAGCCGACAACAATTGATTTACCTCAATCTTATGTAGCGGATGTTCAGGCAATACAGTTTGTTGAAGTAAAACCAAAAGTTGAAGGTTATGTAAATCAGATTCTGGTGGATGAAGGTCAGAAAGTAAGCAAAGGACAACCTTTGTTCCGCCTTAGTTCTGAAGAGTATGCTGAAAGAGTTAAAGAAGCACAGGCGAACTTTAAACAGGCAGAAGCCGGATATCAGATGGCTGAGTACGAATCGTTGAGAATACAACGGATGGTAGAGAAGAATATCATAGCAAAGATTCGTTTAGATCAGGCTAATACTGAAAAGGAAGTGGCAAGAATGAAGGTTGAGCAAGCAAAGGCGCAATTACAGCAAGCTCAGACCAATTATTCATATACAACGGTATCTTCTCCTTTTGACGGATATGTTGATAGAATACCTTATAAGGTAGGAAGTTTGGTTACACCTGCTAGTTTGCTGACCACAGTAAGTGACGTATCTGAGATATTTGCATATTATAGAGTAAATGAAAGTGAATATTTAAAATATAAGAAGGCTCAGCTGACAGGTGAGAAACTTCCTGAAATGAACAATATAGAACTTGTTCTTTCCGATGGAACAGTTTATCGTCATAAAGGAAAGTTGGAAACTGTGGAAGGAGACTTTGAAAGAGGAACAGGTTCAATAGCTTTCCGCGTACGTTTCCCTAATCCTGAAGGATTATTGAAACATGGTGTAACAGGTAAAATACGTATGCAGACGCATATGGATAATGTTTATCTGATACCACAGAAAGCAACATTTGAAATCCAGGATTTTACTTATGTATATGTGGTGGACAAGAATGGAGTAGCAAAAATCCGTAGTTTCCAGCCTTTGGAAAGGTATGGTAAATTCTATGTAACACAGGATTTTGAACCTGGAGCAACTATTGTATATGAAGGAATACAAGGCATAAAAGATGGATCTACAATTAAGACTGATACTGTAAATTTCCAGAATATATTGATGGAATCGTATCATATAACAGACACTACCCACAAACAATAATATATCCCATAGCTTATGTTTCAGTTATTCATTAAAAGACCCATCTTGTCGGGGGTTATTTCTGTATTAATAGTTTGTCTGGGTATTTTGGCAATCTTTGGATTGCCAATTACTCAGTTCCCCGACATTGTGCCGCCTTCAGTTACAGTAACAGCTCGTTATACTGGAGCAAGTGCTGATGTTATGTCAAAAACAGTAGCAACACCTTTGGAACGTGCTATAAATGGTGTTCCAGGAATGACTTATATGACAACAGTTTGTACTAACGACGGTATGTCTCTGACTACAATTTACTTTAAAGTTGGAACTGATCCAGATGTTGCGGCTGTAAATGTTCAAAATCGTGTAACGACTGTTTTGGATGAGTTGCCAGAAGAAGTAATTCGTGCCGGTGTTGTAACAGAAAAGGAAGTAAACAGTATGTTGATGTATCTGAATATATTCAGTACGGATAGTACACATACGGAAAAATTCGTTTATAATTTTGCTGATATTAATATCCTTCGTGAGCTAAAACGTATTGACGGCGTTGGTTTTGTTGAAATCATGGGTAGCCGTGATTATGCTATGCGTGTTTGGTTGAATCCTAACAGGCTTGCTGCATATAATATGTCTCCTCAGGATGTTACTGAAGCTATCAGAAATCAGAATATTGAGGCAGCACCTGGAAAAACAGGCATTAGTTCTGATAAACTTCCGCAGCATTTGCAATATGTGTTGCAATACACTGGTAAGTTCTCGACTCCTGAAGAATATGGTGAAATAGTTTTGAAAGCCATGTCAGATGGTTCTTTGTTACGATTGAAAGATGTTGCAACTATCGAATTTGATTCTGAAGATTATAACATGATTTCAATGACTGACGGTCGCCCATCTGCTTCAATCATGATTAAGCAGCGTCCAGGTTCCAATGCACGTGAAGTTATTCAGAATATCAAGGCAAAAATGGAGGAAGTTAAGGAGAACAGTTTCGTTCCGGGAATGGACTACAACATATCATATGATGTGTCTCGTTTTTTGGATGCATCTATTTCTGCTGTGTTACGGACATTGATAGAGGCTTTCTTGCTGGTTTTTATTGTGGTATATATATTTCTTCAGGATTTTCGTTCAACATTGATTCCTGCAATAGCAGTACCAGTATCTTTGATAGGAACATTCTTTTTTATGCAGATGTTGGGCTTCTCAATTAATATGTTGACATTGTTTGCTTTGGTGCTTTCTATTGGTATTGTTGTGGATAATGCTATTGTTGTGGTTGAGGCTGTTCACGTAAAGATTCATAATGAAAGGCTTTCTCCATATAAAGCATCTGTAGCTGCAATTAAAGAGATTGGTAGTGCCATTATTGCCATTACATTGGTTATGTCTGCCGTATTCTTGCCGGTAGGATTTATGGAAGGAACCGTCGGAATTTTCTATCGTCAGTTCTCATTGACATTGGCTGCCGCAATTGTTATTTCCGGTGTTAATGCTTTGACTTTGTCTCCAGCATTATGTGCAATGTTATTAAAGGAACCTGGTGAACTTCATAAAAAAATAGGACTGATGGGCCGTTTCTTCAGATTCTTCAATAAGCATTATGAATCTTTTGAAAACAAATATGCAAAAGGTTTGTCTACATACTTAAATAGAAGATTCTTTACATATGCTACATTGATTATCTTCTTCTTGGCAACTTGGGGTATGAGTAGCATTTTGCCAACCGGCTTTATTCCTAACGAAGACCAAAGTATGATTTATGTAAATGTTGACACACCTCCTGGAGCGACATTGGAACGTAGTGAAGCCGTATTGAATAATGTCCAAGCTGCATTGTTACCTTTTGATGAAGTTGAAAGTATTTCAACTTTGGCAGGCTATAGTTTGATGACTGAAACAGAAGGTGCAAGTTTTGGAATGGGAATGGTAAACTTGAAACCTTGGGATCAGCGTGATATGAGTGCCGATGATTTGATTTCAATATTTGCAGATAGAACATCACATATCAAAGATGCTCAGATACAGTTCTTCTTGCCACCGGCAGTTCCTGGTTTTGGTAATGCCAGCGGTTTTGAATTGCGATTGCAGGATAGGACAGCCGGTTCTTTCGAGGATTTTGCAAATGTTGCAGATGAATTGGTTGAAAGATTGAATAATGACCCGCGTCTGGAAGGTGTTACTTCAGGTTTCAATCCTAATTTCCCTATGTATCTTTTGAAAGTTGATTTGCCAAAAGCTGCAAAATTGGGTGTTAGCGTTGAAGACGCTATGGAAACATTGCAGTCATATATAGGAAGTTTTTATTCTTCCAACTTCATTCGTTTTGGTCAGATGTATAAAGTTATGATACAGGCATCTCCGGAATACAGAATGGACCCAGACGATGTATATGGCTTGTTTGCAAAGAATAAGGAAGGCAATATGGTTCCTTACTCTAACTTTATGACAATGGAGAGAGTTTTCGGACCTAGTCAGATTACCCGTTATAATATGTTTACATCTGCCTTGATTACCGGTACATCTTCAGAAGGTGTAAGTTCCGGTGAAGCTATTGCAGCTGTTGAGGAAATTGCAGATGAGATGTTGCCGCGAGGTTATAATATTGAATGGTCTGGTGTGACTCGAGAGGAAAAAGAATCCGGCGGACAGACAATGATAACTTTCGGTATCTGTTTGTTGTTCGTTTATTTGTTGCTTGCTGCTCAATATGAAAGCATACTGTTGCCTTTCCCTGTTATATTGTCTTTGCCTGCAGGTGTGTTCGGATCTTATTTCTTCCTTCAGATTGCAGGCCTTGAAAATAATATATATGCTCAGGTTGCTTTAGTCATGCTTATTGGTTTGCTTGGTAAAAATGCTATTTTGATTATTGAGATGGCAAATCAATACAGACACAAAGGTATGGATATATTTACGGCAGCATTGAAAGGTGCCACTAGCCGTTTGCGCCCGATTTTGATGACATCATTTGCATTTATCTGCGGATTGATTCCTTTGATTTTTGCAACTGGAGCAGGAGCTTTGGGTAACAGATCAATCGGTACGGCAGCAGCTGGAGGTATGTTGGTCGGAACTGTTGTAGGTATATTTTTAATCCCTGGATTGTATATTATTTTTGAGGCATTGGAAACTCGTTTGAAGGGAAATAAAAAATCATATGAAGATGAAGATTAAATATATTACATATAGTTTGTTTGGATTTGTATTGGCATTAACATGGAGTTGTAAGGCTCCGGAAATGACAGCCGATGAAAAAATCAAACTGCCGGAAACATATAAAAGAGGTGAAGCTTTGTTGAATGACACTACAACAATAGCTGACATGAAATGGGAAGAATTCTTTCCTGATACTATTCTCCAAGGTTATATTCGTACAGCATTGAGCAATAATCATTCTTTCCAACAAATTTTGGAGAGAGTATATATTTCGCAATCACGTATGAAACAATCAAAAAACGCTATGTTTCCGCAGCTTTCAGCAGGAATTGGTGCCGGTATTCAGCGCTTTGGAGAATATAGCATGGATGGTGTTGGTAATGCAACTACCAACACTCCTGATTTAGATAAAGAAAAACATATACCTGACCCATACAGAGATTTGAATCTTGGCATTCAATTCCAGTGGGAAGCAGATATATGGGGTAAATTAAGTAATAAAAAACAAGCTGCCATTAAAAGATGGATGGCATCAGCAGAAGCTGCTCAATATGCCAGAACTTTGCTGATTTCAGAGGTCGCTGTTCAGTATTTCGAATTAATTGGTTTGGACACTCAGTATGAAATATTGGAAGAAGCTATCCGGAATACAGAGGCAGCTTATCAACTCACTTATGAGTTGAAGCAGGAAGGTGAGGTCACTCAGCTGGCTGTTGACCAGTTTCAGTCTCGTTTGCTGAATCTTGAAGGGCAGTTGCTCGAAACTAAGCAACTGACTGGTGAGAAAGAGCGTGCTTTAGCAACTTTGCTGGGTGCTTTCCCTTTCGAAATAAAAAGAATATCATTTGAGGAAATGAGGAATTTGGAATTTTCTGTAAATTCAGGAGTTCCTGCTCAGTTGCTCGCAAACCGTCCCGACATTAGAGCTGCAGAAATGGAACTGCTGGCTTCAAAGGCTGATGCTGAAGCTGCACGTAAAGCATTTTTCCCGTCTTTGGTTATTGGTGCCGGTGGTGGATTCAATGCATTTGACATTAGTAAATGGTTTGTTGCACCTGCATCCCTTGTGTATAATCTTGCAGCCGGACTTTCAGCTCCAATATTCAATCAGCATGAAATCCGTGCTTTATGGGAAGAAGCCAAAAGTAATCAGAAGATTGCTTTGTCAAAGTATCATGAAACTGCTTTAAAGGCATACGAAGAAGTAGTTAATCTGCTGATTGCACAGGATAATATATCTGAAAGATATAAGTTGAAAGAAGAGGAAAGTAAAACTCATCATCGTTCGATACGTGATGCTAACGAATTGTTCCGTCTGAGCTTTGTCGGTTATCTTGAAGTGCTTTCTGCAGATGAGAGATATCTGGATTGCGAATTGGAAAGAATACAGCTTAATACATATAAATGTATCAACAATGTTTATTTGTATAGAGCCCTGGGTGGAGGTGTTTTATAATACTCATATAACTTAATATATAACAATAATCAAAGGAGGTTGCCGTGAGGCAACTTCCTTTATATTTTCCCTTCCCACACAAAACAGTTCGGGAAATTCTCTTTTAATGATGTCATATTCTTGAAAATACCAAATACAGATGAACCGGAACCGGACATTGAAGCGTATATAGCTCCTGATTCATATAATTTCTCTTTTATTTCAGCTATTTGGGGAAATTGTGGAAAAACACTTTTCTCAAAGTCATTAATCATTAAATCTTTCCAATCTTCAACAGGATGTTTAATAATTTCTTTAAGAGATATTTCAGGTTTTAATGGTTTTGCATTTGAATAAGCTTGTGGAGTGGAAACAGAAACATCCGGTTTTACCAGACATAAATACAAACCATCTAAAGAAAGATTAATTGGCTCGAAAATATTTCCTATTCCCGAAGCAAACACAGGCTTGTTATTAATGAAGAACGGGCAATCTGCCCCAATTTTTGATGCAATGTTTTCTAATTTCTCATTACTGATATTCAATTCGCATACTTCATTCAACATTTTAAGCATAAATGCAGCATCTGATGAACCTCCGCCCAGTCCGGCTCCAAAAGGTATTTTTTTAAGAAGATAAATATTGAATTTTGGTAAACTATATTCCTTTGCCAGAATATTATGTGCCTTGATAACAATATTTTTTTCTGCAGGAACATCAATTTTTATACCGCTTTGTATAATTTCTGTCTCATTTGCAGGAATAATTTCCAGTGCATCTTTTACAGGAATCGGGTAAAATATTGTTTCAATGTTATGATAACCATCAGGACGTTTACTCACTATGTTAAGTCCAAGATTAATTTTTGCATTGGGGAATGTCAACATATTATTTGTGAATTAAGTTTTATTCTTTTGGTATGTTTTTGATATTACAAAAATATGTGAAATATATATTTTAGTAATATTTTTATTCAAAATATTTTTTGTAGTTAGAGAAAATAATTATATTTGCAATAGAGAAAAAGCTTAAAGAGTTAAGCCGCACTTGTTCGATTGGGAAACTCATCAAATTTCACAATTCCGAGACATAGCTCTTATCGTTAATGGCGGGCCGCGCCCTTCGGGGTATGCTTAGCACGGCGGATTACAAAGGCGGTAAAGCACTCAAATCCTGTCATACGGAGTTTGTTCATATCTACGGTGCGGCTTTTATCATACAAAAGGGGATTTTCTTAATTGAATTTCCCCTTTTGCTTTTATACTACCACGGTTTTGTATATAATATTCATATTTCCCAAAATACATCTAGACCTATCTCTGAGTGGGGCCGTATATATTTGGATTTAGGTTCGACCCTACGCTCATTTTCTTCCGTAAATATTTTTATTTTCTTAAAATCTTTCAAATCTTATATCCGAACATTTTTTGTCTTTTTATTATGCCTTTCAACAACCATTAATCCCCCACAAAAGCTGCCTATGTTTCTGACAAAAGCTGCCTACGTTTTCCCAGAAACATAGGCAGCTTTTTTTCAAAACATATTGTTTTTACTGAAAGATTTTGCTTCCAGTGGATTCCTTATGCGGAACATGTTCCTTATTTGAATATAAAATCTTGTGAAATAGAATAAAATAAGTAAATTTGTAAGATAGATTAATATTATAAAACAATACACATTATGTTATTGCCAAAGCAAACTAAACAAATTATTGTCGGAGCAGTTTCTTTCTGCATGTTGGGAATCGTTGGTTGCAGTGATGAAGCTGTTCAGCCAAATTCTAACCTGATTCCAAAGCCGCAGAGCATGCAATTCCAGAAAGGATTCTTCAAAATAGACAGTGCTGCTCTCTTTGCAGAAAATTCTGATAAGGTAAAATATCAGGTTGTTGACGATTTGGCTTCTCAGGGAAGTGAGGCATATCGTTTGACAGTTAATAGTATGGGGGTAAACATTGAGGCTGCATCGGATGCCGGATTGTTTTATGCCCAGCAGACTTTGCTTCAGCTCCTTCAGCCTGAGGGACTTCCTTATGTGACAATTTCAGACAGCCCTCGTTTCCCATACAGAGGTTTGCATATTGATGTCTCACGTCATTTTTTCTCTAAGGAGGAAGTGATGAAAATCATTGATGTGATGGCGTTCTATAAAATGAACCGTTTGCATTTTCATCTTACTGATGCCGGTGGTTGGAGAATTGAGATAGATAAATATCCACGTCTGACTAGTCATGGTTCTGCTCGTACAGAATCAGACTGGCGTAAATGGTGGGATGGCAAAGACCGTAAATATGTGCCGGAAGGAACTGAAGGTTCATATGGAGGATACTACACAAAACAGGATATTCGTGATATAGTTGCATATGCTTCCAAGAAACATATCGTAGTTCTTCCGGAAATCGAATTCCCCGGTCATTCAGAAGAAGTATTTGCTGCTTATCCTGAGTTATGTTGTAAAGGAAAACCTTATACAGGCGGTGATTTCTGTATAGGAAATGAAAAGACATATACTTTCATGGAAGATGTTCTGACTGAAATCATGGAGCTTTTCCCTTCTGAATATATACATATCGGAGGCGATGAGGCAGGAAAGAGCAACTGGAAAACTTGTCCGAAATGTCAGGCTCTTATGAAAAAGGAGGGAATGAAGCATGTTGACGAATTACAGAGTTATATGATTCACCGTGCAGAAGAATTCCTTAATTCAAAAGGCCGTAAACTTATTGGATGGGACGAAATTCTTGAAGGCGGACTTGCTCCAAATGCAGCCGTTATGTCTTGGCGTGGCGAAGCTGCCGGTTTCAAATCTGCAAGAATGGGACATGATGTGGTTATGACTCCGGGCAATTATATGTATTTCGATTTCTATCAGGCTTTCCCAAATACTCAGCCATATGCCATCGGTGGTTATACTCCGATAAAGAAAGTGTACAGCTATAATCCTATACCGAAAGATTCATTGACAGCTGAGCAGGAAAAACATTTCCTGGGTGTTCAGGCTAATACATGGACTGAATACATACCGACAGAAGAACATCTTGAATATATGATGTTCCCTCGTGCTTTGGCAGTGGCTGAAATTGGATGGACAGCTCAGGAGCTGCGTTCGTGGGATGACTTCAAGCCTCGAATGAATGCTCACATACCTATTCTGCAGAAGAAAGGAATAAATACTTTCACATTGTCTAATGAGCTTGAAGTGACAATGTCGGTTGATACATTGAAGAAACAGATTTCTGTGTTCCTTGATGCAGAGAAGTATCCGGCAGAAATAAGATATACAACAGATGGTACAACTCCAGATGCTTCTTCAGCATTATATAATGGTTCTATTATGGTAAAAGATTCTGCAGATATCTGTGCCGGAATATTTGTTGACGGAGTATTGCAGGGCGAACCGACTGTAAAACGTGTGGATTATCACCGTGGAATAAACAAGCCGATAAAATATAACAGCAAATTATATCCGGGTTATATGGCAGGTGGAATGAATGCATTGCTCGACGGTTATCGTGGAGGACTTACATATCTGGACGGACGTTGGCAGGGTTATCTTGATAATCTTGATTGTGTAGTTGATATGGGCGAAGTTTCAGATTTGCATAAGATATCTTCACGCTGGATGCAGCTAATCGGTCCGGGAGTTTATCAGCCTGAAAACGTAGAGCTGTTGACATCTGAAGATGGTGTGAATTTCACTTCTCAAGGTGTTGTTTCAACTAATATAGCAAAGGATAACTCAGATTTGCTTTTCCAGGAATATACTTTTGAAGGAAACTGGAAAGCTCGTTACGTGAAAATCAAGGCAAAGAATCCTAAAGGATTTATTTTCGTTGATGAGATAGTAATATGGTAATTCGGGTTACAAGTTAATGGAAAAACGAGTTGACAAGCATTCTTGAAAAGAATAGTGTTGATTTTTTTGTTCTTGTAATTTGTAGAATAAGCTAAATCTAATTTGAAACTCAAAAACTCAAAAACTTAAAAACTCAAAAACATAAATTATATAATGAAGAAACAACTCTTAAGCCTATTATTGTGTGGAGGTCTGTTTGCCTCAGCACAACAACCTGTAGATTATGTGAATCCGTTTATCGGAACAAGTAACTATGGGACAACAAATCCCGGCGCAGTATGTCCGCAGGGAATGATGAATGTGACCCCATTCAACGTGATGGGTTCGGAAACCAACAAGTTTGATAAAGACAGTCAGTGGTGGTCAACTCCTTATTCTTCGGATAATGACTTTTTCACTGGCTTTTCTCACGTTAACCTGAGTGGTGTGGGTTGTCCAGAACTTGGAAGTTTGCTCCTTATGCCGACAGCCGGAGAGTTGGACGTGGATTTCCGTAACTATGGAAGTCATTATAAGGATGAAGTTGCAACTCCTGGATATTACAGCACAACACTGACAAAATACAATATAAAGGCAGAAGCAACAGCTACAATGCGTACCGGATTGAGCCGTTTCACTTTCCAGAAAGGACAGGGAAATATTTTGCTTAATTTGGGAGAAGGATTGACTAATGAAACCGGTGCTTCAGTTCGATTCGTAAGCGACACAGAAATCGAAGGAAGTAAATTGCTCGGAACATTCTGTTATAATCCTCAGGCTGTTTTCCCGATATATTTTGTCATGAAGCTCAGCAAAGCTCCAAAAGAAAAAGGTTATTGGAAGAAACAGCGTGAAATGAAAGGTGTAGAAGCACAGTGGGATGTTCATGCCGGAAAATATAAACTATATACAAAATATAATCGCGAAATAAGTGGTGATGATATTGGTGTATGGTTTAAGTACGATACAGAAGAGAACGAGCAGATTTCTGTTAAAGTGGGAGTTTCTTTCGTAAGCATCGAAAATGCGAGAGAAAACATGGAGCACGAAATCAGCGGATTCCCATTTGATGAAATTCAGAAAGCAGCACGCGACAGCTGGAACAATGACCTTTCACGCATTCAGGTTGAAGGTGGAACAAAGGACGAAAAGACTATTTTCTATACAGGACTTTATCATTTGCTGATCCATCCTAATATTCTTCAGGACGTGAATGGTGAATATCCTAAGATGGAAAGCCTCGAAGTTGGCAAAACAGACCGTAACCGTTACACTGTATTCTCTTTGTGGGATACATACAGAAATGTAACGACCTTGATGACTCTTCTTTATCCTGACCGTCAGCTCGACATTATCAATACAATGATTGATATGTATAAGGAAAACGGTTGGTTGCCTAAGTGGGAACTTTACGGTAGAGAAACCTTTACAATGGAAGGCGACCCTTCAATCCCATATATTGTTGATGCATATATGCGTGGTTTGCGTGATTTTGATGTCAATACAGCTTATGAAGCTATGCTGAAAGGCGCAACAACTCCTGGTGAATACAACTTGCTCCGTCCGGATGCCAATGATTATTTCAGTAAAGGTTATGTTCCGTTGCGTGGGCAATTCGACAATTCTGTTTCACACGCATTGGAATATTACATCGCAGACTGGAACTTAAGTTTGTTCGCTAAAGAATTGGGCAAGAAAGATGATGCAAAACTATTCTATGACCGCTCAATGGGATATAAACATTATTATTGCAAGGACTTTGGTACATTGCGTCCTATTTTGTCTGACGGAACATTCTATTCTCCGTTTGACCCAAAACAGGGTGAGAATTTCGAGCCAAGTCCCGGATTCCATGAAGGAAATGCTTGGAACTATACATTCTATGTTCCTCATGATATAAAAGGTCTTGCAAAATTGATGGGCGGACAGAAGAATTTTGTTAATAAACTTCAGAGCGTGTTCGATGACGGAAACTATGATGCAGCAAACGAGCCTGATATTGCATACCCATATTTGTTCAGCTATTTCAAGGGTGAAGCATGGAGAACTCAGAAAGAAGTGAGAAACATTCTGAAAACACGTTATCACAATGCTCCAAACGGCGTTCCGGGAAATGAAGATGCTGGAACAATGTCAACTTGGGCAATATTCTCAATGCTTGGTTTCTATCCTGCTTGCCCTGGAGATGTAAACTTCGTTCTTACATCTCCAACATTCGACAAGGTTACAATCAAGCTAGACAAGAAATATTATCCTAAAGGCGAATTGGTAATCGAGTCAAAACATTCTTCTCCTGAATCAATATACATCAAGGATGTAAAAGCCGGAGGAAAGAAATTGAAAGGCTTTACTATTTCACATGAAGATTTAGTTAATGCCGGCAAGCTGGAGTTTACTTTGAGTGAGACTTATAAATAAAGAGAAATTTTTATAACTCCATTTAAAGGAAATTGGATACAACTAAAAGAGAGCAGTGCGTGATTATGGCGTATTGCTCTTTTTTATTGGAAAATGCTGTTATAATATAAGATAGAACTTGGCAGGATTTTTATTCTTATTTGATTTGATTTGTTTTCGCATTAGTTTTTTGCTCAGTTTATTATAACGCACAATAAAGTTTTTCTGTTTACGGAAGATATAGTATCTTTGTCGGCGTAGAAAAACTGTGAGATAAAAGTATGATAACGAAAATCATTCAGGAAGAATTAATACAGAGAGCAAAGAAGTACGTAGAAAAAGGAGAAAGTTTTGTAATTATCAGCCATGTGTCGCCAGACGGAGATGCTTTGGGCTCTTCTTTGGGACTCTACCATTTTCTGACAGCTTATGGCAAGGATAATGTTACAGTTGTGGTGCCCAACGAATACCCTTCATTCTATCGTTGGATGCCTGGTGCAAAGGATATTGTTGTGCATGAAAAGTATCCTGATTTTGCAGAGCAGCTAATCAGCGAAGCAGATGTTATTTTCTGTCTGGATTTCAATGAACCAAAACGAGTGGAGAAACTCGAAGGCCCGCTTATGGCTGCGAACGGCAGGAGAGTGATGATTGACCATCATTTGAATCCGGCTGATTTTTGCAGGGTAACAATGTCGTATCCGGAAATGGCATCAACTTCCGAAATGATTTTCCGTTTCATTTGCCGTATGGGGCATTTCTCTTTGTTGGATAAGAATGTTGCTACATGTATCTACACAGGAATGATGACTGATACAGGTGCGTTTACATACAACTCCAACAAGCCTGAGATTTATGTGATAATCAGTGAACTTATCAAGAAAGGAATTGATAAGGACTGGATTTACCGCCAGGTTAATCAGGTTCATACAGAGGACAGACTTCGTATGATGGGATATGTGCTTTATGAGAAGATGAAAGTTTATCCGGAGAAAAGAGCTGCCCTTATCACTCTCTCTAAGGACGAATTGGATCGTTTCCATTATAAATCTGGAGATACAGAAGGATTTGTAAACCTGCCTTTGAGTATCGAGAATGTGGATTTCAGTGCCTTTATCCGTGAAGATAAGGAATATATAAAGATTTCACTTCGCTCTGTAGGAGATTTCCCTTGCAACCAGTTCGCATCTCAGTATTTCAACGGCGGAGGTCATAAGAATGCTTCCGGCGGTGAGTTCCACGGAACTTTGGATGAAGCTGTCGCTGTTTTCGAGAAAGGACTGAACGAGTTTATTCCCAATAATTTATAAGAAATAATAAAAGATAAGTTCTGCAATGAGTATTTTAATATTTTTGTATGCAGAAATAAAATAATATACAGATGAGAAAAGGTTTAAATTTAATGATGATTCTTGGAGCCGTTATGATGATAGCTTCTTGTAATAAAACTAAATCATATACGGACATGCTGAAGGCTGAGCAGAAAGCCATAGATCGTCTGATTGATGAAGAAGGACTTGAGATTCTTTCAGAATATCCTGCCGATGGAGTTTTCAAGGACAACCAGTTCTATATATTGGATAATGGCGTTTATCTGAATGTGATTGATTCGGGTAACGGAAACAGATATACAAACGGAACAGTCGTACAGAGCCGTTTCAGAGTAAAATTCTTTATGTCTGATACAATAGAGATAAATAATCTTACATATGACTTGTATGGCGGTCCGGCTGCCTTTACAGCTACTTTCAGCGATTATTATTCTACAGTAGTACAAGTCGCATCAGGAAATGCCGTTTCAACATCGTTTATCAGTGAAGGATTAGCCTCTGGTTTGGAATATGTTGGCGACAGTTCATATGTGAAGTTGATAGTCCCATTCAAGGTTTCAGGTAGTGACTTCATGTCTCAGGGTGAACCGCTGTATTATACAAAGGTCAGATATATATTTCAGAAGTAGGAGTTGAGGAGTCAAGAAGTCAAGGAGTTAAGTTTTTTTAATTGAAAATTGAAAATTAATACTCCATGTTTCTAATCCTTGTTCCCTTGTCAACTTGTTAACTCGTCAACTTAAAAACTAATAAACTTAAAAACTAATAAACTTAAAAACTAAAACATTATGACCCTAATTAAATCTATATCCGGAATCCGTGGTACAATCGGAGGAAATCCGGAAGAAGGTTTGAATCCACTTGCTATTGTAAAATTCGTTTCTGCTTATGCGACTTTCATCAGAAAGAACACAAAGCAGACTTCAAATAAAATAGTAGTCGGACGTGACGCGCGTATTTCCGGCCCGATGGTTAAGCAGGTTGTTGTAGGAACTTTGATTGGAATGGGCTTTGATGTTGTTGACATTGATTTGGCAACAACACCGACAACAGAACTTGCCGTTGCAATGGAAAAAGCTTGTGGTGGTATAATTCTTACAGCAAGCCACAATCCGAAACAGTGGAATGCATTGAAACTTCTTAACGAACGTGGAGAATTCCTTAATGCAGCAGAAGGTGCAGAAGTTCTAGCTATTGCTGAATCTGAGTCTTTCGATTATGCAGATGTTGATTCATTGGGTAAGGTAATTGTCGATAACACTTATAACAAGAAACATATTGACAGTGTCCTTGCTTTGGATTTGGTTGATGTTGAGGCTATCAAGGCTGCCAAGTTCCGTGTAGCAATTGACTGTGTAAACTCTGTTGGTGGAATTGTTTTGCCTGAATTGCTTTCAGCTTTAGGTGTAGAAGAAGTGATTAAACTTAACTGCGAACCTCACGGACATTTCTCACACAATCCGGAACCTCTTCCAGAAAACCTTACTGAGATTTCAGATTTGATGAAGTCTGGAAAGGCAGACGTTGGTTTCGTTGTTGACCCGGATGTTGACCGCCTTGCAATTGTATGTGAAAACGGCGAGATGTTTGGCGAAGAATATACATTGGTTGCTGTCAGCGATTATGTGCTTTCTCATACTCCTGGTAACACAGTGAGCAATTTGAGCTCAAGCCGTGCATTGAGAGACGTTACACGCAGCCATGCCGGATGCGAATATAATGCAGCTGCAGTAGGAGAGGTGAATGTGGTAGCAAAGATGAAAGCTACAAACGCAGTAATCGGTGGCGAAGGAAACGGTGGTGTAATTTATCCAGCAAGCCACTATGGCCGTGATGCTCTAGTTGGTATTGCTTTGTTCCTTACTCATTTGGCTAAAAAGAATGTGAAGACAAGCGAACTTCGTGCATCATATCCTCCATATTTCATTTCTAAGCAGAAAGTACAGCTTACCCCGGAAATCGATGTTGATGCTATTCTTGAGAAGGTTAAAGAGAAATTCTCACAATACGATATTACTGATATCGACGGCGTGAAGATTGATTTCCCTGAAAAATGGGTTCATCTCCGCAAGAGCAACACTGAGCCGATTATCCGTATTTATTCCGAAGCTCATACAATGCAGGAAGCTGAGGAAATTGGCGGTGAGCTGATTAAGATTATCAATGAGATGTGCTGATTAGATTAAGGAGTTAAAGGAGTTATATGAACTCCCATAACTCCTTTTTAACTTCTTCTCTATATAAAAAACACAGAGTCACAAGGTCACAGAGATATTTTATATAATTCTATAAATTCTCTGTGTCTTTGTGACTCTGTGTTTAAATATTGGACAATCAATTCTTGAAAACCAATTCTCCGTTTACGCAGTCAATTACGATTGCCTTGTCACGGTTCACATGTCCACTCAATATTTCCTTAGACAATTCGTTAAGTACATATTTCTGGATGACACGTTTCACAGGACGGGCACCAAACTGAGGATCGAAACCTTCGTGGCTGATGAAATCAAGAGCAGCGTCGGTAAATTCCAGACTGATACCATTCTTGTCGAGCATTTTCTTCACACCGTTAAGCTGCAATGTCACAATCTGACGGATTTCGCTTTCGTTAAGCGGAGTGAACATAATAATCTCGTCGATACGGTTCAGGAATTCCGGTCTGATAGTTTTCTTCAGCAAATCCAGAACCTGATTCTTTGTCTGTTCAACAACAGTATCATGATTGCTGTCGTTAATCTTCTCGAAGTTCTCTCTTATCAATGAAGAACCCATATTGCTGGTCATGATAATGATAGTGTTCTTGAAGTTTACCGTACGACCTTTGTTATCTGTCAGACGACCATCGTCAAGCACTTGCAGCAAGATGTTGAACACATCCGGATGAGCCTTTTCGATTTCATCAAACAAAACAACTGAATAAGGTTTGCGTCGGATAGCTTCAGTAAGCTGGCCGCCTTCATCATAACCTACATATCCCGGAGGCGCACCGATAAGTCTGGTTGCACTGAATTTCTCCTGATATTCGCTCATATCAATACGAGTCATCATATTCTCGTCATCAAACAAGTAGTCTGCCAACGCTTTGGCAAGCTCTGTCTTACCAACACCGGTTGTACCAAGGAATATGAAAGAACCGATTGGTCGTTTCGGGTCCTGCAAACCGGCACGGCTTCGACGTACAGCATCTGCGATTGCCGAGATAGCTTCATCCTGACCAACTACACGTTTGTGAAGTTCAGCCTCAAGGTTAAGAAGCTTGTCTTTCTCGCTCTGAAGCATCTTGCTCACAGGAATTCCTGTCCAGCGGGAAACAACATCTGCGATATCGTCGCTATCTACTTCCTCTTTTATCATTGCAGCAGCACCTTGCATATTGTGAAGCTGCTCCTGAACACGCTTGATTTCTTCTTCCTTTTCCTTGATTTTACCATATCTGATTTCGGCAACCTTACCGAAATCGCCTTCACGTTCTGCCTTCTCAGCTTCGAATTTGAGGTTCTCAATATCAATTTTATTCTGCTGAATTTTATTGATTTGCTCTTTCTCGCTTTCCCACTGAGCCTTTTGTTTTGTCTCTTCTTCCTTCAAGTCGGCGATTTCTTTGCTCAACTGTTCCAGTTTCTGCTGGTCGTTTTCACGCTTGATAGCTTCTCTTTCGATTTCCAGCTGTTTGATACGGCGTGAAACTTCGTCCAATGATTCCGGAACAGAGTTCATCTGCATACGCAAACGAGCAGCTGCTTCATCCATAAGGTCGATAGCCTTATCCGGCAAGAATCTGTCAGAAATGTATCTGCTTGACAACTGAACAGCAGCGATTATCGCATCATCCTTGATACGCACCTTGTGGTGGTTTTCATATTTTTCTTTCAAACCACGAAGGATGGAGATTGCATCAAGTTCATCCGGCTCGTCAACCATTACAATCTGGAAACGGCGTTCCAAAGCCTTATCCTTCTCAAAATATTTCTGATATTCGTCCAAAGTTGTAGCACCAATTGAACGAAGTTCACCACGAGCAAGTGCAGGTTTCAGAATGTTTGCGGCATCCATAGCACCTTCACCTTTACCGGCACCGACAAGTGTGTGGATTTCATCAATGAAAAGGATGATTTCGCCATCGCTCTTCATCACCTCGTTTACTACAGCCTTCAGACGTTCCTCAAATTCACCTTTATATTTTGCACCGGCAATCAGCGCACCCATATCAAGTGAGTAAATCTGTTTTGTCTTCAGATTTTCAGGAACATCACCACGGATTATACGGTGAGCCAAACCTTCAGCAATTGCAGTCTTACCAACACCCGGTTCACCGATAAGAATCGGATTGTTCTTTGTACGTCGGCTAAGGATTTGCAGAACTCGTCTGATTTCCTCGTCACGTCCGATAACCGGGTCAAGTTTGCCGCTTCTTGCACGTTCATTCAGGTTGATTGCATATTTGCTCAACGCATCATATGTATCTTCTGCAGACTGACTTGTCACCTTGTTTCCTTTACGGAGTTCTTCAATGGCAAGGCGGAGTTCTTTTTCAGTCATTCCAGCGTCTTTCAGAATCTGAGAAGCAACACTCTTTTCAGTGAACAAAGCCAGGAATATCGGTTCGAGGGAAACATATTGGTCGCCCATCTTTGATGAATATTCAATGGCTTTCTGCAAAACATTGTTTGTCTCGCCTGACAAATAAGGTTCTCCACCCGAAACTCTCGGAAGAGAAGCAATTTGGGCATCAAGTGCACGCATGATGTTTTGCGGACTTACACCCAGTTTCTGGAACAGGAAGTTGCTCACGCTTTCGCCAGTCATTATGACAGCCTTCAGCAAATGAACCGGCTCGATAGCCTGCTGTCCGCTTTGAGTTACGAGCTGAACTGCTTGCTGAACTGCTTCCTGTGCTTTAATTGTAAAATTGTTAAAATTCATATGTTTATACTCCTTTCTTATTTTCTGTTTTAATTTCAAATTCGATAGATATACTACAAAAGTGATGCCAAAGTGGAAGGCTGACATAATGGCAGAAGGGGGGTGGGGAGTTAAGGAATTAAGGAGTTAAGAAGTCAAGAATCGTTACAACGGAGCAATAATGTGGCTGTTGCAAAACATAAATAATCAAACACAGAGACACAAAGCCACAGAGGTAATTTGTTGAGAATAAATAAAATAAAAATCTCTGCGTCTCCGTGTCTCTGTGTTTAAATTAGTTTTGCAACATCTCCTACAGTTTAGGTGGGTGTTGCAAAACATAAATAATGAAACACAAAGGCACAAAGCCACAGAGGTAATATGCTGAGAATAAATAAAATAAAAATCTCCGTGTTCTCCGTGTCTCTGTGTTTAAATTAGTTTTGCAACACCCTCCTAAACTTAAGGCTTTCAGCCTTATCCCCCCCCCCTTGTTCCTGTAGCCTTGTCAACTTGTCAACTCGTCAACTTGTTTCCTCATTAACCAAATCTCAAACTTGCTAAACCTGAATAAAACACTAACTTTGCAAGTCGAATTAACTTAACAATAGATAAGTTATCAAGGTGATATATATGTCTTGAAACAGGTTTAAATCTAAAGCCGCAGAGCATATTATTATAGACAAAATAAAAAAACTCTGTGGCTCCGTACCTCTGTGTTTAAACAGTTTACAAACAAAAACAACAATGGAAGAATATTTGGAACTACTTAACAACAACCAGCGTGATGCCGTCCTCTATTGCGACGGACCTTCTTTGGTAATTGCCGGAGCCGGTTCCGGAAAAACACGCGTGCTTACATATAAAATAGCCTGGCTCATAAAGCAAGGACTTTCGCCACGTGGAATTTTGGCATTGACTTTTACCAACAAGGCTGCACGTGAGATGAAGGAACGAATTGCCGGCATAGTCGGTGAATCCGTGGCACGCCGCCTTTGGATGGGAACTTTCCATTCAATATTTTCCCGCATTCTCCGTGTCGAGGCTGAGCGCATTGGCTTTACTTCCAATTTCACCATTTACGACTCTACTGACTCAAAGAATCTTATAAAAGCAATAATAAAGGAAATGCAGCTGGACGATAAAATTTATCGCCCCGGAATGGTGCAGAGCCGCATATCAAATGCCAAGAATGCTTTGATAACTTATAAGGCATACGAGCAGAACAAGGAGCTGGTGGAGAACGATATAAATGCTAAAGTTCATCTTCTCCGCGAGATATACAAGCGTTACCAGGTTCGCTGCCAGTGTGCGGGAGCTATGGATTTCGACGACCTTTTGCTTTACACGAATATACTTTTCCGTGACCATCCTGACGTTTTGGCGAAATATCAGTCATTATTTCAGTATGTACTTGTCGATGAGTATCAGGACACCAATTTTGCACAGCATCTTATTGTCCGTAAACTTTGCGACACTCACCGTCGTATTTGCGTTGTTGGCGATGATGCACAGAGTATTTATTCTTTCCGTGGGGCGAATATCGACAATATTCTCCAGTTCCGTAACCAATATCCGGGTTGCCGCATTTTCAAGTTGGAGCAGAATTATCGTTCCACACAGAATATCGTAAATGCGGCAAACAGTCTTATATCCAAAAATAAGGAGCAGATACACAAGACTGTATTTTCAGAGAAAAGTGTTGGCAGCAAGCTGCGACTTATCTCGTCGTATTCGGACTATGAAGAAGCATATTCCGTTGCAAGTATCATAGGCACAATGTGCGCTGCGTCATACGGATATTCTGATTTTGCAATACTTTACAGAACAAATGCCCAGTCCAGAATCCTCGAAGAAGCATTCCGCAAGCGTGGCGTTCCGTATAAGATTTACGGCGGTCTTTCATTCTATCAGAGAAAGGAAATCAAAGATGTAATCGCATATTTCCGTCTGATTATAAATCCTAATGATGAGGAGGCATTCAAGAGAATAATAAATTATCCGGCTCGCGGAATTGGCGATACAACACTGAACAAACTTCTTGCTGCCGCAGCCACAAACGAGTTGAGCTTATGGCAAGTCCTGCAGTCGCCTATTGAATATGGTGTTTCCATAAATTCCGGAACGGCACGCAAACTGGCGGATTTTCGCACATTGATGGAAGCCTTCATCAACCAGCAGAACCAGTTGCAGGCAGACGAGCTTGCCGCACTTGTAGTTAAGGAAAGCGGATTGTTGCACACCTTGGCACAGGACCGTTCAGTTGAAGGAATAAGCAAATACGAAAACCTTCAGGAATTGGTGAAAGGTATATCCGAATTCTGTGAGATACGCCGTGAAGAAGGTTCGGAAAATACATCAATATCCGACTTCCTTGCAGAAGTTTCCTTGCTGACTGACCAGGATGATACGAAGGAAGAACGCACCAACAAGGTCACGATGATGACAGTTCATGCCGCCAAAGGTTTGGAGTTTAAGAACGTCATCATTGTCGGTTTGGAAGAAGAATTGTTCCCTTCGTCCATGTCGCGCGACAGCCTGAGGGCAATCGAGGAAGAACGTCGTCTTTTCTATGTGGCGATAACACGTGCCGAGGAGAATTGCGTGCTCAGTTATGCCAAAAGCCGTTTCCGTAACGGGCAGAACCAACCATGTTCACCAAGCCGTTTCCTGAAGGACATTAGTCCGGAATACCTTACAATGCCAGTTGATGGAGGTTTTGGAGCAGTTATCAAATCCGTACGCTCGGAATCTTCACAGCCATTGTTCGGCAGGGAAGAGCGTCCGGCATTCCGTTCGCCTATGAATCAGACACCGGTTGCCCCTCGCAAACTGACAAAGATTAATACCGGTGTTTCATCACCGTCGCCATCGCCGAAATCCTCTTCAGCAACAGGTCTTTCTGTCGGAGCCGTTGTAAGTCACGACCGTTTCGGTAAAGGTGTTATCACGGCAATCGAAGGCGACGGAGGAAACGAAAAAGCAACAGTATCTTTCGAAAATTCCGGTCAGAAACAGCTTTTGCTTAAGTATGCTAAGTTGCAGGTGCTGCAAAACAGGTAAATTAAACACAGAGGCACCCACATTATCCTCCAATAAATTTGCACCAACCAAAATAAATAACTATGTTAGTCGAAGAAAAAAAGATATATGTTTAACAAATAAAATTGATAGATAAATGCCGAAAGTAATTTCGTTTAATGAATTGAGAAAACTAAAAGACAGTTTGCCGGATGGAACAACGCACCGAATAGCTGACGAGTTGGGGATATCCGTGGAGACAGTGAGAAACTATTTCGGAGCCCAGAATTTCAAAGACGGACACAGTTGCGGGCTGCATATTGAACCAGGTCCTGATGGAGGAATTGTTGTTCTGGACGACACAACAATATATGACAGGGCAATGGAAATATTGGCGGAAGAAGAAGACTGACAAATTGATAATATTCCATCTTTTTTGTTCAATTTCCGAACTATTTCGCTGGTAAAAATGTTTAATAATAAAGGGCTGATAATTGTATAATAATTACATAAGAAAAGAAAGGAGATAGATTATGGAAGACAAACTGGTAACATTAGCTATACATACTTTCGAGAAAGCTCAAATCCTTAAGACTCTTTTGGAAACTGAAGGTATTGAAGTGTATATTCACAATGTGAATCAGATTCAGCCTGTTGTGTCCGCAGGAGTCCGTATCAGAATAAAGGAAACAGACCTTCCTCATGCCTTGAGAATTATTGAAGACAGTAAATGGTTGGATGAAAAAGAGGAAAAAGAGGAAAAAGTGGCAAAAGATCCTCATATTGGTAAAATACTGATCCCGGTTGATTTCTCTGATTATTCGTTGAAGGCTTGTGAGATTGGTATAAACTATGCATTTAAGAAAAATGCTGAGGTTATGATTATGCATGCATATTACACTCCTTATTTTCCAACGGCTGCTCCGATAGGTGATACCACGGCTTATCATTTGAAAGAAGAGGATTCTCCGGAGCATTTGCGCGACAAGGTGCAGAGAGATATGGAGGAAATTTGCAGTGTGCTGAACAAGAAGATGGAGGACGGCGAACTTCCGATGGTGGAATTCAATTATGTTTTGCGTGAAGGCTTGCCTGAAGAAGAAATTATAGCTTACGGTAAGGAATACAGACCTGACATTATTATAATGGGAACCAGAGGCTCGGACCAGAAAGATGCAGATCTGATTGGTAGCGTCACCGGTGAAGTTATTGAACTGAACAAGGTTCCTGTGCTTGCCATCCCTGAGGATACTCCTTTCAACGACTTGGCGAAGATTAAGAATGTTGCCTTTGCTACTTCTTTCAATGAAAGGGATTTGCTGGTGTTTGACGCTTTTATGGAAGTGTTTGCCGGATATGATGTAAATATTCATCTTTTCAATATTTCGACTAGCCGCAACGACTGGAATGAGATAAGACTGTCCGGCGCAAAAGAATATTTCAAGAAGCAGTATCCGGATGCAAATATTTCATATACAGTGCTTGATGACGGAGATTTGCTGCTTGCCATAGAGAAATTCGTGCGCTATCAGAATATTGATATATTGGCGTTGAGCACTTACAGGAGAAATATTCTTGCTAGAATGTTCAGCCCGAGCATTGCACGCAGGATGTTGTTCCACACAAATACTCCATTGCTGGTGATGCATGCAAAAGGATAAATATTAATTTGCAAAACTTAGATTAACTTAGTATCTTTGATACATGTAAAACGATAAAGGCCGTGTGTCGGAATTTTCGGTTTCGGCACCCGGCCGTATTAAAATAGCTAATCTTATGTTTGCGAAAGAAACTTACATTGCCCGCAGGGCTCAGTTGAAAAAAGCAGTCGGCTCAGGACTGCTGTTGTTTTTGGGAAATGATGAAAGTGGCATGAACTATGCTGACAATACATATCATTTCCGTCAGGATTCAACTTTCCTTTATTTCTTTGGACTTCCGTATGCCGGGTTGTCTGCTGTTATTGATATCGACAATGACAAAGAAATCATTTTTGGTGATGAGTTGACTATTGATTCTATCGTGTGGATGGGAACTCAGCCAACATTGAAAGAAAAAAGCGAGGCAGCAGGTATAAGAGAAGTCAGACCTTATAAAGAAATAGAATCATATTTGAAATCTGCCCAAAGCAAAGGACAGATAATTCACTATTTGCCTACATACCGTGCCGAACATCAAATCAAGCTTTTTGCTTGGCTGGGTGTTGTTCCGGGTGCTGAACAGCCATCCGTTCCTTTCATATATGGCGTAGTAAACCAGAGAAATTATAAATCTGCCGAAGAAATTGAAGAAATTGAAAAGGCTTGTGTTGTAACTGCTGATATGCATCTTGCAGCTATGCGTACTGTCCGTCCGGGCATTCGTGAATGTGAAGTTGCTGCTGCTGTTGCAGAGGCTGCATACAAACACGATTATCAGTTGTCGTTCCCTATTATTGCTACTGTCAATGGTCAGACTTTGCACAATCATGACCATAGCCATATGATTAAAAGCGGTGATATGCTTTTGCTTGATGCCGGCGCAGAAACTGAAATGGGATATGCTGGTGATATGTCGTCAACAATTCCTGCAGACGATAAATTCACTCAGCGCCAGCGTGATGTATATGACATTCAGGTGGCAGCACATGAGGCTGCAGTTGCTGAGCTTCGTCCTGGTATTCCTTTTGTGGATGTATATGAAAAGTCTTGCGCAGTCATTATGCAGGGCATGAAAGACCTCGGTTTTGCAAAAGGCGACCCGATGGAAGCAGTAAAGGCCGGTGCTCATGCAATGTTTATGCCTTGTGGCTTGGGACATATGATGGGCTTGGATGTTCATGATATGGAGAATTTGGGTGAAGTTTATGTAGGATATAATGGAAAGCCGAAGAGCACTCAGTTCGGACGCAAGTCGTTGAGATTAGGCCGTGAGCTTGAACCTGGATTTGTTCTGACAATCGAACCCGGTATTTATTTTATTCCTGAACTGATTGATTTGTGGAGAAGCCAGAACAAGTTCACTGAATTCCTGAACTACGACAAGCTTGAGACATATAAGGACTTCAGCGGTATAAGAAACGAAGAGGATTATCTGATTACTGAAACAGGCGCACGCTTGTTGGGAAAGAAACTTCCGTTGCATGCTGAGGAGGTTGAGGCGGCTAAAAAACAATAATATATACTTTCGAGAGAAGACAAGGCTTCAGGAACAAGTTGGCAAGGAAACAAGCTGTTGTTAGTTGTTTTCTTGTCAACTTTGTCAACTGAAGGCTGGGCTTGCGAAACTTAAATAAAACAATAATAACTTGAATTTATGAAGAAAATTTTTCTGACAGCCGGATTGGCTGCTGTGTTGTCGGCATGTGGAGGTGGCGGCGCGCAGAAATCTGCTGAAGTTGTTGGCGAAAATCCATTCCTTACGGAGTATACGACTCCTTTCGGTGTTCCTCCTTTTGATAAGATTAAGTTGGAACATTACAAGCCTGCCTTTATCCAGGGAATGGAAGAACAGGCAAAGGAAATTGACGCTATCGTGAACCAGCGTTCAACTCCTGATTTTGAAAACACTATTGCTGCATTGGACCAGAGCGGAAAATTGCTCCGTAAGGTCAGCGCTGTATTTTATGGTTTGAACAGCGCAAATACAAATGACGAGATGCAGGCTTTGAGCCGTGAGCTTTCTCCGCTTTTGTCAAAGCATAGCGATGATATAAGCCTTAATCCTCGTCTTTTTGCAAGAGTAAAAGAAGTTTATGAAAAGAGAAACGAGCTGAATCTTGACAAGGAGCAGATGAAGCTTCTTGAAGAAACTTATAAGGATTTCGTTCGTGGCGGTGCAAATCTTCCGGAGGACAAGCAGGTTAAGTTGCGTGAGTTGAACAATGAAATCTCAATGCTTCAGCTTACTTTCGGTCAGAATATGCTTAAGGAAACTAATGACTTCAAACTTGTAATCGACAAGAAAGAAGATTTGGCAGGACTTCCTGAAAGCCTGATTGCAAATGCGGCTGCTACTGCGGCAAGCGAAGGTATGGAAGGCAAATGGGTGTTCACTCTTCATAATCCTAGCGTAATGCCTTTCTTGCAGTATGCTGATAACCGCGAACTTCGTGAGAAGATTTTCAACGGTTATATCAATCGCGGAAACAACAATAATGATGCCGACAATAAGGAAGTTGTGAAGAAATTGATTGCTGCACGACTTGAAAAGGCTAAATTGATGGGTTGTGATGATTATGCTGCTTTCGTGCTTGATACTCGTATGGCAAAGAATGAGCAGAATGTATATAATCTTTTGGATGAAGTTTGGGCTCCGGCTTTGGCTAAAGCTAAGGATGAATTGGCTGACATCCAGAGTGAAATCAAGAAAGAAGGCAATAACTTCACTGCTGAAGGCTGGGATTGGAGATATTATTTCGAAAAAGCGAAGAAAGCAAAATTCTCTATTGATGAGAATGAAGTTCGCCCTTATCTGAAACTTGATAATGTACGTGAAGGTGCTTTCTATGTTGCTAACAGATTGTTTGGAATTACATTTACTGCACTGAGCGATATTCCATTACCTCATCCGGATGCACAGGCATTTGAATGCAAGGACAAAGATGGTTCAAGCCTTGGTGTGCTTTATATGGACTTCTTCCCACGTGAAAGCAAGCGTGGTGGAGCATGGTGCGGTTCATATCGTCCACAGTCATATGTTGACGGCAAATATCAGGCACCTATCGTAACTGTAGTATGTAATTTTTCTCAGCCTGCAGCCGGACAACCGGCATTGTTGAGTGTTGACGAAGCTAAGACTTTGTTCCATGAGTTTGGACATGCATTGCACAGTTTCTTCAGAAATGTTCATTATTCCGGAGTTGCAAGTGTTCCTCGTGATTTCGTTGAACTTCCTTCGCAGATTATGGAACATTGGGTGCTTGAACCTGAAGTTTTGAAAGTTTATGCTAAACATTATCAGACCGGTGAAGTTATCCCGACAGAGCTTGTGAAGAAAATAGAAGAAAGTGATAAATATGGTCAGGGCTTTGCTACGACAGAATATATTGCAGCTTCATATCTTGATATGGACTATCACGTTCTTAAGGAAATTCCGGCAAACTTGGATATCGTGAAATTTGAGTCTGAGACTCTTGGCAAACGCGGCTTGTTGAAGCAGATTCCGTCAAGATACCGTACAACATACTTCAACCATACAATGGGCGGCGGCTACACAGCTGGTTATTATAGCTATATGTGGGCAGAAGTTCTTGATGCTGATGCTTATGAAGCATTCAAGGAAACTGGAGATATTTTCAACCAGGAAGTTGCCCAGAAATTCCGTCAGTATGTTTTGACACCGGGCTGCATTGACGATGCTATGGATATGTATAAGAATTTCCGTGGAAAAACTCCTAACACCGAGCCATTGCTTAAGAACAGAGGTTTGAAATAAAAAAGAGATTTATGCATAAGACACTGATTAAAAATGCAGAAATAATAAATGAGGGCCGTCGCTATGTCGGCTCTCTTTTAATAGAAGGGGATAAGATTTCCGAGATATTCGAGGGCAATTGTCCGGATATCGACGGCGTTGAGGTTGTTGATGCGACTGGCAAGTGGCTTATTCCCGGATGTATCGACGACCAGGTGCATTTCCGTGAACCGGGTTTGATTCACAAAGCTGACATCGGAACAGAAAGCCGTGCGGCAGTTGCCGGAGGTGTTACGACATTCATGGATATGCCGAATACAAAGCCTCAGACAACTACAATTGAGAACTTGGAATGGAAATTCCGCAGGGCGGCAGAAACTTCAGTTGCCAATTATTCATTCTTCTTCGGTGGAACGAATGATAATATGGATGAAATAAAGAAGCTGGACAGAAGCCGTGTTCCCGGATTGAAGCTGTTCCTTGGTTCTTCAACAGGAAATATGCTTGTGGACAATAAGGAAACTTTGGAACGCCTGTTTGGTGAAACCGGAATGCTAATTGCCATCCACGCAGAGAAAGAGGAAGTGATTAAACGCAACATCGCTCATTACACTTCTTTATATGGTGAAGATTTGGATATATCTTTCCATAGCAAAATAAGAAGCGAGGAGGCTTGTTATGCTTCATCTTCCGAGGCTGTTGAGTTGGCTACTCGTCTTGGTTCAAGATTGCATATACTTCATTTGTCCACAGCGAAGGAAACTACTTTGCTGGACAATTCCTTGCCATTGTCGGAAAAGAAGATTACAGGTGAAGTTTGCGTTCATCATCTTTGGTTTGACGACAGTGATTATGCCCGTTTCGGCAACAGAATAAAATGGAATCCGTCAATAAAAACAGCTGCTGACCGTGATGCTTTGCGCGAGGCTGTAAACAACAATCTTATTGATATTGTAGCGACAGACCATGCTCCACATCTTCTTTCGGAAAAAGAAGGTTCATGCCTGAAGGCTGCATCCGGCGGTCCGTTGGTTCAGCATTCTTTGGTTGCTATGCTTAAGATGGCTAAGTCCGGACTTTTCACATATGAGAAGGTTGTGGAGAAAATGGCTCATAATCCGGCTATATTATTTAATATTGACAGGAGAGGATTTATCCGCCCTGGATATTATGCAGATTTGGTTCTGATAGATCCGGAAAAGCATTGGACAGTTGCTACGGAAAATATATTGACGAAATGCGGCTGGTCGCCGTTTGAAGGATATACTTTCCATCATTCAGTGTGGAAAACATATGTCAATGGTCAGTTGGCATATTCTGACGGCAATGTTGATGATAATGTGAGAGGTAAAGAAGTAGTATATAAATAATCTCAGATTATTAGTTGATTAGACATATTTTTATTGCCTGTTCGAATTTTCTTTAATTTTTGGTGAAGAAAATTTGAGCAGGTTATTTGTCTCTTTAGTTGAAAAAATATATATTTGTTTTCGGAAAAAGGAATAAATACAACTTGATCTAATATTTAAGACCTAATTTATAGCTAACTAATATTTAAAAACATGAAAAAAATTCTTTTTTTAATCAGTTTGTTTTGCGCTTATACAGCAGCAAATGCACAGCAAGGCGGACATGTTTCTCCTGCAGCTACAGAATGGTATATACCACAGCCTCCAAAAGTTCAGCCGGCTGATAAACCAGGTAACCCACCTTCAGATGCAATCGTATTGTTTGACGGAAAGGATTTGTCAAAATGGGTAACTCCAAAAGATGGTAAATTTACAGATCCTACTTGGAAAATTGAAGACGGCGCAATGGTAATCGTTCCTGGTGGCGGCGACGTTCAGACAAAAGAATATTTCGGAGACTGCCAGTTGCATATTGAGTTCAAAACTCCGAAACCAGGTCCAAAGAATACTTTGCAGATGAAAGGTAACAGCGGTATCTTCCTTCAGAGTATTTATGAAGTTCAGGTTTTGGATGGCGAAGACAATCCTACATATGTAAACGGTATGGTTGGTAGTGTTTACAAACAGCAGGCTCCTTTGGCAAATGCATTTACCGGAACAGAAAAATGGCAGGTTTATGATATCTATTATAAAGCTCCACGTTTCACAACTGATGGTGCCTTGGAATCACCGGCAATGGTTACAGTTGTCTTGAATGGTATCTTGGTTCAGAACAACTACATCTTGAAAGGAAATACTCCGTATATCGGATTCCCGACATATAAAGCTCATGGAAGATTGCCTTTGTTGCTTCAGGATCATGGTGTTCCTGTTGCTTATCGCAATATCTGGATTAGACATTTATAATTTGTTATCGGATATTATAATCACAAAAAAGCCTGGCCACTTCAAATGACCAGGCTTTTTTTATTCTTTTACTGACTGATTTATATTATCAATAAAATCCAAAATCTCATCTCTTCCTTCTTTCTTCTCAGATGAAGAAAATAGGATGGGTGGTAATTCTTCCCATGTCTCGAGAAGCTTTTTCTTATACACTTCAGTGTTATCTGCTAGTCTGCCTTTACTGATTTTGTCAGTCTTTGTAAATATTATAGCGAATGGAATACCGTTTTCTCCCAACCATTCCATAAATTCCAAATCTATTTTTTGAGGAGAATGGCGACAGTCAAGCAAGACAAAGAGACAAGTGAGTTGCTCACGCATCAGAATGTAACTTTCAATAATCTTGCGTATGTTTTCACGTCCTTCTTTGCCACGTTGTGCAAAGCCATAACCTGGAAGGTCCACCAGATACCATTCGTCATTTATTATGAAATGATTGATAAGCATGGTTTTTCCTGGTTTCTGGGAAGTCATAGCCAAACCTTTTTTTGCCGTCAGCATGTTTATCAATGATGATTTGCCAACGTTGCTTCGTCCGATAAAAGCATATTCAGGTTTGTTTCCTTCCGGACACTTTTTTACGTTAGTATTACTGATAACGAATTCTGCGCTTTTTATTTCCATGAAAATTTAGTTTTTAATTTCTAATGAAGAACTTGCTTCCCGGCTTTTGCTTGAAGTAAGCCACATTCCAAAGAATGTTATGGCTGCATTTATCATCAATATTTCATATCCGAAAATATAGTCAGTTGTGTTTTCAACAACATAATTAATGCCAAAGCTGATTACCGGAGATATGATGCAAATATACGGAACAAACTTGTCTTTTGCCAAGCGTTTGGTAAATAAGCCGAAAATAAACATTCCGAGCAGCGGTCCGTAAGTATATGATGCAATCATATATATTGCGTCAATAATGCTTCTGTTGTTCACTTCTTTTATAACCAGAATAATGAGGGCAAAAACTATTGATATTGCAATATGAATCATCAGTCGTTTGCGTTTTGCCTGTTTTTCACTGTCGTTCTGTATATCCAATATATCTATACAGAAGGAAGTGGTGAGGGCTGTCAATGCCGAGTCGGCACTGCTGAATGCTGCTGCAATAATTCCGATGGTGAAGAAAATAAGTATGCTGTTTCCTAAGATTCCGGAAGTGCAGAACATCGGCAATATGTCATCACTGAGCTCCGGCAAGGCTATTTGCTTCTGCTCGGCAACAATAAGGAGAAGTATTCCTAAAACCAAAAACAGGAAATTCACCGGAGTGAAGGCAAATCCGTAAGTGTACATATTCTTTTGCGCCTCTTTCAGATTCCTGCATGAGAGATTCTTTTGCATCATATCCTGATCGAGCCCGGTCATTACTATTGTTATGAATATTCCACTGAAGAACTGTTTGGCGAAATGTTGGGAACTGTTCCAGTCGTTAAATTCGAAAATGCGGAAATGAGGATTGCTAGCAACGGAAGTGCTCATTTCTACAAAGCTCATGCCCAAAGCGTCCTTGACTTGCCATATGATTACAACCAACATGGCAATAAGGCATATTGCTTGTATTGTGTCTGTCCATATAATTGTCTTTATGCCACTGCGGAAGGTATAAATCCAGACAAGCAATATGCTTAATATGACAGTTACAGCAAAAGGTATATTGAACGCATCAAACACATAATGCTGAAGAATCAGAACCACGAGATAAAGTCTTGCAGCTGCACCTATGCTTTTAGACAACAGGAAAAAAGAAGCCCCGGTTTTATAGCCTCTATGACCTATTCTATCTTTCAGATAACTGTAGATTGATGTTAGTTTAAGCTTATAGTAGAGTGGAAGAAGTATGTGCGCAATGATAATGTATCCGACGAAAAAACCAAATACGGTTTGCATATATGTCATGTCGATACTTCTCACCATGCCGGGAACAGAAACGAAAGTTACACCGGATAGGGAAGTGCCGATCATTCCTATAGAAACTATGTACCATGGAGATTGCCTGTTGCCCGTAAAGAAAGCATCGTTGCTGCTACTTTTCCTTCCTGTTAGCCATGCAATAAATAATAGCAGCCCGAAATAGACTGCTATTATAAAAAGAATTGTATATCTGCTCATTTTTCTTTTTCATAAATTTTTTCCAGAACAGAGCCGGGAAAATAATGTTTCAAGATTTCCTTATAAGTATATCCTTCTGTGCTCATAACTGCTGCTCCGATTTGGCAAAGTCCGACGCCGTGTCCCCATCCGCTTCCGGTGAGAGTGAATTCTTCAGGTATTCCATCCTTGCCCATTACCTTATCTACTACGAAGGCTGAGCTGTAGAGATGTGATTCGGAAAGGGAACGTCTGATTTCGAGCTCTTTTCCAATAACCATATTGCGCTTGCTGCCTTTAATCATCAGTTCATAGATTCTGCCGGATTTTCCACGTTTGAGAGGAACCAAGTCTATGATATTTCCGAAATCTATTCCTGTCCTTTTTTCTATAAGCTTACTCAGTGTTTCCTGTGAATATGAAACTTTCCACCTGTAGAAGTCCGGAGTCTCGCAATCGTAGTTGTTTAGGATTTTCTGCAACAATTGTTTGTCGTGAGTGTTGCAGAAAGCCTTTGGAGAACTGCGAATCCATTTTTCCGCGTCTTCTTCCTTTGTTAAATCTTCGATAAGTAAATCATATTGATTGTCTCCGGCAGATTTAAGATATGGAACGGAAATATCTTCCCAACACGCATCGAATTCCTCAATGGCTCCGCCGCAGCATTTTGAGAAGCGGGCATCGCAGATTTCACCATCATACATAAGGACTTCACCATATGTCTTGTCTATTATCTTCTCGATTTGAGGATTTGTCTTGCGGCTTATTCCTTGATAGCGCTGGCAATGGTCGTCAGCACAGACATCGAAAAGCTTGTGGTCTTCGCGGTCGTACCACTTGATTCTTCGGTTTTCTGTTTCAATCTGACCTTCGCCTTTGCTGTCATCATGCCTGCGCAATGATTTCCTTATTTGCGACATAACCCAGCTTCTTGATATTACAGCATGAGCTTTAAGGAATTCTCCCGGAGCATCAGAGTTCATCTCTGAAGAAATTACGCTGCTGAGATAACTTTCTATGTCAATTTGATTGATTGCAACAATAGACTCTCCATCAACAATCAGATTAAGAGCTCCTTTGAATCGCTGATTTTCCTTGCGTTCCCAATGGAAGTCAATACCTATTGTAACATCCATAAGGTCGAACGAAACATCATCTCCTGTGGGTTCGAAGAACAGCTCGTCGTGCCACTTGCCATTGAAAAGAATCTTTCCATTATTTACGGAAACTTTTTGTTCTCCTGTGATTAATGCTCCCGTTTCTGCAAGGATATATTCTCCATTGAAAGAGAAAAAGATACTTTCTCCTTTAACTATGCCTATATTAATTTCCGGTGTTTCCATAAAATAATTGTTGTTGTATTAATATTTATTGACTGATGATTTTGCCTTTGCCTGATTATCTTATCAGGCAAAGGTCTGTTTAGCTTGCTATTTATTTGCGCTTAATGAACTCTTAGTCAAATAAACCATTAGCAATACGTACATAACAACTGCAAGCCATTCTGCCATTGCGCCCGAAGCCCATTCTGTGCAATATAAATTTATATCCGCAAATCTTAAGATTGCGCTGATAACACCCATCAATGCTCCGCCGGCGATGAATCCTGATGAAAGGAGAGTTCCTTTCTGCAGTCTTGCAGCATTCAATGATTCATCTTTACTTCTGCTGCCGACATACCAGCTTATGGCTCCACCTATAAGTAAAGGAGTGTTGAGTTCAATTGGAATAAACATGCCAAGAGCAAATGCAAGAGCCGGGATTCCGCAGAAATTTAATATAACAGCCAGAACTGCTCCGATTGCATACAAAGCCCATGGCGCGCCAGTTCCGTTCATTAACGGTTCAATAACTGCTGCCATTGCATTTGCCTGAGGTGCTGCGAGCTGTCCGCTAGTAAATCCATATGTCTTGTTTAGGACCAGAATAACGCCGCCAACTGTTGCCGCAGAGACCAATGTTCCCAAGAATTTCCAGGTTTCCTGCTTTGCCGGAGTTGTTCCCAGCCAATATCCGATTTTAAGGTCTGTAATGAATCCTCCCGCCATTGACAATGCAGTGCAAACAACACCTCCGATAATAAGAGCTGAAACCATGCCGGCTGTGCCTTTCAATCCTGTTGCAACCAGAATGATGGAAGCAAGTATCAGCGTCATCAAAGTCATTCCGGAAACAGGGTTTGTACCAACAATTGCAATTGCATTTGCAGCCACTGTAGTAAACAGAAATGCTATGACAGCAACCAACAAAAGTCCTACAACGGCATAGAACCAATTGTCAAGAACTCCAAAATGGAAGAACAGATATGTGATAACTAATGTAGCAATAACTCCAAAAGCAATGATTTTCATTGAAATGTCCTTTTGAGTACGTACGCAAGTGTTATCTGCTACATCAGATTTGCCTTTCAATTCGCGTGAAACCAAGCCTGCAGCTCCTTTGATTATTCCCCATGATTTGATGATACCAATTACACCGGCTGTAGCAATACCGCCGATACCGATGTGGCGGGCATAATTAGTGAAGATTTCTTCTGCGCTCATTTGGCCAACAGTTGCAGTTATGGCTGCATTGCCGAATGTAAGAACATCTCCGTTAAATATTGCAGACATTGCAGGAATTATAACCAGCCATACCAAAAATGAACCGGCGCATATTATAACTGAATATTTAAGTCCGATAATATATCCCAAACCGAGAACAGCTGCGCCTGTGTTCACTTTAAATACAATCTTTGCTTTTTCGGCAAGCATTTCGCCTGCGCCAATTATGCGTGTACTTATATTTTCGCTCCACCAGCCGAATGATGCAATTATAAAGTCATATATACCTCCGATAAGACCGGCAAAAATCAATGGCTTCGCCTGGTTTCCACCTTTTTCGCCGGAAATCAGCACTTGAGTAGTTGCTGTTGCTTCGGGGAATGGATATTTGCCGTGCATATCCGAAACAAAATATTTTCTGAACGGAATAAGCAATAATATACCCAGAATACCTCCCAGAAGAGAACTCATAAACACTTCAAAAAAGTTTACTGTTATTTCCGGATACTTGTCTTGCAGAATGTATAATGCAGGCAATGTGAAGATGGCACCTGCAACAATCACTCCGCTGCTGGCACCGATTGACTGTATTATTACGTTTTCAGCCAAAGCATTTTTCCTTTTGAATCCTCCTGACAATCCGACTGCTATAATTGCAATTGGAATTGCTGCTTCAAATACCTGGCCCACACGCAGCCCGAGGTATGCGGCAGCCGCACTGAAAATTACAGCCATAACCAGTCCCCAGCATACGGACCAAGGAGTGACTTCGCGGTAATTCTTGTCCGGAGACATGACAGGAACATATTTTTCTCCTTCTTTTAGTTCCCTGTAAGCATTTTCCGGCAGACCGCCTACTTTTTCTTCTTTTTCTTCTTTCATGATGTGTATTCTTTTATTGTTTTGTGCTGTTAAGTAAAACTTGCCAATTCTTTAACTGAAAGCCGCATTTGCGCAACTTAAATTATAATTTGTCTGCAATATATTTAAAAAATTTGAATTTCCAAAATTAAAGGGAAGTATCATTATGTTTTGAATAGAGATTAATGCAAAACATAGGAAGATATTTAATGGAAAATAATTATCCTATATTTATGTAATTCGAAAAAAAATGTCTTATTTTGCTATTGAAAACAAAGGGGTGCCTGAACGGAGGCTGAGATTATACCCTTCGAACCTGACGCAGTTAGTGCTGCCGTAGGGATTGTTGATATTTCTCTTCATAATATTCCGCTTATATACATTCCTTTGTATTTCCATTGTATTTTTAGGATGCTGGAGTTTAATCCACATTTTGTGTGAGTTAAAGCATCGTTTTTATTTATTTCATATCAAAATACAGTTTTATGAATATAAAAGTGAATAACAAATCATTGGAGTGTCCTGAAACTTCAACTTTGGCTCAATTGTCAGAGCAGTTGCAATGGCCGGATAAAGGAATTGCAGTTGCCGTAAACAATCGTATGGTTCCGCGTACTGAATGGGCGCAGTTTGTCATAAAAGAGAATGATTCTCTTGTTGTGATTAAGGCTGCATGTGGCGGATAAAGTCTTTGAGAAGCATAAGTCAGATAATAAATATATATAATATCATAATCATATGGAAAAGTTGGTTATTGCGGGAAAAGAATTTAATTCCCGTTTGTTTTTGGGTACAGGAAAATTCAACTCAAATAAATTGATGGAAGAAGCTATTCTTGCTTCTGGTTCAGAAATGGTGACTGTTGCAATGAAGAGGGTAGATTTGGACGACAAGGAAGATGACTTGCTGAAACATATCACACACAGCCATATACAGTTGTTGCCTAACACTTCAGGCGTTCGTAATGCCGAAGAAGCCGTATTTGCTGCCCAGATGGCGCGTGAGGCTTTTGGAACAAACTGGCTGAAACTTGAAATCCATCCGGATCCTCGTTATTTGTTGCCTGATACTGTGGAAACTCTTAAAGCAACAGAACAGTTGGTGAAACTTGGTTTCGTTGTTCTTCCATATTGCCAGGCAGACCCAGTATTGTGCAAGCAGCTTGAGGAAGCTGGTGCTGCAACTGTTATGCCTCTTGGTGCTCCGATTGGAACAAACAAAGGTTTGCAGACTCGTGATTTCCTTCGCATAATTATCGAACAGGCTGGTATTCCAGTAGTTGTTGATGCCGGAATCGGTGCTCCAAGTCATGCCGCTGAAGCTATGGAGCTTGGTGCTTCTGCTGTGTTGGTTAACACTGCTGTTGCCGTTGCCGGAAATCCTGTTGAAATGGCTAAAGCATTCAAGGCTGCGGTTGAAGCAGGACGCCAGGCTTACGAAGCCGGATTAGGTGGAGTGGCAACTAACTTCCAGGCTTCTGCATCATCTCCTTTGACTTCATTTTTGGGATAAAAAGAAGATAAGTATGAGTTGAGCTCGCGCTAATCTTGAGTAAAACTCAAAAACTTAAAAACTCAGAAACTAAAATTATATGGATAAAAAAGACAACAGAGCTTATGCTCATGCCGAGAAAACATATATGTCAGGGAAAATGTTCCCATACATCAAGGTTGGAATGCAGAAGGTTAATCTTGCTCCGACTGTAACGGTTGAGGACGGAAAGAAAGTTATGACGCCAAATGCCCCGGTATATATCTATGATACCAGCGGTCCGTTCAGCGATCCTTCTATCGAGATTGACTTGAAGAAAGGTCTGCCTCGTATGCGTGAGGAATGGATTGTTTCCCGTGGAGATGTGGAGCAGCTTCCTTCCATTACATCAGAATATGGAAAGATGCGCCGTGACGACAAATCTCTCGACCATCTTCGTTTCGAGCATATTGCCTTGCCTTATAGAGCTAAAGAAGGAAAATGCATCACTCAGATGTATTATGCAAAGCAGGGAATTGTCACTCCGGAAATGGAATATGTTGCCATTCGTGAGAATATGAACTGTGCCGAACTTGGCATTGAATCATATATTACTCCGGAATTTGTGCGCGACGAGATTGCTGCAGGTCGTGCTGTTCTTCCTGCAAATATCAACCATCCGGAAAGCGAACCGATGATTATCGGACGTAATTTCCTTGTCAAGATTAATACTAACATCGGTAATTCTGCAACAACTTCATCAATCGATGAGGAAGTGGACAAAGCTGTGTGGAGTTGCAAATGGGGCGGCGACACATTGATGGACCTTTCAACAGGCGCAAACATCCACGAAACACGCGAATGGATTATCCGAAACTGTCCTGTTCCAGTCGGAACTGTTCCAATCTATCAGGCTTTGGAAAAAGTAAATGGAAAAGTTGAGGACTTGACATGGGAAATATATAAAGATACTCTTATCGAGCAGTGCGAGCAAGGTGTCGATTATTTCACTATTCATGCAGGTATAAGATATCAGAATGTTCATCTAGCTGACAAACGTCTCTGCGGTATCGTGAGCCGTGGTGGAAGTATTATGAGCAAATGGTGCATTATGCATAATCGTGAAAGCTTCCTTTACGAGCATTTTGATGAAATCTGTGATATTCTTGCACAATATGATGTGGCTGTGTCATTGGGCGACGGATTGCGTCCGGGTTCAATCTATGATGCCAACGACGAAGCTCAATTTGCTGAACTTGACACATTGGGAGAATTGGTGCAGCGAGCTTGGGCAAAGAATATCCAGGCATTTATCGAAGGTCCGGGACACGTTCCTATGCATAAGATTCGTGAGAATATGGAACGTCAGATTAAGTCGTGCCACGATGCTCCGTTCTACACACTCGGTCCGTTGGTAACGGATATTGCTCCGGGCTACGACCATATTACGTCTGCCATCGGTGCTGCTCAGATTGGCTGGTTGGGAACTGCAATGCTTTGCTATGTTACTCCGAAAGAACATCTTGGTTTGCCTAACAAGGAAGATGTGCGCACAGGAGTTATCACATACAAGATTGCCGCACACGCTGCCGATCTTGCCAAAGGTCATCCGGGTGCGATGATTCGCGACAATGCATTGTCAAAGGCTCGTTATGAATTCCGCTGGCGCGACCAGTTCCATCTAAGTCTCGATCCAGACAGAGCTTTGGAATATTACAAGGAAGGCCGTCACGAAGACAGTGAATATTGCACAATGTGCGGTCCGAATTTCTGCGCAATGAAGTTGAGCCGTGATTTAAAGAATTTATAAAACTATCCAAATATGTTTTCGGAAGAATTAGAAAAAATAGATTGGGATGAAACAACATCCCTTATTTACTCTAAAACCGAAGCCGATGTTCGTCGTGCCTTGGCAAAAGAGCATCTTGATGTCAATGATTTTATGGCATTGATTTCACCTGCGGCTGAGCCGTATCTGGAAACAATGGCACAATTAAGTTATAAATATACAAGAGAAAGATTTGGAAATACAATGTCGATGTTCGTTCCGTTGTATATCACAAACTCTTGTACCAATTCATGCGTTTATTGTGGTTTCCACATCAGCAATCCGATGAAGAGAACTATCCTTACTGAGGAGGAAATCGTAAATGAATATAAGGCAATAAAGAAACTGGCTCCGTTTGAGAACCTGCTTCTTGTAACAGGCGAGAATCCGGCTAAAGCCGGAGTGCCGTATATTGCCCGTGCATTGGACTTGGCAAAGCCATATTTCTCAAACCTTAAGATTGAGGTTATGCCTTTGTCTGCCGAAGAATATAAGGAGCTGACTCATCACGGAATGAATGGTGTGATTTGCTTCCAGGAAACATATCACAAGGCAAACTATAATATTTATCATCCGCGAGGAATGAAATCCAAATTCGACTGGCGAGTGAATGGGTTCGACCGAATGGGACAGGCCGGAGTTCACAGCATCGGAATGGGTGTGTTGATTGGTCTGGAAAAGGAATGGCGTACTGATGTGACTATGATGGCATATCATCTCCGCTATTTGCAGAAGCATTACTGGAAAACTAAATACAGCTTCAACTTCCCTCGTATGCGTCCGTCGGAAAACGGTGGTTTCCAGCCGAATGTTGTTATGTCTGACAAGGAGCTGGCTCAGCTTACTTTTGCTACACGAATATTTGACCATGATGTTGATATCTCATATTCTACACGTGAGAGTGCTGAGTTCCGCGATAATATGGCTCGCCTTGGTGTAACAACTATGAGTGCTGAAAGTAAGACTGAACCAGGTGGTTATTATTCTTATCCTCAGACTTTGGAACAGTTCCATGTCAGTGACGAGAGAACTGCCCGCGAAGTTACTGCAGCTTTGAAGGGATTGGGAATTGAGCCGGTTTGGAAAGACTGGGACCAGGCTTTTGATGAACCAACATTGCAGGCTCATGGATAAAGATTTTCGTGAACGATATTCGCGTCATCTGCTCCTGGATGAAATAGGAGAGGACGGACAGCGGAAATTGTCCGAGGCAAAGATATTGCTTGTGGGCGTGGGCGGACTTGGTTCGCCCATTGCCCTTTATCTTGCAGCCGCCGGTGTAGGACATTTGGGATTGATGGACGATGATGTTGTAAGCGAGTCGAATCTTCAGCGTCAGGTTTTATATACTGAGTCTGAAGTTGGACTTCCAAAAGTTGAATGCGCAAAGCGCAGACTTCAAGCATTGAATTCATCAATAGAGATAACTGCCTATCCGTTCCGACTGGACGAAACGAATGCCGAAAACATAATATCTGCCTATGATATTGTCATTGACGGAACCGACAATTTTGCAACCAGATATTTGATTGGCGATATAACTTCTCGCTTGTCTGTTCCATATATTTATGGTGCTATTCGTGAATTCGACGGGCAAGTTTCGGTGTTCAATCTTCCTGATGGAAGGAAATACAGAGATTTGTTTCCCGATGAGGAAGAAATAATGTCGATGCCTCGTCCTTCATTGGGCGTTATGGGCGTTCTTCCCGGAATAGTTGGCTGCGTTGAAGCGTCCGAAGCCATAAAACTCATTACAGGATGCGGTGAGAATTTGTCCGGCAAATTATGGACAATTGATTTGCTGACAATGCAAAGCTTTGTCCTGGATTTGTATTGATTGCGGGAAAGCATCGAAAGAACAAGAATACAATTCACAAACTTATAAATTAGATAACTAACAAACTTGAAACTCCATGTCTAAAATCCATTTCCTTATAGCAGCCGCTTCTTCCGGTAGCGGAAAAACAACATTCACAATGGGAATGCTTCGTGCTCTGAGAAACAGAAATCTGAAGGTTCAGCCGTTCAAATGCGGTCCGGATTATATAGACACTCAGTATCATACGTTGGCTGCGGGTTCTCAGTCTGTCAATCTTGATACTTGGATGGCTTCGCCAGCGCATGTGCGCGATTTGTTTACTCGATATGGAAATGATGCAGATGCTTGCGTTGTGGAAGGAGTTATGGGTTTGTTTGACGGTTCGCGCAAATCTGAAGGAAGCAGTGCTGATATTGCAAAACTCTTGGATTTGCCGGTTATTCTTCTTGTTAATGCCAAATCAACGGCTTATTCTGTTGCTCCGTTGATTTTCGGCTTCAAGAATTTTGATAAATCAGTAAATATTGCCGGAGTGATATTCAATCAGGTTTCTTCTGAATCTCATTTCTCTTTTCTGAAAGATGCCTGCGATGATGCAGGAGTGGAATGTCTCGGATATTTGCCCAAATTGTCCGGAATGGAAATTCCTTCACGACATTTGGGACTTAGCCTTGAGCATCTTGCCGAACAGGAGAAACTGATTAACAGAGTTGCGGAGGAAATAGAGCGTCATGTGGATATGGATAAGCTTTTTGAGCTGACTGCTGCAACTGCGCACAGCCATGAATATTCTGCCGACTCAGAAGCTGCAGAGAATAAATTGCGTATAGCTGTGGCTCGCGACAATGCCTTTAATTTCACATATCGTGAAAATATAAGGAAATTATCTGAAAAAGGAGAGATAATATATTTCAGTCCTATTGCTGACAGCAAATTGCCGGACAATATTGATTTCCTTTATCTTCCGGGCGGTTATCCGGAGTTTTATCTCGAAGAATTATCTTCAAACAAGACGATGCTTTGCTCGATTGCTGATTATATTGAGAACGGAGGCAAAGCTTTTGCCGAATGTGGCGGCATGATGTATTTGTGCAAGAGTATAATAGGAATGGATGGCAAGCAATATCCTGTGGTTGGAGTGCTGGATAATGTTGCAACAATGGAATCCATGAAACTTCATCTCGGATACAGAAAATTCATTTATAAGGACCGTGAAATCAGAGGTCACGAATTCCATTATTCATCAGTGAAAGAAGAAAATCTCGAATCAGTTGTCAACCAATATTCAGCCCGCAACACCTTGTGTCCGACTCCGGTTTATTGTTATAAGAATCTGATTGCCGGATATACGCACTGGTATTGGGGCGAATTTGATTTGCTTGAACTTATTCCATAGGTTTATAATATCTGAACTCTCTGTCTCCGATTATTTCCGGATGGAAAATCTTGATGAAATCTTCCAGCAAATAGTCCGGATGGAGAGGAAATTCTTCATAATAAGGAACAATTCCGGTGTTGCAACCGAAAATCTTTCTGTTCTTGAAAGCATCGAAATTTCTGTATGGACTGTATTCTGATTCCAGTTCACGATAAGTCATGTCTTTTGCAAGATTGTATTTTATCAGCCATATATCGGCATGAATAGCTTTCTCGAACACTTGTTCGAAAGTTAGCGGAATGCTTCCGGCACCTTCGAGGTTGCGGAAAATATATTCTGCACCGGCATCTTCCAGAAGATGTGCGATATAGCTGCTCTTTGCCGGCATATACCATGATGCGCCGAATTTCTTTTCAGTGAAAACAGTTGGTTTGTCTTTTATATTTGCTGTCAGCTCTTTAAGTTTTAAATATCTTTGCTCAGTTTCACGGAAAATAGAGTCTGCTTTGCTTTCTTTGCCTAAAAGCAGTCCGTAAAACTTTATCCATTCTGTTCTTCCCAAAGGCAGATTTTCCATATAGTCAGCACCTTCAATAATGGGAATGCCTATTTTCTCCACCGGTCCATAACTGCTGTTCTGGAAAGGAGATGCAATGACAAGTTCGGCATTAATCTCTATCATTTTCTCAACATTTGGCGAAGTCGCTTCACCAAGGTCGGTGATTTTTCCCTCTTTCAATCCGTTTTGTATTACCGGAGTGTCCATATATCTCGGTTCGCAAACACCGATTATTTTGTCGCTTTCACCAAGCTGGTCGATTATTGCAACGTGAACAGAAGTGTAGGCAACAATATTCTTAACTGGAGTTCTTACTACAGTTCCTTTAGGAAGGTTTTCCGGCTCTTCGGAGCTTCTGCCAATTAGGACATATCTTTGCAGAAGTTTCGTTGTGTCCCAAGGATTGCGCACTTCAACAGTTGAGTAATCTTTGTAATGACGAATTGAAAAACCTCGGGCATAGCGTATGGTTTCTGTTCCGACTGGAGTTTCTTCCGGTTTGTTTTTTGCATTCTGACATGAAATCAGAAGCATGCATGCTGCTATCAGAGTATATATCAATTTCATCATTATCTTATATTTTTCCGGTTACTAAATTGAAGTTTATCGCTTATATTTTGATTTTATCCTTGTTCAGTATAAACTATTTTAGTCACAGCTGTGATTTAATCTCGTCACAGTTGTGATTTAATTTCGCCACGGTTGTGACCTGATTAAACCACAGCTGTGGCGAAATTAATAATTCTATATTTCTCGATTATTGTACGCTTGAAGCAATAACTTTTATAGGATTCAGACCTGCTTCGAACTTAACTTTAAGATTTCCGTCTCCGTCGAAACAATATACGTCTCCGTTATTTGTATAGTCTGATTCAGTGACAAACAGCATGTTAGAAGCTTTGTCTGCTGCAATCTTATAAGGCTTAGCAATAGTTTCTTTCAGCGCAGAGTCAGTTATTATATTTTCATTTATCGCGTCATACATATAATAACTAATTGTCTGATTCCAGTTTTCATCATACTGAGAATACATCATGAATATTTTATCACCAAGTGAAGCCATTTCTGTTGCATTAGCAATTGAAACAGTTGATATTTCGTCTGTCGAAGTATTTATTTTCTGCAATGTGTTTGGAACATCAGCATAATTACCCATAGAAACAAGATATACATCTTCCTGTGAATCACGCTGAACATTACATGGGTTAAGAACGGTTTCAATTTTCTTTGTTTCTGTGAATGATTCAAGATTTACGACAGAAACAGTTTTATCGTAGCCAACTTCAGTATTGTAGTCAAGACCACCGGAGTTAGCAACATACAATTTTCCGTTTGCTACAGTTAATTGTTCCGGATTTCTGCCAACTGCAACTGTGTTGTCTATTTCCAGTGATGTTGTGTCGATACTTGCAACATAGCCATCAAACAAAGAAACATAAACTTTGCCACCATATGAAGTGAAAGCTCTTGGCTGCAAAGGTTTATCTGTACTGCTTTTTATCTGTTTGAGTGATTTACCGTTCAAGTCTGTCACTTCAATAGTCTGCGAACCATATACAGCCAGATAAATCTTTGAGCCATAGATAATCATATCATTTGCTGTATCGCCAAGTTTTCTTCCATTGGCAGTTTCAAAAATATCGCTTGTTGTTTCTTTACTTTCGGTATTATAGAAAGTTATTGTTGAATTGTTACTTCCCATTTTTCCGCTATTCAGAACATAATATCCGTTGAGGACAGTTTGTCCCGGCTGTTCCGGCTGTGGATTGTTTTCTGCATCTTCTTTGCTGCAACCAACCAAGGTTGAAGCCATCAATAGAGCACAAAGTGCAAAATAGTTTTTCTTTTTCATTTTATTGATATTTAGAGTTATAAATATATAGCGTGATGATACGAGTTGACAAGTGTACGAGTTGACCAGATTATCAGGCATTCTCTCCTTGTCAACTTGTTTCTGAAGCCTTGTCAACTTCATTAATACTCAATTCCTAGACTTAATCTCCATGATCTTCCCGGCATAGGATAATATTGAATCACCTCATAAGTCTTGTTTGCTAGATTCACTATTTCTCCTTGCAGACGCAATTTTACTTTATTCTTTATTGTGAAACTGTGGTTTGCAGAGATTGTATGTTCCACATATGATTTAATCAGATTGCTTTCAATATTCTGAGGCAATGCATATCTGTCTCCGGTAGCAATCAGACTGTAACTGATATTTACCCAAGGATTCTCAATCATAGCCGAAACTGAACCAGAGTGCCGCGGAGTGTAAGGAATCTGATGTTTATAGTTTTTGGCTGATTTATCAGTTACGTCAACAGCGTATTGATAGCTGTAAGCAGACGACAGAGAAAGAACAATCTTATCATACAGCGGAATTTCAGGGTTGAAATTTATATCAACACCTTTAATATCTACTTCGCCGAAATTCATCATTTTCCATATATATAATGTAGGCAAAGCAACGATTTTGTCCTTCACTTTGTTGTAATAAGCATCTGCCGATATATTTATCAGACTGAAGAATGCAAAGCGCTCACTCCATGTCAATCCGATGTTGTATTGCGTAGCTTTTTCCGGAACCAGATTTGTGTTTCCCATTCGCAGATAATAAAGGTCTGTGAAAGTAGGAACACGGAAAGCATCTTTGAATGAAGCTCTCACTCTCAGATTCTGCTCTTCGAATGGTCGCCAGGAAAGGCTGAGGGCAGGAGAGAGTCTTTTTCTGTCATCAGGTTTGTCGCCATATTCAACTTCATCAGTAATATATGTGCCGAGGACGCTTGCTGTTGCTGTAATTCTTGAATTCTTGTATTGCGCGGCAAGAGCAGTCAGCGAAGTCCACCTTTTCGGCATTGGAGAATTCATGTAATTATTGTCGAGCATAGCTCTTGCAATATCCGAATTCAGGGAGAAAGACAATCCTGAAAGAGGGCAGAACAAAGCACCGAGCGAAGCATAATATTCGTTCTGAGTGTTCAGGTCTTTCTGGAATCCATCTGCATATTTGTCGTTCACATCAAGATATTTGCTGAAAGAATAATTGTATTTCAAATCAGCACGTATTTTCCACATATCGGAAAATGCTTTTGTATAGTTCACTTGAGTGAAGAAGTTATTGTCCCAAAGACGTTTATTTGCCGTGTTGTTGTATAATATAACACTTCCCGGCAAACCTCGTTCGGAATCATAGTAATATATTTTTGCCTTCAAGTCTCCGGCATTTCCAAGGTTTCCGTATATATTTGCTTCGAGGCGCAGACTTGTGATGTCGCTGTTTCGTCGTGTTTCTTCTGTAATCTGATTTCCGTTCACCAGAGTAAAAGGATATTCACCGTTGCTTTTTGTCCAGTTTCCATATACTGAAGCAGACCATTTAGAACCTAATTTCTGCTCATAATTTACAGAAGGATTTATCAGACCGAAAGAACCGCCTTTGATTTTCCCTTTCAGATTGAATGATTTGTCGGTAAACTCCGGAGCAGAGGTTTGTATGCTTAAAGCTCCGGCAGATGCATACATTCTTGCTGTCTGGAATATATCGTCAGTTTGCCCGATGGATAGAGAAATCATTCCTACATTATCCAACGAGAAACGGCTGATATCTACTTGTCCGCTCTGTGCATCAGTAATAGTTATTCCATCATAACTTACGGCTGTATGCTTTGCACCAAGACTTCTTACTGACACAGTTTTGAGTCCGCCTACGCCACCATAGTCTTGGACAGTAATTCCGGAGAATCTTTTTATAGCTTCGGACAAATCCTGCACGCCCAGCATTTCAATACTTTTCCTGTCCAAAAGCTGAATAGGAGCAGACGAACGAGTTACTGAAGGTCGTGACTTTGCTGTGATTTCAACTTCCGACAAATCCTGCGTCTTAGTTGTATCAATCTGTGCATTTGTATGTGTGCAGACGAGCAGCAAAAGACTAATGAGTCCTTGCAGACAAAAACATCTTTTTCTTAGCATAAATAGAATAAAAGAATTAGCAGCAGTTCTTACCCGAGAATTGCTGGCACAACCAACAAAGGCAGGTTTTCTGGCTTGTCTTCCTTAATGCAGGCACCTTCCCGGCAAATAGCCAGTGGCATAAAGAGTACGCCTGTGGATTAATAGACTTACAGCTACGGGTACAGCTTCGGATTCACACCGAATTCCCTTTTACTAATATCAGCCGAACGGCTGAATATTACACCTTTGTTTTATCGCTGCAAAGATATGAAAAGGAGAGTGGAGAGGCAAATTAAAATACACGTTTTTAATAATCTTATAGATTGGTGTTTCATGATATAAAAATAGGACCGGACCTGCGCTATCGTGGAGCCGGTCCTATGATGAATTAAATATGGTCCTACGACAGCGTAGGTTCGGATGTGTTTTGCCGGTATTTTTATATTGTTCTCACCAAAATGTGATATCAGGAAAAAGTTAGTTATAAAATAAAAACGAGGTAATTCCAATTAGGAACTACCTCGTTTCATTATAGTGATATATTCAATCTATTAAGCCAAGAAACCTAACAAGATACCGGCTGCAACAGCAGAACCGATTACACCTGCTACGTTCGGACCCATGGCGTGCATCAACAGATAGTTGGTCGGGTCATATTCCAAACCTACAATCTGAGAGATACGAGCAGAGTCGGGCACGGCAGATACACCGGCGTTACCAATCAACGGGTTAATCTTGTTGCCTTCCTTCAAGAACAAATTGAAGAACTTAACGAACAAGACACCGGCGCAAGTTGCGATTACGAATGACAACGCACCCAGACCGAAAATCTTGATAGAGTTTACGGTCAAGAACTGAGTTGCCTGCGTAGAAGCACCCACCGTGATACCTAACAACATCGTGATGACGTCAATCAGCGGACCACGGGCAGTCTCGGCCAAACGACGGGTTACGCCACTTTCCTTACACAAGTTACCGAAGAACAACATACCTAACAGAGGCAGACCAGACGGTACCAAGAAGGCGGTCAATAACAAACCGGCAATCGGGAAGATGATCTTTTCCGTCTGAGAAACAGCTCTCGGCGGCTTCATGCGGATCAGACGTTCTTTCTTAGTTGTCAGCAGGCGCATGAACGGCGGCTGGATAATCGGCACCAAGGCCATGTAAGAATAGGCTGATACCGCAATCGCACCCATCAAGTTCGGAGCCAGTTTAGAAGACAAGAAGATAGCAGTCGGACCATCAGCACCACCGATGATACCGATAGCACCAGCCTGACTCGGGTCGAAGCCCATCTGCAAGGCAATGATATAAGCACCGAAGATACCGAACTGGGCGGCAGCACCAATCAGCAACAACTTAGGATTCGATATCAATGCCGAGAAGTCGGTCATCGCCCCGATACCCAAGAATATCAATGGCGGATACCATCCTTGCTTCACACCTTGATACAAGATGTTGAACACGGAACCTTCTTCGTAAATACCCAACTGTAGTCCTGCATCTTTGAAAGGAATGTTACCAATCAAAATACCGAAACCAATCGGAATCAGAAGCATCGGCTCGAATTCATACTTAATCGCCAGGAATATAAACAGCAACCCCACCAGCAACATAATGAAATGTCCGGGCGTTGCGTTGGCGAAGCCCGTATAAGACAGGAATATCTGGATGTTTTCAGCCAAGAACTGGGTGAAACTTTCATGAGCTACTCCTGCTTGTAATAATATAGATGAAAACATAATATTAACCGATTACGACGAGGTCAGTGCCTTCCAGCACAGAATCGCCTTTGTTTACCTTAATTTCTACAATCTTACCATCTCGATCCGCATTGATCGTGTTTTCCATCTTCATGGCTTCCAGAACCAAAATCTTCTGGCCTCTCTTCACGGTATCGCCTACCTTGCAATCAATGCTCAAGATAACACCAGGCAGCGGAGATTTAACAGCACCAGCTACGCTCGGAGTTGCCGGACGAGAAACAACAGGCTCACCGGACGCTGTCGTAGGAGCTTGTGCCGGACGCTTCAAGGCTACCATCTGTTTCTTAGCCGGTTTCTCCATTTTTACGTGATACGGAGTACCGTTTACTTCTACATCTGCAATATCATCAACGATCGAGTTGATATGAACTTTATATACATTACCGTTAATGGTATATTTAAAACTTTTCATTCTTCAGATTCAATTTAATAAGGATAATTATTTTTTAAGGACGGGAGTCTCACGCAAACCATAAATCTTAGAGCTCCACGGTGAATATCTGCGCTGTACCTTACGGATAGTCAGCACGGTGTTTTCGATATCGTGATTATCATCGCTAATCTCATACAAAGCCATAGAAATAGCAGCGAAAATTTCACCTGATTCCTGACCGGCATTTGCTGATACAGTTCCACCTGTAACTGCAGCAGCTTGAGCAGCACGACGCTGGCTTGCACGGATAGAAGCATTACCAATTTGTTTGAATATCAAATACAAAACAAACAAACCACAGAATACTACCGCCATGGATGTAATCGTCATACCAATACCCCACGAGTCGTTTACGCGGAAGTTTTCCACTTTTTCATTGATATTCTGTGTGATATTGTTTGCCTTAGGAGTAACGCGAGTAAAATTAATCCATTCTCCCGTACCATCCATGCTACGTCCATAACTAATATCCGCTTTCTGACCTGCTGGAATCGTAACTTCGTCAATCAATGTTCTTCCATCTGAGTCATAAAGAGCAATATAGTTTTCCTTTGTAGGATCTAAGACGAAATTAACGTGGAATGTACCGCGCTGTTCCTCTTTATCAGCCCAGAACAAAGCCTGTTGATGAGGAGGAATCTTCGTCAGAACGTCGCCTTTGGGAATAACATACATTGTCGGGTTGTTCTTGTCGTTCGTCAAGTAACATCCCCCCAAGTCCACCGTACCCGCCGAGTTGTTGTACAGCTCGATCCAGGGGTGGCGGTGTCCATAGTCATCCATGAAGTTCTCTTCATTGACGACCAATACTTCATTTATTCTAACGGAAGTCGTCTGCTGCGCTTGGGCACCGAATGCAAACAGCACCATCAGCAACAACAAGACTCCGAATCTTTTATTTGTCATACACATTCAGTTTTTAATAAGATTACAGAGGCAGGTTATCATGTTTCTTAGCAGGGTTGCTTAACTTCTTAGTCTGCAACTGCTGCAATGCACGGATGATGCGGAAACGAGTGTTACGCGGTTCGATAACATCATCAATGTAACCATACTGAGCTGCATTGTAAGGATTAGCAAATGCTTTCTTGTATTCTGCTTCTTTTTCTGCAGCACAAGCTTTTGGATCTTCAGCAGCAGCAACTTCCTTAGCAAAGATAACTTCTACGGCACCGCTTGGACCCATAACTGCGATTTCTGCAGTTGGCCATGCATAGTTCATATCACCACGCAAGTGTTTAGAACTCATCACACAGTAAGCACCACCATAAGATTTACGTAATGTTACAGTTACTTTAGGAACAGTAGCTTCACCGTAAGCATAAAGAAGTTTAGCACCGTGAAGGATAACACCATTGTATTCCTGACCTGTACCTGGCAAGAATCCTGGTACGTCAACCAATGTTACCAAAGGAATGTTGAATGCGTCGCAGAAACGAACGAAACGACCTGCCTTACGAGAAGCGTTGCTATCCAAACAACCTGCCATAACTTTTGGCTGGTTAGCTACGATACCAACTGCCTGACCGTTGAAACGAGCGAAACCAACGATGATGTTCTTAGCATAGTCTGCGTGAACTTCAAGGAATTCGTTGTTATCAACGATAGTACCGATAACTTCATACATATCGTAAGCCTGGTTTGGATTGTCAGGAATGATTTCATTCAAGTAGTCATCCAAACGATCGATTGGGTCTTTACATTCAATAACTGGAGTTTCTTCCAAATTGTTCTGTGGCAAATAGCTCAACAACTGACGGATAAGTTTCAAACCATCTTCTTCTGTGTCAACTGCGAAGTGAGCAACACCTGATTTTGTTGAGTGAACGCTAGCTCCACCAAGCTGTTCCTGAGTTACATCTTCACCTGTTACAGTCTTAACAACTTTCGGACCAGTCAAGAACATATAACTTGTTCCACGAGTCATGATGTTGAAGTCTGTCAAAGCAGGAGAATAAACAGCACCACCTGCACAAGGACCAAAGATACCAGAAATCTGAGGGATAACACCTGAAGCCAAGATATTGCGCTGGAAGATTTCAGCATAACCTGCCAAAGCGTTTACACCTTCCTGGATACGAGCACCACCTGAATCGTTCAAACCGATAACCGGAGCACCCATCTTCATAGCCTGATCCATAACTTTACAGATCTTCATAGCCAACATTTCAGACAATGCACCACCGAATACTGTGAAGTCCTGAGCATAAACGTAAACCAAACGTCCGTCGATTGTACCATAACCTGTTACGATACCATCACCCAAGAATTTAGTCTTTTCAATACCGAAGTTTGAACAGCGGTGTTTTACGAACATGTCAATTTCTTCGAAGCTACCTTCGTCAAGCAACATGCTGATACGTTCGCGAGCTGTATATTTACCTTTCTTATGCTGAGATTCAATTCTCTTTTCTCCACCGCCCAAACGTGCTTGTTCACGCAAAGCGATAAGCTCTTTTACTTTTTCAAGCTGATTACTCATTTTTGTATTTATGATTTATTTAAGTTAGTAATGAACTTAGTAAATTGAAAAGTGAGAATTGACAATCGAAATAAACCCACTTATGAATATGTTTCAATTTTCAATTCTCATTTTCCATTTATTATTTGCCCGGCATACAAAGTTCTGTCAATACGCTGCAAGTTGATTTCGGATGCAAGAATGCGATGTCCAAACCTTCAGCACCACGGCGTGGAGCTTTGTCGATCAACTTAACGCCTTTTTCTTCTGCTTCGTTCAAGCAAGTCTGAACGTCAGGAGTAGCGAATGCGATGTGATGGATGCCTTCACCTTTCTTTTCGATGAATTTAGCGATAGTACTGTCTTCACTGGTTGGTTCCAACAATTCAATTTTTGTCTGTCCAATTTTGAAGAAAGCAGTTTTTACTTTCTGATCAGCAACTTCTTCAATGCTGTAGCATTTCAAACCTAAAACTCCTTCGTAGTATGGCAAGCATGCTTCGATGCTCTTTACCGCAATACCCAAATGTTCGATATGTGTAAGTTCCATTTTGATAATGATTTAAAGATTGATAATGTTTTTATGTTTTTTCTTAAGGGCAAAGGTACATTACTTTTTTTGATTAAAAAGAAAAAAATGAAACGAATTCTTAAGAAAGTTCATATTTTTTAAACTTTTCTAACCTGAAAATAATGTTTTCAGTGTCCATAATACAATATTGGCGATTTTTATTAGAAATCCACGATGAGCCTGGCGTTAATCTGTCGTCCCGTCAGATAATTCGGTACGGCATATTGTGCTCCATCCGGTTTAGCTATCCAATAATATGAATTTGTGTTCTTAATATCGAATATATTGAATACGTCAAGTCCAATCCAGATATTCTTCAGATATTGGAACACTCCGCGGTCCATTATTCTGCTTTCGCCACCCGCTAACTGGTATGAAACTCCTATGTCAACACGTTTATATGCCGGTGTGCGGAAATATCCGTCTTCATAGCCGTGATTCGGAATAGTAACAGGTAAACCTCCGGAGAGAACTCCTTTAAGATTTAGTTTCACTCTTTTGTATCCAGGAAAATAATCCTGGAAGAAAAGACTGATATTATAGCCTGGACTGTTTGGCAGCGGAGCTTTTGTTGTTTCCCTGATAGTTTGCTCTGCTTTCATAAGTGACAGACTTATCCATGAGTCTGTTCCCGGAACAAATTCACCGAAGAATTTAATGTCAAGTCCTGCTGCATATCCTTTCGCGCAATTCTCTCCATAATATCTAATCTTCACGTTATCGACTGTATAAGGGATAAGGTTATCCAGTTTCTTATAATATAATTCCGTAGTCAATTTGAAATTGCGGTCCATAAGTTTGAATGTATAATCACCGCCTATTATGAAATGAATTGACCTTTGTGACTTAAGCTGGTCGTTAAGAACAGTTATATCGTTCCCATTCTCGTCCTCTTTTATCATACGCAGTTCTTTGTAGAAAGGAGACTGGTAATAAATACCCGTTGCAAAGCGCATTGTCAGATTCTGGTCGAAGTTAGGAATGAATCCAACTGATGCTCTCGGGCTGAAAATAAACTCTTTGTTGAAACTCCAGTAACTTCCTCTAACTCCGCCCACGATGGTAAACATACCTTGTTTTGTCCTGAATTTGAAAGCATCCTGAATGTGTGCCGAGAACCTTGTACTTTCCAGCTTATTGTCCGAATATAAGTTTGAATACATATTCACTCCGTCGCCGGTGTGTGGAAGTGAATATCCTGATGAATCTCGTTTTTCCCATTCACTGATTCTGTCGTTAATTCTTTCTCTCTGAACCAGCAATCCCCAGTTTATGGTGTTTCCTTTCAGACGCAAGTTTCCTGTGTGCGCAATATTCATTACACTGGAATGTAATTGGTTTCTTGCATGTTCCATATATCTGCCGACAGACATTGCTGATGCTCCGGCATCTCCGGTTGCGGTGTTTTCCGTTCCGTCGCTCAGCCAATATTCTCCCGAAATATCATATCTTTCTTCTTCCTGACTGTCGAATGCTGATGCCTGCAAACCTAAATCTAATTTGTCATTTACCTTATATTTCAGAGATAATGCTCCGAAAAGAGTCTGGAACTTGTCTTTTTCATTACTGTTAGGAAACCATACAGTGAAGTTTGTGACATCATTTGTCGTACCGAAAGATGTTTCCCTGCTGTGAGGCACATAATGATATGTGTTGCGTGACATATTCCCAAGGAAATTCATCTCAATTTTGCTAGACGGCTTATATGTCATATAAGTCTGTATGTCCATGAATCGAGGGTCATATTCCGCGTCCGTGTCCATTGTGCTCAGCAGCGAACTACCGCTTTTATATCTGAAACCTGTGATTTGTGAGAATTTGTTGTTTCCGCTTCCCACAAATGCCGAGCCGCCCATAAGACTTCCCGATACTGAACCTTCGAAGCCTTTAGGTTGTTTGTATTTGATATCAAGAACAGAACTCATCTTGTCCCCATATTTTGCTTCGAAACCTCCGGCGGAGAAATTCACCGCTTCTGTCAGGTCAGGGTTGACAAAACTTAACCCTTCCTGCTGTCCGGAACGAATCAACAGTGGACGGAACACTTCGATTCCGTTTACATAAACGATATTTTCGTCATAACTACCGCCTCTTACAGAATATTGCGAACTCAATTCGTTGTTTGATGAAACGCCGGCAAAGGTCACAACCAAACTTTCAATACTTCCGCCGGCAGGGTCGGGAAGGAGCTTTATCTTGTCTGCCTTCATAGTTTCCATTGTTGTTGTTTGCTTGCGGATGGCAGTGACGGCAACTTCGCCCAGCTCAAGTGATGTGTAGTTCATCTGCACATTAAGTCGCATATCGCCGCTTAGCAAAGGGATAATTCTCTCTGCCTTGTTGAAGCCGATACACGAATATATTACCGAAACGGAATCTCCCGGTGTGGTGTTGATGGAGTAAAAGCCCTTTTCGTTGGTCATGGCTCCGTTAAGAGTGTTCTTTATTCTTACGTTTACCAGCTCCAGAGGACTTCCGTCTGCATCTCTCACGTAGCCGGTGATTTTTACTGTTTTCTGGGCAAAAGTGCAGAATACAGTAAATATAAATATAAGTGCTGTTATTGCACGACGTTTTATCATTTGTTACTTTTTTATTTATAGGATTAAAATATTGATATGACTTCATTATATATTCATATCAACAGACCATTTCTACATATAAACGTAGAAAATACAAAAAATTATATTTCAGTATTAAACTTTTCTTTGTTTTTGCTGAATTTTGCCAAATTTCTGAATATCACAAATTCTTTCTATTTTTGTGATTCAGACTACAAAATTAGAAAGAAAATATGAAAGATTTTGCATCATTGATAAAGGACAGAAGAAGTACACGTAAATTTACTTCTCAGTTGTTGAATCCTACACAAGTTGAAAAAATATTGCGTGCCGCTTTGATGGCGCCGGCATCCAAAAGGAAAAATCCTTGGCAGTTCGTTGTTGTTGAAGACAAGGAAATGCTTCAGAAACTTGCAGCCTGCAAGCCTCACGGCGCAGCTTTTCTGGAAAAATGTGCGCTTGCAGTTGTCGTTCTGGGAAATGTAATGGAAAGCGACGTGTGGATTGAAGACACTTCAATCGCTTCAATATTCATGCAGCTTCAGGCTGAAGATTTGGGATTGGGAAGCTGCTGGTGTCAGATTCGCAACCGTCAGTACGACGAAGACGTTGATGCTGCTCAGTATGTAAGAAATCTTCTGGATATTCCTTATCAGCTCGAAGTTCTATCTATCATTGGCTTTGGATATAAAGACCAGGTCAACAAGCCTTTCGACGAGTCTAAACTTCAGTGGGAAAAGATACATCTTGGAAAATATTCAATGCCGGAAGCTCCGGAAACAAAATCAGAAGAATGAAAGTGACAATAGTAGGCTCGGGCAATTTGGCAACCAATTTGTCCGCGGCTTTAAAATCGTGCGGTAAAGTGGAGTTTGCCCAAGTATATAGCCGCACAGAAGATAACGCGAAGAAACTTGCCGGGATTTTAGGTTGTGACTTCACTACCAACGCAAGCCAAATTCTTCCCGGTTCAGATTTATATATATTCTCGCTGAAAGATTCATGTCTGGAAGAAGTATTGTCCCAAGTGCCGGAAAATGACGGATTGTGGGTTCACACCGCAGGCAGTGTTCCGATGGAAGTATTCAAGCCTTACGCGAAACGATATGGAGTTTTCTATCCGTTGCAGACATTCAGCAAACAGCGCATAGTGGATTTCAGCAGAATCCCGGTATTTATCGAGGCTTGCGACGGAGAAAATCTTTCAATACTGGAAAATCTTGCCTTAAGCATATCTTCCGATGTAAGAGTCCTTTCTTCAGAGAAAAGAAGGAATATCCATCTGGCAGCAGTTTTTGCATGCAATTTCACAAACCATATTTATGCATTGGCAGCAAATATTCTTGATGATGCCGATATTCCTTTCGATGTTCTTCTTCCATTGATTGACGAAACAGTGAGCAAGGTTCATCAGATTCCTCCGCGTGAGGCGCAGACCGGACCTGCTGTCAGATATGACGAAAATGTAATAAACAAACATCTGAATATGCTTTCGGACCCGATGATGAACGAAATTTATCGTCTGTTGAGCCAAAGCATACATAAGGAATCAACGAAATGAGTACAATTAATTATGATTTGACTAAAATCCGTGCCTTCGTATTCGATGTCGATGGAGTTCTTTCGAGAGACGTTGTCAGTCTGCATCCGAATGGCGACCCAATGCGCACGGTAAACATAAAAGACGGTTATGCAATGCAGCTGGCTGTGAAACTGGGTTATCAGGTCGCAATCATAACCGGAGGCTACACAGATTCAGTCCGCATTCGATTCGAACGTCTGGGAGTCCAGCATATTTATATGCGCAGTGCTGTGAAAATAAACGATTATCAGGATTTTCTGAATAAAACAGGACTCAAGCCGGAAGAAGTGATGTATGCCGGAGATGATATTCCTGATTATGAAGTTATGCAGCTTGCCGGTCTTCCTGTTGCACCTGCCGATGCAGCACCTGAGATAAAAAGCATTGCAAAATATATATCCCATAAAAATGGTGGCGACGGAATTGCCCGCGACGTTATCGAACAGACTCTGAAAGCTCAGGGACGATGGATGCAAGGCGAGGCTTTTGGCTGGTGAAATGAGTGTATAAAATAGTGTTTTGGATATAATATTAGTAGTCAGATAATTGCATTTCCAAGTAATTTTTTTGCTTTGGAAAACTTTTTTCATGCCTATGAAAAACTTTTTTCACTAGGGAGAAAATAAATTTTCATCAGGGAGAAAAAACTTTTTCATCCGTATATATATTGAGATGGAAAGGCAAGCAGCTGACTGCAGATAAATAACAGAAAAGATATATGTTGCGTAATTTGGATAAATATAATATTATACTGGCATCAAATTCGCCAAGAAGGAAGGAATTGTTGGGCGGACTGGATTTGAAGTTTCAGGTAAAAGTATTTCCGGGACTTGAGGAATCTTATCCGGAAAGTCTTCCGGCACAACAAATCCCGGCGTATCTTGCCGAACAGAAAGCTTCTGCATATCTGGATTCGTTGGAAGATAACGATTTGCTGATTACTGCAGATACAATTGTGTGGAACAATAATCAGGTGATTGGAAAACCTGCCGACCGTGACGAGGCAATAGCTATGATACGTTCTCTTTCCGGTCATGAACATCAGGTAATAACCGGAGTTTGTCTGACTACTAAATCTTTTAAGAAAACATTCTCCGTTACTTCTTCCGTACGTTTTGCTGAGTTGACCGATGAAGAAATTATTTATTATGTGGATAAATATCGTCCGTTCGACAAAGCTGGAGCTTACGGCATCCAGGAATGGATTGGCTATGTTGCTGTTGAAAATATAGAAGGTAGTTTCTACAATGTCATGGGGTTGCCGGTTCAGCGGTTGTATAAGGAGTTGAAGGAGTTGTAAATATAAGAATTCTCATAATACAATATTTATTTTAATAAATGATAGTATTTTGCTTGTATAAAAATTAGATTCTATGATTTGTATCTATTAGAACTCAAATAAAAACTTAAATGAATATTATGAATAAACAACTTGTTCTTGAGGAAAGTATAATATATATGCACGATGATCTTGATCCTTGGGCTGCGTTGAGAGTAGGTTTTGATGAAGAAAGGAATCTTGTTTTTGAATTAGCATTAGAGAGATATGATAATCCGGAGAATTTATTATCCTGTTTAAGGAAAATAATAATTGAGCGTGCGGGGATTGAGAAGCTGATGGATGTGACCAGTTCATCTCTTAAAGCTCTGCCTGAATTTTTTAGTCATGAATATGGCGTGAAGGAAGGTGTTTGGAAAACCTCGGAAGTGTTCGATACTTTCTATAAAATATCGAATTACCTCACGAGATTGAAAATACCTTATCAGATGAAGAATGTTGAATAAGATATTTGAGATTTATGTGTCATATACACAATATATTGTCCAGCGCAATATAATTAAATGCCTCCATCCAAAGTTTTGATAAAGAGAAATTTTGTCATTTTCCTTCAACCTCTCCGGAAACCAACTCACAAAGCATGCGCAGTGCAGTGTTAGCCGAAGCTTCAATATTGCCGGCTCTGTCGTGCTTGAAATGGAAACATTCCGAAACAACTTTGGATTTGAAGGCGGCAGCTATCCACACAGTGCCGACAGGTTTTTCGGCCGAGCCACCGCCCGGACCTGCAATTCCTGAAGTGGCAACAGCGCATTCGCAATCCAGAATGCGGCAGGCGCCAGTTGCCATTTGCTCGACAACGGGTTTGCTCACGGCACCATATTTCCCCAAATCTTCGGACGAAACGCCGAGGACATTATGCTTCACAGTGTTGCAATATGCCACCACGCTTCCTTTGAAATATTCCGAACTTCCTGCCATTGATGTGATGATGTTGGCAATTCTTCCGCCGGTGCAGCTTTCTGCCGAACACATATTAAGATTATGCTCGCGCAGCAATTCCGCCAATTTCTCTTCTGTTTTCATTATATCTGAACTCTTGAGAATGGTGCAGCATCCATCGGGCAGAAATCTTTGTCCTGATACTTGTAGTAGCCGGTGATTGCCACCATTGCTGCATTGTCTGTTGTGAATGAGAACTTAGGGATATGAACTTTCCAGCCATATCTCTTTGCATGGTCAAGGAACGCATCCCTCAATCCTGAGTTTGCTGAAACACCGCCGGCAACGGCAACTTCCTTTATGCCAAGGTCTTTAGAAGCCTTGCGCAATTTGTTCATCAAAATGTCGATTACTGTTGCTTGCAGCGAAGCGCATAAGTCCTGCTTGTTCTTTTCGATGAAATCTGGGTCTTCCTTGAGGGCATCGCGCAGAGTGTAGAGGAATGAAGTTTTCAGTCCGCTGAAGCTGTAGTCGTATCCCGGGATATGAGGTTTGCTGAACGAGAATGCTTTAGGATTTCCCTCGTTGGCAAGGCGGTTTACAATTGGTCCGCCGGGATAGCCGAGTCCCATCACTTTTGCACATTTGTCGAAGGCTTCGCCGGCAGCGTCGTCGATGGTCTGTCCGATAACCTCCATATCATTGTATGCATTGACTTTAATAATCTGTGAATTTCCTCCTGAAACCAAAAGACAAAGGAAAGGGAAGGAAGGAGCATGGTCGTCTTCCGGAGTTTCCTTTATGAAGTGGGCAAGCACATGAGCTTGCAAGTGATTGATTTCAATCATCGGGATATTGAGTGATGCCGACAAACCTTTGGCAAATGATGTGCCGACAAGGAGCGAACCCATCAGACCCGGTCCGCGTGTGAAAGCAATAGCGTCAATCTCGGACTTGTAGATTCCTGCGCGCTTGATGGCTTCGGACACTACTGGGATTATGTTCTGCTGGTGGGCACGTGAGGCAAGTTCCGGAACGACACCGCCATAAGCCTCGTGAACAGCCTGGCTTGCAATCACATTTGACAGCATAACTCCATCGCGGATAACAGATGAAGATGTATCATCGCATGATGATTCTATGCCTAATATTGTTATACTCATAATAAATTCGGTTTACTTTTTTGTGCAAAATAACAAAATCTATCGCGATAAAATTCTATTTTTGTGCTTAAATAATTATAAGTACCGATATCAGAGGATTAAAATACATAACCGTTTTACTACTGATTCTAGTTGGTTTTCTGTATGTTCTGCCTTCAGTTCTGGCCAGTATTCCGTATGTTCAAAACAAGATTTCGGAAACTGCCACTAAAGAACTTACAGAACTTCTGGGTGTGCCTGTGAAGATAGGCAGAGTAGATATTGAATGGCCTAACCGTGTTGTTCTTGAGCAGCTATATCTGGAAGACCAGCAGGGAAGAGAGTTGTTCCGTGCTATTCATGTGTCTGCCGGAATGGAAATGTTGCCTTTGCTGGAAGGGAAGCTGGTTTTTACCACAGTGCGTCTTTTCAGCCCGACAGTCCGTTTGTCGAAGAAAACTTCGGGGGAGCCGCTTAATCTCCAGTTCGTGATAGATGCTTTTGCAAGAAAAGATTCGGTCAGGAAGGATTCTGATATTGACTTGCGGTTCAACACTGTTATTGTGAGGAAAGGTTCTTTTTCTTTTGATATTGAGGATGCGCCTCTTTCACCAGGGAAATTCAATCCGAAACATATAGATGTCCGTAATGTGAGTGCTAAGATATCGCTCCGTGCATTCAATAAGGACAGCCTTAATGCACAGGTCAAGAAATTGAGCTTGGATGAGGCTTCGGGGTTTTCGCTGAATAAGCTTACTGTCGGTGTTGTGGCAAACCGCGACAGTGCATATGTTACGGATTTCCATTTGGAACTGCCGCAGACTAATCTGGAAATCATACAAGCGCATATAAAGCTGCCGCCTGTCGATTCAATGTTCCGCAGGAATTTGCTTGATTCGCCGATGCGGTTGCTTATTGCTCCGTCGCAAATCAGTCTGAAAGATATTTCCGCATTTGTCCCTGCCTTGAAGAATTTTTCGGACACAATATCTATTTCGGCGAGTGCGTCAGGTTCGATCAACAATATTTACCTTCAAAATCTTACTGCCAACTATAACCAGCAGCTGAATCTGTCCGGTAAGATGGAGCTGAAAGGAATAAGCCATCCTTCCGAGGCTTATTTGTTCGGCAGGGTCGATAATATGTCCATCACATCTTCGGGACTGAACTGGCTTATAAATGGTTTCAGTAAATCTCCTGTCAATCTTCCTGCACCTGTTGCCCGGATGGGCACGATAGATTTTACCGGCGAGATATCAGGATTTTTTGATAATCTTGTGGCTTATGGCAAGCTATCTACTTCGGTGGGTAGCATTCGGACAGATTTGGTGTTCGGCAAGAACGAGGAAAAGCATATTGCGGCATTTCTGAAAGGTGATATTTCCACTTCGAGTCTTGATTTTGTGAATCTGTTTCCTGAAGGAAATCCTTTTGGAAAGCTGAAGATGAATATTTCCATTGATGCTGCACGTCCGGAGGGCGGACATTTTGCCGGTAAAATAGAATCGACGGTGAATGAATTCGATTTCAAGGGATACAAATATGAGAATATAACTGTCAACGGGCGTTTCCGCAGGAACACGTTTGACGGTTCTCTTTTGATTGACGACCCGAACGCTTATTTGCATGCCGACGGTTTCTTCCAGAACCAGGGACAGAGCTCTGTGTTCAATTTTATGGCTGATGTCAGGAATTTTCGTCCGGACAGGCTGAATCTTACGCGGAAATATGAGGAGCCGGATATAAGTTTTTCGCTTAATGCGGATTTTTCCGGAAACAATATCGATAATATAGAAGGAAATATCATAGTTGACAGCATTGCTTTCAACACAAAACCAAGCAATTTCTTTTTGAAACAGTTCAAGATTGCGGCTTCCGGTCATTCTTTGGACAGAAAACTGTTGATTGAATCTGATTTGCTGCATGGAGAGGTTACGGGCGCGTATTCGTTCAAGACGATATATCCGAGTTTTATGAAAACTTTCCATGATTATCTTCCGGCTTTGATTGATTCACCGCGTAAAAACATCAGAATAGGTGAGAACAATTTCTCTCTGCTCCTCACTGTGCAGAATACGGAAGATTTGTCGAACACCTTGAAGCTTCCTTTCACCATTCTTTCTCCGGGACGGATTACGGGTTTGTATAATAATCAGTATAACCGTTTCAGGCTTGAGGCTTTCTTGCCGCATCTGAAGGTAGGAAAGACTACTTTTCAATCCGGCTATGTTGATTGCGACAATCTTGCTGATAAAATTGAATTGGAATTAAGGGCTACCAGCTATAACGAGAAAGGACGCAAGAATTATCTGGATCTTAAGCTGGATGCGAAAGACAATATGCTAAACACAGTGGTGAACTGGGCCAATAACAAGGAAAAGACATTCAAGGCAGAGCTTTCGGCTTCAGCTGCTTTTACCGAAAATCAGGAAGAAAAGAAGAAATCCTTGCTGACAGAAATAAAGCTTAATCCTACTCGGATGATTCTCAACGATTCGGTATGGAATATTTCTCCGGCTTTTATTTCCTTGAAAGACAAACGTGTTGAAGTGAAGGATATTTATGTATATCACGGCAGGCAGTATGCTAAGATAAATGGTTTTGTTTCTCCTTTGCCTGAAGACACGCTTATTCTTGAGCTGAATGATATTGAGCTCAGCAATATATTCGATATTCTGAACATTCCTGTGCTTCAGTTTGCCGGAAAAGCAACCGGGAAATTCAACTTCAACGACTTATATGGAAGCCGTATATTGAATACGGATTTGATTGTGAGAGATTTCTCGTTTAATAAGGTGCCTTTGGGAAAACTGGACCTTTTCAGCGAATGGGATGACTCGGAGAAGGGTATATTGATGCAAGGTTCCATATTCAAGGATGATTCTACGTGGACTGACGTATATGGATATGTTTATCCGGTAAAAAGCGAGAAGCGGCCTCCTGGCTTGTCTCTCAACTTTGACGCGAATGATATCAATATCGCATTCCTGCATCCGTTTGTCGAAAAGGTGGTGCAGGGCATAAAAGGTTTCGGCTCCGGTAGCGTGCGCCTTTACGGACCTTTTCAGGAGCTTAATGTGGAGGGAAATGCTTTTGTGCGTGACGGAGGTTTAGGTGTTGAGTTCCTGAATACGTATTATACATTCTCGGACTCAATATTCCTGGATTCGAAGTCGGTGCGTACAAGGAATCTGAAAGTTTATGATAAGTTTAACAATTCAGCGAGTGTGAACCTTACGTTCAACCACAAGCATTTCAGGGATTATGATTTTTCTGTGGCAATCGAAGCGCAGAATATGCTGATGTATGACGCTTCAGAACGCCATAATCCTATGATATACGGGACAGTGTTTGGTAGCGGTACAGCCAGGATAGGCGGTAACGCTCAATTGCTCAATTTTGATATTAATATGAAGAGTGAACCGCAGACGTCGGTCTATCTCAATTTCATGGGTGGTTCCAAGGCTGCCGAATATGATTTCATAACTTTTGTGGACAGGAAGAAACTGAAGGCTGATGCACAGAGCAAGGATTCGGTACACAATGTTGCTGATATTCCAATTCTTCCTCAAGACGAAGGGGCGGAGATGCGTATGAATTTCCTGCTCGACATCACTCCGGATGCTAACATTGAGCTTATAATGGACCCGAATGCTGGCGACCGCATCAAAGGTTACGGCAGCGGAAGCCTCCAGATACAGTATGGCGACAAGACTGACCTGAGGATGTATGGAAACGTGGGTATTCACAGCGGAAGCTATAATTTCAGCTTGCAGCAGTTGATACATAAGGAGTTCAAGATTCGCGAAGGAAGTATAATCAACTTCAACGGCGATCCGCTTGAGGCGAATATGAATATCAATGCGATATATAATCTTACGGCAAACATTGGTGACTTGGATCAGAATCTGGCGCTTGAGAGTCCGCGAACAAATGTTCCTGTAAATTGTGTGTTGAATCTTGACGGTTCGTTGCGCAGCCCTAAGATTTCATTCGATTTGGAATTACCGGGCTCTAATGAAGAATTGGAGCGGCAGATGAAGAGCCTTGTTGACACTGAAGATATGATGACGCGACAAATCGTCTATTTGCTTGTGCTTAACAAGTTCTACACTCCGGAATATACGGGAACAAAAGGCTCGAATGATTTCACGGCTGTTGCTTCGTCGGCTTTGTCATCGCAATTGTCGAGTTTGCTCAACAGTATAACTGATAAAGTCCAGATAGGAACAAATATCCGTGCCAGTGAAGACGGAATCACTGATACTGAGGTGGAAATGCTTCTTTCAAGCCAGTTGCTCAACAACAGACTTATTTTTAACGGAAACTTTGGATACAAGAATAATTCTACTCAGAAGAATGCTTTCATAGGCGAATTTGATTTGGAGTATAAGCTGACGAAGAGCGGAGATATTCGCCTGAAGGCCTATAATCACGCCAATGATTTATATCAGTATCTGAAGCAGGCGCTTACAACTCAGGGTGTGGGTATTATGTTCAAGCGTGATTTTTCCAATTTCTCCGATATGTTTCGCCGCCGCCGTTTCAACTTGCCTTTCATAAACAAGGAAAAGAATGATGATAAAGTTTCTAAAGCGGATTCGACGGCGGTGAAATGATTAAGGAAACAATTCGGCGAAAATATCTTTCAGCCTTTCTTTGGCAAGCTCGAAATCCTGCTCCGAACCGAGCTCCCGTGCAAGGGAAGTGGCTCCTTTGTCAGTGAATCCACAAGGATTGATAAGCTTGAAATAGCTGAGGTCTGTGTTGATGTTCAGGGCAAAGCCATGCATCGTGACATAGCGGCTGCTTTTCACGCCGATGGCGCATATCTTGCGTGCGCGTCCTGCGACGTGAGGCTCAATCCATACACCTGTGGCGCCATCGAGTCTTTCGCCCTTTATGCCGTAGAGCGAGAGGAAACGAATCACTGCCTCTTCCATTCTGTCGATATATGAATGCAGGCTGATGTTCCAGCGCTCGAGGTCGAACACCGGATATCCGGTAATTTGTCCCGGACCGTGATAAGTTATGTCGCCGCCGCGTCCTATGTGATAAAGGCTGATGCCTTTTTCTTTCAACAATGACTCCGGAATGAGTAGATTTGAATCTTTTCCGCTCTTCCCGATAGTAAATACGGGATTGTGCTCGCAGAAAAACAGATGATTGTCGGCGATTTCTCCATTTCTCTTTTTCTGCACTGATTCATCAAACTTTTCAGTTTGTATTTTCAGTGCATCTTCATATTTTATTTTTCCCAAATCGTGGTAATGGAAACTGTTCATAGATATTACTGAATAAAGTTATACAAATCAAATTGAACTATTTACAACCAATTTCAACCGGAGCGATTTTTCCCATCAGAGAAACAATTTGCTTCTGCCTTTTATACATATATGGCGAAGGTTTCCCGGAATTGAATCTTCTGGGATTGGGCAGAGACGCGGCGATCAGAGCGGCTTCACCTTTCGTGAGTTTACCGGCATTCTTCTTGAAATGGCTTTTGGCTACGGCTTCGGCGCCAAAAATCCCGTTGCCCATTTCGATGGAGTTCAGGTAAACTTCCATAATTCTTTCCTTTCCCCATACAAATTCTATAAGCAATGTGAAATAAGCTTCAAGTCCTTTTCTGAAATAGGTTTTCCCCGGCCATAGAAACACGTTCTTTGCCGTCTGCTGTGATATGGTGCTGGCTCCGCGGACGCGCTTGCCTGCGGCAGCTTCGGCACGGGCAAGTTTTATCTGCTCAATGTCTAAACCATTGTGAGTCATAAAACGATTGTCTTCCGACGCAATCACTGCCATAACCAAGTTGCGTGAGATATTGTCGATGTCTTTCCATTCATGCTTTATTCCCTTGCTTTTGCCATCCTTTATTTGCTCAATATATCTTATTGCCATAAGAGGAGTGAAATATACAGGAATATAGCGGTATGCAATCACCATCAATATACTTCCTGCAAACAGCAAGATTAATATGTTGCGAATTATTCTTATAGTTTTCCCTATCAAATTCATGATAAATCAGATTTTACTTGCCGACTGACAAAATTAGGTATATTATAAGAAAAATTCGTACTTTTGCAGAACGGAATTTTTAAAAGCAGTTTTCATTTTTATGGATAAAGGAAAAGACAACAATCCGATATATTCGCATAATACACTTGAGTTTGTGACCGTTGCTCTTGAATATTGTTCTTTTGTTGAGCATGCAGGTGAGATGGAAGCACTTGAATTTGTTGATAAGGCAACCAAGATATTGCCTTTGCTTTATCTTAAAGCATCTCTGCTTCCGGTGATTGAGGCTGATGATTATTATGAACCGGAGCTAAGTGTAACTGAGGATATGTATGATTCAGTCCGTTCGCGTATTGCAGCTATGCTTGCAGATAAGGACACATATCTTGAGACATTCCATGCCGACATGGCATATAGCGAAACAGCCATAGCTGCTTTTATTTCGGAGAATTTGGCAGATGTATATCAGGACACAGGGAATTTTGTCGCATTGTTCCGCCAGGGCAATGAAGAAGTTATGCGCGAGTCGATAGCTTTGTGCTATAACAACTTCAAGGATTACTGGGGGCAGCAGTTGCTCAATGCTTTGAGGGCATTGCATAATCTCCGTTATGGCGCTGATGAATTGTGGGAATCAAATGAGGAGAAATGATGACAGAGCATGCACTACATACAATAACGAAGGAAGAGATATCTACATTGCCCCTTGAGGAATTTACTGGCCGTATCATTGTCATACAGACTAAAACGGAGGCAGACAAGGCTGTGGAATATCTTATGAAATATAATATTGTTGGTTTCGATACTGAGACACGTCCGAGTTTCAGGAAAGGACAATACTATAAAGTGTCGCTTATCCAAGTTTCGACGGACGACACATGTTTTTTGTTCCGCCTGAACTATATAGGCTTTCCTGAGTCTTTGAAACAATTTCTGTCAAATCCCGATATTGTTAAAATCGGGCTTTCTCTGCGCGACGATTTTGGTGCTTTACGTAAGCGCTCATCGGTGGAGCCGGTGAACTTTATTGACTTGCAGTCAATAGTTGGCAGTTACGGTATTGATGCAGCAAGTTTGCAGAAAATATACGCAATTCTGTTTAAGAAGAAAATATCAAAAGGGCAGCGCCTGTCGAACTGGGAGGCCGACGTGCTGACCGAGCCGCAGAAAAAGTATGCGGCATTGGATGCCTGGGCATGCCTTACAATTTATAAACATCTGAATAATCACGAATAAATGAGCTATTGTAAAGTATTTCTAAAGCCCAAGAAAGAAGAGTCGCTGTTGCGTTTTCATCCGTGGGTGTTTTCCGGAGCAATCAGTAAAATCGAGGGACAGCCTGAAGAAGGTGATTTAGTTGAGGTTTATGGATCTAACGGCCGTTTCCTGGCAGTGGGACATTATCAGATTGGCAGTATAGCTGTGAGAGTGTTGTCGTTCCGCCAGCGCGAGATTGACGCGTCGTTTTGGGAAAAACGTATCAGAATCGCATTTGACATACGCTGCTCACTCGGTCTTGTTGACACTCCGACAAACAACACATTCCGCCTTATACATGGTGAGGGCGATAGCCTTCCGGGACTTGTTGTTGATATGTATGCCCACACTGCAGTCATGCAGGCGCATTCAGTCGGAATGCATCATGCACGTCACGAAATAGCTAAAGCTCTGAAGGTTGTTATAGGTGATTTGCTTGAGAATATATATTACAAGTCGGAAACAACTTTGCCTTATAAGGCTGATATCGACAGCGAAAACGGTTATCTTCTTGGAGGTGATGTTGAGGATATTGCTTTGGAAAATGGACTTAAATTTTGTGTTGACTGGCAGAAAGGGCAGAAAACCGGATTCTTCGTTGACCAGCGTGAAAACCGCTCATTGCTTGAGAAATATTCGCGTGGCCGTTCTGTATTGAACATGTTCTGTTACACCGGTGGTTTCTCTTTCTATGCAATGAGGGGAGGAGCAAAGGTTGTTCATTCAGTTGACAGTTCAGCGAAGGCAATTTCACTTACAAACAGAAACGTGGATCTTAATTTTCCTGGAGACGGACGGCATCAGGCGTTTGCTGAAGACGCATTCAAGTTTCTTGAAAGAATGGGAAGCAACTATGACTTGATAATCCTTGACCCGCCTGCATTTGCAAAACATAAAAATGTTCTCAGGAATGCTCTTCAGGGATACAGAAAGCTTAATGCCATTGCGTTTGAAAAGATTAAGCCGGGTGGAATAATTTTCACTTTCTCATGTTCGCAGGTAGTGAGCAAGGAGAATTTCCGTCTTGCCGTGTTCAGTGCAGCAGCCCAGTCCGGACGTAATGTGAGAATTCTTCATCAGCTTACGCAACCGGCTGACCATCCGGTAAATATATATCATCCGGAAGGAGAATATCTGAAGGGATTGGTTCTGTATGTTGAGTAAGTTCAAAAAAATAAGGAAAAATTTCCTTATTCAATCAAACATTAGTACATTTGTCAATGCTTAGGAAAAGCAAATTTATTGTATAATAACATATTTAAATTGAATCATTATGTCAAAAGTAACAGTTGTTGGTGCCGGTAATGTAGGTGCTACTTGTGCAAATGTTCTTGCCTTCAATGAAGTGGCAGACGAAGTTGTAATGTTGGACGTTAAAGAAGGCGTTTCTGAGGGTAAAGCAATGGATATGATGCAGACAGCTCAGTTGTTAGGTTTCGACACAACAGTTGTAGGCTGCACAAACGATTACGAAAAAACAGCTAATTCAGATGTAGTTGTTATCACTTCAGGTATTCCTCGTAAACCAGGTATGACTCGTGAAGAATTGATCGGTGTTAACGCTGGTATCGTTAAGAGCGTAGCTCAGAATATCTTGAAATATTCTCCAAACGCTATCTTGGTAGTTATCTCTAACCCAATGGATACAATGACATATTTGGCATTGAAATCATTAGGTTTGCCAAAGAACCGTATCATCGGTATGGGTGGTGCTTTGGATAGCTCACGTTTCAAATATTTCTTGTCTCAGGCTTTGGCTTGCAATGCAAACGAAGTTGAAGGTATGGTAATCGGTGGTCACGGTGACACAACAATGATTCCATTGGCTCGTTTGGCTACATACAAAGGTATTCCTGTAAGCACATTGTTGAGCGAAGAAAAATTGCAGGAAATCGTTCAGTCAACAATGGTTGGTGGTGCAACATTGACTAAATTGTTAGGCACATCAGCTTGGTATGCACCAGGTGCAGCTGGAGCATTCGTTGTTGAATCAATCCTTCACGATCAGAAGAAGATGGTTCCTTGCTCAGTATATTTGGAAGGTGAATATGGTCACTCAGACTTGTGCATCGGTGTTCCGGTAATCTTGGGTAAGAACGGTATCGAAAAAATCGTTGAATTGGAATTGAATGCTGAAGAAAAAGCATTGTTCGATAAGAGTGCTGAAGCTGTACATAAAACAAATGCAGCTTTGAAAGAAGTAGGTGCTTTATAATTGATTGTAATTTTAAAAGCACTTAAGCTTTTCTCAGGCTTTAGTCATAGAAATTATAAAGAGATTGCGACGGGTGATTCCATTCGCAATCTCTTTTTTTATTCCATAACAAAATAATTGAATAAATGGCATTGGGCGTAATATTATGATTTATAATAAAATGTAAAGAAAACCTTATATCGGAATATAAAAACTTTCGGTTTTTTTCAATAAAACCATCTTTAATATTTGGAAGTGTAAAAAATAATACCTACCTTTGCAACGCAATTGAGAAGGATGGTCGGGTAGCTCAGTTGGATAGAGCAACAGCCTTCTAAGCTGTGGGTCCTGGGTTCGAATCCCAGCCTGATCACTTGAAGCGGAAGAAATTAATATATTGATAGTCAATATGTTTTCTTCCGCTTTTTTCTTATAGACTTCCCCAGCCAGGGTTAAAAAAAAGAGGGATAAGTCCGAATTTGGACTGAAAAGCTTATCCTTTGCTTATCCTTTTTTTATCTTTCAAGATTCAATCATATTCAACTGATGATATTTTATTTATGTTTATGCTTATTATGTCCCGGTGCATGATCTTTTGCAGATTTGTCACCATGAATTTTTTTAGCGTGTCCTGGAGGAATTTCTTTATGTGGAGGTCCTGGATGATGATGCTTTTTTGTCACGCATGATGTCATTCCTATACATATAGAAAAGACAAATAGTGTAAGTAATAATCTGATTTTCATATTTTGTTGATAATTGGTTTTGTGCAAAAATAGCGAATGAAATCAGAAAAATGAAGAGGATGATGAAAAACTGGAATATAATCAAATTACATTTGTTTATTTTTGTTTATATTAGTTCTGTAAACTTTTAATCTATATTTTTATAAACAATCATTATATGAAAAAGATTCTTACATTTTGTGTTGGTATGTTATTTTGTGCATCATCCGTTTTCGCTTCTAACAATATCACAATTGGTGTTATTCAATATGATTTGAGCAACATTGACAAGAGTTTCAAGGAACTTAAGGCTCAGGGTTTTGGTTCGTGCGAGATTAATTACAGCAAAAAATTCACCACTGAATTGGATCAGCAGATAAAAGAGGCATCGGATAAATATGGTATAAAGGTTACTACGATAGTTGGTGTTCCGGGAAGTAAATCTGTGTGGAATTTCAGACAAGGACCGGCAACTATCGGTCTTGTTCCTACGGACGAACGTGCAGAGAAATTGAACGAGTATAGGAAAATGATAGATTATTGTGCTATTGCTGGAGTACCGGCTATGCATTCACATTTCGGTTTTATTCCTGAAGATCCTTCTTCTGAACAGTATAAAGATTTTATTAATGTGATGAAAGATCTGGCCAATTATGCAAAGAACAAGGGCATAATGATTTATCTTGAAACGGGGCAGGAAACACCTACAACTTTGATCCGTGCCATCAAGGATATAGGAACCGAAAACGTTTTTATCAATTGTGATTTGGCAAATCTTCTGATGTATGGTAAGGCTAATTCTCTTGATGCCGTCAAAATGTTTGGTCCCTTAATCAAGGAATTCCATGCTAAGGACGGAAAATATCCTGACCCTGAAAATCCATATGAATTAGGAGCAGAAGTTCCTATTCCTACAGGAGATGTGGATTTCCCAGCTGTTATTAAAGAACTGAAACGTCAGGGATTTGATGGAGCAATAACAATTGAATGTGAGTTAAATGGTTCACAGCACGATTATGTGGTTAAGACTAAGGAGTATCTTCAGCAATTGTTGGATAATTGATCACTTGTTAAGTTGATCTGAGAACAAGAATATACATGCTTTAATGTTAAGTGTCTTATTAATTGAATGTTAAATCGTGATTTAACGGATTTAATTATACCGCAGACTTGAAACCTTGTTGGCTTTTTAAAATTTGGCTATACGCTAAACATATATTATATTTGCAAAATGTGAAACACATAAATAAATTACCATGAAGACTAACAGAAGGGACTTCCTCAAGACATTGGGGGGAATTGCGGCGTTTTCCATTGTTCCACGCCACGTGTTGGGTAATGGATATATTGCGCCTAGTGATCAGTTAACAAAAGGTATTATTGGTACCGGTGGTATGGGACGCGGTCATTTGAATTATGCAGGAACACGTCTGGTTGCTGTATGTGATGTTGATAAGAATCATCTTGAACTAGGAAAGAATCTTGTGAAAGAAAAGATAGCGGCTTATCATGATTTCCGTGATTTGATTCTTGATCCGAATGTGGATATCGTTCATATTGCTACACCTCCTCACTGGCATGGAATCATGTCCGTTGAAGCTGCAAAAGCTGGGAAAGATATATGGTGCGAGAAGCCGATGACTCGTACGATTGGCGAAGGTAAGCGTGTGATGGAAGCTGTAAAACAGTATGGCAGAATGTTCCGTCTGAACACTTGGTTCCGCTTTACCGACCAGTTCTATGGCCTTGGTACTCCTGTAAAACCGTTGAAGAAACTTGTTCAGAGCGGTTTGTTGGGATGGCCGTTGAAAGTGACTATAAGCAAACATACCGGATTTGACTGGAAATTCTATTGGGTAGGTAAGGAATATCTTGAACCGCAGCCTATACCAAAGGAACTTGACTACGATATGTGGTTAGGCCCGGCACCATACAAGCCATATAATGCTCATCGTGTTCACCAGACATTCCGTGGATATTGGGATTATGATGGTGGAGGTTTGGGTGATATGGGACAGCACTATATTGACCCGGTTCAGTATATTCTCGGAAAAGACCATACAAGCCCGGTTAAAGTTGAAGTTGATGCACCTCAGCAGCATCCTGATGCTGTTGGAACTTGGCGTTCGATTACATATACTTATGAAGACGGTTGCCAGATCGTGCTTTGGGGTGGCGATTATGGTGATCCGAATACTCCTTATATTTCTGGTCCAAACGGAAATGTATACAAAAATTTCGTTTGTGATATTCCTGATTGGGAGAAGAAGCTCGCAGATTTCCCTGATCCAGAACCACAGGTAACAGATTTCATTGAATGTGTGAAGACTCGTCAGCCATTTGCTCTTAACGAACAGAATGGTTTCCGCTCTGCTACTATTGTCAATATGGGTGCAGTGGCATTGCGTCTGAACAGAACTTTGCATTTCGATCCAGTGAAGCTTGAATTTATCAATGATGAGGCAGCCAACAGGTTATTGGATCAGCCGATGAGGGCACCATGGAATATTTGATTTGAGTTTCTGAGTTTCTAAGTTTTTTAGTTTATAAGTTAATAACTAAATAACGGGCTCGGAAGTAAAGGAAAAACTAGAAATAATCGAACTACATGAAAAAAATATATATAACTATAAGTACATTGCTGCTTTGTGGCAGTATGTTGATGGCGCAGACTCCGGCAAACCGTACCGCAAAAACGGTGGCTGCAGATGTGCTGGCACAGATGCCTGCAGAACGTCAGGCTGAATACAATAAATTGATTGGAGAGTTGTCGTCGGTAGGAGAGGAAGCTGTACTTAATCTTGTCTCAAAAATTAATGCCCCCGGCAAAGGCAGTAATTCTCAGGTTGAATATGCGTTGAGCGGATTGAGTCATTTTGTTATGGCACAAGATAAGGAAGATGCTCGCCTAGTAGTTTCAAATGCTTATGTCAAGGCTTTGGATCAGGTTCAGGACAATGAAATAAAATCTTTCATAATTTCCCAGTTGCGCATTGTGGGCAAGGCTGAAGCCGTTGATGCTTTGTCTGCTTATCTTGCTGATCCATATTTGAGCAGTGCTGCAGCTAGAGCTCTTTCATCAAACGGTTCTGCTGAGGCTGGTGCTGCGTTGAAAGCCGGATTACTTCGCCGTATGGGTACTCCTGAAACACAGAAGAATATTATTGAGGCAATTGCTGAAATCCATTTGGACGGAGTTGAAGATATTCTTCTTCCTATGCTTCAGAATGATGACGCAGACATGAAGAAAGTTGTGCTTTATGCATTGAGCCGCACAGGAAGCGAAAAATCTCTTGATGCTGTAGGAAAGGCAGCAGAAGCAGCTGGCTATACAATGGAACCGACAGGTGCTACAGAGGCTTATATCGCTTTGATTAAAAATATTGCAGCTAAAGGAGAAACAAAAGTAGCAGAAAAGGCAGCCAACACTCTCATGAAGAAGGCAACAAAGGCTCAGCAGGTTCATGCCCGTGAAGCAGCGTTGGAAATTCTTATGTCTGTCAAAGAAACAGAGGATGCAACAAAATTGCTTTTGACAGCAATGAAGGATGCAAACAAGCAATATAGAAATGCTGCTTTGAATTTTGCTTCTTCATTCATCAATCAGGAAGGTTATATTGAATTGGCTAAATATATGGTTAAGGCTAAGCCTGAACCTAAGGTTGATATATTGAACTGGTTTGGTCGTGAAGCTAAATGCCCGAAGAAGCATGATGTTATCAAGAATCTGATGCTTCGCTTTGATTTGTCATTTGCTCAGGTTCTTACCCAGCAGTTGAATAATGAAGATTTTGCTGTTCAGCAGGCTGCAGCTTGGACAATGGTGAAAATCGGAGATAAGGGTTATATCCAGACATTGGCAAATTTGCTGACTAGCGACAATAAGCAGATTGTTCTGTTGGCTCAAGATGCATTGTTGGCATTCCCTGGTGATATTGACGGAGCAGTTGCTTCTGCTATTGGTAAGGCTCAGAGTGCAGGAAAGATTGCAGGTGTGGAATTGCTTGCTGCACGTATGGCTGATTCAAAGATAAATACTGTATTGGAACAGACTAAGTCGTCTGATGCAGCTGTGAAGATGGCAACTTACACTGCATTGAAGTCTGTAGCTACTGCTCAGGATTTTACACAACTTTGTGGAATGTTGGAAAGTGCCGAGTCTGACTATGTAGCTCCTATGCAGGATGCTGTAATTGCTGCAGTTTTGGCAATGCCTAAGAATCAGCAGGTAGAGTCATTGAAACGCAGAATGTTGCAGGCTGGTACTGAAAAGTCTGTTCTATATTATAAGGTGCTTTCTGCAACAGATGATAAGGAAGCATTTGCAACTATACTCGAAGGATTGAATTCCGGTTCTTCAGCTGCTAAGAGTGCTGCTTTCGAAGCATTGCTTCAGTGGAAGGGCATAGAGGCTGCAGAGCAATTGTTTGCTGTTTGCAAGCAATCTGTTTCAGGTGATATGTTCAACAAGGCTTTGGATCGTTATGTTCAGTTGGTTTCTAATCCTGAATTTACTGGAGAGAACCGTTTGTTGAGCTTACGCAAGGCTATGGAAATTGCTAAGACTGGTGACCAGAAGGTTAAGATTTTGAAGCAAATCCAGCAGGCAGGAACATTCCTCTCTTTGATGTACTCTTCTGAATTCCTGGATGATTCTGACAAAGCTGTACGTTCAGCTGCTACTTATTCTGTGTGGAATATCGCACGTAATCATAAAGAATACACAGGCGATAATGTTAAAGCTTTGCTTAACAAAATCTTGCCTATGCTAGACGGTGAGGATGCACGCTACGATATTGACGCATTGAAACAGCATCTTGCAGAGATGCCGGATGAAGTTGGTTTCGTTTCTATGTTCAACGGAAAGGATTTGACAGGTTGGAAAGGTCTTGTGGAAAATCCTATTGCACGTGCAAAAATGAAACCGGCTCAGCTTGCAAAAGCTCAGGAAAAAGCTGATGAGCAGATGCGCAAGGATTGGAAAGTTGAAGATGGATGTCTTGTATTTGAAGGCTCTGGTTTCGACAATTTGTGTACTGAAAAGCAGTATGGCGACTTTGAAATGTATGTAGATTGGATGCTCGATCCTGCAGGTCCTGAGGCTGATGCCGGTGTTTATTTGCGTGGTACTCCACAGGTTCAGATTTGGGATACAGCACGTGTTGACGTTGGTGCACAGGTTGGTTCAGGTGGTTTGTATAACAACCAGAAGAATGAAAGCAAACCTTCAAAAGTTGCCGACAATAAGTTGGGCGAGTGGAACAGCTTCTATATCAAGATGGTTGGAGACCGTGTAACAGTTGTTCTAAACGGTGAGAAAGTTGTGGACAATGTTATTATGGAAAACTATTGGGACCGCAGTCAGCCTATATTCCCGGTTGAACAGATTGAACTGCAAGCTCACGGAAGCAAGTGTTCATTCCGTAATCTTTATATAAAGGAATTGAAGCGCCAGGAACCGTTCCAGCTTTCAGAACAGGAAAAGAAAGAAGGTTTCCAGGTATTGTTCGATGGAACTAATATGCATGAATGGCAGGGTAATACAACAGACTATATCCTAGAGGATGGCTGTATATCAATGGTTCCAAGCAAGAGCTTTGGCGGAAATCTGTATACTAAGAAAGAATATGCTAATTTCATCTACAGATTTGAGTTCCAGTTGACTCCTGGTGCAAATAACGGTATCGGTTTGAGAACTCCAATGGGTGTAGATGCAGCATATCATGGTATGGAAAGCCAGATTTTGGATTGCGAACATCAGATTTACAGTGATATTACTCCTTATCAGCATCATGGTTCAATTTATGGTATCATCAAAGCTAATGAAAACCATAAGAAAGCAATCAAACCTGTTGGTGAATGGAATGAGGAAGAAATCATTTGCGATGGCGATAATATCAAAGTTACAGTAAATGGTGTCGTAATTGTTGAAGGTAATATCCGTGATGCCGTTAAGAATGGAACACCTGATGGTAAGGAACATCCTGGATTGTTTAACAAGAAGGGCTATATTGGATTCCTGGGTCATGGTTCTCCTGTGAAATTCCGCAATATTCGTATTAAGGAATTGAAGTAAAATATATAATTAAGTTTTACAAGATTACGGAAACAAGTTGACATGAAGAAAATCCTTGTCAACTTGTTTTCTTGTTACTTGTCACTTTATCAACTAATTAGATTATTATGAAAAAAGTTTTTGCTATGTGTATGTTGTTTGTCTCATCAGTTATGTCAGCACAAGAAAAGATTGAGATAAAATTATGGGAAAAAGAAAAATGTCCCAATACAAATAATATGACTGAACAGGTTGAAGGTGGAGCTCTTTATGTTGAAGAACCTACACTGACAATTTATCCGGCAAAAAATGGGAATGGAATGGCTATTGTGGCTTGTCCCGGTGGTGGATATTATGGACTTGCCACAGGTCATGAAGGACATGATATGGCTGATTGGTTTAATAGTCAGGGAATAACTTATGCAGTCCTTATATATCGTATGCCAAATGGTAATAATGAGGTTCCGCTGAGTGACGCTCAGCAAGCTATAAGAATAATGCGAGAGAAAGCTTCTGAATTAGGCGTTGAGAAGATTGGAATTATGGGTTCATCTGCTGGTGGACATCTTGCCAGCACTGCTGCCACTCATTTTGATTCGGAAACGCGTCCTGATTTCCAAATCCTTTTTTATCCGGTGGTGACTATGGACAAAGATTTGACACATGGTGGTTCCAGAGATAATCTGCTGGGAAAGAATCCTTCTGCCGAACTTGTAGAGAAATATTCTAACGAGAAACAAGTGACACCTCAGACTCCGCCTGCATTTATCATGCATAGCAGTGACGATAAGGTTGTTCCTGTTGAGAATAGCGTAAATTATTATCTTGCTTTGGTTAAAAATAATGTACCTGCTTCATTGCACATTTATCCAATCGGAGGTCACGGATGGGGATATAACGACAGTTTCATATACAAGCGCCAATGGACAGGCGAGTTGGAGAAATGGCTTAGAGAATTAATTAATGAGTAACCATATGGTTGACAGATTATGTTTGAGAGTGGGAGTTCTGAGAATAATATGGCGTTAAAGTCTAAAAGTGATAGATTATAACGGAATTATTCTCAACTCCTTCTTCCTTTATATTCCTCGAATCTTTCTAATATTTCTTTGACATAGTTGAATGTCTCCGAACCACGTAGATATCCATGTTTGCATACCGGGTCGTTATAATATTCTGGCTCACTTTTCAGACGTACAAAATCGGCAACATTGTGTTCCCAAATATTAGGGTTTTTCCCATATTTCTCGGCAAGACGTCTGGCATCATAGATATGTCCGATTCCAGCATTATAAGAAGCAATTGTGAATTTGATTTTTTCATCTTTGTCTTCTATTTCAGGAAATCCGTTGTAGAAACGCATAAGGCATTCAACTCCAGCGTTGATTGCTGTTTCCGGTTCTCTTAATTCGTGTGGACTCATACCAAGAGATTTTGCTGTGTTTGGCATTATTCCCATCAAGCCTTCTGCTCCTGCCCATGATACAAGATTAGGATTGAAATGCGATTCCTGATATGAAATTGAAGCAATCAATCTCCAGTCCCAACCAATTTTCCCGGAATGTTTGCGGAAGAATTTATCGTAAGGAGAAATGTGTCCTCTTGGAATTTTTGTTGGAGCAGATAAATCCTGTTTACCCAATTCATAGTATCTTTTAATAATGCGGCTGAATGAACGTTTTCTGTTATTGTCAGAAGCCCACGAGTTTATCGAATTAGCCAAATCGGAATTTTCTTTTCTTACAATCCATGACGAACGTTGCACAAAACTAATTTTAAGGTTAGTGTTGATATTCCAATGATAAGTTTTGTTTAGCCGTGCTACATTCTCATCTGCCACTGTATATTCAATTTCCCCTTTAGAAACCATTGAAATCAAATCTTCCAATGAAATGGAATCATTATTGACAATTTTTATGTCAATGTCTCCTCCAATTTCACTGTTCAAGTTATTCATTCGTGTTAGGAATCTGGAATTGTCTTTTACATAAACTGTTTTTCCAATTAATTCAGTTACGTTATTCAGAATTTTCTTGTTCTTGTCTGTTCGCTGTATCAAGACTTGAGAACTTTGTTCTTCTTTTCCACAGTATGTGTATTTATCTTTGAGATTATTGGTTACGAAAACCGGATATGCAATTATGTCAACAATTCCACTGTCAAGCATTTCATACATTCGTTCACTGCTAGGAGCAACCTTGATTTCAAGATTCAGATTGTTGGATTCTGCATAATCTTTAATCATTTCATACTCATAACCCATCGGTTGCATTCTGTATTGGAAATAACTTGTAGAACTATATAATGTAGTGACAATTAATTTACCGTCTTCCTTTATCTGTTCAAAATTCCTGTAACATATTTTTCTATTGTCGTCAGAATTATTGTTTTGTCTGCCGCCAATGCACGAAACAAGAATAAATGGAATGAAAAGAAAAAATTTGAATGGTTTCATAATGGGAGATTTTATGGTGAAGTCAAGTAATAGTGCAGTTGTTGTTAAGGAGTTAAGAAGGATTGTTCTTCTTAACTCCTTAATTTTTTATAATTACTTAATTCCTCAATTCCAAGAGCACTACATTTTCAACATGATGAGTGTGAGGGAACATATCAACAGGACGAACTTTCTTGACTTTATATTTGATATCAAGCAGGTTTAAATCGCGTGCTTGAGTTGCAGGATTACAGCTGACATATACAATACGCTTAGGCTGTGCAAATAATATGACATTTATTACATCGTCGTGCATTCCGGCACGAGGTGGGTCTGTGATTATTACATCTGGTCTGCCATGCTTGTTGATGAAGTCCTGAGTAAGTATATCCTTCATGTCGCCAGCATAGAACAATGTGTTGTCAATATTATTCAATGCAGAATTTACCTTTGCGTCTTCAATAGCTTCCGGAACGTATTCGATACCGATTACTTTCTTAGCCTTGCGTGAAACAAAGTTTGCAATTGTTCCAGTTCCTGTATAAAGGTCATAGACCAATTCTTCACCAGTTAGTCCGGCAAATTCTCTAGCCACTTTATATAGATTATATGCCTGCTCGCTATTAGTCTGATAGAATGATTTAGGACCGACCTTGAATTGCAATCCTTCCATTTCCTCTATGATATGGTCTTTGCCACGGAATACCATGACTTCCTGGTCGGTGATAGTATCGTTGCATTTACTGTTGATAACATAAAGCAGAGAAGTAATTTCTGGAAACTGTTCAGCTACGTGATTGAGCAGAGCCTCACGACGTTCAACATCTTCGTGATAGAAAACAACAACAACCATCAAATCTCCGGTAGAGGCAGTTCGTATCATAAGCGTACGGACGAATCCTTCCTGATTGCGCAGGTCGTAGAAAGGATAGCCATCGTGTTCGAGACAATATTTCTTTATGCAAAGACGGATTTTGTTGGAGATATCGTTCTGCAACCAACATTTATTGATGTCAAGAACTTTGTCAAACATTCCCGGAATATGAAATCCTAAAGCATTCATACAGTCGAATGTTTCACCGGATTGCACCTGTTCCTCGGTCAGCCATTTCTTATTTGAGAATGTAAACTCTAGTTTGTTGCGATAGAACGTAGTATTTTCTGAACCAAGTATAGGAAGTATTTCTTCCATTTCAATTTTTCCTATTCTTGTCAGATTGTCTATCACTTGTTTATGCTTGTATTTAAGCTGTTCCTCGTATGGAATATGCTGCCATTTGCAGCCACCGCAAACGCCGAAATGTTCACAGAAAGGCTGTGCTCTCTTTTCGGAATATTCGTGGAAGAACACTGCTTTCCCTTCTGCATAACTGTTTTTCTTTCGTGTCAGTTGGATGTCAACAACATCACCCGGGGCAACGAAAGGGACGAAAATAACCATGTCGTTGACACGTGCAATCGCTTTTCCTTCAGCTGCTACATCTGTAATTGTCACCTTCTCAAGCAAAGGCAACTGTTTCTTCTTTCTTGCCAATGTATTATATATTTTAAACCGTCTGCAAAGATAAGGTATAATAAATCAAAAACCTTGCTTTTTAAAGTGAAAACATTAAAACATTTGATTTTATGATGTTGTTATTCTTATATAATAGTTGACGAGCAAACGAGTAGTTCTTTTCTTATTGTCCTCTTGTGAACTCGTTTCCTCGTCTATTAAATATTAATCTTAAAATATGAAGGCCATGGGAAAGAAGAAGAATTTTATTTTGGATACTAATGTGATACTTCACGATTACAAATGCATTGAGAATTTCCAAGAAAATGATATTTATTTGCCAATAGTTGTTTTGGAAGAACTTGACAAGTTCAAACGTGGAAGTGATCAGATAAACTATAATGCCCGTGAATTTGTTCGTGCCTTGGATGCGATAACTACTAATGATTTGTTCTCGAAAGGTGCTTCATTGGGACCGGGAAAAGGAATGCTTCATGTTGTTACAGGCGGAGTATATCATAAAGATATTGAAGCTTCGTTCCCTTTAAAGACAGCAGACCATAGGATTCTTTCGTGTGCCAAGACTGTTGCTGATGAGCATCCGGATATGGTAACTGTATTTGTTACTAAAGACGTGAATCTTAGAATGAAGGCTCGTTCTCTTGGCATACAAGTTGAGGACTATATCACGGACAAAGTAACAAATGTGGACATATTTGAACGTGCCCAGGAAACTTACGAAGGTATAGACGGCGATTTGATAGATAAAATTTATTCAGAAACTGAAGGAATTGAAGCAACAGAATTGGTTGAAATGCTTAAATTACAGCCTAACGAATGCTTTATATTGAAAAGCGAGCGCAATTCCGTAATGGCGCGCTATAATCCTTTTACAGGTAAAATAAGGCGTGTTGGTAAAAGTAACAACTATGGTATCCAACCTCGAAATGCAGAGCAAAGTTTTGCTTTTGAGGTATTGAATGATCCGGATATCAAACTTGTTGCCCTAACAGGAAAAGCCGGAACCGGAAAAACTTTGCTTGCACTAGCTTCTGCTTTGAGGCAGAATGAAGCATATAAACAGATTCTTCTGGCTCGTCCTATTGTTGCTCTGGCAAATAAAGACTTGGGTTTCTTGCCCGGTGATGAAAAACAGAAAGTAGCACCTTATATGCAGCCTTTGTTTGACAATTTGAATGTAATCAAAGGACAATTGCCTGCAGGAGGCTCAGATGTGCGCCGTATAGATGATATGCAGAAAAACAATCAGCTTGTCATTGAAGCACTAGCTTTCATCCGTGGTCGAAGTCTGTCGGAAACATTCTGTATTATTGATGAATCTCAGAATCTTACTCCACATGAAATCAAAACAATAATTACCAGAGCAGGAGAGGGAACAAAGATGGTGTTCACTGGTGATATCCAGCAGATAGATTCTCCGTATCTTGATTCGCAAAGTAATGGTCTGGCATATATGGTCGATAAGATGAAAGGTCAGGACTTGTTCGCCCACATTAATTTGATAAAGGGAGAAAGAAGTCAGCTTTCTGAATTGGCATCAGATTTGTTGTAAAGTTTCGGACAAGTTGACGAAGAAATATTTGTCAAGATAATCTGGCAAATAAAACCTTCGTCAACTTGCTGGCTTATCAACTTCTTTCCAGCCAGTATGTTACTAGTGTTGGAAAGCGTAAATTGTTATATAAATGGACCGGGAGAAAAGAATAATGCGAGCCACATTGTTGGGCTCCTTTGCTAATTTAGCTTTGTTGGCATTTAAGTTTGTGGCAGGTTTTTTAGGAAATAGTGCTGCCATGATTGCAGATGCTGTGCACTCTTTGTCAGATTTTGTCACAGATGTCATAGTGGTGTTTTTTGTAAATATTTCGTCCAAACCAAGGGATGAGATTCATAAGTATGGTCACGGGAAATATGAAACTCTAGCCACATCTGTTATCGGAATAATACTTCTTTGCGTCGGCTTCGGTTTGTTTTGGGAAGCAGCCTGCAGAATCTGGGATTATTATGTGAATGATATTCCTTTGGAAAGTCCGGGAATGATAGCCTTGATTGCTGCCTTAGTTTCAATAGTAGTGAAGGAGCTTCTTTATCAATATACTTGCTGGGTTGGTAAGCAGGTGGAAAGTCAAGTGGTTATAGCTAATGCTTGGCATCATCGTTCTGATGCTTTTTCATCAATAGGAACTGCTCTGGGAATCGGTGGTGCAGTTCTTCTTGGAGATGAATGGCGTATTCTCGATCCTTTAGCGGCTGTTGTTGTCAGTGTGTTTATTGTGAGAGTATCTCTTATGCTCCTTCATCCGGCAATAAATGATTTGCTGGAAGTGGCTTTACCTCCCGAAACAGAAAAGGAAATATTGGACATATTGTCAGAGAATAAGAATATTTCTTGCCCGCATAATTTGTATACCAGGAGAATTGGTAACTCTGTGGCTATTGAGGCTCATATCAGAGTTGATGGAAACACAAGTGTGGCACTTGCTCACGAATGGACCAAAGAGATTGAAAACAATTTACGCAAAAGATTCGGTAAGGATGCTCATGTTATGCTTCATGTGGAGCCAAGTACTTCAAAACATTAATTAAGCAAGTAAATAAATAATAATGAATATAATATATAGAGGTGAACTGTTCTGGTTCGTTTCTGACCCTTTGACTGACGGTGAGAAATCATATCGTCATGTGGCAGATGGCGGACTAGTTGTAGGTCAAGAAGGGAAAATATTGGATGTTGGTGAATTTTCTGAAATTAGCTCAAATTACCCTGAAGCAAATATTACAGATTATTCAGGCTTTTTGATAATGCCTGGATTTATAGACACTCATGTTCATTATGTCCAGTCTGAAATAATTGGAATGTATGGCAAGCAATTGCTGGATTGGCTCAATAACTACACATTCCCTGCCGAATCAATGTTCTTTTATCCGGAATATGCAACTAAAGTGGCAGAGAATTTCCTTAAGGAGTTGTTGAGGAACGGAACAATAGCATGTATGGCATATTCTTCAGTACACAAGGCATCGGCAGATGCACTTTTTTCTGAAGCAGTGAAATTGGGAATGCCAGTCTTTACAGGAAAGACATGGATGGATAGGGAAGCACCGGATTATCTTACTGACACTCCTGACAGTGCTGTCAGAGATACAATTGAGCTCATAGAGAAATGGCATGGAAAATCTCGTTGCCGGTATGTGGTGACTCCGAGATTTGCAATTACTTCAACTTCTGATGCGTTAAAACTTGCCGGGGAAATTCATAATACATATACTGAAACTTATATGCAGACGCATTTGTCGGAAAATCAGAATGAAGTGGAAGTGGTTAAAAGTCTGTCCCCCGATGCGCCGGATTATCTTAGTGTTTATGAACGATTCGGATTGTTGACAGATCGTAGTGTGTTTGGACATTGCATACATCTGACAGAACGTGAATATAAAGCCCTGCGAGAAAGCGGTGCAGTTGTGTCACATTGTCCCACTTCGAATTTTTTCCTGGGAAGTGGCTTGTTCTCAATGAAAAAAGCTAATGATAATGGGCTTAAGACGACGATGGCAACTGATGTTGGTGGTGGAACATCTTTCTCCATTTTTCGTACAATGGATGCTTCATATAAGATGCAGCAATTGCAGGGATATTCACTTAATCCTTTTGAATCATATTATAAGAGTACGTTAGGTAGTGCAAAGGCTTTACATATTGATGCTGAAACCGGTTCTTTCGGTAAAGGCAGATATGCCGATTTCATTGTAATAGACTATTGTTCAACTGTTCCTCAAAAACTTCGTTGTGAACGTTTGATATCAAAAGGAGAATGGACACTTCAGCATAAGCTGTTCGGATTACAAACATTGGCAGATGACAGAGCTGTTCGTGCAACGTATGTTTCCGGAAAGAAATTACATGATAGAGATAGTGATTTAGGCAGAGAATGAATATATTCTCTGCTATTTTTGTTTTGAAAATATTACGCCATGTTTCTAAATGATATATTTATTGGTGTATTGTAGATAAATAAAAACGAAAATCATATAAATAGTGTCATATTGTAATTTTAGCGGTTTCGATTTTATTTTTCTCATATTAAATATTGAGATAGTATTTTTCTTGTGAAAGTAAATTCATAGTTTTGCAATCAATAGTAAAGGTAAAACGATATTTATTAGACCAAATGAAAGCAAAACTAGGTATGAATAGAAATTATGTAAATGAAGACATATCTAAAGTCAAATACATTGTAGGCCAAGATACAGGATTGTATAGGAAAGAATTTGAACACGATGCATGTGGAATAGGCATGATTGTGAATATAAATGGAAACAAGTCGCATGAACTTGTCGATTCAGCCCTGACTGTTCTTGAGAATATGAAACACCGTGGAGCCGAAGGTGCTGATGACAAGACAGGTGACGGAGCCGGAATACTTGTTCAGATTCCTCATGAGTTTATCTTGCTTCAGGGAATTCCTGTTCCGGAAAAAGGAACATATGGAACCGGTCTTGTTTTCCTTCCAAAGGATAAGCAAGCGCAGAAAGGTATAATTGATATTATAGAAGCCGAAGTGAAGGATTCTGGAATGTCTGTGCTTGCATGGCGCCCTGTTCCTGTTGATTCGTCTGTCCTTGGCAGTGGAGCATTGGCAACAGAACCGGACATCATGCAGATTTTCATTACGGCTAATCCACATCCTGAGAATCTTGAACGTTCTCTTTATATTCTCAGAAAAAGAATTGAGAAAAAAGTATCACATCCGGATTTCTATATAGCATCCTTGTCCGGAAAGAATATCATATATAAAGGAATGCTTTCGTCTGAACAGTTGCGAGAATATTTTACAGACCTTAATCAGCCGTATTTTACTAGTGGTCTTGCAATAGTGCATTCTCGTTTCAGCACAAACACTTTCCCAACTTGGAGCCTTGCACAGCCTTTCCGTTTCTTGGCTCATAATGGAGAAATTAATACTATCCGTGGAAACCGTGCATGGATGGAAGCTCGTGAAAGTGTACTTTCAACTCCGCTCCTTGGTGCGGTGAAAGATATTGCGCCTATTGTCCAACCAAATATGAGCGACAGTGCATCTCTGGATAATGTTTTGGAATTCTTCGTTATGTCCGGTCTTAGCCTGCCACATGCCATGGCAATGCTTGTTCCTGAGTCGTTCAATGACAAGAATCCTATAAGCGAAGACTTGAAGGCTTTCTATGAATATCATTCAATATTGATGGAACCGTGGGACGGACCTGCCGCACTTATTTTCAGTGACGGCCGTTATGCCGGAGGAATGTTGGACAGAAACGGATTGCGTCCTGCAAGATATCTTATAACCAAGAATGATACTCTTATGGTTTCGAGTGAGGCAGGAGTTCTTGATATTGCTCCGGAGCAAATCAAGTCAAAAGGAAAACTTCAGCCGGGAAAAATCCTTTTGGTTGATACTCAAGAAGGAAAAATATATTATGATAAAGATATAAAGCAGGCTTTAGCTTCCGAGAAACCTTATCGTCAGTGGCTTTCTGCAAACCGTATAGAGTTGGATGCTCTTCGTAGTGGAAGAAAAGTTGAAAATACTGTTGCAGATTATGAGCGCAAACTTCGTACTTTCGGCTTTACTCGTGAAGATATTGAGCGCACTATAGCTCCGATGTGTACTAACGGAGCTGAGCCAACAGCTTCAATGGGAAACGACACTCCGCTGGCAGTTCTTTCCGAGAAACCACAGCTTTTGTTTAATTATTTCAGGCAACAATTTGCACAAGTTACTAACCCTCCAATAGACCCGATAAGGGAAGAACTTGTCATGTCGCTGGCTGAATATATCGGAGCCGTAGGAAACAACATACTTCTTCCGGACGAATCACATTGCAAGATGGTGAGACTTCCGCATCCTGTCCTCAGCAATAACCAGCTGGATTTGCTGTGTAATATCAGATATAAAGGTTTCAACACCGTAAAACTCCCTATACTTTTCGAGGTATCTAAAGGAAAACAAGGACTGGAAGAAGCTTTGCATCAGCTTTGTCTTCAGGCTGAGAAATCTGTTAGTGACGGTGTGAATTATATTGTACTTTCCGACAGAGGTGTTGATTCCACTCATGCACCTATTCCTTCATTACTTGCAGTCAGCGCCGTACATCATCATCTGATTAGTGTGCAAAAGCGAGTGCAAACGGCTTTGATTGTGGAAAGTGGTGAGATACGTGAGGTAATGCATGCTGCTCTTCTTTTGGGATATGGAGCAAGTGCTATCAATCCATATATGGTGTTTGCTATACTTGACAGTCTTGTTCGCAAAGGCGATGTTCAGATGAATTATGAAACAGCGGAGAAAAATTATATTAAAGCTGTTTGCAAAGGCTTATACAAAGTTATGAGTAAGATGGGTATAAGTACAATCCGTTCTTATCGCGGAGCTAAAATATTCGAGCCGATTGGATTAAGCAGTGATTTGTTGGCAAAATATTTCGGTACAGGCATTTCAACAATAGGTGGAGCTCGTCTCGACGAAATTGCTGCGGATTATATTGCGTTCCATAATTCAGGTTTTGCATCAGAACAGGGAACAGATGAATTGCTGCCTTATATCGGACAATTCTCTTTCAGAAAGGACGGTGAGCAACATGCCTGGAATCCGGACACAATAAGTGCTCTTCAGTTGGCGACGCGCCTCGGCAGTTACAAAAAATTCAAAGAGTTCACTGCTGTGGCTGATAACAAACCTGCACCTGTTTTTCTTCGTGATTTCTTCAAATTTAAGAGAAATCCGATTGACATTTCAGAAGTAGAACCTGTGGAAAGTATTGTTCGCCGATTTGTAACAGGAGCCATGTCGTTTGGCTCAATCAGCAAGGAAGCACACGAGGCGATGGCTTTGGCAATGAATGAGCTTGGCGGACGCAGTAACACAGGTGAGGGTGGAGAAGATTCTGCCCGTTTCAAGGGAACGCACGATGGAATTTCATTATGCAGCAAAACTAAGCAAGTGGCTTCAGGTCGTTTCGGCGTCACAACTGAATATCTTGTCAATGCTGAAGAAATTCAGATAAAGGTGGCACAAGGTGCAAAACCTGGCGAAGGTGGACAGCTTCCGGGATTTAAGGTTGACGAGATTATCGCCCGTACACGCCATTCAATCCCTGGTATTTCACTTATATCACCTCCACCACATCATGATATCTATTCTATCGAGGATTTGGCACAATTGATATTCGACCTTAGGAATGTGAATCCTGACGCCCGAATCAGTGTCAAGCTAGTTGCAGAAAGTGGAATCGGAACTATTGCTGCCGGAGTTGTCAAGGCAAAAGCAGATTTGATAGTAATCTCTGGAGCCGAAGGCGGAACAGGAGCTTCTCCTGCTTCATCAATGAGATATGCTGGTATTCCGCCTGAAGTCGGATTGAGTGAGACTCAGCAGACTCTTGTCCTAAATTCTCTTCGTGGAAAGGTGAGATTGCAGACCGACGGACAGTTGAAAACCGGACACGATATAATTAGCATGGCTTTGCTTGGAGCGGATGAGTTCGGTTTTGGAACAGCTGTATTGATAGTTTTGGGTTGTGTTATGATGCGCAAATGCCATGCTAATACTTGTCCTGTTGGTGTTGCCACTCAGGATCCTTTGCTCCGTGAGCATTTCCGTGGACATTACAAATATGTTGTGAACTATTTCCGTTTTCTGGCAGAAGAAGTAAGGGAATATCTTGCCGAGATGGGCTTTACGAAGCTTGATGATATAATCGGACGTACTGATTTGATAGAGTTAGACACAGAAAAGATGGCAGGTAAAGGAGAACTGCTTGATTTCAGTCGCATTCTGCATAAAGTGGACAATGGTTCGGCTATTCATTATATACCTCGTCCTATATACACTTTGGATAGAAATATTGACTGCTCTATTATAGAAGCATCGTTTGAATCAGTAGGTAATGCACGGGAAATATCTCTTGAATATAATATTACAAATACTGATCGCTCAGTTGGTGCAATGCTCTCCGGATATGTAGTTTCCCACTTTGGTGAAGCAGGATTACCGCAGCAGACTATATCTGTGAAATTCAAAGGTTCGGCAGGTCAGAGTTTTGGTGCCTTCCTTGCTCCTGGAATCAGCTTTAAACTCGAAGGTGAGGCTAATGACTATTTAGGAAAAGGATTGAGCGGCGGTCATATCTGCGTGCAGCCTCCTTTGCGTTCAACATTCGAAGCTTCGGAGAATACAATAGCAGGTAATACTTTGCTTTACGGTGCCACAAGTGGCGAAGTTTATATCAGTGGCCGAGTAGGAGAGCGCTTTGCCGTAAGAAATTCCGGAGCAATTGCCGTTGTTGAAGGTGTGGGTGATCATTGTTGTGAATATATGACCGGCGGACGTGTTGTTGTGCTTGGTGAGACAGGCCGCAATTTCGCTGCCGGAATGAGCGGTGGCATAGCTTATGTGTGGGATAAGAACCATAATTTTGATTATTCCTGCAATATGGAAATGGTTGAGCTTTCTCTGCTTGAGGATTCTTCCGCACGTAAGGAATTGCACGAGTTGATACGCCAGCATTATCTCTACACCGGCTCATCTTTGGCTCGTACAATGCTCGATAATTGGAATAAATATATCGACGAATTTATACAAGTAACACCGATAGAATATAAGAAAGTTCTGGCTGAAGAGCAGATGCGAAAATTACAGCAGAAAATATCGGAGGTTCAGAGAGATTACTGATTGTTGACAATTTACAATCAATAAAATCCTCAGGTATTAAATAACAGTAAACCAACAAACTCAAAAACAAAGAAAATGATTAACCAGAAAAACTTCATATCAATCCGTCGTCAGGAAGCAGGCTACAGACCTGTTCATGAACGAATAGCCGATTTCGGAGAAGTAGAACAAACACTCAACACCGGAGACCGACGCCTTCAGGCATCCCGCTGTATGGACTGCGGTGTTCCGTTCTGCCATTGGGCATGCCCGCTTGGAAACAGGCCACCTGAGTTCCAGAAAGCTTTGTCTGATGGGAAATGGGAGAAAGCATATAGAATTCTTTCCAAAACGAATGATTTCCCTGAGTTTACCGGAAGAATATGCCCGGCATTATGTGAAAAAAGTTGTGTGCTCAAATTGAGTATGAACGAAGCTGTCACAATTCGTGAAGACGAGTGTGCAGTAATAGAAGCTGCTTTCCGCGAGGGTTATATTGTCCCGCAGAAATATAGCCGCAATGGTAAGCGTGTTGCCGTAATCGGTTCAGGTCCTGCCGGACTGGCTGCAGCCAATCAGCTGAATCGTATGGGCTATGATGTAGTGGTTTTCGAAAAATCAGAATATACAGGCGGACTTCTCAGATTTGGTATTCCTAATTTCAAACTACAGAAAACCGTAATCGACCGTCGTATCAATATAATGGAGCAGGAAGGAATAACTTTCCGAACCAATGAAGAAATTGACCTTACAGCTTTGCCCGACGGATTCGATGCATATTGCGTGTGCACCGGAACACCTGTGGCTCGCGATTTGCAGATTCCTGGAAGAGAACTCAAAGGCATATATTTTGCTATGGACTTGCTTGCACAGCAGAATAGAATACTTGCCGGCAAAGTTTTCCCGACCGAAGAGCTTGTTACAGCTAAAGGAAAACATGTTGTAGTGATTGGCGGCGGCGACACCGGCAGTGACTGTATCGGCACCGCCAATCGTCAAGGAGCTCTTTCCGTAACCCAAATTGAGATTATGCCAAAGCCTCCGGTTGATTACAATCCTTCCACTCCTTGGCCACAATGGCCTGCTATTTTGCGTACAAGCAGTAGTCACGAGGAAGGCTGTACACGCCGTTGGTCTTTAACGTCTAACCATTTCATTGGTGAGAATGGCGAAGTGAAAGGTGTTGAAGTTGAAGAAGTGGAATGGAGTACGCCTGCTGACGGTTCTCGTCCGGTGATGAATCCGACAGGACGAAAAGAAATTCTCAAAGCTGATATGGTTCTTTTGGCAATGGGATTTCTCAAGAACAATTTGCCACAGCTTCCGCCTAATGCTTTTGTCGCAGGTGATGCAGCAACCGGAGCCAGCCTTGTAGTGAAATGTATTGCCGGCGGACGTAAGGTGGCGGCTGAAATAGATAAATATTTAAAAGTTAGTCATTAATATTATTTCGTGAGAAAGAGAATGTCTGCTGGTTACAGTTTTACTTTCATTCCTTTCTTGCGAATCCTTAAAACCCTATTATCATGTGTGGAATTACAGCAATGTTCCGTATTCAGGAACAAAGTCCGGAACTCAGAACTAAAGTTCTGACAATGTCACGCAAACTGCGTCATCGCGGTCCGGACTGGAGTGGTATTTATTGTGGAAAAACAGCAATCCTCGCACACGAACGATTGTCTATCGTCGATCCTCAGAGCGGCGGTCAGCCTTTGTTCTCACCCGATGGAAAATTGATTCTTGCCGTTAACGGCGAAATATATAATCACCGTGAAATAAGAGAAAAATATAAAGACAAATATGAGTTCCGTACAGGCAGCGATTGCGAAGTAATACTTGCCCTTTATCGTGACAAAGGAATATCTTTCCTTGAAGATTTGAGTGGAATATTTGCCTTTGCTCTTTACGACGAAGAAAACGACGACTTCCTTATTGCCCGCGATCCAATTGGTGTCATACCTTTGTATATTGGTTTCGACAATGACGGAAAAGTATATTGCGCAAGCGAGCTGAAAGCCTTAGAAGGATTTTGCGACCGTTACGAACCGTTCCTCCCTGGTCATTATTATTCTGGCAAAGAAGGAAAAATGACTCGTTGGTACACGCGCGACTGGTCGTCCTACGATGCTGTCAAGGACAACGAGACTTCTATTCCTAAGCTTCGTGAAGCTCTCGAAACAGCAGTTCGCCGTCAGCTTATGAGTGATGTTCCATACGGTGTTCTTCTTTCCGGAGGTTTGGACAGCTCAGTGATATCAGCAATTGCACGCAAATATGCTTCACGCCGTATTGAAACTGATGGTAAGAATGAGGCTTGGTGGCCACAGCTACATTCATTTGCAGTTGGACTGGAAGGTGCGCCTGATTTGGCTAAGGCAAAGGAAGTGGCAGAACATATCGGAACAGTTCATCACGAGATTCATTACACAATCCAGGAAGGACTGGATGCTCTGCGTGATGTGATATATTATATCGAAACTTATGATGTTACAACTGTTAGAGCTTCAACTCCAATGTATCTGTTGGCAAGAGTCATAAAAAGTATGGGTATAAAAATGGTACTTAGTGGTGAAGGTGCAGACGAAGTGTTCGGTGGCTATCTGTATTTCCACAAAGCTCCGGATGCCAAAGCATTCCACGAAGAAACAATACGAAAACTTTCCAAACTTTATCTTTACGACTGTCTGAGAGCAAACAAGGCTCTTTGTGCCTGGGGTGTCGAAGGCAGAGTCCCTTTCTTGGATAAAGAATTCCTTGATGTGGCAATGCGAATCAACCCGGCTGATAAAATGTGTCCCGGCAAAACTATCGAGAAAAAAGTTGTGCGTGATGCCTTTGCCGATTTGCTTCCCGAAAGCGTTGCATGGAGACAGAAAGAGCAGTTCAGCGATGGCGTCGGTTATAGCTGGATTGACACTCTTAAGGAATATACATCACAGGCAGTCAGTGACGAACAAATGGCTCATGCCGCAGAGCGTTTCCCGATTAATACTCCGATGAACAAGGAAGAATATTTCTATCGTTCCATATTTTCAGAATATTTCCCTAGCGACAGTGCTGCTGCCAGTGTTCCTAGCGTGCCAAGTGTAGCGTGCTCAACTGCTGAAGCCTTAGCTTGGGATAAAGCCTTCCAAAATATGAATGACCCAAGCGGAAGAGCTGTGGCTGGCGTTCACGAAGATGCATATTAACAATAAGTAAAAAGAGGAAGATACATTGTGTCTTCCTCTTTTTATCTTTTTGTAAATCCTTAGAATTCAACATAGAAACCAAGGCTTATATTCTCTGAGCTGAAAGATATACCTCTCAAATTACTGCCAAGGTATGAATCGCGATATCCGATGAAACCTATTTTTGTCACAAGGGAAACATGTTCGCAAACATTGAATAATGCTCCCGGTACAAGTCCAACCTGAAAACCTGTGTCATCATCGCCAGTTGACAAACCCACAGTTCCGTCAACAAACAATGTCAACTTCTGAATATTATACAATTTGCATCTTGCATAAGGTGCAATATAGAAACGGTCGAATTCGTCTCTGTGTGAATATCCCAGTTCACCACCAACTGCCCATAAATCGCTGATATGGTATCCGATTTCAGGGGCAAGCTTAAATGAAAAACCATTATCATCTGCCAATGTAAAGCTACCACCGGCATAGAGTCCGTCTTGCGCCTGGCTTGTGAATATTGCAGCCACCGCAACAACCAATGATAAAATAAACTTTCTCATATAACTACTATTTTAATTAATTCTTTTCCAAAAGTGTCTTTTCGGAACTATTGTTTAAGTTTATAACAAAAAATATTGGCGTTTTGTTTTGAAAAATGTAAATGCGATTTTTTATTTAAGTTTTTATATATTTTAATCCGGCTCTGTCAGACATTTGAAATTTCATAATCATTAGGTTTTGCCATAACTCTTGTTCTTTATCTGCGTGCGCACTAAGATGAAGAAGAAAAGATAATCAGCAAACCAAAAAATATTGCAATAAATATATATAGTTCTACAGAATAATAGGACTATATTTAATTCAGCGTGGGGCCGTATATATTTGTTCGTGGGGCCGTATATATTTATTCGTGGGATCGTATATATTTTAAGAATATTCCTGATATGAATGATTGGAGTGATAATTCAGGAGTATGATTCATAGTAGTAAAAAAACATCTGGAAATAAGGTATAATTTTTCCCGAATGTAATCCGAATTTCTTTCGAATGTAATCCAAATTTCTTTCGGACGTAATTTGATTTTGTTCCGAGAGTAATTTGACTTTGTTTCGGAACAAAATTCGCAAGATTCAGTTTTTGGCATTATTGTCTGCCATGTTTGTTTGAAAACGGCAAATAAATAAAGGTTATACAGGACACACTCTGTATAACCTTTTGAATTGAAAAACAGAAAGAAGGCAAATTCTGTATTCTATTATTATCTAATGAACAAAAGTTCTCTATATTTAGGCAGAGTCCACATCTGGTCATCAACAATCAGTTCCAGCTTGTCAATGTGATATCTTATTTGTTCAAGCATAGGAGCGATATTGTCGTGATAAGCGATTGCCTTTTCACGTTCATCAGTAATGCGGTTTGCCGATTTACGTGCCTCCACCATAGTATCAACATGTTCCTTGATATAAGAAGTATGTTCTGCAATCTTCTTGATTATTGCAAGATTCTCGGCAGAAAGTTTATTTGCTTCTTCGGCAGGGAACAAGCCTTTCAGTTTATATACATTGTCAATCAGTTTGGTCTGGTATTCAGTGGCAATTGGAACGATATGGTTCATAACCAAATCACCGAGAACACGTGCTTCAATCTGAATTTTCTTTGTATATGTTTCCCATTTCACTTCATTTCTTGCCTCAAGTTCTTTCTTAGTCATTACTCCGGCTGTTTCGAACATGGCAACGCTTTCCGGAGTAAGATATTGGTCGAAGATTACCGGGCAGCTGGTCTGGCAGTCTAGGCCGCGTTCAGCAGCTTCAGCTTTCCATTCTTCGCTGTAACCGTTACCGTCGAAGCGGATAGGCTTGCTTTCTGTTATGTATTTGCGGATAACTCTGATTATGGCTGAAACTTTAGACTCGCCTTTTTCAATCAGGGAATCTACTTCCTTCTTGAATTCGATAAGCTGTTCTGCCACTGCTGTGTTGAGAGCAATCATAGCACTGGCGCAGTTAGCTTCGGAACCTACGGCTCTGAATTCGAATCTGTTACCGGTGAAAGCGAAAGGCGATGTCCTGTTGCGGTCGGTGTTGTCGATAAGCAATTCGGGAATCTGAGGAATATCAAGCTTCATTCCCTGCTTGCCGCTGATTGAAACAAAGTCTTCGTTATCGTTTTTTTCCATTTCGTCAAGAATATGGCTCAACTGAGTTCCGAGGAAAGACGAAATTATTGCAGGAGGTGCCTCGTTTGCTCCAAGACGGTGTGCGTTGGTCGCACTCATAATTGAAGCCTTAAGCAAACCATTGTGGCGATATACAGCCATCAGAGTGTTGACAATGAATGTGATGAATCTGAGGTTCTCTTCCTGTGTTTTTCCCGGAGCCATGAGTAGGACACCAGTGTTGGTGCCGAGTGACCAGTTGTTGTGTTTGCCCGAACCGTTTACGCCTTTGAATGGCTTTTCATGAAGCAGAACACGGAAACTGTGTGCACGTGCCACTTTTCTCATTAGGGACATTATGAGCATGTTATGATCGACTGCCAGATTGCATTCCTCATATATAGGTGCAAGTTCAAACTGGTTTGGAGCAACTTCGTTGTGTCTTGTTTTCAAAGGTATTCCAAGTTCGAGAGCCTGGATTTCAAGGTCTTTCATAAAGGCAGCTACTCTTGTTGGAATGGCACCGAAATAATGGTCCTCGAGCTGCTGGTTCTTTGAGGCTTCGTGTCCCATAAGAGTTCTTCCGGTCAGCAGCAAGTCTGGTCTGGCTGCATACAGACCTTCGTCGATAAGGAAATATTCCTGTTCCCATCCGAGATAAGCTACCACTTTCTTTACATCCGGGTTGAAATAGTGGCATACATCAACAGCTGCTTTATCCACTGCGCGCAAGGCTTTCAATAAAGGAGCCTTATAGTCGAGAGATTCACCTGTGTAGGCAATAAATACAGTTGGAATACACAGAGTGTCATCGACGATGAAAACCGGAGATGACGGATCCCAAGCGCTGTATCCGCGAGCCTCGAATGTGTTTCTGATACCGCCGTTAGGGAAGGATGAAGCGTCAGGTTCCTGCTGGACAAGTAGTTTGCCGGAGAATTCTTCCATCATACCGCCTTTTCCGTCGTGTTCCACAAAGGCATCGTGCTTTTCTGCTGTTCCTTCAGTCAGAGGCTGGAACCAGTGGGTGTAGTGTGTTGCTCCCATTTCCAGAGCCCATTTCTTCATTCCGTCGGCAACAGCGTCAGCGATACTTCTGTCGAGGCTTGCGCCATTATCGATTGCATCGGTAAGTTTCTTGTAAACATCACTTGAGAGATATTTGAACATCTTCTCTCTGTTGAACACATATTTGCCAAAATATTCACTTGGGCGTTCCGAAGGAATCTTTACTTCTGCAGGCTTTGTCTGGAAAGCTCTTTCTACAACTCTGAATCTTAATCTTGACATAATAATGAATATTAAATTGTCTAAAGTTTTGAAATACTTTGTTATTTATGTCATAATGAAGGTAAAAACCGATTAATTATGACTATATGTTTTTCTTGTGAGCAAAATTATATAATTATGTTTTTATTTGTCTGTTTTTTTATCTATTGTTCAATCAATTTTTTATGAAGTTGTATTTTGTAATGCAAATATTAGTATTATGTAATAATTTGTTATTGTATTTTGATGTTTTGATAGTATTATGTAAGTGTTAAAGCATTTTTATGTACTTTATTTATTATGGGAGAAGATGGAAATATGTCATATCACATATTTGCCTGGTTAAGGTAAAAATATGTCGCTTAGCCATGTGGCATCATATATTCAGAGAAAATAACCTTTGATATGAACAGAAGAAAAAAGAGTGCTATTAAATAATAGGAATCTTTTTTGTTGGTTAATATACAATTATTATCTTCGCAGTTATAAACAATATCTATATACTTAATGGAAATATTTATAATCGTAGGCCTTATATTATTGAATGGTCTGCTTTCAATGTCGGAGATGGCATTAGTCTCGGCAAGAAAATCCCGTTTGGAAACGGAAGCCAAGAAAGGAAATAAGTCGGCGAAAACGGCGCTGGCGTTAGCGGATGACCCTGACCAATTTTTATCTACAATTCAGATTGGTATCACTTTGATTGGTATTTTGACAGGTTTATATTCCGGTGAAGCTCTCGCAGGAGATTTAGCGGTGGTGTTAAACAATATTCCTGTAATTCAGCCTTATTCATATACAATAGCCCAGGCTGTAATAGTTGTTATTGTTACATATCTGACACTTATTTTCGGAGAGTTGGTGCCTAAACGTATAGGATTGGGATGTGCGGAGAAAGTTTCGATGATTATCGCTCGTCCGATGTATTTCTTGTCAATGTTGGCATCTCCTTTTGTGTGGCTTCTTTCAAAGAGCACGGAGCTGTCGGTTAAAATGACAGGTATCAACACTGAGGAAGATAATAAAGTGACAGAAGAGGAAATCAAGGCTATCGTGAAGGAAGGTCTGGATGGAGGCGAGGTTCAGGAAGTGGAGCAGGACATTGTGGAACGAGTGTTTAACCTTGGAGACAGAAAAGTCGGCTCAATCATGACGCATAGAAGTGATATGGTGTGGCTGGATTTGAACGACTCGCTTGACAACATAAAGAAACTTGTAGAAGCAAATCTTTATAATGTATATCCTGTTTCGTCCGGCAAACTGGACGATTTACTTGGGGTAGTTAATCTTAAGGACCTTTTCGGAAAGCTGGACACTCCGGGATTCTCGTTGCAGCACGTTATCCGTCCTGCGCAATATGTCCCGGAAAACCAGAGTGTATATAATGTATTGGAACAGATAAAACAGACGAGGGTACACTCGGCGATTGTAACTGACGAATTTGGAAGCGTCCAGGGAATAGTTACATTGAAGGATATTATGGAAGGTCTGATTGGTCAGGTTCCGGAACAGGGCGAGGAACTGGATATTGTAGAGCGTTCGGATGGCACTTATCTTGTTGACGGACAATACTCGTTCTATGATTTTCTAGAATATTTCGACAAAGAAGATTTATATACTGAATATGACTATAATACTTTGAGCGGACTTATTCTGGAAATTCTGGAGCATGTCCCGAAGACAGGTGAAACTCTCAGCTGGATGGATTTCAAGTTTGAGATAGTTGATATGGATGGGGCCAGAATTGACAAGGTTTTGGTGACGAAGATAGAGGAAGAAGTCTGAGATTAGAAATATTGTAGTGTGTAAAAAGTATATACTCATATATATAATATATTTATGAGTTGGTGCAGATGAAATAAGTGCTATTGAGAAGTTCCATAAATGTGTTGTAATCTTAAATTTGGAGATGTATGAAAAAACGATTTTTAAGTTTGGCAATGTTTGTGTTGCTGACAATGCAGGGAAATGCCCGGGAAAACTTATGGGATGGAAGTTCGGTGGATTTTTCTCATGGTAAATTAGAGGTCTCAGAAAATGGACGCTATCTTCAGCATGAAGATGGTACGCTTTTCTTTTATCTGGGCGATACTGCATGGGAGCTTTTCCACCGTCTGAACGAGGAAGAGGTTGAGAAATATCTGGAGAATCGAAGAGCTAAGGGATTCAGTGTGATACAGGCTGTTGTGCTAGCCGAGCTTGACGGACTGAATACTCCGGACAGAAACGGGAATAAACCTCTGATTGATAATTCTCCGGAGAATCCTAATACGGAATATTTCGAATGGGTGGACAAAGTTGTAAGAATTGCCCAGGATAAAGGTTTATATATTGGTATGTTGCCTACTTGGGGCGACAAGGTGGACAAGCAATGGGGTGTTGGTCCTGAGATATTTAATGAGAAGAATGCATTTGAATATGGGAAATGGCTTGGCGAAAGATATAAGGATTTCCCCAATATTATATGGATAAACGGTGGCGACCGCTTTGGCGGTGGCAAGAACTTCGCAATATGGAATGCCCTTGCCGAGGGAATAAAATCTGTTGACAAGAATCATCTTATGTCTTTTCACCCGCAGGGCGAGTATTCGTCGTCCGACTGGTTTCATAATGAAGAATGGCTGGATTTCAATATGGCTCAGACGGGACATTGCCAGCAGAATTATGCAGTTTATGAAAGGATGATAAAACGGGACTATGAGATGGAACCGGTGAAGCCGTGTATGGATGCCGAGCCTAGATATGAGAATCATCCGGTTTGCTGGAAACCTGATTCTTTAGGATGGTTTGATGCGGCAGATGTGCGAAAAGCTTTGTATTGGAATTTGTTTTCCGGAGCTTTGGGGCATACTTATGGATGTCATGATATATGGCAGATGAAATCACCGGAACATAAAGCTGTGGGATTGGCTCGTGGCAATTGGTACACTTCCTTGGATTTGGAAGGTGCCGGAGATATGATTCATGCCCGCAGATTGATGGAGAGCTTAAGTTGGGAAAAGCGCTGTCCTGACTATGGAATTGTTGTTTCTCCAAATGAAAATCCGGATAATAAGGTTGTTGCCATGAGAGGAGATTCATACGTTCTGGTGTATATTCCGGATGGTAGGGATATTGTTTGCGATCTGTCGCAGCTTGGTAATGGTAGTAAGCTTAGTGTACGGTGGATGAATCCTAGAACCGGCGAATATACAGATGCCGGTGTTTGTAAGGCTTCGAAGAGTGTCGGCTTTTCCGTTCCAGATGATGGAAAAGGGGAAGATTGGGTGCTTTTGGTGAGGAAGTAACATTTAAATTAAAAGGTTATTATAAGTATATTAATAAATGAAAAGCACAGATTTTGTTTTATTCAGAATCTGTGCTTTCATTATATCTTTTTTGTATTTATAGCTTAATTAAAAGTGTAATATTATGTGAATATAATTTGTTTTTTGTAAACATTTTGCTTTTTTGATTGTTATATAACTAAAACCATAAAACGTCTTGATTTTCTAACTTTAAATTTAAATCTTATGAATGACTATTTAATCCACAATTTACGTTTAAAGGGAAAGTATTCCTATGTAGTAAATAGGCTTATTTGTATAGTCCTATTTATTTTTCAGACCAGTTTTTTAATAGCTCAGACTAGAACTATCAGCGGGGTTGTAAAAGATACAAAGGGGGATGCTATAATTGGAGCTAATGTGGTGGTTTCAGGTGAATCATCAAAAGGCACTATTACAGATACAGATGGAAATTTTGTATTGGATATAGGAGAACACGCCGAAAAGATAAAGGTAAGTTATATTGGCTATATTACTGTGGAGGTTCAAATTGGAAGATCATCCCAGTTTAATATAGTTTTGAAAGAAAATGCTGAGAATTTGGAAGAAGTGGTTGTTATTGGTTATGGATCTGTGTCAAAAAAAGAATTAACAAGTGCAGTTTCTCATGTTTCTAGTAAAGACTTTCTTAATATTGGCAGTAATAATCCAATAATGCAGATACAAGGAAAAGTTGCAGGTGTTTCTGTTACAAATACATCAGCGGCAGATCCTAACTCTAAAGCATCAATACAAATTCGAGGGGTGTCTTCTCGTTCAGCAAAAGTAGATCCTTTGGTTATTATAGATGGTGTTCCAGGAGGAAATCTTGAAAACATAAATGAAAATGATATTGCTTCTATTGATATATTAAAGGATGGGGCAGCTTCTGCCATTTATGGAACAAGAGGTTCTAATGGCGTTATAATTATTACTACAAAAAAAGGTACCACAGATGGTGCTGTTCATACTATATATACAGGGTATGTTAATTTTAGTCAGCCTAAAAAACAGTTGGATGTTTTGAGTGCTGATGAATTTCGTCAGCATATTCCGGAAAGAGGTTCTGATTTTGGTGCTAATACAGATTGGTTTGATGCAATCACTCAGACTGGATTCACACATAATCATACTTTGCAAATATCTGGAGGAAATGCTAAAAACAATTATAGAGCGACTGTAGATGTCCGTAATTCTGAAGGTATAGATATACGTTCAGGAAGAAAAGAAATTGGTGCACGTTTTTCCGTTAATCATACGGGAAAGAATGATTTATATAAAGTTACTTTAAATGTTGCACCTCGTACTATAAATTATGATAATGCAGATTATAGCGCTTTTTCTCAGGCATTAACATTGAACCCAACTATGCCAATAAAAGATCCAGATAATCCTAATTATTTCTATGAAGCTACAGGATGGGAAGCAGTGAATCCAGTAGAACTGCTTACTTTGGAAAAAAACGGAGGTGAAAAAAAATTTTTGGATTGGGATGCTACATTTAGATTAAATCTTCTTCCTTTGTTAAATTCAGGTACAAATCATTCTTTGAGTACACAAATTACAATTGCTCAACAGATTAACGATGACTTGATATTTTGGTTCAGACCTTCAACTTCAACTATAGCTAAGAAAAGTGGTTTCAAGGGAGAAGCTTCTCAGGAGTACAAAAAAGATAGACAACAAAGTTTAGAATGGTTGGTTAATTATGGCTTTGAAAAAAATGGGCATAGTTTGAAGGCGATGGGTGGATATTCTTACCAATACTTTGCTTATAATGGAATGAAGGCAGAAAACAAAAACTTTACGTCTGATGAATTAATGTACAATAAATTGCAGGATGGTACTTATATGAGTGACGCTGAAGGTCGTTTAGGTATGTCTTCCTATAAAAATGATGCTAAATTAATAGCATTTTTTGGACGAATAAGCTATGATTATCAAGGTAAATATCTTGCAACAGCTTCCTTACGTTATGAAGGTTCTTCAAAGTTTGGAGATAATAATAAATGGGGATATTTCCCAGCATTCTCTTTAGGATGGAGGATAAGTCAAGAAGATTTTATGAAAGACATTAAATGGATTAATGATTTGAAATTACGTGGTGATTATGGTGTTACTGGTAATCAGAATTTTGACAGTTACAAATCTTTGTCAACAATGGGTGGATATGGACAGGTATACTATAATGGTAAATATTATCAAGGATGGTCTCCCAATGTTAATGTTAACCCAGACTTAAAATGGGAAAAAGGTAAAAATTGGAACATAGGTTTAGATTTCGCATTATTTGATAATATATTGTCAGGTAGTTTGAATTATTTTAATCGTACTCAACAAGATTTGCTTGGTAATTATGATGTTCCTCTGCCTCCCAATATTCAAACTTCTACATTTGTCAATGTTGGTACTATGAGAAATATAGGATTCGAATTTGACTTAATGATTGATGCAGTAAGAACTAAGGATTTCACGTATAGTATCGGATTGATTGGTTCAACAATGAATAATAAATTCGTTTCATTTTCTAATAGTATTTATACAGGACAAACATATTATTGGCAAGATGGATTCCCTGCTCCAGGTAGTCCTGGTTCTGTACAAAGAATTCAAGAAAATGATCGTATAGGCTCTTTTTATACATATAAATATGCTGGAGTTGATGAATCAGGTAATTGGATGGTGAAATCAAAAGATGGTAAAGATATTTCTATAACTGAAGCTACAGATGAAGATAAGGTCAAAGTTGGTAATGGACTTCCTAAATTTACTTTATCTTTGAGTAATAATTTTAAATATAAAAATTTTGATTTGTCATTGTTCTTTAGAGGCAATTTTGGATATCAAGTTTATAATATCCATGAATTTTATTGGGGATTACAATCTGCGGCAGCAAATTTAAATGTTTTGCAATCTGCCTATAAAGAAAATGCTCATATAGTGAAAGGTATGAACGAACATAATAGCTATTTTGTTCAAGATGCTGATTATCTTAAACTAGATGTGGCTACATTGGGATATACATTGAGACTAGATTCTAAGTGGGTAGATAGTGCTCGTTTTTACTTTACAGGAAGAAATTTGTTCGTTCTCACAAAGTATGATGGTGTAGATCCTGATATATTTCCTGTTAATGGATTGCAACCTGGTGTTCCTACGGATAAAAAATCTTATTATCCTTCAACACGTCAATATTTAATAGGAGTTCAACTTAGTTTCTAATTAAAAAGTAATTATTATGAAAAATTTATTTTTTAAATATATTATAATCTTGTCAGCAGTTTGTACTGTTACAAGCTGTACAAATTTGGACGAAAAAGTTTACGATATAATTACATCTGATAATTTTTATCAAACAAAGGAAAACGTAATACAAGGCTTTGTTCGTCCTTTTGAGCATGCTTATTGGGTTTGCTCTCAGGCAACATTTCAAATACAGGAAAATACTGCAGATCATTTTATGACTCCTAACCGACAAGGTCATTGGCTTGACGGACAAGTGTATTTTCGTTTGCATAGACATACTTGGACTATTGATGATTCTAATCCTAGAGATGCTTGGAACAATAATTTTCAAGGAATTATATATGTAAATAGTGCTATAGCTGATCTTACTAAGCTAGATCCGGTAAAGTTTGATATGAAAGAAGAGGAAATGCAGAATTATATTGCACAATTAAGGGTTTTAAGAGCCTGGATGTATATCAATTTATTGGATATGTTCAGGAATATCCCGATTGTGACAGATTATCCAAGTGAAGAAAAATTGCCTATGCAAGTTTCACCGCAGGAAGCTTTCAATTTTATAGAAAATGAATTGTTGGAAGTACTTCCTTTACTTTATATAAAGGAAGGCAGTGGTGGTAATGGGGCTAAACAAGGAGAGTGGACTCAGGCTGGAGCTGCAGCATTGTTGGTCCGTCTTTACTTAAATGCCAATTTATGGATTGGTTCAGACAAAAGCAATGAATGCGCTACATATTGTGAAAAGATAATAAATGGAGAATATGGAAGTTATGGTATTGCTCAGAGGTGGGATGCCCCTTTTGATTGGAATAATGAAACTTGTGAAGAAATATTATATGCTTTCACAAGTTCTTATGGATATTCTCATTGGGTCTATGATGGTAGTATGTATTGGTGGGGAGCTCCTTTTAAGGCAGCTCCGTATTTTGGATTTTATGATTGGGGAGATATGAATCATCGTTATGGTTTACAGCCAGGTTTGGATTTGGAAGGGAAAGAGTATTCTTGGCCTAATGGAAAGCCAGTTCGTAAATTTCAGAAATATCCGGATGACGTGAGATTGAAGAAATATCGTAATTTAGGAAATAGTTCAAGGGAAGGTATGTTTATATTTGGCTCATTGGATTATGTTGATGAAGTAACAGGTGAAAGAAAATTAGTGAAAGCTGATAATGGAAAATATACTATCTATTTGAGAGACCAAGTAGGATGGTTTGAAGATACTGATACTTTGAGTCTCTCTCCGGCTCCTAGTAGTGGTGCTCCAACTATGATTTCGGATATGGATCATGCTGACCAAAATTCCGGTTGGTGTTTAATTAAGTATCCAATATATCGTTCAGAAGATGTTGGAAAAATGGAATCAGATTATGCTTTATTACGACTGCCTGAAGTATACTATTCATTGGCAGAAATTAAGTTTAGACAAGGTGATAAAGTTAGAGCTGCTGAACTATTAAATACAGTTCGTAAACGTTATTATCCTGAAAACTCAGCCAGCTTGTATAAAGCTGACGGTAGCGATTTGACTGAACAAGAGCTTATTGATGAATGGGGACGTGAATTTATTGGTGAAGGTATTCGTCGAACTGTTTTATGTCGTTTTGGTGTTTATACAGATGCATGGTGGGATAAAGCTCAAGAGAGTGATGATCATACAATGATTCTTCCTTTTGCTAGAACTATTTTGCAGGCGAATCCAAACTTAAAGCAAAACCCCGGTTATCCAGATGCTGATTGATGTTATTATAGTTAATTTTATTGTTTTGGATATAATTTGAAGATAGAGCTGTGTGTCAAATTTTAATATAATTGATGCACAGCTTTTCATATATACATTTGTTTTCTTATCTTTGTTTAACGTGCTGACTGAAATAAATCCCGTATTTGGTCATTAATGGGATTTAGTGGTATTAAGAAATAATTATTATATATTCACTGCTGTCCGGAGAAATTTTACCACAGCGTAAGCTGCCTAGGACCATCACCTTCCGGAACATTAGCAGTGAGGTCGGTTTGATTAAATATATCT
>CASFJQ010000002.1 GCA_949295065.1 uncultured Parabacteroides sp. | reverse complement strand
TGAGTAAATTCCAATAATAATGAAACGGCTGTCTTTTTCATGATACAATTCTTGATTTAAGACTTTAAAGATATATATTTTTCTAATGCGTTTGCCCTGTAAGTACTTTGCAAAATATATTCAAGACTTTAGCAGCCTTCTAACATATTAATTTATTACAGAATATTGCATAACCGGCAGAGATGAGCCTGATTAAAGAATGTTTTGTTTCTTTTTTTGACAGAAAAAACTATTTTTGTAGATAAATAAAATCACAGATAACTTTCCATATGTATAAAATAAAAGATATAATAAAGGAACTTGAGATTTATGCTCCGCTCCCGCTGCAGGAAGGTTTTGACAACGCAGGAGTGCAAATCGGTGATGTCAATCAGGAAGCAACCGGAGCATTGCTATGTCTCGACGTTACGGAAGAAGTCATCGACGAAGCTATTGAGGAAAACTGCAATCTAATCATCTCGCATCATCCTTTGGCTTTCAAGCCTTTCAAATCACTTACGGGAAAAACGTATATAGAAAGATGTATAATGAAGGCTTGCAAATATGACATTGTGGTTTATTCTGCACATACAAATATGGACAATGCTTTTGGCGGAGTTAATTTCAAGCTGGCAGAGCTCATTGGTTTGCAGAACATACGTGTGTTAAGTCCATTAAAAGACTCGCTGCTGAAGCTGGTAACATTCGTGCCGCAAAGCCAGGCTGAGTCAGTAAGGTCGGCATTGTTCAATGCCGGAGCCGGAAGCATCGGCAATTATGATTCGTGCAGCTTCAATGTTGTTGGTCAGGGAACTTTCAAGGCGGGAGAAAACTGCAATCCATATTGCGGCGAAATAGGTGAATTGCATTCGGAAACGGAAGTTAGAATCGAAACAATACTTCCAGCATTCCGCAAAGGAGCAGTGCTGAGAGCCTTGCTTGCAGTTCATCCTTATGAAGAACCGGCTTATGATTTCTATCAGTTGGACAATACGTGGGAACAAGTGGGCTCCGGCATAGTGGGCGAATTGCCTGAAGAGGAAGAAGAGCTCCCATTCCTCCAAAGAATAAAGGATTTGTTTCACGTGGGATGTGTAAAACATTCGGCACTGACGGGAAAACCTATCCGCGAAGTGGCAATATGCGGTGGCAGCGGTGCGTTTCTGATAAAAGACGCCATAAACTATGGAGCCGACATCTTCATTACCGGAGAAGCCAAATATAATGATTTCTTCGATGTCGATGGACAAATTCTTCTTGCAGTAATAGGACATTATGAATCGGAAGTTTGTACAAAAGATATCTTTTATTCTATTATTTCGAAAAAATTCCCTACCTTTGCCCTATATTTTTCTAATGTTAATTCAAACCCAGTAAAATATTTATAGAATGGCTACAGAGAAACAATCAGCTGAAAGAGAATATACGGTTGAGGAAAAGCTATCTACACTTTATCAGCTTCAGAAAACAGTTTCTGAAATAGATAAAATCAGAACGCTTCGTGGCGAACTTCCTTTGGAGGTTCAGGATTTGGAAGACGAAATCGCCGGTTTGGAAACTCGTCTTCAGAACTATCAGGCCGACATTAAGGATTATGAAGTTTCAGTGAGTGAACAAAAAAATAAAATCACAGAATCTACCGGACTGATTGAAAAATACAAAGCACAGTTGGACAACGTGCGCAACAACAGAGAATTCGACAACTTGTCAAAAGAAATCGAATTCCAAGGCTTGGAAATTGAATTTGCAGAGAAAAAAATCAGAGAATTCAACAATGCCATCGAAACTAAAAAGAACGATATAGTGCAGCTGAAAGAGCGCATGGAAGGCAGAAAAGCTGATTTGGCTCAGAAAAAAGGCGAATTGGAACAGATTATTTCTGAAACAAAACAGACTGAAGAAAACTTGCGCGAAAAGGCTAAATCTTTGGAATCAATGATTGAGCCTCGCTTGCTTACTGCATTCAAACGTATCCGTAAGGGTGCAAGAAACGGTTTGGCTGTTGTTTACATCCAGCGCGACGCTTGCGGTGGATGCTTCAACAAGATTCCGCCTCAGAAACAGCTCGACATCAAGCTTCGCAAAAAAGTTATCGTTTGCGAATATTGCGGTAGAATCATGATTGACCCGGAACTTGCAGGTGTAGAATAATTATTATTTTCATACTGAATACGCAAAACACAAAGATTCAGATTTAGACAAAACACAAATCTGTCTCTTTGTGTTTTTTATTATGACTGATATATGCTGAACAACATTCGTCTTTACATAAACAAGCACAAACTTCTTGACTACAGTAATGCGCCGGTTCTTGTCGGATTAAGTGGCGGAGCCGATTCTGTTGCGCTTCTTTCGGTATTGTCGAAGCTGGGATATAACTGTATAGCCCTGCATTGCAATTTCCACCTCAGAGGCGACGAATCAATGAGAGACGAAGACTTTGCGAGAGAAACGGCAGAAAAGCTCAATGTTCCTTTTGTGAAAATTGATTTTGACACTGTGGAATTCGCAAAAGAAAAGCATCTATCCATCGAGATGGCTGCAAGGGAATTAAGATACGAATGGTTTGAAGCACAAAGAAAAGAGCTGAAAGCTCAAGCTATTGCCGTGGCTCACCACAGAGATGACAATGCCGAGACTCTCCTGCTGAATATTGTCAGAGGAAGCGGAATAAGAGGAATGAGAGGTATGTTGCCGAAGAACAACAATATAATCCGTCCGCTATTGTCATGCAGCCGTGAGGACATTTTGCAATGGCTGAAAAAGGAATCTCTGGATTATATAACTGACAGCTCGAATTTATCGGACGAATATGCAAGGAATTTTATCCGGCTCAACATAATGCCTATGCTGGAGAAAATTAATCCTGCGGCAAAACAGAACATTGCGCGTACTGCAGAAAATCTGTCGGCTGCCGAAGCCTTATATATGAATGTTGTTGAAGAGGTCAGAGAGAAAGCTTGGGACAAAGACAGCCTCAGACTTGATACCAATATTATAATGAAATATCCGGCTTATGAGACTATCATATTTGAATTGCTGCAGCCTTTCGGTTTCTCAAGGATAATATGCTCAAATATTTGTTCTTGCCTTGAAAAGGAACCGGGAAAATGTTTCCAATCAAAAAACTGGACTCTTGTAACAGCAAACAGATATTTGCAACTGAATGAAAATAAAGGTGAAAGCGAGGCTGAAACAATATATCCGGTAAATCTGGAACAAGGCAAAGGAATTGTCACAATCAATGCTCCGATAAATCTGGAGTTCAGCATTGAAACTGTTGAAAGTATTGCGAATTTTGAAATCGTGAAGGATAAATCCATAGCATATTTTGACTTTGACAAAATTGGTTCAGAGCTTAACATCAGACACTGGAATCGTGGTGATTGGTTCGTCCCGTTTGGCATGAAAGGGAAAAAGAAACTTAGCGATTACTTCAGCGACAAGAAATTTAACCGAATACAGAAGGAGAATATTTGGCTGTTGGTTTCGGGCGAAGATATATTGTGGATAATCGGAGAAAGGGCCGACAACAGATTCAGAATAACAGAAAAGACAAGAAATATCCTGACTGTAAAGTTGCGTGCAGAGCAATAACTACATTTGATAATTTGCTTAAAAATCCAATCTGATTTTTTATGGATTTAAGAAAATATTATTATATTTGCACAGATTTACTCCGCAAATCTGAAACTAATGTACATTCTTATTAGTGTTTCAGCAATCGGTTTTATTCAAAGAATTTTCATTATTAAATACTAAATATTTAATTGCTTTTTCATACAATAAAGTTTTATGAGAAAACTTTAGGTATGTCTATGTAACTACATTTATTTATTTTACTTTCCGCAATATGCAAAAATATAACATTCTCGAACTAAATGAAAAACTTCTTCCAGAACTGCAAACAATTGCAGAGGAATTGGGGATTAAGAAAGTCCGCTCTTTTAAAAAGGATGAATTGATATATAAGATCCTTGACGAGCAAGCAATTTCTTATGCAGGAATTAAGGCAGAAAAATCAAAGGAAAAAGAGGTCAAGAAAACAGAAAAAAAAGTCAGAGCAAAGAAAACAGTTAAAGAAGAAAAGCCTGACGCTATCGCTGAAGAAGCTGTTCTAACTGAAACTGTGAGCAAAACAAATGTTGATAAGCCAACTGAAAACTTGCCTCAAGAAAAGACTGCTACTGAGAAAAAAAGAAAAACAAGAACTGATAAAAAAGGGAAAACAGATACTCAGGCAAAAGAAGTTGACAATAACAACATTGCTATTACGGAAGAAAAGATTGCAGAAAAAGTTGATAACAACGGCACAAACAATAATACAATTACAAATTCAAACAATAACAGTGACAACAATACTCTGATTAATGTTACTGACAATGCCGATAACAAGGAAAGCAACAAAGAAAACTTCCAAAACGTTTCTACAGAAATTATCCCTACAGGCAATAACGAAGAGCCAAAAAGAATAGTTTTCAGACACAGAGATGCAAAATCTGTTCTAGACCAGATTTTCCCATTTGCTGCTGCTCCAAAACAAGAAAATAAAGCTGTACAGCAAAACAATAATAATCAGAACAACAATAACAACGGTTCTGAATCTCATAATGCTTCTGCTCAAAACAATAACAGACAGAACAACAATAGCAACAATAACAACAACAATAATAACAGACAGAACAACAATCGTCAGAATAATAATGCCCAGAATCAGGAAAAGGCTTATGAGTTTGACGGTATACTGACTGGCTCCGGAGTTTTGGAGATGATGCAGGATGGATATGGATTCCTCCGCTCATCAGACTATAACTATCTGACTTCTCCGGATGATATATATGTTTCGCAATCACAAATCAAATTGTTCGGTTTGAAAACCGGAGATGTTGTTGAAGGTGCAATCCGTCCTCCAAAGGAAGGTGAAAAATATTTCCCTCTAGTAAAAGTTGACAAGATAAACGGCCGTTCACCGGAAGAAGTTAGAGACCGTGTTCCTTTCGACCATCTTACTCCTTTGTTCCCGGATGAGAAATTCCAATTGACAGACAGACGCTCACCGAAAGTTTATGACAACATCGCTGTGAGAGTTGTTGACTTGTTCTCTCCTATCGGAAAAGGACAGCGCGGTTTGATTGTTGCTCCTCCTAAAACCGGTAAAACTGTATTGTTGAAAGATATTGCAAATGCAATCGCTGCTAATCATCCGGAAGTTTATATGATAATTCTTCTTATTGACGAACGTCCGGAAGAAGTTACAGATATGGCAAGAAGTGTTGATGCTGAAGTTATTGCCTCAACATTTGACGAACCAGCCGAAAGACACGTAAAAATTGCAGAGATTGTACTGAATAAGGCAAAACGTCTGGTTGAATGCGGACACGATGTTGTTATCTTACTTGACTCCATTACTCGTCTTGCAAGAGCATATAATACAGTTCAGCCTGCTTCAGGAAAAGTTCTTTCCGGTGGTGTTGACGCCAACGCTCTTCAAAAGCCTAAACGCTTTTTCGGTGCTGCACGTAATATCGAAAACGGCGGTAGCTTGACAATCCTTGCAACTGCATTGACAGAAACAGGTTCAAAAATGGACGAAGTCATCTTTGAAGAGTTCAAAGGAACCGGTAATATGGAATTGCAGCTTGACCGCAAGCTTTCTAACAAACGAATTTATCCTGCAGTTGATATCACTGCTTCAAGTACTCGCCGTGACGACTTGCTTCAGGACGAAACTACATTGAACAGAATGTGGATTCTTCGTAAATATCTTGCAGATATGAATTCAGTTGAAGCTATGGAGTTTGTTAAACAGCGTATGGAACAAACTATCGACAACAAGGAATTCCTGGCTTCAATGAACGGATAAAGATATTCCTAAATAATAAATAACCATAATATAAGACAGACAAGCCGACGAGAGAAATCTTAGTCGGCTTGTCTTTTTTGTTGGCATAGCCTTTATATTTTAGCTATATTTACTGCAGTAAAAGACTTATTCAATTATTTTTATGAAAAATCTGGCTATTGGTGTAATGATGATGTGCTCGGTGTTTGGAGCTTCATCACAAAGTAAATTCAACAATCCTATTTTACCGGGATTCTATCCGGATCCATCTATTTGCAGAGTGAACAATGATTATTATTTGGTTAACAGTTCATTTGAGTATTTCCCTGGTGTTCCAATTTTCCATAGTAAAGATTTGGTAAACTGGGAACAAATTGGTCATTGCTTAACTACAGACGAACAATTACCGCTGTTTAAGGCACGTTTCTCTGGAGGAATATATGCTCCAACAATTAGATATAATAATGGAACATACTATATGGTGACTACGAATGTCAGTTCTTTAGGTAATTTCTATGTCACAGCAAAGAATCCAGCCGGACCATGGTCCGAACCAATAAAAGTGAAGCAAGGAGGAATTGACCCGACAATATTCTGGGATGAAGACGGGAAAACATATTTTATGTCAACGATGGACAATAAAATTTTCATGTCAGAAATAAACATAGAAAACGGAGAACTTCTTAATGAACCAGTTACTGTCTGGGGCGGAACTGGAGGCAGATATCCTGAAGCTCCTCACGTATATAAAAAAGATGGATATTATTATTTGCTTATAGCTGAAGGCGGAACAGAATATGCCCATATGATAACTATTGCACGAAGCAAGAATATTTATGGTCCGTATGAAAGCTGTCCTCGCAATCCAATTCTTACGCATTGCCGCGTTGAAGCACAAACAAATCCTATACAAGGCACTGGGCATGGAGATTTAGTTCAGGCTCAAGATGGTTCATGGTGGATTGTATTCCTTGCATTCAGACCTAATGTTGATTCAAACCATTTGCTTGGACGTGAAACATATCTGGCACCAGTTGAATGGGACAAAGACGGATGGCCAATCGTAAATGGAGGCAAACCGGTTACTTTAGACATGAATTGCAAATTGCCAGTACAAGCCGTGCAATCACAGAATTTCGACTATAAGGAAGATTTCGATGGTAAAGAAGTTGCTATGATATGGAATTACCTGAGAAATCCAAACAGAAGCAATTATTCTCTTTCTGAACGTAAAGGTTTTATGCGTCTGAAAGGTGATACAATATATATCGACCAAAACGACAGTCCAACCTTCATAGGCAGACGTCAGCAGCATATGAACTTTGAAGCTACTGCAAAAATAGAAATAAAGCAAATAAGTGAAAAAGACAGAAGCGGATTAAGCGTTTATATGAATAGCAACAATCATTATAGCGTTTTTATTACAGAGGAAAATAATCAAAGATATGTTTGTTTGGAATACAAACTTGGTAAAATAAAACATATCGAAAAGAAAATCCCTGTAGGAAATTCTCCTATATTGTTGAAAGCTGAAGGAAAAGCAGAATTCTACAGTTTCTATTACTCAGAAGATGAAGGAAAGACTTTCAAATTCCTGGGCGAAGCTGACACAAGATACTTAAGCAAAGAAACAACCAATGTATTTACCGGTGTTTATATTGGTCTGTTTGCTGAATCAGCACAAAATCCGGGAAGTGTAATTGCCGACGTTGACTGGTTTGATTATCGGGAAAAGAAATAATAATAAAGAAAGGCACATAGAAAAGAGCTAACAAATCTCATATTCTATGTGCCTTTTATTTGGAATCTTGCAGATGTGAATTCTAACAAGTAATCAAACTCATTCTATTATTAATTATACCACACTGGACCCGGCTGATTACCCATTTCAAACTCTACGGTCGCACCACTCATTATTAAATCATGTGTGATATAACTCTTGTCGTATGGTTTGCCATTGACTTTCACTGACTGAATATAAATATTATCCTTACTTACATTAGGAGCCAGAACTGTGAAAGACTTACCGTTTGACAAATTCATTTTCATTTTTGAGAACATTGGAGTTCCAATCTCATATTCACCGCTAACAGGATCTACAGGATAGAAGCCCATAGCACTGAATACATACCAAGAAGACATCTGGCCACAATCTTCATTACCGCACAATCCATCCGGAGTGTTTTTATAAAGCTCGTGCATCACTTGTGCTGCATATTTCTGAGTCTTCCATGGCTGTCCGACCTTGTTATACAAATAAATTACATGATGGCTTGGTTCATTTCCATGAGCATACTGACCAATCATACCAGTACTGAAAATCGGAAGTTCTTCATCAGTTCCCGGAACATATGTGAACATGCTGTCTAGTTTCTGAATGAATCTGTCTTTGCCGCCAACCAAATTTATTAAACCTTCAACATCATGCTGAACAGAGCATAAATACTGCCATCCATTGCTTTCGCAAATATCTTCGGTATAAACCTCTGGCTTGAAGTCTTTCGCAAAATTACCTTTTTCGTCACGAGGCTGCATAAATGTAGATTCAGGATTATAGACATTACGATAGTTCTGTGAGCGTTTGTAGAATTCATCAGCAATATCTTTTTTACCCATCTTTTCTGCCATTCGGGCAATACAATAGTCATCGTAAGCATATTCCATAGTCTTAGACATTGACCAGCTCTTCCACAATGATTTGTCAGAATAAGCAGGAACATAACCTAGTTTCTTGTACTCGCCGATACCATGATATTCGTCTCTGTTTGCTGTAGCAACACAAGCTTCAAGAGCTTTTTCAGCATCAAAGTCACCAATACCTTTCAAATAAGCATCTACAACTACAGGAACAGCGTGATATCCAATCATCATATCTGTTTCCCAACCATACAGATTCCACAAAGGAAGTGCGCCACTTTCTTCATAAAACTTTATGAAACCTTTAACCATATCATTAACTCGCTCCGGATGCATATATGTGAACAAAGGATGTGAAGCTCTGTAAGTATCCCACAAAGAGAAAGTAGAATAATTATTCCAACCTTCAGCCTTATGAATTTCTCTGTCCGCTCCCATGTATGAACCATCTACATCATTGTAAAGAGTTGGAGCAAGCATGCTATGATAAAGAGCTGTATAGAATACAGTCTTCTGGTCTGTAGTTCCGCCTTCAATTTCTATTTTGCCGAGCTGATTATTCCAGTTCTCAACAGCTTTAGCATAATAATAATCGAAATCATCTTTAGGAGCTTCTGTTTGCAAATTCAAAGCTGCTCCTTCCATACTTACACCCGAAATTCCGGTTGTAACAAGGATTTCCTCATCCTTTTCAGTATTAAAGTCAAATCTAGCAATATAAGCCGTTCCGATTTTTCCTTTGTCCTTCAATGTAATATCTGTTTTATCAATAGTACAGTTATCGAACGGACGAGAGAAACGAGTCTGGAAATAAACGTGCTGCTTTGGAGACCATCCTTGAGATATTCTATAACCACGAATAGTGCATGAGTCAACAACTTCGATATAAGAATCAAGAGTGAAATCCCAGTTCATCGCCTTCTTGAGATTCAGGAATACAGAAGACTCTGCTTTAGGGAATGTATATCTCTGAATACCGCATCTTTCAGTTGCAGTAAGTTCTACATTGATGTTGTAATCCTGAAGAAGGACTCTGTAATATCCAGCAGAAGCCATCTCATCATTATGTGAGAAAGTTGAGTAGATTCCTAACGGAGCCTCAGCTTCTTTATACGGACGAGTTACGGGCATAAACATAATGTCATACAAATCTCCGGCTCCAGTTCCAGACAAATGTGTGTGACTGAAACCAGCAATAGTTGTATCAGGATAGAAATATCCAGATATGCGGTCCCAACCCGGCAGTCCATTGTCAGGACTTAACTGCACTGCGCCAAAAGGCAACTGCGCACCAGGGTAAGTATTACCTGTGAAATCCGTACCAATCATCGGATTCACATATTGTGCGAAAGAAACCGAAGGTTCATTTTCTTTCTGAGAAGTGCAAGCTGCCAACAATGCCAATGAGGAAGCTGCCACTAGAAAACCGTGTTTCATTGTCTAAAAATTTATTTTGACTTATTTTATATAATTACAAAGTTAATATTAATCAACGACATAACAAAATCTATATCTGCTTCTCAATAAAATATCTAGGTCTTTGTTTGACTTCTTTATATATTTTTCCGACATATTCACCAATTATTCCTATTGATGTTATGACTGCTCCACCAATAAGCCACATGGAAACCATCAAAGAAGCCCAACCGGGATTTGTATCTCCTTGTATATATGAGAATATTCCATAAACTATTGCACATAAAGAAACCAATATCATAATTACGCCTAGCATAACTATATAACGTAATGGACGGACAGAAAACGAAGTTATTCCATCAATTGCAAAACTCAGCATTTTACTGAAAGGATACTTTGATTCACCAGCAAAGCGTTTCTGACGGTCATAATATACATTTGCAGACGGAAAGCCAAGCGTACAGACCATTCCTCGTAGGAAAAGATTCCTTTCCGGGTAACTTATAAGAGCCTGTAATGTCCTGCGGCTCATAAGCCTGAAATCAGCATGATTGTAAACAATCTCTCCTCCCAAACTGCTCATCAGTCTATAAAATGTCTGTGCTGTATATTTCTTGAAGAAAGTATCTGTTTTTCTTTCTTTACGTACGCCATAGACGATATCAATTCCGTTATTATAATATTCCACCATTTTACGTATAGCAAAAATATCATCCTGCAAATCTGCATCAATCGACACAGCAACATCAGAATTGACCGCCGCATATTCAAGACCAGCCCATAAAGCCTGCTGGTGACCAACATTATGAGCTAACTTTAGTCCGCTTACAGGAAGTCCTCCGGCAGCAAACGATTCTATTAATTTCCATGTATTGTCTTTGCTTCCATCATCAACATACAATATCCTTCCGCTGGCTATCTCGCCTTCTGTTATCATTGTATGCAATAATGCAGACAAGCGTGTTGTCGTTTCGCGCAACACCTCTTCCTCATTATAGCAAGGAACAACTATCAATAACTGAGATTTTTCCATCTTCAAGCAAATGTCGTACGAATTAATTTATTCTAGCTCTAAAAACTGTTATAATATTTTCTCAAATCTGTATAACTTAATTACAGAATGATCATCACAACTTCTTCTTCCTGAATCATATATTTCCTCGAGCTTATAGTCTGAGCCATATTTATTCATAAAAGGCTCAAATTCATGTTCGCCCATCATAAGATAGCCGGACAATGGCATAAACTCATCAAAAGGAATAACACGGTCGCCAACATAAAAGTTCACAGAAAACGGATGCATCCTGTTTCCCGGGACAAAATCACTACGATATGAATATATATTGCCTTGCGGAACTATTGACGCAATCTTTTCTGCCATAGGCTTGTCTGATTTGACATTAAGAACTGTCGGCTGAAGAAAACCGTCGAGCGACATAAAAATACTAATTATTACTGTAAATATTGGTAATAATTGTACTTTTCCCATCTTTACAGTTTTTCTTACAAAATAAATACCTGCAAACACAGGGAAAAGCAATAACAATATTGATATTGCTCCTAATGGCTCGTTCTGCAAAGCTTCAATATATGCTCTGGTTTCTTCCGGATGGCGTCCGCCCAAAAGGAATTCCGGAACTGGAATAAACTGCAAAACAACATATACGCCTATTAACAGAAATGCCAAAACACTCACTGTATATCCAAATACTTTCACTACAGAATTATGACGATTGCGAAGATATATGAAATATTCAGCAAGGAAATATGCTACAAAAGGATACATTGGCAAAAGATATACACTGCGTTTGCTTTTCGGTATGCAATAAAATACAAATATTATTACGGCACAAAGCAATGAATACAAGCGTGCATCATCCATGCTTTTTATTCGGTTTGAAATATTACTCCAAAGTCCGGATAATCTAACCTTAAATCCTTTATATTTCAGAACAAACAATGACATAACAACTAACAACGTATATGGAATAAATCCCGCAACAAGAGTTATGACATTATAATAAGCCGGATTCTCGTGTGAAGAATAACTCATTTTTCCCATAAATCTCAAGACATTCTCCTCGAGCACCAAATCCAGAAATCGCTCTCCGCCCTGCTGATATGCAGCCACATACCAAAGCATAGGCAAAACACAGGAAGAAATCCCGACCAAAAAGAAACGGGCAATCATGGGAAGAATTTTATAGCCTTTTATCAAAGCAAAGACAAAAGCCACAAAACATGGCAATGCTATTCCTACCGGTCCTTTTGTCAAAGCTGCTCCGCTAAGGCACAAGGCAGCCAATAAAGGGAAGCCTTTGAAATCCTTTTCATACCAATAATATAACTGATAAAGCGCCAGAACCATAAATGCCGACAAAAGCATATCTACGCGGCAATTTACTCCGGCACGGTGAACTTCAAAATTTGTCAGTGTCAACAATGCTGTGATTATCGCCAATTCTTCACCACGGCGACGAGCATAAAATACATAACCGGCAAGAAGCATTACAGTCAGCGATAAGGCAGACGGGAAACGAGCCGTAAATTCCGTAACAGTTCCAACCAGCAACGACACAGCAGCAATCATCCAATGAAACAATGGTGGTTTATATGCAATATCCACACCATTGTTTACGGGAAGAATCCAGTTTCCTCTCTCCAACATAGATAGAGCTACAACAGCTTCTCGTGGCTCACCTTTCGTATGGAACATTGCCTCACCTAGAAAAGGGAACAAAAAGCATATGCATAAAAGACATAAAAGCAAAAATGTCTTTTTAGAATAATTCTCCAACATTTCAATAAATAAAAACGGTCAATATTTAGAAAAATAAAACACCGAAATCCGGAGTTTGATTTATCGGACAATAAATATCTCCGTATTTCGGTGTTTTCCTTTACTTAAAAGTATTTTCAATCCGGCACACCGCTTTACAGTGTAGTCCTTCTTCTTATTTCTTAACTTTCAACCTCTCACCTGCACTCTTGACAATGCTTCGATAATAGTTTTCATCATATCCCGGGAAATCAGGAGAAGCAGACAATCCGTATCCGTTTTGCTTGAACTGACCGTTTTCCTCTTTCTTGACATTTCCGTCAATATATTTCACAAGAAGATATTCTCCAAGTTTTTTCCAGCGTGCTGTAGCATCATCTGCAGTAGTAGTGCTGAACCATGTCAGGAATTTCACAGCTTCAGCCGGATCTTTTGCATACAATTCAGAAGCTGCCTTGTCGATTGCCGGAATCATTTCCTGATATCCATTTTCAAGTTCCTGCTGAACTTTGCGGATATCTTCTATCATAAAGCTATATTTATGGTATGCCATATTTGCCACCCAGTTATGAATCCAGAAAGCTGATGTCCATGAGAAATTCATCATGTCGCCATTGCCCACTCTGTAGCATTCAGGAGAAGCAGTAGTTGAACAATAAATTGGGTTGAACACTGCCATATCAGCATCATCAACACCAAACCAAAGAATACCGCCAACTGCATCAGGCAACCAGTTACGCATCTGAGGAACAATTACGAAACCTGTTTGCTGAGTAGCAATTGCACGTTCGTTTGTGTATTCCTGTCCGTCAACTTCGAATGTCATAGGACGCCAACGATAAGGAACTTTGTATGGACCTGCACCGGCATCTTTAGTCATATCGAGGTCTGTACCTTCATAATGGTCGCGCATTCCAGCCTGAACATCCTGAACAGAAAGTTTTCTGTTAGGCTTGATATATAAAGGCATTGGTTCCTTTGTTGGGTCACCTTTTATGAAGTCCTCATACTTATCCATTGAATTGTCATACTTACGGAAGAAAGACCATACACGAGCTTCGCATCCGCGCAATCCGCCAAAATCATACGGGCAATAAGCCTTTGCAAAGCTGAAGTCTTTGTCTTCGCCCTTGAAATATCCTTTTTCGCGAGCCAAAGACACAACATCCGGCGAATACATACAGTTTTCCTTGTCGCCAAACGGAATTTGCTGGATACGTGACTGGTTGGCATGAGCTGAAATACAATCATCCGGAATACGGATTGCAACCCAAACCGCACCCTTCTTGTCCGGGCCCTTGCCTATCATTTCCATTATCCAAACTTCATTCTTGTCTGCAATTGAGAAAGACTCACCGCTGCTGCAGTAGCCATATTCAGCAACAAGGTCAGTCATAACCTTTATTGCTTCGCGAGCAGTTTTGGAACGCTGGAGAGCTACATATATAAGACTTCCATAATCCATTATACCCTTAGGATTTACCAGTTCATGACGTCCGCCAAATGTGCTTTCCGTAATTGCCACTTGATGTTCATTCATATTTCCTACAACAGAATATGTCTGTCTCACCTGTGGAATCTCGCCCAGAGGTTTGCCTGTATCCCACTCTGTTATCTGAAGCATTGAACCTTCAGGCCATGTTGCAGCTGGCCATCTGTATAACTCACCATACAAAGTATGCGAATCTGCCGCATAACTAATCATCACGGAACCGTCAGTAGATGCTTTCTTTCCGACGAGCAGACCTGTGCACGCATCAGCATCACTTGCAGAAAAAGCAGACAAGCATGCTGCAATCATAATCCAAAATTTCTTCATATATGTATAAACAGATTTTTTTCTGTGACAAAGATAATGAAAGACATGAGGAGAGCAAAATCAAAAACACATGTTTTTGATTTTGCTATTACGAGTTGCATTCCGTATGATGAAAGATAAAGAAAAGAAGTCCTTGAACGTGCGATTACACTCTATTATTCCCGCTCCGGCAATACAAGGTTTATATTTATATTCCGAAAAGCCGGTAACTCCGGAGTTGAGATTATCGAGTGCAACAGTTTTCCATACACTTTGATTATAGCAAAAATAACGCACTTGTAGACACATATCATAACTATCTGTATATATGCACATTGCATTTCCAATCTATTTTTATCAGTTGGAAAACTTTTTTCATGCGGATGGAAAAAGTTTTTCATATATTGTGAAACTTTTTTTTCATGTATATGAAAATTATTTTTCAACAGGAAGTAATTTGCTATTATCCTTTAATAATATATTCCATGAAGTTATTTATTCGCACCCAAATAAGTAAGTTTCTTCCATAAATATTCAAGCGGGCCTTGTCTGTGCGAAGCAAGCCACTTTTTGCTATAATACAATTGGAACATAAATATAAATATAGCAATTATCAGACAAGCTGTTGCTCCGGTGTATTTATATAAATTAAGTCCGAAACCATAGAAAATAGTTGTTCCGATAATTGACTGGACAATATAATTTGTCAGACTCATCTTTCCATACGGAATAAAAATTCTCTGAAACTTTGTTCCATCATCTTTCTTAAACCATATTAACGTAAAAATACCGACAAGAACAACCATAAAAAGGAAATTAATAATTGATGGCAAAGCGATTTCCAAAGGCACACTCATTGATGTATCATTCCCTATCCATGACGGATAAATATTTCTGACAATATATAATGGGATAAAAAGCGATATTGCCCAACGGACCAGTTTGTTCCAGTAAGAAATACTCTGCTCCGAACGCAAGAACAAGCCTAATCTTCCGGCAACAAGACCATAGAGGAAAAGACCGCCAATCTGACATATGCGTCCGTTTTCTATCTGCCAGAGATTTCCATATAACTGTCCGTAAGTTATGTTTGAACATACAACTTCAAAAAAATTACCATTCTTAATTACAGGTTCGGCTTTAGCAGCAAATTCCATCCAATGTTGCCCGTATTCGAAAAAAGGAATATCAAAAGCGGCCAATATCAATCTCAACCATTCTACAGGCTGGATAATCAGAACAGTTGCAACTATCGCTATCGTTTTTGTTGAGAACCGGCACATTGCAACAAGCAAGAGACCAATTATAGAATATAACAATAATATATCCCCATTATAGAAAAGAGAATGTAGTTGAGAAAAGAGAACAAGCATCAACATTCTCCATGCAAAACGTGCTCGGAAATCAACTCCTCGCCTATCAGCATTTCCCAATTGGATGAAAAAACTTAAACCAAAAAGCAGTGAAAACGTGGAAAATGCCTTACCTGCAAGTAAAAACCATGTTGCAGACCAAACCCCTTTATCTAAAATCATCAACCACTGCGGCATTCCCTGAGGTATATAATATAAATTATAATGTTCCAGGCAATGGATAATAACAATAGCACACAATGCGGCACCACGCAAAGCGTCAACGACTTCTATTCTTCCGGTATTCATACATATATTATATTTATATGGCAAACATCTTTTGAGCCACAAAAATAGCATAAACTCCTTAAACAACACAATAAATGTCGTATCTTTGCAAACTAAACAACTAAACATAAACATTAAGAAACTAAAAATGCTTATTCAGTTACTATTTGTACTTATCGCCATCGTAATTGGAGCCCGTCTCGGCGGTATTGGCTTGGGTGTTTTGGGCGGAGCCGGATTGGCAGTTCTAACTTTTGGATTTGGTCTTGCACCAACAGCACCGCCAATTGACGTAATGCTCATGATTGTAGCCGTAATTTCAGCTGCCGGATGTATGCAAGCTGCCGGCGGTTTGGATTTAATGGTTAAATGGGCTGAAAAACTTCTTAGGAAAAATCCTCAGCAAATTACAATTCTTAGTCCGCTTGTAACTTATCTATTCACATTCATAGCCGGAACAGGTCATGTTGCATACTCCGTACTTCCGGTAATTGCTGAAGTAGCAACAGAAACAAAAATCAGACCAGAGCGTCCGCTTGGTATTGCTGTTATCGCATCTCAGCAGGCAATAACAGCAAGTCCTATTTCTGCGGCTACAGTTGCTTTGTTAAGTATGCTTTCCGGATATAATATCAGCTTGATGGATATCCTTATGATTTCTGTTCCTTGCACATTGTTAGGCGTAATCGCCGGCGCTTTATATTCTTTAAAAGTCGGTAAGGAATTGGTTGACGACCCTGAATATAAACGTCGACTTGAAGAAGGGGAATTCAATAATCAGCATTATACAACAAAAGATGTTCAAAGCCAAACTAAAGCAGCTCTTGCTGTGGCTATTTTCCTTGCGGCAACAATAGGTATTGTTTTGTTCGGCTCAATTGAATCGCTTCGTCCAACTTTTGAAACAGCGAATGGTCCTGTTACAATGGAAATGTCACATATAATTGAAGTGCTTATGCTCACAGCCGCAACACTCATACTACTTGTAACTAAAACAGATGGAATAAAAGCTGCTCAAGGTTCAGTATTCTCTGCCGGTATGCAGGCTGTAGTTGCTATTTTCGGTATTGCATGGATGGGCGACACTTTCATTAATGGTAATATGACTGAACTGAAAGGTTCAATTGAACAAATTGTAACTGAAATGCCTTGGCTTTTTGGTCTTGCATTATTTGTAATGTCAATACTCCTATTCAGTCAGGCAGCAACAATCAGAGCAATGCTTCCTTTGGGTATAAGCCTTGGTATTTCTCCATATTTGTTGATTGCTCTTTTCCCGGCTGTAAACGGATATTTCTTCATTCCAAATTATCCGACAGTAGTCGCTGCAATCAATTTTGACCGAACAGGAACGACAAGAATAGGTAAATACATACTAAATCATTCATTTATGATGCCTGGAATAATTGCTACGGGTGTTTCTGTTATCCTAGGCTTCCTGCTTATTCAGTTTCTATAATTCCGTTATAAAAACTAGTTTTGATATAATATAAAAAGCAAAAAGCCCGCAGGTTCTAATGAATCTGCGGGCTTTATTATTATTTATCCTAAGTAAATCATTATTTAGGTAAGACTCTAATCATAAGATGATCTTTTGGTATTTGCTCACCTTCAACTACGTTCACTTTCTCAATTACTCCGGAAACAGGAGAAACAACTCTGTTCAACATCTTCATTGCTTGATGTATCAAAAGCAACTGACCAGCTTCAACAGTGTCACCTTCCTTCACCTCAATAGCAACAATAGTTCCAGGTAAATGGGATACAACATCGCCTATTGATGGCTTTTTCCATACCGGGCGATTCTTATACTTTTCAGTCAATGTTGTTTTATACTTACGTGCAGTAACAACAAAATCAACTAATTCTTTTTTTCCATTTTCCATAATAATCTATATTTTAGAATGGAGGTAAACCATGTTTTTTGGCAGGACGGAACTCTTCTTTCAATACAGAAAGTTTAAGAGCGTGCAGCAATAATGCTCTGGTTTCTTTCGGTTCAATTACTGAATCAATGAAACCACGAGATGCAGCAACATAAGGATTTGCAAATTTCTCGATATATTCTTTTACTTTTTCCTGACGCATAGCTTCCTGATCCTCTGCTGCCATAATTTCTTTACGGAAAATAATGTTAGCAGCGCCTTCCGGTCCCATAACTGCGATTTCAGCGCTAGGCCAAGCAAACATAAAGTCTGCACCCAGATGACGAGAGTTCATAGCAATATAACCACCGCCGTATGCTTTTCTAAGGATAACTGTAATCTTAGGAACAGTAGCTTCTGAATAAGCATAAAGAACTTTCGCCCCATGACGAATAACGCCCGCATGTTCCTGGTCAACACCTGGCAAATATCCCGGCATATCTTCTAATGTAATAATAGGAATATTGAAAGAGTCACAGAATCGAATAAAACGAGCTGCTTTATCAGCACTGTCGCAATCCAAAACTCCTGCCAAAACCATAGGCTGGTTAGCAACAAAACCTACTGTTTCGCCACCCATTCTACCAAATCCGATAACAATATTGGCAGCCCATAATTCCTGAACTTCCAGGAATTCAGAATCATCAACGATGCATTTGATAACGTCTCTTACATCATATGGCTGTTTTGGATCCGCAGGAACTATTTCCTCGATATTCATAGTTGTAGCAGGCTCTTTCGGTTCTACTGCCTTTGCTTTATTCATATTATTCCATGGAATAAAGCTTACAAGCTGTTTTACCTGTTCAAAACATTCCTGCTCACTCTTTGCATAAAAATGCGCATTACCGGTAATTTCTGCATGGACACGAGCTCCTCCCAAATCTTCCATTGAGATATCTTCACCCAAAACTGTCTTGATAACATTTGGACCAGTAATAAACATCTTTGAAATATTCTCAACAACAAAAACGAAGTCTGTCAATGCAGGAGAATAAACAGCGCCACCCGCACAAGGACCAAGAATCAGTGATATCTGTGGTATCACACCTGAAGCGATTGTGTTTCTATAGAATATTTCGCCATAACCGGCCAAAGCGCCAACACCTTCCTGGATACGAGCACCACCTGAATCGTTTATACCGATAATAGGACACTTCATTTTCAAAGCATGGTCCATAATTTTGGTAATCTTACGTGCATGCTGTAATCCCAAAGAACCTCCAGCTACAGTAAAATCCTGTGCATAAATACATACTGGGGCTCCAAAGATTGTACCAGTACCAGTTACAACACCGTCACCAGGCAAATCTTTCTTCTCCATTCCAAAGTCGCGTCCGTCATGTTTAACGAACATATCATATTCATGGAATGAATTTTTGTCCAACAATGATAATATACGATCACGTGCAGTTAGTTTACCCATGGCTATCTGTTTTTCGATAGCAGCATCACCTCCGCCCTTTTCAACAACGGCTTTCTTTTCCCTGAGAGCCTGAATGTTTTTGCTTAAATCTGTCATAATTCTAAATTACTTACCTACAGCTTTTGCTCTATATGAACAACGAACTGCACCTTTTATAATATTATTCAACTTGCTCTTATTCAACTGACGACGAATTGCAGAAACATTGTCTATAAAGACATGTCCACCCAGATGTTCACACTCATGTTGAACAACTCTTGCGGCATATTTTTCAAACACTTCATCATGTTCTACCCAGTTTTCATCAAAATATTTCACTCTTATTCTTACTGAACGTGAAACTTTTTCATGAATTCCCGGCAAACTCAAACATCCTTCTTCCATTGCAACAGTTTCCTCACTTTTCTCCAAGAATACTGGATTAATCATTGTTTTCTTGAAGCCTTTGCATTCCGGATAATCATCTCCTATAACGTCAGCATCAATCACCAATAGTCTCAATGATAAACCAACCTGAGGTGCAGCCAATCCTACACCATCAGCATTATACATTGTTTCATACATATTGGCAACCAATTGCTTCAATTCAGGATAATCCTTTTGAACTTCTTCAGCCTCTTTTCTCAAAACAGGCTGTCCATATAAATATACTGGTAAAATCATATCTATACTAAAATTTGAATTTCTTACTTTCCAAGTATTCCTGCAGAATTATTACCGCACTTATCTCATCGACCAATGCCTTGTCCTGACGTTTCTTCTTCTTCAGTCCACCTTCAAGCATAGCTTTATGAGCCAACACTGAAGTGAAACGTTCGTCATAATATTCTACTGGAATTTCAGGTATAACTCTCTTCAGGTGAGTAACAAAAGCCTCCACATACTTCATATTCTCTGAAGGCTCGTTGTTCATTTGTTTAGGTAAGCCAACAACAAACACATCAACTGGTTCTTTTTTGACATATTCTGACAAAAAGTTTACAACTTCTCCACTCGGCAAAGTTGTAAGACCATTTGCAATCATTTGCAATGTATCACTTGCTGCCAAACCTGTTCGTTTTCTACCGTAGTCTATTGAAATTATTCGTCCCATCGGCACAAAGATATAAAAAAAAGGCATAAACTACACAAATCATCAAGAAGTGTGCAAAAACATTATGTTATTTTAAAATCAATATGCATTCTTTTCACCCCTTAGCATATTCAATAAAGTAACAACTATAATCTTCAAATCAAGAAAGAAAGTCCAATTCTCAATATACCAAACATCACGTTTGACACGTCCTTCCATCTGTTCCAATGTTTTTGTTTCTCCTCTGTAACCTGTTACCTGAGCCCAACCAGTTATACCAGGCTTAACCAAATGACGAATCATATATTTATCAATCAAGGCAGAGTATTCCTCTGTATGTTTAAGCATATGAGGACGAGGTCCTACAACAGACATATCTCCCAACAGTACATTAATAAATTGCGGAAATTCATCCAAATTAGTTTTTCTTAAGAAACTTCCTATCTTTGTTTTTCTCGGATCATCCTTAACCGCTTGCATTGTGTCTGCCTCAGCATTTACCTTCATAGTTCTGAATTTATAACACTCAAAATCTCTACCATAAAGTCCTGTCCTTTTCTGTTTAAATAAAATAGGTCCAGGAGAACTTAATTTGATAAGTGCTCCTATTATTATATATAATATAGGGAAAACTGTTAAAAGAATTGCTAATGAAAACACAATATCAAATGTTCTCTTCAACGCTCTATTATAAACAGCTTGCAATGGTTCACGCCTTACCGTAAGCAATGGAACAGACTCCATAACTTCCATAACAAGGCTTTTCTTCAAATTTCTATAAAATTCCGGAACAATAAAAAATCTAATCATATGCTTTTCTGAAAAATTAAGCATACGAACTATTTTCTCGTCATTTGTTCCTGGTAGTGTACAATATATCTCATCAATGTCATGAGCTAACGCAAATTCCTCGACTTCTGAAGTTGTCCCTAAAAGGTTAGGAAGAGTTTTCTTTAATTCTGGATTATCATCAAAAAATCCCAAAATATTAAATCCATATGATAAATCATCTTTCATCACACGGTACAAATCCATACCATTTTTCCCAGCACCAACAATTATGACTTTCTTAAAATTATAACCTTTTCTTCTATACCACTTTAAAATTATACGGACAAAAACTCTCCAAAGAGATATAAGTAAAACCACTGATATATAATAATAAACTAATATAAAACTAGCTAAAACATTACCAACATTAAGAAACATCAGACATGTTGCAAACAAAAATATTAATATGGTAACTAATGAAACTGCCCTCTGAACTATCTTATCTATAAATACAACAGATTTATGCAGTTGTATAGGAACAAAATATAAAGAAAGAAAATAAGAAAAATTCAATAACAAAATCACTTCTCTAAGGCTATGATAAATAAAATGCAGACCTCTGCCTCCTAACATATTGCATATTAAAAGAAACACAAAGTTTAGGATAATCATATCACCCACACCTATAAGCCAGCGAATTAAATAGCCATACTTGTTATTCGTTTCCATTATTTGTGATTTTAATTTTCACAAATATATGAATTATATTATAAAAATAAAAGGCTGCATCAACTTATGCAGCCTCTTATATTTAGATTAAAAAATATTCAAATTAATTGTTTGCTCTCATGATAACAACTCGGTTCCAGTTGTTTTCATCGTATGGTTGTTCATCACAACCTTTCCATTCTACAGAAATCTGTTCAGAAGGAATACCATATTTTTCCATCAATTCTTTAGCAACGGCTTTTGCACGTTTTTCAGAAAGTTTCATATTGTAATCAGCCTTACCTGTTTTCTTATCTGCATAACCAATAACCTTGATAGGTGTATTGTTTTCTTTCATATATTCTGCAGTGTTGTAGATATTAATCTGCTGATTCTTATCAATCTTAGAGCTATTGATTCGGAAGAATACAATATTATCAATTACATTATTAACAACTTCTGTAACTGTTTCCTTACATTCTGGACAAGATTCAGGACGTTTGCTCAATTCATCATTTTCTGCACGTAAAGCGTTAATCTGATTGTTCAAGTCATTTAACAATGCATAGTCCATTGGTTCCAACACTTCAAAGTCTGTCTTACCAAGTTTAAAGTTCAAACCGGCACTAACCTGAGCAATACCGTCTGTCAAGTGATACATTGAAACACGGTTGAATTCTTCATTCAACAAAGAACCCTGAGCTTCTAATGTTATGTCAACACGTTTGCTCAAACGGAAAGCCATCAAGATACCGGCATTCAATGTAGGAGATTCTGTTCTTGGACGTTCAAAAGCTTCTTTTGTTTCAAAACGCTGAGCATAACCAAAACCTACCCAAGGAATCAAACGGAACACTTTCTTTTCATTATATGGAGCCCAAAAATTTGTAACATCCCACAACAAATCAACATGCGCTGCAAAATATTTATTATGCTGCATATATGCTTCTTCACCTTCGAAGCCGTGCAGAACTCCTCCATTAAACTGAGTACGGAATCCTAAATAAGGATTGAACCACTTACCAAAAGATAACTGTGGAGCAAAATTCAAACGATTTCCGAAATCTGCATTTCCATTCTGGTCTCCCAATAAAATACTTGCGCCACCAGCAACAGAAATAAACCAATTATCTTTTGCTTTATTCTTCTTAAAATTTGTCTTGTATCCTTTTTCGGTACTAAAACCAACCTGAGGCTGGAATTCCTGGGCAGATACACTAACTATACACCCTGACAACAATGCTAAAAGTAATGCTTTGATTTTCATATAACTTAAAATTTAAATAACATTTTCACATATTAATGTAACCATAATTATTGGAACAAAAATACATTCCTTTTGCTATTAAAACAAACTCAAATCAATTTTGTTCAAAAAAACGAAAAAAAACAAGATAAAAATATAGTTATTCCATGTATTCACAGAACATATCTAATTACTAACACTCATTTTTTCAATAACTTCAACAGATATTGTCCATATTGATTTTTAGACAACTGTTCAGCAAGTTTTTCTAACTTTTTAGAGTCAATCCAACCTTTATTATAAGATATTTCTTCCAAACATGCAACTTTAAGACCTTGCCTTTTTTCTATGACTTCTATAAAGGTTGAAGCCTCAGACAATGAATCATGTGTTCCTGTATCCAACCAGGCAAACCCCCTACCCAAAAGCTGGACTTTCAATGATGACATTGCCAAATACTTCTGGTTAACTGTAGTTATTTCCAGCTCACCTCTTTCAGAGGGTCTTATATTCTTGGCAATTTCAACAACACTGTTAGGATAAAAATACAATCCGACCACTGCATAATTTGATTTTGGCACTTTCGGTTTCTCTTCAATACTTAATACATTTCCTTCAGTATCAAATTCTGCAACCCCATATCTCTCCGGATCTGTTACGTAATAGCCAAAAACTGTCGCCTTTCCTTCTTTCTCAACAGTTTTCACACTATTCTCAAGCATGGAAGTAAAGCTCTGCCCATAAAAAATATTATCACCTAAAACCAGGCACACAGAATCTTTTCCAATAAATTCCTCTCCTATAATAAATGCTTGAGCCAAACCGTCAGGAGAAGGCTGTTCCGCATATTCAAACTTAACGCCAAAATCAGAGCCATTACCTAAAAGGCGTTTGAATCCAGGCAAATCCTGAGGTGTTGATATAATGAGGATATCTCTTATCCCTGCCAGCATAAGCACTGAAATAGGATAATAAATCATAGGCTTATCAAAAATTGGCAACAATTGTTTTGAAACTCCTTTGGTAATTGGATACAATCTTGTTCCAGAACCACCGGCTAACACTATACCTTTCATACAATATACATTAATTAATATAGACGAGGTAATATAATCTTTTCCTCCCATCTATATGTAAATTATTTCAAAAAAGATTTTTCCAAGTTCAACAAATATGATTTACGCCATAAACCGCCAGCATACCCTGTCAGCTTATCTTTTGTTCCCACAACTCGATGACACGGAACAATGATTGATATTGGATTATGCCCAACAGCACCACCTATAGCTCTTGCCATATTCCTCGCATGCAGTTCACTAAATATAGAAGAAGCCAATTCTGAATAAGTGACAACATTTCCATATGGAATAGTTTCAAGCATCTTCCACACTTTCATCCTAAAATCAGTATCATCAAAAAACAATGGGAAATCAATTTCAGGAGAATCACCAGAAAAATACAAATCCAGCCATCGAACAACTTTTTTTGTTACAGGATACAAACCCAGCAATGAATTATTCCCCAGCTTCGAAGCATAATATTTCTGACCATCAAACCAAAGACCTTGCAATGCCTCATTTTTAAAAGACAACAATATCGTCCCAATGGGTGATTCGTAGAAAAAATGATGTTCATTAACAGGAAACATATCAACAATATATTACAAGTTATCAAATACATGAGACCAATCCTCATCCGCTTCCGGAGTATATGTTCTTATACCCAATTTTTCCGCTGCTCGACAATTGACTAATGCATCGTCCAAAAACAATGTTTCCTCAGCCTTCATACCCGCATCATCCAATACATATTGGAAAATTTCAAGGTCTGGTTTCTGCATGTGTAATTTATATGACAGATAAATTCGGTCAAAAAAATCCTCAGCCCTATGATTGTGATAGACAAAACTGTTTTTCTCTGCCCATTCCCAATGCAGGATATTTGTATTGCTCAGCAAACAAATATGATATTTTTCCCTAAGCTTCAAAATCAAATCCAATTTATACTCCGGTATTTCACCAAGCATGGATATCCAAGCTTTATCAATCTCTTCATCTGTAATTTCCTTAGTAGTCAGACGACGAATACCAGCACGAAACGCCGCAGTCGAAATATTACCCAATTCCAACTGCATATACAGTTCCTTATGCTGATAAGATGTTGACATCATATTTTCCCAAATACTGGTAACTCCCAGTTCTTTGAATGCCTCAATCCATCTGTTGCGAGTTATATTTATCAATACTCCTCCGAAATCAAAGATTACATTACGAATCTCTCCCATAATAGTACCTCCTAAAATTACCACTTACGACGACGATGACGTTTATTTTGCTTATATCTAATATATCTTTTATAAACAGACAAAATAAACAAAACACCGAATACAGCAAATATAAGAATAAGTATTCCAATATTCAAATTATCTCCCTTGACATGGCTCCACATTTCAAGAACATATTCAGTGTCACTGCCAAAATCTCTAATCATCGCACATCGTTCCACCACTGATTTATCCGGATAAAGTGCCGGATTTACATTTACACTATCTACTCCCGGAATATTACCGAAAAAATATGTCAAGTCACATTTCTTAACAAAAGAAGTATCAATGCCAGCCTCAAGGATTTCTTCAGATGCAATGGCACTCACGTATCCAGTCGCATCCATATTACGCATTGCAATATCTGGACGACACAGAAAATTCATAAAATAACTGGCAGCCTTTATATTCCTTGCGTATTTAGGAATAGCCCATCCGTCATACCAGATATTACTGCCTTCCGACGGAACAACATATGCCAAATCAACACCAACAGAAGCCGCCTCTTCAATCGACCACACAGCATCTCCACTCCATGTAAAATTAAGCCAAGCCTTTTCTTTGGTCATCATTTCCTTTCCAAAATCCGTTTCCCATCCAGCAATGTTTGGTTTCATATCTTTCAGATATTTTTCCGCCAAATCTACAGCTTCATGCGAGTTATTATTCATTATATCTTCAATCGTAATTTTACCTTCCCTCAAAGATTGGGCATTGGCATATATTACAGCCGTACCGAAAGCATCTCTATAACTTTCTTTCATCAAAATCTTTCCCTTATAGCTTGGGTTCCACAAACAACTCCAGCTTGAAACATCTTCTCTTGACGCATATTTTTCATTGTATAATATACCAGCTGTCCCCCACATATAAGCAATAGCATAATCTGTAGTTTTCATTCCAGGTTGACTGAGCTTATTCAGCTGAGTCTGTATAAACGGTGAAATATTTCCAATATAATCAGGAGTCGAGCCAAAGTTCCTGTCGATAGGCAAAAGCAGATTCTTCTTAAGCATTCGTTCGATAATATATTCCGAAGGACATATAAGATCGAAATCCTCATGTCCACGCTCAATTTTCGTAAGCATTATCTCGTTGATATCAAACACTTGATATATTATCCTGATATCTTCACCTGTCTGTTCTTTATACCATACTTTGAAATCATCCAAAACACTTTCATCAATATAATCTGCCCAATTATATATTTTAAGTATTTTGCTTCTCTCCTCGTCACTTCTATGACAGGAAACGCTCAGCATAACCAATGCCAACAGAGACAATACTAATCCAAACTTAATCCTTAACTGTCCGAACAACATATATCAATGTATTTGCTTCGCCTTATCAGCACGTTTGTTAATAATAATAAGTAACAACAGAACGACAACGAAAATCAGTGTCGACAAAGGACGCAACTCCGGAGTCAGACCTCCCTTTCTTGCATCTGCATATATAAAGGTTGACAATGTTTCAAGTCCTTCATTTCCGATAGTAAATATAGTTATCGCAAAATCATCTATTGAAAGAGTCAGAGCAAGTATAAATCCGCTTATCATACCAGGCTTGATTTCAGGAAGTATCACCTTCCAGAATGCCTGCAAAGGTGTCGCGCCCAAATCAAGAGCAGCTTCATAAATATTCGGATTCATCTGTTTCAAACGAGGCATAACACTTAACACCACGTATGGAGTACAGAAAGTTATATGTGCCAGTGTAACAGTTGTAAATCCTTGAGAAACTCCCAGACTTACAAAAAGCAGGAACAAAGATATACCGGTAATTATTTCCGAATTCAGAATTGGAATACTGTTCATAAAAGATACCGTTTGACGTGCACGGTTACGTAAATTAAATATTCCCACTGCTGCCAGACTTCCCAATATTGTAGACACGACAGACGCAATCAAGGCTATTGCAAATGTATTCCATATTGCACTCAACAGAGAATGCTGCACACTTCCCGAAAATAAAGACTCATATAGCTTTAACGAAAAGCCTGTCCAGTTTCCCAATACTTTGGCTTCCGTAAATGAGAAAATCATTATTATCAATATTGGTGCATACAGGAAAGCCAGAAGTATCCACAAATAAATTTTTGACAGAACACGTTTCATCACAACAAGCCTCCTTCATTATCCTTACTGCCATCGCCCGATGTTAGCAAGCTAGTTATACCAATAAGCAACAACATTATCAAAGACAAAGCCGCTCCGTAATTCCACATTCCATTATTTATGTTTTCCTGGATAGTTGTTCCGAAAAGTTTGATATTATTCATCGTAAGCAATTCGGCAATTGCAAAAGTGGAAACAGTTGGCATGAATACCATCATTATACCACTCGCAATACCAGGCATTGACAAAGGAAGAACAACTTTTACAAAAACCTGTATTGGTGTTGCCCCTAGATCCTGTGCAGCCTCAATAAGGCTTCGGTCCATTTTCTGCAGCGTATTATATATAGGATACATCATAAAAGGCAGGAAGTTATACACCATACCAAACAATAGCGCTCCTTCTCCCAACGGTATTTTCAGGAAATCAAACAATGCTACCGTAGCGAGTGTCCTGATCAGGATATTCACCCACATAGGCAAAATGAACAACATAACTATCGTTCGCGACGAATCAAGTTTTGACCGGCTTAATATCCATGCTGCCGGATAGCTGAGCAACAGGCATATTATTGTTGTAAGCAAAGCTATTCCAACAGAATAGACAAATGTGTTTATTGCCTCAGGATGAATAAAGAATTTCCGGAAATTGACAAACGAAAACAACCCTTCATTATCAGTAAAGGCATAATAAACTATCAAAAGCAACGGCGTTACAACAAATATCATTAAAAATATCAGATATGGAATAACCCAGTTGCGCCGTCTTGACAACAATAACGATAAATTACCGATCACTTCCTTTCCTTTTAAATTATAACCTAATTAATTATACGAATATTCTCTGGAGCTATTGAGATACCGACATGATCTCCATTATCCCAAACTTCATTGGTATTTACATATATATCTTCATCCCAATCCGTAAGAACAGTAAGATGATAATGATTTCCTTTATAAAGAATGAACTTGACTTCTCCTGTCAGACTTCCGTCATCTTCATTGTCTTCAAGAACTACATCATCAAAGTCAACCTCTATCTTGACATCCGTACCTTCCGGAAGAGCATGATCAGGCTTACATTCAAATGTACAACCAAGGAATTCTACATGATTATCATCAACAATCTTTCCTTCAAAAGTATTACACAGACGTTCCTTCTTCATTACATGAATATCCATCGGTTTTATACGTAAGCCCACTTTCTGACCTACATCATACGAATGATAGTCCTGAACCATAAATTCATATCCTTCAGGAGTCTGAACCATCATCTCAAAATGTACCCCTTTGAATATGCATGACGAAACAATACCAGAAAGCATAGCTGCATCAGAATAGTCGAAAATATATATATCTTCCGGACGCACAACTATATCTACAGGAATATTAGTCCCAAAACCTTCATCAACACATTCAAATTCTTTTCCTGCAAACGATACTTTTTTGTCTTCAATCATCGTCCCGTTCAATATATTACTCTCGCCAATAAAATCTGCCACAAAAGAATTTACAGGTTCATTGTATATATCCATAGAAGCACCTATCTGCTGGATTTTCCCTTCGCTCATCACCACGATAGTATCGCTCAACGTCAGAGCCTCTTCCTGGTCGTGAGTTACATAAACAAAAGTAATACCCAAAGATTTGTGCATTTCCTTAAGTTCCATCTGCATATCCTTACGCATTTTAAGGTCCAATGCAGCCAAAGGTTCATCTAGTAATAAAACTTCTGGTTCATTAACGATTGCGCGAGCTATAGCTACTCGCTGCTGCTGACCTCCGGACAAGGAATCAACATCTCTGTATTCATAGTCCGTAAGCCCTACCATCTTAAGAGCCTGTTTCACTTTTTTTTCAATCACAGTTTTGGGCACTTTCTTCAATTTAAGTCCAAACGCAATATTGTTATAAACATTTAAATGCGGGAACAAGGCATATTTCTGAAAAACTGTATTTACAGGACGTAAATGAGGCGGAGTTTGTGTTATATCTTTTCCAGCAATATATATTTCACCACTGGTTGACGTCTGAAATCCGGCTATAAGACGGAGCAAAGTTGTCTTTCCGCATCCTGAAGGTCCTAATATCGTAACAAACTCCCCTTTTCGGATGAATAAATTTACATCATTCAGCACAATTTTATCTCCAAAACTCTTAGAAACATTCTCTACTCTGATAATGTAGTCGGATTCTTGCATTTTTATTCATTTTTAATAAACTTCTGCAAAGGTATAAAAAACACAAAGACGACAAAACAGAGAGACATGGAGTTTTTATTTATCGTCTAGAAATATTAATTCGAGTCTTCCTACTCAATATATAATAATTTGTCAATTCCTCAACTTAGTAGGTCTATGATGTTAATACTGTAAACCTTTTAAGAACAAAGAAGATTAACGGTTAACCCCAAACTATACATTTCATTTCCTAATTATTTCGGTAATCAATCCTAACCTTATTGTATTCAGCAGATTGCGAACCAGATTTCTTTCTCTTCAAAATCTAGTTTCTCATAACCACAGACGTTATCTGGTGAATATGTAACATACAATTATCCCGGCAAAATCTATAGAATCATATTCCAAAGTTTGCCGGGACAAATGCATCTTGAGATTAAAATTCTGCTAATATCAAGACATCCTAGTCTTATAATCCTCATAATCGAACTTGCGAACAATGCGCAGACCCTTATCTGGATTATAAATACAGATTGACGGATGACTAACACCATTGAACATAGTCGTCTTTACCATTGTATAATGTATCATATCACGGAAGACAATTCTGTCGCCTATTTCTGGTTCGCGTCCACCGTCAAAAGCCCAATCGCCATAAAAATCTCCTGCAAGACAGCTGTTTCCTCCCATTCTCCAGTGTTTCTCTCCATCTTTGGGATCATGCGCTCCCAAAATAGCCGGTTTATATGGCATTTCAAGACAATCTGGCATATGACAGGCAAATGACACGTTCAGCATTAGTGTGTTGACTCCTCCATTTTTTACAATATCTTCAACTGTTGAAACCAGACAACCAGTGTCCCATGTAAAGGCGCTTCCTGGTTCAAGAATGATACGAAGATGCGGATGACGAGACTTAAATTCATTGAGGATGCGTATCAGTTCATTTTCGTCATAATCCTTATGAGTCATCAAATGTCCTCCACCCATATTAAGCCATTTTATACTTGGGAAGAAATGTCCGAATTTCTCTTCTACAGCTTTGAGTGTACCTTCAAGGTCAGCCGGACGAGATTCGCAAAGCGAATGAAAATGCAGTCCTTCAATTCCTTCAGGAAGTTCAGTCAAATCAACAGAACGGATGCCAAGACGTGAAGTTGGTGATGCAGGATTATACAAGTCTGTTTCGACCGTGGAATATTCAGGATTCACTCGCAATCCACATGATATTCCTGCATTTCGAGCATCATTACCAAAACGTGCGTACTGAGACAAAGAGTTAAATGTAATATGACTGCTACAAGCCATTATTTCAGGAAATTCCGCTGAAGTGTAAACCGGTGCATAAGTATGCGACTTTTTCCCATATTCCTCATATACCAAACGCGCTTCAGCCAATGAGCTGGCTGTAGCTCCATCGCTGTGTTTGCGCAATTCGGGGAAAATGCTCCACATAGCATTTGCCTTAAGAGCTACTATTATCTCAACACCAGTTGCCTTTCTTACCTTATCTATCACTTCCATATTAGCCGCAAGCATGGATGTGTGAAGGACATAAGAAGGCGATGGGACTTCACTGAAGTCCCATTCGCGCAACACTTGTTCTTTATCTATCATACCTCCAGATCAATATCAAATTTCTCAACCCATGGCAAACCTTGTTCTCCCAATTCTGCCAAGAATGGATCCGGATCGAATTCTTCTACGTTAAACACACCAGCTCCTTTCCACAATCCACGTGCAAACATAGCTGCTCCCAATGCTGCAGGAACACCTGTTGTGTAGCTTACTGCCTGAGTACCTGTTTCCTTGTATGCTGCTTCGTGATCGCAGTTGTTATAAATATAATATGTGCGTTCCTTTCCGTCTTTGATACCACGGATGCGGCAACCGATTGAAGTTTCACCGTGATAATTTGAGCCCAAAGATTTAGGGTCTGGCAAAACTGCTTTCAGGAACTGCAATGGAACAATCTTTGTACCGTTGTATTCCACTTCGTCTATACGAGCCATACCGATGTTCTGAATAACTCGAAGGTGAGTCAGATATTCCTGACCAAATGTCATCCAGAAACGAGCACGTTTAAGAGTTGGGAAATTCTTAACCAAAGATTCCAATTCTTCGTGATACAACAAATATGAATCACGCGCACCGATGTTTGGATAAGTAAGTGATTTGTGAATTTCAAGTGGCTGAGTTTTCACCCATTCGCCATTTTCATAGTAGCGACCGTTCTGAGTAATCTCACGGATATTGATTTCCGGATTGAAGTTTGTGGCAAAAGCCATACCGTGATTTCCGGCGTTGCAATCCACGATATCCAAATACTGCATTTCATCAAAATGATGCTTTGCGGCATAAGCAGTGAAGATAGCAGAAACACCCGGGTCGAAACCGCAGCCCAAAATCGCTGTAAGACCTTTTTCCTTGAAGCGATCATGGTAAGCCCACTGCCAGCTATATTCGAAATGAGCTTCGTCTTTTGGCTCATAGTTGGCAGTATCCAAATAATTAACACCACATTCCAGACATGCATCCATGATTGTCAGGTCCTGATATGGCAAAGCAACGTTAATTACAATGTCCGGACGGAATGAACGCATCAAAGCTACCAATTCTGGCACACTGTCTGCATCGACCTGTGCCGTCTGAATACGGTTGCCACCTACAGCTTGAGCAATCTGGTCACATTTCGATTTTGTACGGCTTGCCAACATAATGTCTGAGAAACAAGAATGTTTGGCCACCTTGTGTGCTACAACGGTTCCTACACCGCCGGCACCAATAATTAATACTCTTGACATTTATTTATTAGATAATTATAGAATGCAGGGTACAGAATTGAGGACCCTGCGGACTCATTTTCCCGATTATTTATTGAATACCAAAGACAATATCTGGTATATTAATTTTGCTGCAAGAAAATCTGATGCCTTGCTTGCCGGATTAGGACATAGCTCTACAACATCCAAACCTACAACATTGTGTTCTTTAGCTATCAGTCCTATTGTACGCAACAGGTCGCGATAGCTTAAGCCATCCGGTTCCGGTGTTCCTGTTGACGGAAGATATGCCGGATCAAGAACATCAAGATCTATGGTTATATATACATTTTTCTTAAGCTGTGCCAATACTTCCTTCTCCCATCCTTGCTGTTCTTTTATCTTATAAGCATGGAATATACGTGACGGATTGATATTCTTAAGTTCACTACTGTCTGAACTTCTTATTCCCACTTGCGTTACACTATCTGTAAGCTCCAACGCACGAGCCATAACGCAAGCATGATTATGTGAAGAACCTTCATATTCATCACGCATATCGGAATGAGCATCAAACTGTATGATTGACAAATCATCATATTTCTTAGCCACGGCACGGAAAGCACCAATGCTGACAGAGTGCTCGCCTCCAATCAAAACTGGAAATTTTCCATCTGCCAAAATATTGTCCATAGCCTTTTCAACCTCGGCAGACATAGCTTCCGGTGATGAATCTTCAGTTACTGGTGCTAATGTAGCAATACCTTTCTTATATACTTCAGTTCCGGTTTCTATATCATAAAATTCCAGATTAAACGATGCGTCAAGCAATGCCTCCGGACCTTTATCTGCGCCTTTGATCCATGTGCTTGTTCCATCATATGGCACAGGAAGAATAGCTATTGCTGCAGTCGAATAATCTGTGTACTCTGATGTGAAATCTCCAAATTCTCTCATCGGATTTACTAGTTTTAATTATTTCAAAAAATTATATTATCTAAAATTATGACAAGTTTTCTTTCCTACAACAGGTTGTATTATCTGCTTGTCATCCTCTTTATAATACTATATGCATTGAATATGCCCAACTCTCCTGCCTTGCTCAAATCGGCTATTCCGTTTCGGGCGTCGCCAAGAGACAAATATGCCAATCCTCGGTTAAAATACGCATCAGCAAATTCAGGATCTCTGTATATTGCTTCTGTATAATCAACAATTGCCGCACGATAATCTCGCTGAGCACATCTAAGATTTGCTCGGTTGAAATATGCATATACAAAATTCGGAGCATATTTAATCACCATATCATAGTCGCGAGTAACCATTTCATACTCATATGATTTTTTGCTGTCCTTCAGTTTCGCAGTAACAGGGTCATTACCCATTTTCTTTACACCGCTTGTCTTTCCCGTAGCCAGATTCATTGTCATATTTCCTCCGGAAATAAACTCCTCGGCATATGTCTGTTCCTCCTGAGACGAAGCATATTCCAACTTCTTGTATCTCACCACAGCTCTGTTGAAATAAGCCATAACAAATTCAGGATTGATATCTATGACGCGGTCAAAATCTTTTATTGCCTCATCAAAATCCTGCACAAGCATATAGTCAATAGCTCTGCCAAAATATAAATCCGCATCATTAGGTTTCTTATCCAGACGTGCTGAATATTCATTTATAGATTCGAAATGAGCATTCACCTGGTCTTCTGTCAAAGCAGCTTCCTGATTTGTCAATATAAGTTTGCGCTTCAAGAGCATCTTTGAATTATACGATTCAACAATTTTGTCGTAATATACAAGTTTCTTTACCGGGTCAGGTTTTTCGTAATATGTTAAGATAAATTGAGGCTCGATGTCAACATGTACATTGTTGTCCTGAACTCGACCACGCACTTCGCTCTGATATTTACTGCGTCGTTCTTCCTCTTTATCGTAAACAACAAGTCTGTTGAACTTACTGATATTCTTATCAGACTGCTCGCGGGTATTTTCCTCTTGTTTGTCTTTTCCGTTTTTATTGTCATCATTGTCCGCCAAATCAGATGAAGATGTTGATTTTCCGGCAGCACGGTCTTTCTTCATCTGCTGCTCCTTATTATAAGCAGTCCAGAAATCTTTGTCGGCACCGGCAAGATCATTCATTTTCTTCTTGGCTTCTGCTCTGCTGTAATATCCCGGCAAGAAGTTAGGATATTCATTAAGCACTACGTCATAATCGGCAACGGCTCCGCGATAGTCACCAGTTTCGTAACGCAGCAAAGCTCTATTGTAGTACGCCATGTAATTGTCCGGCTCAAGATTTATCACTACATCAAAATCTTCAATCGCTCTGTTGTTATCACCAACCTGGAATCGGAGAAGTCCACGGTTGAATCGGGCAATAAGATTGTCTCGGTCCATACTTACCACCTGATCATAATCCGCCATTGCTCCACGAAGATTATTCTGCTGATATCTAACCAAACCACGATTTATGAAATATCCACTTTCGCGGGGATTAAGATGGATTGCTTCATTCAAATCTACCAAAGCGCTGTCCAAACTATGCATCTGATAATGCAGAATAGCACGGTTCCCATATGCCGGAGCATAATATGGATCCATTTCGATAGCCTTGTTATAGTCGGCAAGAGCTTTTAATGTGTCTCCTTTCTCCAGATACATCGCACCTCTTGACAGATAATTCATTGAATATCTTGGATGAGCATTCATTAGTTCTTCGAATGCTTTTTCAGCACCATCAAAATCACCTTTTTGGATATAAGCTACAGCTTTGTTTATCATCATCTGACGGTCTTCCATGCGGAACTCCAAACCTTTTGTGTAATCAGCGATTGCGCCGTCATAATTTTCCTGGCTCTGGCGGGCAATACCTCTGGCATAATAAGCTTGGGCAAGAAACGGATTACGTTCGAGACATGCGGTGCAATCGTCTTCGGCACCCTTATAATCATCCAGACTAATCTTTGCAACGGCACGATAAAAATATGGCTCAGCAAGCCAAGGTTTAGCCTTGATTACTTGATTGAAATATTGTATGGATAGCACATAATCCTCAAAATACAGAGCATTTCTCCCAATTGACATTACCCGGTCTGTGTTAATCTGCGCCCACAACGAAAAAGAGCATATATTTATCAACAGCAATATAAGCAATCTCTTCATCTCTTTTTTATATATTTTTCTTTTCAGTTTCTACTTTTTTGATATTCGATACAAAAATAGGCATTTTGTTTGACTTCACTACATAACAGAAACTAAAAATCAAAATCAGAAACAGACATTTGCTCATTTATTTAAGTTTCGCCAGGCTAAACTTTCAATTGACGGGTTGGCATGAAAACAAGTCAACAAGAACTCTAAAACAATTAAGTGCTAAATAATAGATATTTGACCTTATCAACTTTTAAATTGAACAACATCAAAACTTATAAACATTTATATTCTTCAAATTTGTTTCTCTAAATCATTTTTATGAATTTTACGGTGCTTTTAAATGTATATTATCAAAAATGCAAAACGATTCAATAGTATTCAGGAAAGCCGGGCATAGCGACACGGACCGTATTATGGAAATCATGCAGCAGGCAAAAGCTCAAATGAAACGCTTGGGAAGTTGCCAGTGGAATGAGAATTATCCTGCTCGTGAAAACATAATCACAGATATAGATAACGACGAAGGTTATGTATTTGAAAAGACAGGGACTGTCGTAGCTTATGGTGTTATTTCTTTTTCAGAAGAAGATGTTTACAGGCAAATCAATACCTGGACAACAGACGATAATTATCTCGTTGTGCACCGTCTGGCTGTTGCTGACGAAGCCAAACACCAAGGTCTTGGGAAAAGATTTATGCTCAAAGCTGAGGATGTGGCAAAACAAAGAGGTGTAAACTTTTTCCGTGTGGACACGAAATATGACAATAACTATATGCTTAGTATATTCAAATCTCTCGGATTTGTATATAAAGGCGATGTCGTTTATCGTGGCGGTGAAGAAAGGCTGGCTTTTGAGAAGGATTTGAGATAAAATAAGATAAACAGATTTATTATTTATTTTGAAATAAAATTATTCATGGATAAAGAAATTCAACTGAACGAACACAACAAACAGGAATACCCTCCTATGCACACCGCCGAACATATCCTGAACCAGACTATGGTCAGAATGTTCGGATGCCCGCGCTCGAAAAATGCACATATTGAAAGAAAGAAAAGTAAAGCTGACTATTTATTGAGCGAAGCTCCAACCGACGAAATGATGCGGGAAGTTGAAAGACAGATAAATGAAGTAATAGACCAACATCTGAATGTTACTGCAGAATTCATGAGCAGAGAAGATGCGGCAAACCTTGTGGACCTGAGCAAACTGCCGGACAATGCAAGCGACACGCTAAGAATTGTAAAAATTGGAGATTATGACGCTTGTGCCTGTATTGGCACACACGTGGCCAACACATCGGAAATCGGGCATTTCAAAATGTTGAACTACGACTATCAGGATGGAAGACTGAGATTAAGATTTAAACTTATAGAATAAATTTCACGGCAAACATTGTTATAAAATTTATTTTGTGTAAGTTTGCAATCGGAAAACACAAACGAAAAAAGATTATATTTATTAAGACTTTAAATAGAGAAAGTTATGCAAACAATGGACAATTTTAACTTTGCCGGTAAAAAGGCAATTGTGCGCGTTGACTTTAACGTGCCTTTGAATGAAGAAGGTAAAATCACTGACGACACTCGTATCCGTGGAGCTCTGCCTACATTGAAGAAAATCTTGGCAGACGGTGGCAGCCTCATCATCATGTCTCACATGGGTAAACCAAAAGGTAAAGTAAATGCTAAATATTCTTTGAGCCAGATTGTTGATGCAGTTTCTGAAAAACTTGGTGTTGCAGTTAAATTCGCTCCAGACTGCGCTAAAGCTGCTGACGCTGCTGCTGCTTTGAAACCAGGCGAAGTTCTTCTTTTGGAAAACTTGCGTTTCTATCCTGAAGAAGAAGGTAAGCCAGTTGGTATCGAAAAAGAAGATCCTGCTTACGAAGATGCTAAGAAAGCAATGAAGGCTTCTCAGAAAGAATTCGCTAAAACTTTGGCTTCTTATGCTGACTGCTATGTTAACGACGCATTCGGTACTGCTCACCGTAAACACGCTTCAACTGCTGTTATCGCTGACTACTTCGATGCAGACCACAAAATGTTGGGATATTTGATGGAAAAAGAAGTTAATGCTGTTGACAACGTATTGAGCAACATCAAACGTCCGTTCACTGCTATCATGGGTGGTTCAAAAGTTTCAACTAAGATTGGTATCATCGAAAACTTGATGGACAAAGTTGACAACTTGATTCTTTGCGGTGGTATGGCATTTACTTTCGCTAAAGCTCAGGGTGGTAAAATCGGTAACTCTTTGGTTGAAGACGACAAACTTCAGTTGGCTTTGGATATCATCGCTAAGGCTAAAGCTAAAGGTGTAAACTTGGTTTTGGGTTGCGACTGTATCGCTGCTGACGCTTTCGCTAATGACGCTAACACTCAGGTTTGCGATGACAGCAATATTCCTGACGGATGGATGGGCTTGGATGCTGGTCCAAAGACTCGCGAAGAATTCAAGAAAGCAATCAAAGGCGCTAAGACTATCCTTTGGAACGGTCCTGCAGGCGTATTTGAAATGGAAAATTTCACAGGCGGTTCAAAAGTTATCGCTGAAGCAATCGCAGAAGCAACTGCTGAAGGTGCATTCTCTTTGATTGGTGGTGGCGACTCTGTTGCTTGTATCAACAAATTCGGCATGGCTGACAAAGTTTCTTACATCTCAACTGGTGGTGGTGCTTTGCTTGAAGCTATCGAAGGTAAAATCCTTCCGGGTATCGCAGCTATCAAAGGCGAATAATAAATAGACTAAATAGACACGGAAAGCATGGAGAATTTATTTCTCCGTGTTTTCTGTGCTTTTATATGTTTAAACATGAAATAAAATGGAACTACCTAATGACCCGATGATGCTTTTCAGCTTCATCAATCTAAAATTAAGAGATTATTATTCTTCACTTGACGACTTATGTTCAGATATGGATATAGACAAGAAGTATCTGATTGACAAAATGAAATCTGTAGGGTTTGAATATAATCCAATGCAGAATAAGTTTTGGTAATATTATTACAATCATTACAACAGCTTTCTTTTAAAGTCACAAGTTTTTTATATCCTGTCAGCTTTTCAAGTTGCTCAACTTATAATATTCTATAGTTTTTCTTTCAAGAAAACTATAGATTTTTTTATGCCTAAAAGCCTACTTCGCAAACCTCTGTAAATAAACAAATTACATTTCCACAAAATTTTTACGGCTTGGAAAACTTTTTTCATAATATATGAAACAAAAATTTCACAATATATGAAAATTTATTTTCATAATATATGGAAAACTTTTTCCACATATTATGAAATAAAAATATCATCAGCATTAAAAATCAAGAGTTCATTCTATTTTTTCCGGAACAAAAGGAAAGAAGGTTTTATCCGCATATAAAGTCCGGCTGAAAAGCTTGTAGATTGTTTATTCTTCTCCACTACCCCATCAACAATGAATGTTCCACCAAAACAATGATAAACAGACAAGTCAGCACCAAAAGAAAAGTATTTTCCAAATGAACGTGTATATTCCAATCCCCAATGCACAAGTTGCGGATTATCAAAAACTCCGCCAGGCTGTTTTGTTGATACTGAGCCGAAAAACGGACTGCCATACATGGAAATAAAATCATTATTCCACATATATCCTGCTTTCAGCCTGACATTTTTTATGTCGGTAAATGCGCTGGAATAAATTGCATATCCTGAATCCAATTGCCACATCTTGCCCGCTTGCTGGTAATAGCCCAAAACATCCACCTCCAAACCTGCTTTTTTCAAATATTTCCTGGAAGCATTCCATTCTGTGCCTATTCCCAATGCTCCATTCATCAATGTCTGTACTGAATTCGTTGTTATTGTATCAATCTCACCACCATAGTGACGTGCCAGAAGTTGAAGGTTTGTGTAGAAATGCAGCTCTTTTTCCGGTTCATTCCATTTGGCACGAGTAGAAAGCCCTACAGTGAACGATTCCTGGTGCACATCGTTGCGGAAAATAAAACTGTCCCAGCTTCCCCAAAAATCCAAATCAAAATATTTGCTTGAATACAGAATCTGGGCTCCGGCTTCAGGATCAGCAGTCTGATTTAATTCCGGATTATAAAGAGGTTCAATCAAACGGTGATTTGACGCCCCGTAAATATTCCCCAGAATTACACTGAAATTGTCAGAAAAATCCATTTGCGCCCTTAGCCAAGGCAACGCATGGAAACCATGCTGGAAATCATTTCCCTGCCATTCCGGAATATCAAAATATGAAGCATAAGGATATTTCTGAGCTCCCCAATATTTCAACAAATGCGCGCCCAATTCCAATTTGATATTTTCCAAAGGATAATAAACTACTTTAGGCTGAAGCCAAAATCCCGGCAACGAATATCCTTTCATAACATTTCCGGAATATTCATTATCCTTGAAGAAAGACAAATTATCCAATTCTATAAACAAACTGCCTTTATTGTCTTTGTCTATTTTATAATCGCTGTGATATAATTTATCTGTCAATTGAGCCTTGGCAGTCACCACAGCAAAGAGCATGGCGGGAATGAGTATTTTTCTTAAAAACATATTATTACTATATATTCTTCGGACTGCAAAGGAAATAACAATATATGAAATGCACATCATCAAATGTGCTTTTTTGCAACAACTGTGATTTATTTTTGTATTTTTGCAATGAGGGATTTTTCGCCCAAAGTTTTGCAAACTTGCAAAATCGCAAAATATAATAAGACATCTACTTATGAAAATATTTTTTTTCGACCTGGAAACTACTGGTATAAAATACTGGAGAAACGGTATCCACCAGATAAGCGGACAAATTGTCATTGACGGAAAGACTAAAGAATATTTTAATTTCAATGTTTGTCCGAACCCGCAATGCGAAATTGATGATGAAGCTTTGAAGGTCTGCAATGTGACACGCCAGCAAATACTTTCATATCCTCCAATGAAAGATGTTTACAATCAGCTCATAAAATTGCTTTCAAAATATATTGACAAATACGACAAGACGGACAAGTTTTTTCTTGCCGGATACAACAATGCATCATTCGACAACCATTTCCTGAAAGCTTTTTTTGTGCAAAACGGAGACAACTACTTTTATTCCTGGTTCTGGGTAAATTCAATAGATGTTATGGTTCTGGCATCGCAATATCTTATGGCAGAACGCTCGAAAATGAAAGACTTCAAACAGGAAACTGTTGCTAAAGCATTAGGAATCCCTATCGAATCAGTGAAATTACACGACGCAACATACGACATAGAGCTTACTAAAGCTATATGGGACATAATCACTAAACACAATAATTGATGAACGCTATTAAAAACATTTTGTTTCTTCTGATATTAGGAACTTTTGTATTCTCCGGCAATTTGGCAGCCCAAGAAAAGGCTTATCCGAAAGATGGAGAAGGAATAACACTGTTTCTTAAAAGATTCAACAGGACCGGTGAATATTATAAAAAACAATTCATTGAGCTTAACAGAGGTAAGTTCGGCAGAAATTACGGTTTGCTCAAACATATCAAATACACCTTGCCTCCACTGAAAGAATCAGAAAACGCAGAAGGCAAAAACAATAAAGTAAAAAATCAGAGCAGTTCTGCGAAAAAGAAAAATTATGAGCCGCTTTTCGGGAAAAATTATGCGAATTTCGAGATAGTATCAAATGAGTTATCCGATGCATGCTTTTATCTGGTTAGCGGACATGGCGGACCGGATCCGGGAGCCATCGGATATGCAGGTAAAAAAGAATTACATGAGGATGAATATGCATATGATATAGTACTCCGAGTGGCACGAAACCTTATGATGAGAGGAGCCAAAGTCCATATAATTATTCAAGACTCCAAAGACGGAATCCGTGATGAATATTTCCTGAACAACAGTAAACGTGAAACTTGCATGGGCAGCAAAATACCGCTCAACCAAGTTCAGCGCCTGAAACAAAGATGTGACAAAATCAATTCTCTATATAATAAGGATAAGGAAACTTATAAAAGAGCATTGTTCATACACGTTGACAGCCGGAGCAAAAGCAAACAAACAGATGTATTCTTCTATCACAGTGGAAGCTCGGCAGGTAAACATCTTGCCAGGACTATGAGAAATACATTCCAAAAAAAATATGACAAGCATCAACCTGGCAGAGGTTTTTCTGGAACTATCAGCAAACGTGATTTATATGTTATAAAGAATACTGCTCCGACAGCTCTGTTCGTGGAATTGGGCAATATTCAGAATAAATATGACCAGCAACGTATTGTCCAAAAGAATAATCGTCAGGCTTTGGCAAATTGGATATGTGAAGGATTTCTGTCAGATTACAGAAAGAACAAATAAACCTCTATAAACTATTTTACCTATGTCCACTATTTCACCATTCGCAAGGCCAGTGTACGTAATGTTGAAACCGGCAGGTTCAATATGCAATCTGGCATGCGAATATTGCTATTATCTGGAAAAAGGGAAACTTTATCCGGAAGAAAAAAACACAATTTTATCAGATGTACTGCTTGAAAAGTTCATCAAAGAATACATTGAATGTCAGACTACACAAGAAGTTCTTTTCACCTGGCATGGAGGAGAAACTCTTATGCGTCCGCTGAGCTTTTATAAAAAAGCAATTGAGCTTCAGAAAAAATATGCTAACGGCAGACAGATTGACAATTGCATACAGACAAACGGCACATTGCTAAATGATGAGTGGTGTAAATTCTTCAGGGAAAACAATTTCCTTGTCGGCATATCAATAGATGGTCCGCAAGAGTTTCATGACGAATACAGAAGAAACAAGCAAGGATTGCCTTCTTTCTTCAAAGTTATGAAAGGAATTGAACTGCTCAAAAAACACAGTGTGGAGTATAATGCGATGGCAGTTGTCAACGACTATAATGTTGACTATCCGTTGGAATTCTACAATTTTTTCAAGGAAATAGATTGCAGATATATTCAGTTTGCACCTATTGTTGAAAGACTGACAACACACAACAACGGTACTGTTCTGACATGCCCGAATGAACAAAAAGAAGGAATCAAACTTGCTCCTTTTTCTGTTGACCCTGAAAAATGGGGGAACTTCCTTTGTTGCATATTCGATGAATGGGTAAAACAAGATGTTGGAAAGTTTTTCATTCAGATATTCGACTCTACTTTGGCTAATTGGGTTGGAATTCAGCCGGGTGTATGTTCTATGGCTAAACATTGCGGACACGCCGGAGTCATGGAGTTTAATGGAGATTTATATTCTTGCGACCATTTTGTGTTTCCTGAATATAAACTTGGTAATATCCGAACACAAACGCTGACAGAAATGATGTACAGTCCACGACAGCTTAAGTTTGGAACAGATAAGTTCGACACTCTTCCTTCACAGTGCAAGAATTGTGAATACTTGTTCGCTTGCAATGGTGAATGTCCTAAAAACAGGTTTGTTAAAACAAAAGATGGAGAATTTGGACTAAATTATCTGTGTAAAGGCTATTATAAGTTTTTCGAGCATGTGGCACCATTTATGGATTTCATGAAAAAAGAATTGCAAGCTCAGCGTCCGCCTGCAAACATAATGGACCATATTATTATTGAGGATGGTTCAATCAGACTAGAGTGAAAATAATAATATTCACATGTTAAGAGTCTAAATTATGAACATTTTTTCAGAAAAGCATCAAAAAGCCGGTGCTTGAACAACAAAATTGCAATCTACACATTGCAGTTTAGAAGAAGTTACTTATATTTGCGCAGTCAAAACAATAAACTTTGTTTATAATTGTGGAAGCTTTTTTTCGTACACATAAATATTTGGTCGAGCATCTGCAATCTCCCGTTCGGAGAGGTTTAATGGACGAAATAGACTGGAATGATCGTTTGATAGGAATAAAAGGATCTCGAGGTGTAGGCAAAACTACCTTTTTGCTGGATTATGCTCGTGAACATTTTGGCGCAGACAATCAGGAATGTCTGTATGTTAACCTGAATCATTTTTATTTCACTGAATGTTCCATCAAAGATTTCGCAACGAACTTTTATAAACAAGGCGGCAAAGTTTTGCTAATCGATCAGGTATTCAAATATTCGGGATGGTCAAAGGAACTTCGTTATTGCTACGACAACTTCCCTGATCTGAAAATAGTTTTCTCAGGTTCGTCTGTAATGCGTCTGAAAGAGGAAAATCCGGATTTATCCGGGAAAGTTGTTTCTTACCATTTGAGAGGTTTTTCTTTCAGAGAATTTCTTAATTTACTTTCCGGAAATGATTTCAGAGCATACACACTGAGTGAGATAATGAATAATCACCGCGATATTTGCAGAGAAATATGCAGAAAAGTGCAACCTTTAGATTATTTTCAGGATTATCTGCATCATGGTTTTTATCCATTTTTCCTTGAAAAACGTAATTTCTCAGAGAATCTGCTCAAGACAATGAACATGATGCTTGAAGTAGATGTCCTTTACATAAAACAAATTGAACAAAGTTATTTGCCTAAATTGCGTAAATTATTATATTTGCTAGCAGTTAACGCACCAGGTACACCTAACGTAAGTCAACTTAGCAAAGAAATAGAGACTTCGCGTGCTACGGTAATGAATTATATAAAATATCTGGCAGACGCACGTCTGGTAAATATGCTTTATCCTGCGGGAGAATCATTTCCAAAAAAACCGTCGAAAGTATATATGTATAATTCAAATCTTATGTATCCTATCAGACCAATGCAGGTCAATCCGGATACTGTACGCGAATCATTTTTCTATAACCAGTTGCAAAAGGACAGTACACTCAACCAAGGTGCTAAAAACACACAATTTATAGTTGACAACAAATATCAGTTCAGGATTGAAGAGACAATGCGTTCAAGAAATAATCCTGACATATATTATGCAGTGGATAAGATAACTTGTGGCGATGACAATGTTATTCCACTGTGGCTGTTCGGTTTTTTATATTGATTAATACTAAAAACAAAAATACTAATAGTACTAATAGTTTATAAGTCTATGACAAAACAAAAGAAATTTATCACCTGTGATGGTAACCAGGCTGCTGCACATATTTCTTATATGTTCAGCGAAGTTGCAGCTATTTATCCCATCACTCCATCATCTACAATGGCAGAATATGTAGATGAATGGGCTGCTGCCGGACGTAAAAACATCTTCGGCGAAACAGTATTGGTTCAGGAAATGCAATCAGAAGCTGGTGCAGCTGGTGCTGTACACGGTTCATTGCAGGCTGGTGCATTGACAACAACATACACTGCATCTCAGGGTCTGTTGCTGATGATTCCTAATATGTATAAAATCGCAGGTGAATTGCTTCCTTGCGTATTCCATGTTTCTGCCCGTACTTTGGCTTCTCACGCATTGTGTATCTTTGGTGACCATCAGGACGTAATGTCTTGCCGCCAAACTGGTTTCGCAATGTTGGCTGAAGGTTCTGTTCAGGAAGTTATGGATTTAGCAGGTGTTGCTCATTTGTCAACTATCAAATCTCGTGTTCCTTTCGTTAACTTCTTCGACGGCTTCCGTACATCTCACGAAATCCAGAAGATTGAAATGTTGGAAAACGAAGACTTGGCTCCGCTCATCGACCAGGAAGCTTTGGCTGAATTCCGTGCTCGCGCATTGAACCCAATGAAACCGGTTGCACGTGGTATGGCTGAAAACCCTGACCACTTCTTCCAGCACAGAGAATCTTCAAACAACTTCTATGAAGCTGTTCCTGCAATCGTAGAAGAATATATGAACGAAATCACTAAGATTACAGGCCGTAAATATGGTTTGTTCGACTACTACGGCGCAGAAGATGCTGAACGCGTTATCATCGCTATGGGTTCTGTAACTGAAGCTGCCCGCGAAGCTATCGACTATATGATGGCTAACGGAGAAAAAGTAGGTTTGGTTTCTGTTCACTTGTATCGTCCGTTCTCTGCTAAGCATTTCTTGGCTGCTGTACCTAAGACAGCTAAACGTATTGCTGTTTTGGATCGTACTAAAGAACCAGGTGCTAACGGTGAACCATTGTATTTGGACGTTAAGGACTGCTTCTATGGCGTAGAAAATGCTCCGCTTATTGTTGGCGGCCGCTATGGTTTGGGTTCTAAAGATACAACTCCTGCACAGATTATTTCTGTATATGAAAACTTGGCATTGCCAATGCCTAAGAACCACTTTACTATTGGTGTTGTTGACGATGTTACTTTCACTTCTCTTCCTCAGAAAGAAGAAATCGCTTTGGGCGGTGAAGGTATGTTCGAAGCTAAGTTCTATGGATTGGGAGCTGACGGTACTGTAGGTGCAAACAAGAACTCTGTGAAGATTATCGGTGACAACACTAATAAATATTGCCAGGCTTACTTCGCTTACGACTCTAAGAAATCTGGTGGTTTCACATGTTCTCACTTGCGTTTCGGAGACACTCCTATCCGTTCAACATATTTGGTTAACACTCCAAACTTCGTTGCTTGCCACGTTCAGGCTTATTTGCGTATGTATGACGTTACTCGCGGTTTGCGTGAAAATGGTACATTCCTTTTGAATACTATCTGGGAAGGCGAAGAATTGGCTGCCAACTTGCCAAACAACGTAAAACGTTATTTCGCTCAGAAGAATATTTCTGTTTATTATATCAACGCAACTAAGATTGCTCAGGAAATCGGTTTGGGTAACCGTACAAACACAATCCTTCAGTCTGCATTCTTCCGTATCACAGGTGTAATTCCTGTTGAACAGGCTATCGAACAGATGAAGAAATTCATCGTTAAGTCATACGGTAAGAAGGGTGAAGATGTTGTTAACAAGAACTATGCTGCCGTTGACCGTGGAGGTGAATACCAGCAGTTGGCTGTTGATCCAGCTTGGGCTAACTTGGCAGATGACGAAGTTGCTGCAAACAACGATCCTGCATTCATCAACGAAGTGGTTCGTCCTATCAATGCTCAGAATGGTGACTTGTTGAAAGTTTCTGCATTCAAAGGTATCGAAGATGGTACTTGGCATCAGGGAACTGCTAAATATGAAAAACGTGGTGTTGCCGCATTCGTTCCTGTTTGGAATGAAAACAACTGTATCCAGTGTAACCAGTGTGCTTATGTTTGTCCTCACGCTTCTATCCGTCCGTTCGTATTAGACGAAGAAGAATTGAAGGGTGCAAACTTCGCTACTATCGCAGTGAAAGCTCCTGCAACAATGAAGGGTATGGCTTTCCGTATGCAGGTTGACGTTATGGACTGCTTGGGTTGCGGTAACTGTGCTGACGTATGTCCGGGCTTCAAAGGCAACAAAGCTTTGTCAATGGTTCCTCTTGAAACTCAGATGGGCGAAGCTGCTAACTGGGATTACTGCGTTGAAAACGTTAAATCAAAACAGAATTTGGTTGACGTTAAATCTAACGTTAAGAATTCACAGTTCGCTACTCCATTGTTTGAGTTCTCTGGTGCTTGCTCTGGTTGTGGTGAAACTCCTTACGTTAAATTGATTTCTCAGTTGTTCGGTGACCGCGAAATGGTTGCTAATGCAACTGGATGTTCTTCTATCTACTCTGGTTCAGTTCCATCAACTCCATATACTACAAATGAAAAAGGTCACGGTCCAGCTTGGGCAAACTCTTTGTTCGAAGACTTCTGTGAATTCGGTTTGGGTATGGAATTGGCTAACGAAAAGATGCGTGCTCGCCTTCAGGCAGCTATGGAAGCTTCTATCGCAAGCGAAACTTGTCCGGCAGACAAGGAATTGTACAAAGAATGGATTGCAAACCAGAACGACGCTGAAAAGACTAAGGAATTGGCTGAAAAGATCATTCCTATGGTTGAAGCGAACAAAGATAAATGTAAGAACTGTGCTACTATCGCAGAATTGGCTCACTTCTTGGTAAAACGCTCACAGTGGATTATCGGTGGTGACGGTGCTTCTTACGATATTGGTTACGGTGGTTTGGATCACGTTATTGCTTCTGGTAAAAACGTAAACATCTTGGTATTGGATACTGAGGTTTACTCTAACACTGGTGGTCAGTCATCTAAGGCTACTCCTGTTGGTGCTATCGCTAAATTTGCTGCTGCCGGTAAACGAGTTCGTAAGAAAGACCTTGGTTTGATGGCTACAACTTACGGTTACGTTTATGTTGCTCAGATTGCTATGGGTGCAGACCAGGCTCAGACATTGAAAGCAATCCGTGAAGCTGAAGCTTATGACGGTCCATCTTTGGTTATCGCATATGCTCCATGTATAAACCACGGTTTGAAGAAAGGTATGGGTAAATCACAGGCAGAAGAAAAAGCTGCTGTTGAATGTGGTTACTGGCATTTGTGGCGTTACAACCCAGCTTTGGAAGCAGAAGGAAAGAACCCATTCACACTGGATTCAAAAGAACCGGATTGGAGCAAGTTCCAGGACTTCTTGAAAGGCGAAGTTCGTTTCGCATCTGTTGCTAAACAGTATCCTGCTGAAGCTGCTGAATTGTTTGCTGCTGCTGAAGAAAACGCTAAATGGCGTTTGCGCGCTTACAAACGTATGGCTGCTGAAGATTGGAGCACAGAAGTTTAATCAATGTTTATTCTTTAACTAGAATATAACTTAACTAAAATGCCCGGGAATACATTTGTATCTCGGGCATTTTCTTGTTTTTGCATTATTACAAATAAAATATTAGAAAATAAAAAAGCCCGACCATAAAGTTTATGATCGAGCTTATCTTAGTATATAAATTACTATATTTTATTTTTCTATCAATACTGTTCTTTCTCGTTAGGGAAATCTCCGTCTTTCACATCCTGAACATAATTCTGAATTGCAGAAGTTATAACATCAGCCAAATTTGCATATTGTCTGAGGAACTTAGGTTTGAATCCCTGATTCATACCAAGCATATCCTGAGCAACCAGAACTTGTCCGTCCACAGCTCCTCCTGCACCGATTCCAACTACAGGAATTGAAAGTTCTGAAGCTACACGTGCTGCCAAAGCCGCAGGTATTTTTTCCAATACTAGAGCAAAACATCCTGCTTCTTCCAAAGCATGAGCATCAGCTATAAGTTTCTGAGCTTCTGCTTCTTCCTTTGCACGGACACCATATCCGCCAAACATATTCACGCTTTGAGGTGTGAGTCCTAAATGTCCCATCACAGGAATTCCTGCAGATATTATTGTACGGACTGTATCTATAATTTCAACTCCACCTTCCAACTTCAACGCATCGCATCCGCTTTCCTTCATCATACGGATTGCGTTCTTCACTCCTTCAGTTGCATTTATCTGATATGAACCAAAAGGCATATCACACACAACAAGAGCACGCTTGGCAGCTCTAACAACAGATGTTGCATGATAAATCATCTGGTCAACTGTAATTGGCAATGTTGTTTCATTTCCAGCCATAACATTTGAAGCAGAATCACCAACAAGAATAATATCTATTCCTGCCTGGTCAACCAAAGTTGCCATTGTATAATCATAAGCTGTGAGCATTGATATTTTTTCGCCCAACTGTTTCATACTCATCAAACGATGAGTAGTCACTTTCTTAATTTCGTCATCTTTTTTTGCTACAGACATATTATATCACCTATTTCTTTAATTGGCGGCAAAGTTACATATTATTTCACTATTTTTGCAAGATGAGAAAGACTTTTAAAAACGCAATATTATTTTGATATGAAAAAGATTTTAACCGTTGCAAGTGCAGCACTGCTTCTTGCTGCTTGTACTGAAAAACCGGGCTATACAATTACCGGAAAAGTAAATAATGCTGAACTTAATGGCAAATATGTCTATCTTTATGAATACGGCAATAACAATGCTGCACCAATAGACAGTGCGTTGGTTGAAAACGGAGCATTCACATTAAAAGGTACACAAAACACAACAAGCTTAAGAACAATCAGATTTTCGGAAAATGATGTTGAACCTCGCAGAGTTGCTACAGGAGAGACATCACCTTTCTCAGCTATAATAGCATTACAGAACAGTGCTATTAATGTTGTCCTTGATGAGAAATTTTCTGATGTTTCAGGAACTCCTGAAAATGACGCTATGCTAGCATTCCAGAAAGAAATAAGAGCTATGCGCGAAGAACAGAGCAAACTTGAATCAGATCTCAAATCAGAAGATGAAGAAATCAGACGTGCTGCTGAAACAAAATACGATGAAATTGATTTTAAAATTGTAGAAAAGGCATATTCTTATATCAAACAGAACATAAACGATCTTACATCAGCAAAACTTTTCGTTGACTTCAAATATGAGTTGAAAGAAGATCAGCAAAATGATATAGTTGCTAATGCAAGTCAAGAATTCAAAAACGTTCCAGGAGTACAAAATATTATCGAACATCTTGAAGTATTGAAAAAAGTTGCCGTAGGACAGAAATTCACAGATTTTGAAATGGCCGATATCAATGGCAAAACTCACAAATTGTCTGAATTTGTCGGTAATGGCAAAAATATAGTCTTGATTGACTTTTGGGCAAGCTGGTGTCCTCCATGCCGCAGAGATATGCCAAACCTGGTGAATACATATAAGGAATTCAAAGGTAAAGGATTTGAAATTGTAGGTATATCTTTGGACAGCAAGAAAGAAGCATGGGAAAAAGGTATAAAAGACCTGAAAATAACTTGGACTCAACTATCAGACTTGAAAGGATGGAAGAACGACGGTGCTGCATTATATGGCGTCAACAGCATTCCTCATACTGTATTGGTTGACAAAGATGGAACAATCATTGCCAAAGGTTTGCATGGAAAAGAAGTAGCTGAAAAATTAAGAGAAATATTGAAATAATAACTACTCAGCATTCCATATATGCGAATATCCATAATAAAACTTATACAAATAAAATAACAATGAACAGAATAACATCCATCTTTGGAATAAAATATCCTATTGTTCAAGGAGGAATGGTTTGGTGTAGCGGTTGGCATCTTGCCGCAGCAGTCAGCAATAACGGTGGACTTGGTCTGATTGGTGCAGGTTCGATGCATCCGGACAAACTTCGATATCACATTCAGAAATGCAAAGAAGCGACAGACAAGCCTTTTGGTGTGAACATTCCACTGATGTATCCTGAAATCGAAGAGATAATGAAGATTGTGGTTGAAGAAGGTGTAAAAATAGTTTTTACATCAGCAGGAAACCCTAAAACATGGACTTCATATCTGAAAGAAAAAGGAATAAAAGTTGCTCATGTCGTTTCTTCATCAAAATTTGCAAAGAAATGTGAGGAAGCTGGAGTTGACGCAATAGTTTGCGAAGGTTTTGAGGCTGGCGGACACAACGGACGCGAAGAAACTACAACAATGTGCCTTGTTCCCGCTGTTCGCAAAGCAACTTCTCTCCCGCTAATTGCAGCCGGAGGAATTGCAACCGGAGCAGGAATGCTTGCAGCAATGGCATTAGGAGCTGAAGGCGTTCAAATTGGTACACGTTTTGCTCTGACCGAAGAAAGTTCGGCACACGAAGACTTCAAAATGTATTGCCTGAATCTGAATGAAGGCGATACTAAACTAATGTTGAAGAAAGTATCTCCTACTAGACTTGTTAAAAACGAGTTCTTCAACGAAGTGGAAGAAGCTGAAAACCGCGGTGCTTCCGCCGAAGAACTGAAAGAATTGCTTGGACGAGGACGCGCAAAACGAGGCATTTTCGAAGGTGATATGGCAGATGGCGAACTGGAAATTGGTCAGATAGCTTCTCTCTTTAGAGAAATCCAGCCAGTTGAAGAAGTTATGAAAGAAATTATAGATGAATATAATTCAGGACTAAGTAAAATTGAGAAATTGTAAATAAATTATTTCTTGATATATACATTATAAGAAAAGATACTTGAAGAGAATAGTGAAATTTCCATCACTAGTTCTGATTCAAGTATCTTTTTTATTTCTTAAAGCATAATTATATCAAACCATATCTGCAACGCTCATGTATAAACCAAATCTTAATTAAAAACAGGTTCGGACCTATGGGACAATGGGGCCGAACCTAGCGTAAAATATAACTTATCCTACGATCACTTATATCTATATATATATTTTTTACAGCTTGCGATGTCTCTGGAAAACTATTCGAATACTTTTCAAAACACATTTAATGAGAGAAAAGAATAGGGCTGCACCGAACATTCGGAGCAGCCCAATATTAATCAACAAATATCGAAGGAATATCCAATTATTATCCGCCAAAGTTATCGAAATGCAACATTTCCATTGGAACACCAAGGCTATCAAGCATATTTTCAACAGCTTTTGACATCGGACCAGGACCACACATGTAGTATTCAATATCTTCTGGAGCTTCGTGATCTTTCAGATAAGTTTCATAAATTACCTGATGTACGAAACCAGCTGTATATTTAACACCTGCTGCATCAGCTGCAGGATCAGGACGGTCAAGCGCCAAGTGGAATGTAAAGTTCGGGAACTCTTTTTCCAACTGCAAGAAGTCCTGCAAATAGAATACTTCGTTCAATGCGCGAGCACCATAGAAGTATGACATCTTTCTGTCAGTTGTCTTCAATGTCTTAGTCATATGCATGATTTGAGCACGCAATGGAGCCATACCGGCACCACCTCCGACCCACATCATTTCACGTTTAGAATCAAATATAGGATGGAAGTCACCATAAGGGCCACTCATGATAACCTTATCACCAGGTTTCAATGTAAAGATATAAGAAGAAGCGATACCAGGCATAACATCCATAAATCCAGGACCCTGATCTTTAGGTTTGAAAGGAGGAGTTGCAATACGAACTGTCAACATGATACGGTCTCCTTCTGCTGGATAGTTAGCCATAGAATAAGCACGGATAGTTGGTTCATCATTTTTACACTTCAAACCAAACAAACCGAATTTTTCCCAAGCAGGCAAGTATGTATCACCGATAAGACTCTTATCGATATCCTTGTCATAATCCATTGAGAATGCTGGAATCTTAATCTGGGCATAAGAACCTGGGATAAAGTCCATGTGTTCACCTTTAGGCAATTGAACGATGAACTCTTTGATAAATGTTGCAACGTTCTTGTTTGAAATAACTTCGCATTCCCATTCCTTAACACCAAGAACTTCTTCAGGAACTTTAACCTGCATATCTTCCTTAACTTTGCACTGGCAAGCCAATCTCCAATGTTCTTTCTGCTGTTTACGAGAGAAAAATCCTTTTTCAGTTGGAAGGATTTCGCCACCACCTTCAAGAACCTGTGCACGGCACTGACCACATTTACCGCCACCACCACAAGCTGATGACAAAAACACACCGCCAGACTGCAAAGCACCCAGCAAAGTACCACCTATTGGAGTTTCAATTTCTTTGTCTCCATTTACCTTCAGCTTAACATTACCTGAAGGAACCAATTTTGCTTTAGCGTATAACAATGCACCAACCAGAATCATTGTCACCAAAAGGAAAACAACAGCACTGGTGATGATTGTAAGTCCGCCCGACATTAATAAAGTCATATTTTAATAATCTTTAATGCGTTAATACTTAAATCTTCAAACCTGAGAAGCACATAAATGCTATACCCATCAAACCAGTGATGATGAATGTAATACCCAATCCTCTTAATGGTTTAGGAACATCAGAATAAGCCAGCTTTTCGCGGATTGCAGCCATACCGACAATAGCCAACATCCAACCAATACCTGAACCCAAACCATAGATTGTTGCAACACCTACGTTTGAGAATTCCTTCTGCTGCATAAACAATGAACCACCCAAGATAGCACAGTTAACAGCGATTAAAGGCAAGAAGATACCCAGAGATGAATATAATGCCGGAGCAAATTTTTCTACAACCATTTCAACCAACTGAGTAAATGAGGCAATAATAGCGATAAACAAAATAAATGACAAGAAGCTCAAGTCAACACTGGCATACTGTTCGCCGAGCCATGACAATGCACCTTCTTTCAATACATAGTTTTCAAGCATATAGTTTATTGGCAATGTACAAACCAATACAAATGTTACTGCCACACCCAGACCCATTGCTGTTTTTACATTCTTAGATACTGCCAAGTATGAACACATACCAAGGTAGTATGCGAATATCATGTTATCAACAAAGATCGAGCGGACAAACGTACTTAATAATTCTTCCATTTTTTTCTTAATTTATAATGGTTATCATTAGTTTTCCTGGAGTTCTTTGTTGCGTGAACGATGAACCCAAATTATCACAGCAATAACGATCAATGCCATTGGAGGCAAAATCATCAAACCATTGTTTACATAGCCCAAGTCATAGAAAGCCTGAGGAATTACCTGGATACCGAACAATGTTCCTGAACCAAACAATTCACGGAAGAAACCAACTATAACCAAAATGATAGCATAACCCAAACCATTACCAACACCGTCAAGGAATGATTCCCAAGGACCGTTACCCAAAGCAAACGCTTCCAAACGACCCATAAGGATACAGTTTGTAATGATCAAACCAACGAATACTGACAACTGTTTGTTAACGTCATAAGCGAAAGCTTTCAAAACTTCACTCGCAATTGTTACCAAAGCAGCAACAACAACCAACTGTACGATGATACGGATACGGTTAGGAATAGTATTACGCATCAAAGAGATAATAACGTTCGCAAATGCAACTACTGCAGTTACTGAGATACCCATTACCAATGATGGTTCCAACTTTGAAGTCACACCCAATGCAGAGCAGATACCCAACATCTGGATAATGACCGGGTTGTTAATACTCAATGGGCCAACCAGAACTTCTTTATTTTTTTTAGATAATAATCCCATCTCCTTATTATTTTGAAGTTAAAAATTTCTCATAGCCTTTCAAGCTGTTAAGAATCATATCACTTACACCCTGGCTGGTAATTGTACCTCCTGAGATACCATCTACGCAATCGATACCATCTTCAGCTTTGCCTGGTTTAACAACTTTGATAGACTTGAATTCACCATTCTTAAAAATCTGCTTTCCTGAGAATTCTGAACTAAATGCTGGTTTTGAGATTTCAGCACCCAAACCCGGAGTTTCACCTTTGTGGCTGAAGTCTGCACCAAACACAGTATTCTTATCGTCGTTTACTGACAAATAACCCCAAAGCGGACCCCACAAACCAGCACCATGTAATGACATGATATATTTTGTCTGTCCGTCAACATTAGCAACAAAAACAGGATAAACATCAGTTGCTTCGCTAGCAAAAGCGTCACCTTCAACTTTTTCGCCATTAGCATTAACAAGGAATGATTCTTTGATCAATTCATTATATTTAGCTTCTGCCTGATTTGCAGGAACTGTTACATTGATTGAACGTAAAATCTGCTGACGTTTATCGTTTTCTTCATTCTTCTGCTGATAAGAGCGCAAAGACTGAGAAGTGAATGCCAACAAAACAGCAACTACAACAACCATCACAGCTGCATATATTATTGTATAAGCATTGCTATCTCTGTCAATACCTTTTTTCTTAGAAGCTTCTGATGCAATTTCTTCAAATTCAGAAGCCGGAGCTTTACACACCGGACATGTTGCAGGAGCCTTATCACCTTCGTGGACATAGCCACATACTTTACATCTAAATTTCTTTGTAGCCATATTCCTTTATTATTTATTCAATTTAACACGGTTAATACGACGGTTGATATTTGATTCCACTACATAGTAGTCGATAAGTGGAGCAAACACATTCATGAACAGGATTGCCAACATCATACCTTCTGGATAACCTGGGTTCAATACACGGATAATGATTGCCATAGCACCAACCAACAATCCGTAGATATATTTACCTGTTTCAGTACGAGCTGAAGTAACAGGGTCTGTTGCCATAAACACTGCACCAAAAGCAAAACCTCCTAATGTAAGGTGTTCATACCAAGCCATATTTGCAGTAGCTGTGTCTGGACCAGCAACATTGAAAATCAATGCCATCAAAGCACCACCTACAAATACAGAGAACATAGTCTTCCAGCTTGCAATATTTGTAACCAACAGGATAACAGCACCTATTGCAATTGCAACAACACTAGTTTCACCGATTGAACCAGGAATAAAACCAATAACCATATCGCTGAAGCTCCATGGGAATTCTGCAGTAGAAGTTGTTGCAACTTTAGCAATACCAAGAGGAGTTGCAGCAGAGAATCCGTCAACTACCTGACCTGCGCCCAAGCCAAATGTATCAGCAGTGCGAACCCATACCTGGTCACCAGACATTGCTGCCGGATAAGCGAAGAACAAGAATGCACGAGTAACCAATGCTACGTTAAATACATTGTAACCAGTACCACCAAACACTTCCTTAGCAAAAATTACAGCAAATGCAGTTGCAACTGCAATCATCCAAAGTGGAGTATCAACTGGCACAATCATCGGAATCAAGATACCTGAAACCAAGAAACCTTCCTGGATTTCTTCTTTTTTCCACTGAGCAACAGTAAACTCAATTCCCAAACCTACTACATAAGAAACAATAATCTTAGGAAGTACGGCCAAAAAACCATAAATAAAAGTCATCCAGAAACCTGGGTTTGTTCCAACCGCCAAGTTATGCTGGTAACCTACGTTATACATACCAAAAAGCAAAGCAGGCAACAAAGCGATGATAACAACTGTCATTGTACGCTTTGAATCTATACTGTCGTGAATATGCACGCCTGATTTTGATGTTGTATTCGGAACAAACAAGAATGTTTCGAAACCGTCAAATACAGAACGGAACATCGCCAGCTTTCCGCCTTCCTCGAAGTTAGGCTTAATCTTGTCGAGATAATTCCTTAACGCTTTCAATGTTTTACTATTTTAATAATGTTATTAATTCATTTCCTTATAAAGCAAGTTCAAACCGTTACGAACGATTTTCTGAAGCTCGATTTTTGATGTATCAACGAACTCACACAAAGCGAAATCTTCCGGTGCAACTTCATAGATACCAAGATTTTCCATCTTGTCGATATCAAATGTGATGATAGCCTTAAGCAAATATTCAGGCAAAATATCCATTGGGAATACTTTGTCATATTCGTTTGACATAATCATCGCACGCTTTCCACCTTTGATTCGTGCATCCATAACATATTCCTTGCCACGGCCAATCAACCATGTCAGATAAGAATGGCTTGTACTGTATTTGTTGAATCCAGGAACTGCCCAACCGAACAATTCATGAACGTCATCACCTTCTGGAATAACAGTTACCTGACAGTCGTATGCGCCAAGATAGTCATTCATTGAAACCTTTGTACCTGTCAAAACATTGCCGCTAATCATGCGAACATGGCCATTGTCCAACACTTTGCCACCAAGGATGCTTTCGATTGTACAACCAGCTACAACTTTCACATAACCACGTTCTGTTGCTTCAGAACCTGTAACAGCAACCAAACGGCTGAAATCAGCGATACCCTTATTGAAAACACGTCCCATAAGGATAACATCAGTAGCATTAACTGTCCAAACAACTTCACCTTTGTTTACAGGTTTAATGTGATTAATCTGTACTCCTACATTTCCTGCAGGGTGCGGACCTTCAAAACCAACCACTTCAACACCATTCAACTTAACTGAAGAACCAGCTTTAACACCTACATAAACTTTACCGTTTGTCAATTTTGACAAAGCATCCAAGCCTGCCTGCAAATCAGCTTCCTGGCCTTTAACGATAAAATCAAAATTAGGAGCAAGAGGTGCAGAATTAAACGCAGTAACAAAAATGTCACGCGGTGTTTCTGCCGGAGAAGCAACAATGTCATAAGGACGCTGCTTGATGAACGGCCACATACCAGCGTTAAGCAAAGTTTCCTTAACCTGCTCTGCGTTCAAAGATGAAACACTCTTCTTGCCAAAATCCTCATACTCGTTTTGTGCATCAGGAGTTACAACAATGCTCAAAACCTTACGTTTTTCACCACGGTTTACGGCAGCCACTTCGCCACTTACAGGCGAAACAAATTTGATTTCGGGGCGGTTCTTATCAATCATCAATACAGAACCGGCTTTGACTTTGTCTCCTACCTTAGCAACCACTTTTGGAAGAATGCCGCTGTAGTAGTCTGGAACGATTGCGTAAGACGCACTCTTTCCGCCGCTTAGCATAACTTCTGAAGCTTTGCCTTTCAGATTAATGTCTAAACCCTTTTTAATCTTAATCACATTTGCCATGATATAACTAAAATTGTTTATATGTAATTTTCTGCAAAAATAAACATTTTTCTATGTTTTAGGGCAGCTTTTTAGAAATAAATACAGAAATTTTTCTGTATTTTCTCTTAAATTTCATTTACATCAAAAAAGTCAAATTACATACGGATGAAAGTGCCATTTACTTCCGTATGTAACATAATTTTCTTCCGAAAGGAAATCAAATTCCTCCCGAAAGAAACTCTTTCTCCTTTCGGATGTATTTTCAGAGAAGTTCTTATCAGGAAATTCCCATCTTAACTATTTCAACCAATATCGGTTTTATGCCGCTTGTGAAGCATTCCACAGCGATCACCATCAAGATAAGTCCCATAAGACGCATCATGACATTGTTTCCTGTCTCTCCTATCAGTGCAAGAAGCCTTGTTGATGCTCTCAATATACAATAAGTAAGGAAAAACACCAGAATTATTATTGATATAAGAACTGCTTTCATCGTTAAATTAGGAGCATCTTCCATCAGCACAATACCATTGGCAATTGCACCAGGTCCACATAACATTGGGATAGACAGCGGAGTTATGGATATATCATCCACATATGTTTTCATTTCCGTCTCATTCAATTTCACATGTGTGTAATGCGCCTGCAGCATGTCATATCCAATCTTAAAGATTATAAAACCTCCGGCGATACGGAAACCATTGGTTGATAGGCCAAAGAAGCTAAACAAAAATCTGCCGAAGAACGTAAAGGAAATCAAAATCAGGGCAGAAACAAAGGTTGCTTTCCGGACAATCCTCCTACGTTCTTTCTCTGTCAGACCATTCGTCATCGACAAAAACACCGGCATCGTTCCAAGCGGATTTATAAGAGTAAAGAACGATGTGAAACACAACAAGGCAAAAGGAACAACACTTTCCATAATTAAATTGTTTTTTAGTCGGCAGAGTTATTACTTCCGCCATTCATTTTTGATACTGTTTCCGGAAACAATATTAAACAAAATTCAAATACTCTCAAAATAGCTTTAGAATATTATTCTTCGTCTCACGGACCAAATGCCGCAATGCATCAAGTGGATGATAAATCATCATGCGCGGTCCGGAATAGCGCATCACTTCACACATTTTTTCTCTCATTTCTTTTTTATAGCAATGAACAGGACACTGTTTGCAAGTTGACTTTTTCTCGCCAAAAGGACATTTGTCCAATCTTAACATGGCGTATTCCATAAGGTTGCGACATGAGGGACACATTTCCTTATTACCTTCTTTCTTCTGGCAATACAAGTGAATCATCTGCGCTATGACGCGCTTTTCCTCTTCTATGCGTGACAGTTTCTTTCCCATCAAAATGCTTCAGTCATATTCATATAAAACGCAATACCTTTATTTGCCGGGTCTTTACCGAAATCCAGGCGGAAATTCTTGCCAGGCTGAATCTGGAAACGCAAACCGACGCCATAATTCAATTTCCATTTCGACCAGTCAACAACCGGAGTATTTCCTATCGTTCCGGTTCCAACCCATGCGACAAATCCACATTTCGACCAAAAGCTTCCACTCATATATTGCTGTTGGTTACCGAACATATGTCTATACTCCATTATAGCATAAGCCATTGACTTGTCTCGATATTGGCCCAAATAATAACCTCTCAAATCAAAAGGCGAACCAAACGATGGAAGTTCAGTAAAAGGAATATTTCCAACACCAATCTGAGTTTTAGCAACCCAAGCCAAAGTGCTTCGGGGACGGAACACATTCTTGAACTGTCGGTATTCAAGTTCTGCTATACCATAATTATATGACCCGCCAAACCATTTACTGTAATATTTGGCAATGGCACTGAGCAAAAGTCCGCGTGTTGGAGTAGCCACATCGTCGCGAGTGTCATATTGCAACAAACCACCAATACCGACATTCATATATTTTTGCTTAAACTTAAGGAAATATGGGTCCTGAGCCATCACCGGATTAATATCTGTTGAATTGCTCATGTTCAAATCCAGTAATGTTCCTGCATATAAATTCTTCTTCACTTCCCACACAAAACGAGGATAAAGCTGGAAATATGTTTTCTTGAATTTGGTAGTAGAGTCGCCTCTCACAACATTCTCTATTGATTCATAACCTTTACCATAGTAATGCGACGGTTCATTTCTGAATCCGTAAGTTATATATATCCTGAATCTGTTCTCATTAAAGAACAGTGTTCCGGAACCTGCCACCACAAATGTCCCATTGAGAGTAATATTGAATCCAGCCGGTATAAATGAACGCTGCGATATACTGTCATTTTTGTTCATCCTAAAACTGGCAAGAACAGCACCACCAACTCCCAGTGAAGCTTCTGGCGTATATGAAGGTCCGCCCAATATAGACCACCACACAGGTTTTTTGGCACGTATAGAATCTTTATGCAATTTCTTATTGTATCGTTGCAATTGTTTTTCATTAAGCCAAACTCCATTTACCATTTTTCCTTCCTCATGCTTCAGAGTGTCATTCTGGAGGACTTCCTTTTCAACATCACTTTTGCCTACATCGACAGTTTTATTTTCTTGAGCGCAAATCTCTTCTGAAAAAAGACTTGCACCAAGAATACCTAAACAAACTAATATTTTTTTCAATAACATTTTATTACTATAATATTGACATGCAAAAGTACGAATAAGATTCGTACCTTTCATTTGTTTAACACTCTGATTTAATAAAAACCTCGTCTTAATATCATGCTTCATAATCAAGCCGGATTATTAGCTGTCAACGCACACTTCCGACATAATGTTTGGACAACACCACGAGCCGACAAATAAACTACGAAAGCAAACCACAATGCATGATTTCCATATTTGCCATAGTACAAATTGTATATAAAGAAAAAGCATACCGAAGAAACAAACATCGCTATTAGCATATATTTCGAGGCTGTCGCTCCAATAAAAATTCCATCCCATAAAAAAGCGGCAAAACCAGCTATTGGGACTGCAACAATCCATGGCAAATATTCCATCGAAGCAATTATCACCTCTTTGTCATCCGTAAGCAGACCTACGAAGGAATTTCCTCCAACCGCATAAATGATGGTAAAAAGAAAAGCCATTCCAAATCCCCAATGAAACAGGTTCTTTATCATCTTGTTCAGCTGTGTCTTATTCCCAGAACCTATATATAATCCGGAAAGAGCTTCGCCGGAATATGCAAATCCATCCATTATATATGAAAACAAAGTGAAAAATTGCATAAGCAGCGTATTTACTGCAAGAACAATATCTCCTTGTCTGGCTCCGGCAGAAGTAAAAAACGTAGTCACAGCAACAAGACACAGTGTACGGAAAAATATATCCCTGTTCAAACGGAAGAAAGCATACATTTTATCCTTCCCCCAACAAATCCGGTTATCAAAATAACGTCCAAGACGACCATAAAATTTATACCAAAGGAATATTGCCATCAGAAAACCTCCATATTGGGCGGTCAATGTTCCAAAGGCAACGCCTTCCACTTTCATATCAAGTCCATATACAAAAAACAGACTGGCAATGATATTTATAATATTCTGGGTTATGGCAACAAACATCGGAAATCTGGAGTTCTGCATCCCGATAAACCATCCGGAAAGTCCGTATAGGCCCAATACTGCAGGTGCGCCCCAAACACATATATGGAAATAAGAAGAAGCATAAACAGCAACTTCCTCAGTTGGGCGAATAAGTCCAAAAGCAATCTTCAGCAATGGATATTGAAGCAACAGAAGCACAACGGAAATAAAAGAAGCAACTCCAAGCGAACGCACAAGAAGAGAAACCACTTCATCCATGTTTCTCCGTCCGTAAGCCTGGGAAGTCATTCCGCTGGTTCCCATACGCAGGAAACCGAATATCCAATATATCATATTAAACAACATTCCTCCCACAGCAATAGCTCCAATGTATGAGGCTGAACCAAGATGGCCTACAATTGTCACATCAATCAGTCCGAGCAATGGAACCGTAATATTCGACACTATGGAAGGAATTGCTATATTCAGAATCTTCTTATTCATTAATCAGAAGCCGAAAAAATTATTCACAAACATATGTATCCATTCCGGTCTCACTAGAAGAGGAAATATAAAGCCAAAAACAGCCCCGTAAAAATGGGCATTGTGATTGATATTGTCCACTGATTTTTTAGCCATATACTGGCAGTAGAACAAATAAATCACTCCAAACAATATTCCCGGAATAGGAAGAAAGGCAAAGAAATAAATCTTTCCCCAAGGGTCAAAGAAAATAGCAGCAAACAAAACCGCAGAAACTGCGCCTGATGCTCCGATTGACATATAATATGAGTCATCTTTCCTCTTTATCACATCATATAATGATGCAATAATCATCCCGCCAAAATATAACAGCAGGAAAACCCATTCACCTAATCCGGCATAAGAAAACAGTTTCTCGATATATTCTCCGAATGACCAAAACGTAAACATATTAACCAACAGATGTATGGTATCTGCATGAACAAATCCATGCGAAATAATTCTGTACCATTCATTGTATCTTCTTATTCTATAAGGAATAAGTGCCATACGGACAAATTTCTCCCTGTCCTTAAAGCATATAAAAGACGTGATAACCGTCAATCCTATAATTATATATGTCATCATATTGCTGATCCTCCATAAATTTCCACAAGTTTCTCTGCGCAACGCTCACCATCAATAGCAGCCGAAACTATTCCTCCCGCATAGCCGGCACCTTCGCCACATGGGAAAAGACCTTTTACGCTTATATGCTGAAGACTGTCTTTATCTCTGACAATACGTACCGGAGACGAAGTTCTGGTTTCAACTCCAATCATTAATGCTTCGTTTGTAAGGAAACCTTTCGAATTACGTCCGAATGTTCTGAATCCTTCACGCAAACGCGAAGTGATAAACTCCGGCATCCAGAAATGTAAAGGAGATGACACCAAACCCGGAGTATAAGAGCTGACTGGCAAATCTGCCGATAATTTTGACTGAACGAAATCATTCATCCTCTGTGCCGGAGCTATTTGCTTCATTCCGCCATTCAGCCAGTTAAGTTCTTCCAGACGTTCCTGGAATGCCATCAATGCCAAAGGAGAATCCGGCGCCACAGTCATATCTTCCTTACTCATAAGACTGGTATAGTCTTCCGGGCGAATCTCCACAACCATTCCGGAATTAGACCAATACGAACCGCGTGTTGAAGGCGACATACCATTCACCACCACCTGATGCGGACCACTCGCTGCCGGAACGACAAATCCACCGGGACACATACAGAATGAATATACACCACGACCATTTGCCTGAGTCACGAAACTATATTCGGCAGCAGGAAGATATTTTCCTCGTCCTTCCTTACTGTGATACTGAATCTGGTCTATCAGTTTCTGAGGATGTTCCAGACGAACACCAACAGCAATTCCCTTCGCCTCGATTTCTATTTGTTTGTCATATAAATATCTGTAAACATCACGAGCAGAATGACCGGTAGCAAGTATTACCGGTCCCATGAAACACTTGCCGTTATTTGTTTCAATGCCGACAACTTCATTTCCTTTCATTACAAAGGCATCCATTCTAGTCTCGAAATGCACTTCACCGCCACATTTCTTTATTTGCTCACGCATATTCTCAATCACACGAGGCAATTTGTCTGTTCCGATATGAGGATGAGCATCTACAAGTATTGACGGACTTGCGCCATGCTGACAGAAAACATTCAATATTTTTTCCACCGAACCACGTTTCTTGCTTCGAGTGTAAAGTTTTCCATCGGAATATGCACCAGCACCACCTTCACCGAAACTGTAATTTGATTCCGGGTCAACTCTGTGCTCTCTGCTTATCAATGCAATATCTTTCTTTCTGTTGCGCACATCTTTTCCACGCTCCACCACAATTGGACGGAATCCCAACTCTATAAGTCGCAAGGCAGCAAACAATCCGCCTGGTCCCGCACCAACAACAACAGCTGTTTTTCCTCCGGACACATCTTTATATTCCACAGATTCAAATTCCGGCTCAGTTGGAATTTCATCTATGAACGCTCGGATTTTAAGATTTATATAAATTGTTCTCTGTCTCGCATCAATCGAACGCTTTAGAACTCTTACTGCTTCGACGGACGAAACTGAGGCGCCGGTTTCACGTGCTACTATTTTCTTCAACGACTGTTCATTTGCCGCTTCCTGAGGCAATATCCTAAGTTGTAACTCCTTTATCATAAAAAATTCTTATTCTATTCCTAAAACAGCTTATCCGAACAAACCTCGGAAAGCTTCTTCAACTTTGCGTACTTGTATAATCTGGATTTTACATTTGCTCACATCAAAACCCTTGAGATTATTATATGGTATAAAAATTCTGTTGAACCCAAGTTTCTCGGCTTCAAGAATTCTCTGTTCTATCCTGTTTACCGGACGAATTTCACCGGAAAGACCAACTTCTCCCGCCATACAAGTGCCGGATTCTATTGTTATGTCAAGACTTGAGGAAAGGATTGCACTCAACACAGCCAAATCTATTGCCGGGTCATTCACTTTCAAACCTCCTGCTATATTCAGGAACACGTCTTTCTGAACCAACTTGAATCCTGCTCTCTTTTCAAGAACGGCAAGAAGCATATTCATACGCCGAAGGTCAAAACCGGTGGAGCTTCGTTGCGGTGTTCCATAAACTGCCGAACTGACCAACCCTTGTGTTTCAATAAGGAAAGGACGCACTCCTTCAATAGCAGCAGCAATAGCAACTCCACTCAATCCGTCATGATTCTGAGTGAGGAGAAGTTCCGAAGGATTACTAACCTCACGCAATCCATTCTGACGCATCTCATAAATGCCAAGCTCAGCTGTGCTTCCGAAACGATTCTTTATGCTTCGCAGAATCCTGTACATATAATGCTGGTCGCCCTCAAACTGGAGCACAGTGTCAACTATATGTTCAAGCACTTTCGGACCGGCAATACTTCCTTCTTTGTTGATATGTCCGATAAGGAAAACAGGCACACCGCTCTCTTTCGCATATTTCAAAATAGCAGCGCTGCATTCCCTCACCTGGGCAACACTTCCGGGCGAAGACTCAACAGCTTCAGTAAATATAGTTTGGATAGAATCTATAATGAGGAAATCAGGCTTCACATTCTGAGCCTGAACAAATATCTGCTCAAGATTTGTTTCGCAAAGAATAAAACAGTTGGAACTGTCGCTGCTCAATCTGTCGGCACGCAATTTCAATTGCTTATAACTTTCCTCTCCGGAAACATAAAGCACCTTGATATCTTTAAGATTCAATATGGTTTGTAGCACAAGAGTAGATTTTCCTATTCCCGGTTCACCACCAATAAGAACCAGCGAACCTTTCACCAATCCGCCTCCCAAAACTCTGTTCAGCTCGGCATCATGCAAGTCTATTCTTGTTTCTTCCTCTGATGTGATTTCCTTAAGCAGAACCGGACGAGATTTTTCCTTATCCTGTCTGAGAGATGCCACAGTTCTGTTTCGGGCAGAACTTTCCTTTGCCACAATCTCTTCCACGTAGGTATTCCATTCACCGCAGTTGGGGCATTTCCCTACCCATTTTGGCGAATCAGCTCCGCAATTGGAACAAACAAACACAGTCTTAGTCTTTACCATAAATAATATGACAATATGCCTTTTATACCACGCTCCTGCTCCAATACAACAAGGAATACCTTTCAGAGAAATGAGTACGAAAAGACAAGTTTTTTCCTAATTAAGGTACAAAGATACAATAATATATTATTCTTACACATTGGTCTAAAGAATATACGGGATAAATCACACTTCTTTTTTTATAAGCATTTTTATTCTTCTCATTCGTGGTAATCTTCCGGAAATATTGGTTCTCAAATATCTGTTAGACAAAAGACCCAAAATAAACAAGACGCCTACAATACAAATCCAGCCGTACATTTCCTTCAAACTTACAAGTATTGCTTGTCTCATTGCTTCTCCATATATATTACTGAATCCTATTTCATGAAAAGCTGTGTTTACATTGTCCAGTTCAATACTCAAAGTCTGGAAATTCTCCGGAATAATATATTGCAACATTCTGCCATAAACCGCACTACCAAATGCTGAGCCGAAACCGGTACGCACAAATCCAAGCAATGAAAGAACCTGGAAGAAATGCTGGAAAGGAACTATTCCAGTCACATACACAGTCAGTGATATATACAATATTATATATCCGGCTCCACGCATTATGGTCGGAATATAAAGACATTCTATATTCATGTTAGGGTCAATCAGAAAATACATCACGCATAAATAACCGACTATAAGAGAAAATCCTGTTATAACAGGTATTTTGAAGCCTCCGTGAAAACGGACATGCCATACGTATGCCAAAGCTGCACCAATAACCGTTCCACCCAAATTCCACCAGTTCAGAGACACAGAATTAAGCACATCATATTTCAATATTGCACCTGTGAACATATTCTGAAGCACAGTCGGAGCTGTCAGAAAGAAACTCAGCATCAGAAAAAGGAAAAGCAACAATCCCAAATTCTTATATCCGAATGCTTCTTTTGATATATACGGATGACGGCGAACAATTATCCTGTGTATGCTCAACGCGAGCGATATTATGCAAACAACAGTGCCAATAACTATCTGGTCCGAATCATACCAATCATAGAATTGTCCGTATTCAAGCACAAATATCAAAGACAGCAGGAATATTGACCACAAAGCTCCACCAATCCAGTCAATGCCAAACAATGGCAAAGGCTTCATAAAGCGGAAATGATGAGTCAGCATTGCTACCAATGCCCAAACCACAAAAAGCAATGCAATTATGAAATAATGCATATATCTCCACTCTGCCCAATAACCCAAATAAACTGTCAGAAGTCCGGACAATTGAATACTACCCAACACTATAAGATAAACAACCGGGAAGAATACAGCAAAATCTCTTGTCGGTGTTATACTTAGCTGCACATTCGACAAAGCCTCGAATGTTCCCCACATTCGCAAAATTCCGGAAACAAAACAAACGAAAACAAGCAACGGAATGCTGTCAGTATTCATTGTTATCAGATTGCATATTATAAGTCCTGGACATATAACCATCAAAATACTTCTGGTTGTAAAGCGGAATTTCAAACGAAACAATATCGGGAATATCATCGTCATCCCAACGAACGATGCATATCCTGCCATCATAATATCTTCCTGCATCAAAGCCAGCGAACCTACCATCTGCGATACAGAAGACAAATATATTCCTCCGCTAAATTGAAATGCCACCGCAAAAAAAAGACACAAGAATACTCGTAGTTTGTCCGGAACAAAGTCCCGGAACATCATAACACGAGTTGGTATATTTGGTCCGGCCATATCAATAATTCACTTTACATTCAACATTCATTCCGGCACTAAGTCTTTCCAAATCCTCTGCTCTGTTATCAGATGTAAACTCTATTCTTACCGGAATTCTCTGTTCTACTTTCACAAAGTTTCCAGCGGAATTATCCTGAGGCATCAGCGAAAGCGAAGATCCTGTTGCATCTGAGATTGAAGCTATTCGTCCTTTGAATTTCACTCCAGGAACGGCATCAACCTCAATATCCACTTCCTGTCCGTTCTTCATCACCGAAGTCTGTGTTTCTTTATAATTGGCAATCACCCATTTCTCAGTGTTGTCAATAAGAGTGACCATTGTCTGTCCTGGCTGAACCAGCTGACCTTCGTGCACATTCTTTCTTCCTGTCATTCCATCAGCCGTAGCAACTATTACTGTATAAGAAAGATTAAGACGGGCAAGATTCAACTCAGCCTCAGCAAGTTTGATGGCAGCATCATTCTGTTCTAGTCTTTGAGTCTGCTCCTGCTTGACCAGCGATGTTGATTCTTTCTGTCTGGTCATTTGCTCATAGCGAGCTTTTGCAGCTTCATATTCAGTCTTCACTCTGTCATATTGCTGCTTTGTGACTGCATTTTTCTTTATCATCTCTGAATATCTTTTGTAGTCAACTTCCGCATTCTTCAAGCGCACTTCTGCTTCTTTTATTCCTGCATCTGTGACGAGGATATTGCTTTGAGTTGTATTTATCGTTGTATGCATAGCATCCTTTCCCACCAAAGCATTGCGATAATTAGCCTCTGCCTGAGCCAGACGAAGCTGATACTCGGAGTCTTCAATAACGACTAGCGTATCACCCTTTTTCACCGGCTGATATTCGTCAAAATAGATTTTCTTTATAAAGCCCTGAACACGTGTGTTAATCGGAGTGATATGCTGTTTCACCTGGGCATTGTCTGTAAATTCCACATTTCCCAGATGGATAAAACGGCTGCACACCCACACAATTCCACCCAAAATGACAACTGTCAAGATTATATTTGATATAGTCTTATTCCTTTTAATATTGTTATTAGCCATAGTGTTATGTTTATTTGAAGTTTGATAAATTGTTTACTGAAGTTATTGTGAAACTGACGCCGAAAACCATCCGAAAGCAATTTGATTTTCTTCCGTAAGTAATCTGAATTACATCCGTATGTAACCGGAGTTTCTTCCGGATGTAAATGGATATGATTCCGGATGTATTTTCTCCTCAAAAAAGGTAGGCAGCTTTTCCCGAAGACATCGCAGTGTTTTTGAAAAAAGATGCCGAGCTTTTTTGAGAAACGTCGTTACCTTTTTATCTGCAATGATTATTCTTTATATTATACATATATTTTTTACTAACACAAGTTTCACAATTTCATCATATATCTGAATACCAAACAAATGACGTGAAACTTGAATATTTTTTAACATTACGGAATAAAATTATCCATCACAGGTTACCGACCGTTTTCTTAAGCAGATAATACTGATAAAGAATTCCTATCTGAGCATTGACAAGTTCCAGCTCACTGCTCAACTGAATATTACTTGCATCAAGCATATCAGTCACCAGCGACAAACCATTGAGATATCGGTTGTGAATGACATCATAATTCTCATGGGCCAGCTGAACACTCTTCTGCTTCGTATCCAATCTTGTATATGCTTCCTGCAAATTAATGTAAGCAGCATTGATATCATTTGAAATTCTTTCATCGGCAAGGCGCAGATTTTCCTGAGCCTTCATTGTTGCAATTCTTGCACGCTTCAGTTTTTTGTTGCTTTTGAACAGTGCATCGAATTTGTAAGAGACATTTACACCTACAAACCAATAGTTGAAATTCTTGTTTATAGGCGGAACTTCTATAAGAATCGGTCCGTCAAAATTATTTGCAGCCATCAGCCCTACAGTCGGACGACGTTCAGAGCGCACCAAATCCTGTTCTTTTTCCGACATTTTCACTCCCAATTCTGCCATCCGCAATAAAGGAGAATTTTCCTTTTTCTCTTGCCAGTCTGTTTCAGAAATTATTTCAATCTGTTTGCCAACAATTGAAGTGTCCGGAACGATTACGATATCCGTATCCAAACCGATAGTTGTCACCAGCTCTCTGTTCAATATACTCATGCGGTTCTCTGTGTTGGTCAGTCCCAACTCCAGGTTCTTCAATTGCAATTCATATCGTGTTATGTCGCTAATCAAGGCAGTTCCTTGTTCAAATGCAGATTTAATCTCTTCGATAAGCAACTTTGTCTGTTCGATATTCTTTTCATAAACTTTCTTCTGGTTGCTTAGCTGGTAAAGGTCCAGATAATGGCCAACAAGCATGAAACGAATATTTTGCCGGTCGTTGTCCAAATTTGCTTCAGCTGTTTTCTTCTGTAATTCACTCATCTCAATACCAGCAGTAATGGCTCCTCCGGCATATACCGCCTGCGTAGCCTTGAACGCGAAATTATTACCAAAATGTGGCATTTCTGCTTTCATTCCGTTTGAGAAATCCCTGTCGCTCATCCATCCGTCGCCAATATAGCTGAACGAAAGACTTGCTTCAATGGATGGAAGCCTGTCGTTTTTGGCAACTTTCACAGCCTGAATAGCTTCGTCAACCGCCAGATTATGAACTTTCAGACTTTTACTGTTCGATTCTGCCAGATTAAAAAGCTCTTCAATCGTCATTACTTTATGTTGCTGTGCTCCGACATTCAAAATGCTAAAGACGGCAAACAACGATGTCAAAATTTTAGTGCGATTCATATATTATTCTCTGTCTTTAAATTCCATTGCAAAATTCACACTTTTATGTTTTACCATTGATGTTTATTGTGGTTCACAATTTGTCTTTTTTGAAACATATCATTAATTCGACAGAACATATCATCACATTAAAGTGACAGTAAATATATTATATAACAATATAATAACAGACATGTGACCAGAAAGAAAAGTTCAATAAGAGATTAATAAAACAATGTCAATATTTATATTGAACAAAATAAATTATTACTTTTGGACAAAGACAGATATAACAACACACTATTATGAATGAATATAATATCATAAACATACAGGAAATTATCTCCTTAAAAGAAGGAGACAGTTACAACGGGGAAATTGCCGTGTTCGAATCAAACAGTACGGAAGATTTTTCTCTTTCGGGAAAAACGCCTGTATATGTCAATGCGTTTTCCTATGTTGTAGTAATATCAGGGAAAGCTGTGCTGAGTATCGACGAAAACCAATATGATCTAGAAGAAAACAATCTTTGTGTACTTTCTCCTTTGCATCTTACTTTTTTCTCTGATATTTCTGACGATTTCAAATGCACATTTCTGTGTATTCACAAAGATTTCATTGATAAGATTGGTGTATTTAATCTAAAGCAAAGGATTGCAAAAGGGATAAATATGCACAGTATGCCTATTGCACAAATCAATTCTATGGAATGTTGCCTGTTGGACGAGTGCATAAAGCAGATAAAAAAACAAATCCTGAGAAGCACGCATATATATCATTTGGAACTTATACAGAATGCGCTTATCAAATTTTACCTGGAATTGGATAATATACTGGACAATCTCGCCATGAATCATACACCTGCCAATACCACGAGATACAGAATGATGCTACAGGATTTTATCTCTCTTCTGATGCTTAATTTCAAAACTGAACATAATGTTCCTTTCTATGCTGAGAAAATGAATATCACCCCGCAATATCTGACATCAATAATAAAAAAGCAAACAGGGCGAACTGTAAATTCATTTATCAACGAGCTTATATATAGTGAGGCGCGGAATATGCTTGTATCTACAAAAATGTCAATCCAGCAAATAGCTGTTTCTCTGAATTTCGCAGACCAGGCTTCGTTCAGTAAATTCTTCAAACGTAACAGCGGTATTTCGCCACAAATATTCCGTGAAAGAATTAGTAAGAAATAGGATCGGATGTATCACGGCGTAGGGCCGAACCCACGACGAAATAAATACGGCCCCAAATCGAGCTGGGGCCGAACCTATTTTCAATGCATTATTTATTCAACTAATCATCTATCATTCATAATTATACAGATTAACTTTCTTGTGTCGGCTGATTTGTTCCTGCACTTCAGGGAAGAATCTGGCAAGGATTGAATATAATCCCGGATCATAACGCTTCAGTTCCTCGCGTGTATTCACTTTGTTGTGTTTTCCGTCGCCACCATCGTTATTCACTTCGGCATTGACATTGAACCAAGTCTGAACGCCTTCAGCCCAATACTCTTCAATATTTGTGGCTGCATATACATTTTTCCACTTTCCTTCGGCCAATGCCTTGTCCAAAGATGCTTGCAGTTCGTCATTAAAATCAGGATATACAGGCGAAATACCTACATTGTGTATTGTGTGGGCAAACTCGTGAATCATTATATCCTCAGCATGGTATTTGTCAATCTGATAGGCAAGTATATTTTCTTCAGCACATGTAGAGAATGGCATCTGTAAAGTTCCGCCCAATCCGCGGGCACGCAAATCCCAGTTGATAGTAGTGTCATTGACAAGGAAAGCATGTTCAGGAATATCAGTAGTTCCTTCATATCTTGCCATAATACCAATTCTTGTATTGCGGCTGGTCAATGATTCCATTACTTCGGCAGGCATCATTTTCGTAAGCGCATCAAGGCTCACGTAAGCAGCATAAAAGCAGCTGTCGGGAACACGCCAGGAACTGACAACGTGTATTCCGTTCACATTCATATATTTCTTATAAAACGGATCCAGCTTCAACTCTGCCGGAGGAGTGGTAATCTGTGGTGTATCAACCAGCGCGAGAAATTTTGTTTCGTCTGTTGTTTCATTAGTAACTTTATTAGTTTCAGGATGGCTGCATGAAGCCATCAATGCTGCAGTCAGAGCAGCTGACAATAAGAAAACACGTTTCATAAAAGTATTTATTATAATATTCTATAAGCTAAACCATCGGGGTAAAAATTGACAAGAAAACAAGTTATCAAATCTAATTATCGTGTCAACTTGTTCCCTTGCCAACTAAAATATTACTCTTTCTTTTTCCAAAGAGCATTCATTTCCTCAAGAGAAAGGCCTTTGGTTTCAGGCACCATTCTCCATACAAACAATGCAGCCAAAACGCATATCATACCGTAAAGGCTGTATGCAAATCCAGGGCTGAACTCATACAATGCCGGGAATGTGGAAGATACAAGATAATTGAATATCCACTGGAATGCTACAGCAATTGCAACCGCCTTTCCGCGTATAGTGTTTGGGAAAATCTCAGCAATAAGCACCCAACATATCGGTCCCCAGGACATCATGAAGAATGCTGCATAAACTATAATGGAAAGAACAGGAATAATTCCGCCTACCGACATTTCATCACACAAAGCTACACTGAAAGCTCCGACAGCCATTCCTATTGAACCGACAATAAGCAAAGGTTTGCGTCCTACCTTCTCCACTGTGAATATGGCAACCAAAGTGAAAAGAATATTTACAATACCCATTATTACGGTCTGCATCATGCTGTCGCCTGCACCGATTTTCTCGAATATACGAGGAGCATAATAAAGCACAGCGTTAATACCTATTGCCTGCTGGAAAACAGACAACAGTACACCAACAACAATAACTGTTACTCCATAAGTAAACAGTTTCTCTGTCTTTTCCTTAGATACAGACTGAATATCCGACAATATCGTATGAGCTTTTTCTGCTCCGTTAACTCGCTTCAATACGTCCAAAGCTTCTTCCGAACGGTTTGTCATAACAAGATAGCGCGGTGTACGAGGAATAAAGAACAGCAAAATACCGAATAATGCAGCAGGAATAGCCTCAGAACCGAACATATATCTCCAACCATCCGATACGAGTACTTCTTCAGTCATTCCGTCCTTAATCATATAATTGACAAAATAAACCACAAGCATACCGAAGATAATGGCGAACTGGTTACATGAAACCAATTTTCCACGAATTTCAGATGGTGCAATCTCGGCAATATACATTGGACAAATGGCAGATGCCAAACCTACTCCCACACCACCAATAATACGATAGAAGTTGAACATCAGAATAAGGGCAAACGAAGTGTCGCCTTTCTCAAAAAACAGAAATTCCGGATAATATGAACCCAGCGCAGAAATAAAGAACAAGAATGCAGCCACACGCAAGGAATCTCTACGTCCCATTCCTGAAGCAAAATATCCGGAAACAGCACTACCAATCACACATCCAATCAAGGCGCTTGAAGCTGTAACACCATGCCAGAATGCATCCAATCCCAAATGCTTCTGCAAAGCCTGTTCAGCTCCGGAAATAACTGCCGTATCATATCCGAAAAGCAATCCTCCCAATGTGGCAACCAAGGTAATGCATAAGATATAAAGGTTATTTTTCATGATAATAGTTTTAAATTCATACAAAAATAAAAAAAATACAGAGCCACAGAGAACGTAGAGATAAAACTACTCCTTGTTTTCTATGTCTCTGCATTTTTGTTCAATGGCGCAATTCTTACGCCGGCAATATAATATAAATCAGATTCCGGTTATTATTTTCCGGAAGAAGATTAAATATACTGGTTGATAATCATTTCATACAATTCCTGCTTGCCGCTGATTTGTTTTGGCTCACCGTCACGCAAAGCAATTGTACGCAAGTCTTCCAAAGTGAGCTTGCCTTCTTCAAATGCTTTTCCTTCGCCGGAATTGAAGCTAGCATAACGTTCTTCGCGCATTTTCTTGTAGTCTGAATTCTCAAGAATATCAGCAGCAATCATAAGAGCACGTGCGAATACATCCATACCGCTGATATGAGCGATAAAGATATCGTCCAAGTCAGTTGAATTGCGGCGAGTCTTAGCATCGAAGTTAGTACCGCCAGTTGTCAAACCACCGCCCTGAAGCATAACAAGCCAAGCCTGAGTAAGCTCATACAAGTCAATTGGGAACTGGTCTGTATCCCAACCATTCTGATAGTCACCACGGTTAGCATCGATACTGCACAACATTCCAGCATCTGCAGCAGCCTGCAATTCGTGTTCGAATGTGTGACCGGCAAGAGTTGCGTGGTTTACTTCGATATTCAAAGCGAAATCTTTGTCAAGACCATAGTGACGCAAGAATCCGATAACAGTTTCTGCATCTACATCATACTGGTGCTTAGTTGGTTCCATTGGTTTAGGTTCGATAAGGAATGTTCCCTTGAAACCATTCTTACGTCCGTAATCGCGAGCCATAGTAAGCATCATTGCAAGATGTTCTTTTTCGCGCTTCATGTCTGTATTCAACAAGCTCATATAACCTTCACGGCCGCCCCAGAATACATAGTTTTCACCGCCCAAAGCGATACAAGCATCGATAGCGTTCTTAATCTGAGTTCCTGCATAAGCAACTGCAGGGAAATATGGATTTGTTGCAGCTCCGTTCATATAACGCTTGTGACCGAACACATTTGCAGTTGACCACAACAGTTTCACACCTGTAGCTTCCTGATGTTCCTTGGCATGACCAACCATTGTCTGCAAGCGCTGTTCGAATTCTGCAAAGTTATCGCCCTCATCAACCATGTCAACATCGTGGAAACAATAGTAAGGAATGCTGCATTTTGTCATGAACTCGAAAGCAGCGTCCATTTTATATTTTGCTTTTGAAATAGCATCAGTACCTGCGTTCCAAGGGAAAGTCTTTGTTCCGCCACCAAACTGGTCTGCACCTTCAGCACACAATGTGTGCCAGTATGCCATTGAGAAACGCAAATGTTCCTTCAATGTCTTGCCCATCACAACTTTGTTTTCATCATAAAAATGAAAAGCCATCGGATTTTTTGACTCACGTCCTTCAAACTGGATTTTTCCTATTCCTGGGAAAAATTCTTTTTCGCCTTTAAAGTAATTCATAATACTAAATTTTTAACAATTATATCATTTTTTCCAATCTTTCCTTCCAAGTTTCATAAGCTCCGCAATAGTCGTTAGCCTTGAAACCATCAGGTTCTACTATATCTATTTTCTTTAGAGATGAGAATGCTTCTTCAGGTGACTTATATATTCCGGCACCAATTCCGGCTCCTTTAGCAGCACCAACTGCGCCATTTGTATCATACAACTCAATAACAGCACCAGTCACACCGGCAAGAGCCTCACAAAATATCGGGCTAAGGAACATATTTGCATGTCCTGCACGAATCACGCTTATATCAATACCCATATTACTCATAATATCCATTCCATATTTGAATGAAAATACTATACCTTCCTGAGCAGCTCTAGCCAAATGAGCTTTTGTATGAATATTGAAATTCAGTCCGTAAATAGAACAGTCAACTTGCTTATTCTGCAGCATTCTCTCTGCTCCGTTTCCAAAAGGAAGTATAGACAAACCTTCAGAACCGATAGGCACTTGTGCTGCCAACTTGTTCAAATCATCATAGCTGAAACCTTCCGGTGCCACTGTTTTCTTCATCCATGAATTCAGAATGCCAACACCATTGATGCACAATAGAACACCCAAACGAGTCTGTTCCGCAGTATGATTCACATGGGCAAAAGTATTCACCCTTGAAAGCATATCATAATTCACTTGATCATTAACACCATAAACAACGCCTGATGTTCCAGCAGTAGCGGCAATCTCACCCGGATTAAGCACATTCAATGACAAAGCATTGTTAGGCTGGTCTCCTGCCCTGTATGTAACCGGAGTGCCTTTCTTAAGTCCTAACTCAGCAGCCACAGATGGCAACAACTCGCCCTGCAAGCCGAATGTTGGTCTGATATCAGCTATCAACTCCTTGCCAAATCCGAAATAAGACAATAAATCTTCAGAAATTCTATTTTCCTTGAAATCCCAGAATATACCTTCAGACAGACCGGAAACAGTCGTTACAATATCTCCTGTCATACGCATGGCGATATAGTCGCCCGGAAGCATTATCTTATGTATTGACTTATAAACCGCAGGTTCATTTTCCTTTATCCACGCAAGTTTGGCAGCAGTAAAATTACCCGGCGAATTTAACAGATGCGAAAGACATCTTTCTTCGCCAATGCTGGCGAAAGCCTGCTCGCCATACTGCACAGCGCGACTGTCACACCAAATTATTGACGGGCGAAGCACTTTCTTTGCTTCATCAACAACCACCAATCCATGCATCTGATACGAAATACCGATAGCCTTGATATCTTCACCGGAAATTCCGGCTTTACTGATAGCTCCGCTAATTGCCTGCTTCATATATGTCCACCAGTCATCCGGGTTTTGCTCAGCCCAACCGGGGCGAACAGCCTTTATTGGAGCTTCTTCCTTTGGAAAGAAGTCGGAACCTACGGTCAGTCCCGTTTCCACTTCCACAATTGAAGCCTTCACAGAAGAACTTCCTAAATCACATCCTAATAAAAACATCGCTTATATATTAATTTGTTATTTATTTCTTGTTGTTAAATCTCGAGCGCAATTTGTTGTACTTCACCTTGTCGAAACGATAATATCTTGCTGCACGGTGCGCGACCTTGCGCTCACATTCATCCGTAAGGACTATATATTCCAAAGCATTCAGCTTCTTATGAAAATTCCTTACATCAAAACTTCTGTCATAAATAAGCTCATAAGCTCTTCTTAGCTGATAAGCCGTAAATTTAGACGGCAAATAGGAATAAAGAATCGATGGCTCCATGTCTATAAGAAGCCTTATCTCCTCGATTGCGGACTCGATAATCGCCTTATGGTCAAAAGGAAGTTCGGGCAAATTCTGTACAGAGAACCACATCACGGAATCATTGTTTGGAAGGACAACCGAACGATGGCCAGTCTTGCACAAAGCAAGATAAGCAATCGTTACGATACGCGAAATCTTCATCTTCGATGCTCTTTCCAACCATAACACATCCGCTTCATTACATGTACGCAACGGAGAACCGAAAGCCTTGAATTGTTTCATTGAGACTCTCTTCAGCCCTGTAGTTTCATTCAAGACTCTGTATGCTGCCTCGTCCAAATCTTCATCATCATATATAAGGCTGCCAGGTAATTTATAGCCGACTCTATCTTCTTTTATATCCCTTCGTTCAACCAATAGAACGGACAGTTGGTCGTCAACAATACTTAGAAGCACACAGTCAACTGATACATGCGGATTATAAGTATTGGTTTTTTCACCCAGTGTTTTCATGTTTTTCCCTTTGCTTTTTGCAAATATAAAAATTATTATTTGAGATAACCTACTATTTTGCTGAGTTTTTTATATTGTATTTTCTACAAATAGATATACTATATTATTGTAAGGGGAACAATATCTTTTTTGCGAGGGAAAAGATTGAAAATTTTCAAGTTGATTGTCCTACTATTATACTCAAAATTAATCGATAAAAAAGCTGTAAACTTACGGAAATAAAAAATCATTTCAGCTAAAGTCGGTTTTTTAATAAAACAAGTCACGTGAAATTATTTCTTTTTTCTCCAGTTTACTGTTCTATATTGGGATGTATCAAACCAAAAACAAGATTTTTTATTTGAAACAATATGATGCAAATATAAACTTGATTTATCAGACATAATATCTTACCTTTGATGGAACTTCAAATAATAATGCTATGATTAAAATCTATGGAATGAAAACTTGCCCCGACTGCACATATGTGGAAGAGCAAGTCAAAGGAAACGACAAATACGAAATCATTGATATTGGTTTGCATGTGAAAGACCTGAAAGCTTTTCTGAAACTCAGAGACAACAGTCCGGTTTTCGATGTGGCAAAGCGTATCGGAGCCGCAGGCATTCCTTGTTTTGTTCTGGAAGACGGAACTGTCACATTGAATCCTGAAGATGCCGGATTATGTTCACGCCCGGTAAACGAAGGGGCAACATGTAATATTGACGGAAGCGGTTGTTAATTATGGCAAAAGAGCTTTTACATTCATGTCCGGAGCTGGTTGATTATATTGAAGAAATTGGTTTTCTTCCGCTGCTCGACATGGGAATAACAGGATGGTCGGCCGAAGAAGTGCTCGACGAGGATTGCCGGTATAACAAACTGCCGGACGGAGGATGGGAATGGCCTCTGTGGGAATGGAAGAGTGCCATACTAAGGGACAGCGGCTGTGCATACGGAAAGTTTTTCAAGCAAAAGGCTGCATTCATAAGCAAGGAATGGTGGCCGGATTTCGTAAACTATCGCCGCAGTGTTTTCCCTTATCCGGAAGAAGGGAGCGTCGAGGAATTTATTTTATCTACGTTGAAGAGTTGCGACAGTCTTATCACACGCGAACTTCGGGATGCTTGCGGATTCACGGGACCAAAAATGAGAAGCCGCTTTGATGCTTACGTGACACGGCTGGAAATGGGCGGTTATATAGTAACGGAAGATTTCATTTATCCACGCGACCGGCACGGACGTGAATATGGCTGGGGATGGTCGCTGCTCACTACACCTGAGGCTTTGTTTGGTCGTGAGGCGTGTTGTCCTGGACGCTCACCGCAAGAATCACGGGAAAGGATGCTTTGCCAGTTCCGTAAAATTCTGCCGGATGTATCCGAGAAGACATATGACGTTCTGCTGAAATAAAAGCAAATGCTATTATATAAAAATAATGCTTTTTCCTGAATCATTATCCGATTAGGAAAAAGCATTATTGTTTGTTAGAGAATTTATTTTCTTTCGATTTCTCTCAGATTTTCCATTTTCTTTCTCTGCATGAATTCATATATTCCTTCGAGATGCTCAACTACTTTCTGATTGCCGAACTCATATACTTTTGTAACAAGCCCGTCAAGGAAGTCACGGTCGTGAGAAACAACGATAAGAGTTCCGTCGAAATCCATAAGAGCCTGCTTCAGGATATCTTTTGTCTTCATATCGAGATGGTTTGTCGGCTCGTCGAGGATAAGAAGATTCACCGGTTCCAATAGTAGCTTAATCATAGCGAGTCGGGTTCTTTCACCGCCGGAAAGCACTTTCACCTTCTTTGTCGAATTTTCCCCGCCAAACATAAAGGCACCGAGCAAATCCTTTATCTTGTTTCGGATATCACCTTTGGCTACATCATCTATTGTCTGGAAAACTGTAAGATTCTCATCCAGCAGCGAAGCCTGATTCTGTGCGAAATATCCTATCTGGACATTATGTCCGATTGTAAGCATTCCTTCATGCTCTATTTCCTTCATTATACATTTCACCAATGTAGATTTACCCTCACCGTTGCGGCCAACGAATGCGATTTTGTCGCCACGCTCGATTGTCAGGTTCACATTCCTGAAAATGGTCTTGTCGCCATAGCTCTTTGCAACGTTCTCGATTATCACCGGATATGAGCCTGAGCGAGGTGATGGCGGAAACTTAAGGCGAAGTGCCGAAGTGTCTTCTTCATCAACTTCAAGAATTTCAAGTTTCTCAAGCATCTTCACGCGGCTCTGCACCTGAAGAGTCTTGGAATATGTACCTTTGAAACGCTCGATAAATTCCTTTGTTTCGGCAATGAACTTCTGCTGTTCGTCATAAGCTTTCTGCTGCTGCTCTCTCCTCTCCTTTCTGAGCTGGAGATATTGAGAATAATTCACCTTGTAGTCATAGATTCGTCCCATTGTGACTTCGATGGTGCGAGTTGTGATATGGTCAACGAAAGCACGGTCGTGACTGATAACAACAACTGCCTGTCCGCTGTCGATGAGAAAATCCTCGAGCCACTGGATAGACTCAATGTCAAGGTGGTTAGTCGGCTCGTCGAGCAACAGAACATCAGGCTTCTGAAGAAGGAGTTTTGCCAACTCGATTCTCATTCTCCATCCGCCGCTGAATTCTGATGTCTGGCGATTGAAATCTGTTCTCTTGAAACCAAGACCAAGGAGAGTTTTCTCGATATCGGCATCGTAGTTTATCTCTTCAATGGAATAGAATTTCTCACTCAAAGTGGAAACTCTCTCGATTAGCTCCATATAGCTGTCGGAGTCGTAATCTGTGCGAGTTTCCAGCTCCTTGTTGAGAGCTTCAATTTCTGCCTCCATCTCATGAAGATGAGAAAAAGCCTGGGCTGTTTCTTCAAAGACCGTGCGTCCGTCTTCTGTCATAAGATGCTGGGGCAGATAAGCTATAACTGTATCTTTTGGGGCGGAAACTTTTCCTCTGGTCGGTTCTCTTACTCCCGCCAATATTTTCAACAAAGTAGATTTTCCTGCTCCGTTTTTTCCCATCAATGCGATTCTGTCATTCTCATTGATAACGAAAGAAATATCCGAGAATAGAGTTGTCCCTCCAAACTCAACTGTCAATCCGTCGATAGAAATCATTGTCGTAATTAATTTAATTCAGATGTTTCAAATTAATGGATATAAAGTTGCAAAGATACTATTTTTCCGCCATATGCCAGTCATTCAGGAATTCATCTGTAGATATACTCTACGTCAGATTTCTTGAATCTTACGATTCGTGTGTTGTTTGCGCCGGCACCGTTCTTGGTTGCATATAATCCTTGCATACTGCCATTAAAATACCATCCCTGACCTGTTTCAGGATTGGAAACAGCAAAAAGCATATTGTTATAGTGCCCATGCTTTATACCGCTGTTGTCCCACTGACTGCTTGAACCATACCACACCAAAGGCTCGTATTCGCTAACTGATGCATTATACATACCGATATAAATCAAGTCCGGCAATGCTACGCTTCCGACAGAAACGTCGTTGCGGCGTTTTTGTCGTCGCTGCAATGTTGTGCCCCCGTTCCAGCCTGTTTTATGAGCCCCATCCCACATAAGCCAAATATAGTCACCTTCTATCAACTCAAGGACATTATTGTAGTCTTCCATCGAAGGAAGTTCATAGCCTTTCGGTGCTATTGATTTCGGATCTAGTTTGTTGATATGAACTGTGTTGTTGAAATAGCCGTCAAGTTTTGCCACGCCATTGTCGTCCACAACTTCAAGGCCTTGAGTTTTGTCGCCCATATATTGCCATTTCCAAAGGTTCAGATATTCTTCAGCCGAGCATACTCCCAGATATTCGTAAAGAGTTTTGCCGGCTTTGGCTGCCGGGTCGTTAGCTGAAAGAATCTGATCCTCGAATTTACGGGAATCGCCCATTGCATTGTACTTGCACCACCAGACTCCGTTAAGATATGTAACAGGCAAGCCCCAATTCTGTCGGGTAATTGTATATTCCTCTCTGTCGCTGCCATCAGATTTGTTTTCTATGACAATAATTGCTGATTGAACACGCCCGTCAGCCTTAGGGTCGTTTGGCTTCCAGCCAGCCAGTACGCGATATGTGCCCAAGGATTTAGAAGTCTCTACTTCATCAATTTTAATCCAGTTATCTTCATCGGCAGGATATTTCACGCTCAAAGATTTATCAGCGGGTAAAGAAAATACTGCAATCTCATTTTCCACATATTCGGTAAAGTTATATTCATTTTTCTCATTAAAGTTGATAGAACCACTAAGCTGAACCGGATTTGCTTCCATTACAACTGTGATATAATCTGTCTGATAGTTTTCGTTCATGCCTTTGCGGTGAAACATCAGCTTACGTTCGACTGATTCCATTCCCGGACGCCATATCTCCTTTGAAACAGCAAAAATATTTTCACCTATATGCTCCGGAGAATTATCCATGCGTGTAACTTGAAGTGGCAATGTCGGGTCCGGGATAAATTCCAACTCATCGTCACATTCCAAAGCCAATAAGAAGTCTGTTTTCTTATATGAAAGCACTATTCGTCTGTTTGATTCAGAAACTGAAGCATCGGCAGGCAGTTTGGAATCGTTTATGTCGATAAACAAATTTCCCACGTTAGGCAACAAATCAACAACGCCACCATCTTCCCACTCTGTCACGCTAATAACAATTCCTTTTTCAGGTTGCTCCGGTTCAACCGGTCCCGGATTTTCCGGTTCAGATGGTTCGCCCGGCTCGGATGGTTCAGAAGGGCTTCCGGGTTCTGAAGGAACATCCGGTTTGGAAGGGACATCGGGGTTGGAAGGTTCCGACGGTTCGCTTGGCACGCCAGGAACTTCCGGTGTCGCATTATCTGAATATGATATATTAACTGTATAAACAGTGTTTCTTTTCAGGATTGACGGGAATTTCACTTCCTTAACCATAGTTTTATTTTTCATCTTGATTGTAAGGACAGCCATCAGATTATCCGACACTTGCTCACAAAGATACGCAACAGCTTTTGTGTTTCCGGAAATCGGTTTTTCCAGATTCACAACAACATCTCCATAAGTTACCGAAGCGGGCGTTGCCACTGAAGATTTTTGGAACATATATGATTTGTCTGCTACATTCCTGAATACAATATTCTCGACAGAAACCGGCATTGAAGTATTTATTGAGAAATCAACACGAGCTACGCCTCGTTTGAGCTTTATTATATTCTCTGACATTTCAGATAAATCAATATAACCACTATAATAATCCAAAGATATGCCTCCCTGATGGGATATTTTCACATCAAGCCATTCGTCCTCAGTCATACCACTATTACGGAGTTCGCTTATTGGCTGCTCACCGGGAAGATTTCCGACCATATACAATCTTCCTTTGGGTTCATCTATCTTTAACCCTCCGTTTAAATCAATATTTTCATACACTTCCTTTAGCAAGCCATCTTCGAAAAGACAGGCATGCAATTCGTTTATTACGTTCTCACCGTCAGCTGCCGCATCCTGTCCCTGTATTTTGTAAGGTTGCAAATTGGCACGTACTATCAAGGCACTCCCGCTATTCTGATTTATATTGTTTCTCATATCATCTTCGCACGAAACAGCAAAGAGCAATATAAGTAATGACAAGATTCCCGGAATGAATCTATCAAATAATTTAGTCAATATTATGTTTATTTTCATCTTAATTTTTATTTCAAAATATTATTCTTTCATGTGCAGCAATTTATCACTACTAAAGTTTCTCAACAGTACTGTTGCAAGGATTCAAAATTTTGTCAACCTGTTTTCTTGCCAACCAGTCAACTGATGAAATTTGAAATCATTATAATAAATCCTATCATTGAAAAGTCTTGTTACAAACATTACAGTTATTTATGATATTTGTCATATTCAAAATATTGCTCCACCTAGGTGGTTCAATCGGCTCACCTAGGTGAATTGATTAGCTCACCTAGGTGGATTGATTGACTCACCTAGGTGAGCCGATATTTTGATTACTAATAAATCACTAATCAATTACTAAAATGGGAACATATAATTATTATGATATTAAAAAAACATCAGCTACTCGAATTACTCATAAATATACTCCACCGGAGTTTTTACGCAGCGGATAGTTCTGGTCTTATTCTGATTGTTTACAGAATACCTGAACCAGTTTCCTGCACCGGCAGACTGCGAACTTCCCTCTATGAACCAAGTATTTGACGAATTTCCATATGTAGCAAAAATAATATACATCTTAGCTAATCCTGTCTCGCTCCACTGATGTCCCAAACCACACAGGAGCAGGTGCTCGCCTTCGTATTCGAAATCATAAAAATTTATCGGACCATATTCTTTTCCAAGGAAAGATGCGGTACGTTCCACGACATTGAAGTTCAGTCTTTGCCCCAAGCCATTATTAAACACTCCTGGATTATAATAAGCCAAGTTCGAATTATTTCCCCAATTGAAGAATCTGAAATCATCATAATCCGGTATTTCATATCCGTCCGGAGCCATAAACGTCGGGTCTAATGTTCCAAAATTGTCTGACTTGGTATTATAATTGTCATATACAAAACCTTCTCCATTATGAATAAGATTAAGTCCGTCCTGGTTCCCTGCCTGATACTGGTCACCTATTACAGCTAGAAACTCATTGTCGCTACACGAAGACATATAATCTGCAAGACTTCCTCGTGTAGGCTCATTCGACACAAGAATCTGGTCAGAGAAAGTCTTCACATTTCCTCTGAGATTATATTTACACCACCATGTTCCGTTGATTTTGACAACAGGCAATCCCCAATTCTGGCGCTTCACAATGTATGTTTCGCTATGTTGGTCTCCGTTGTCGGATATGGTAATATGTGCAGTCTGTATTCTTCCGTCAGCGTCGGGGTCGTTTGGCTTCCACCCTGCAAGCAGGCGGAAACGATTGTTTCCATTTTCTTCAAGCTTCATCCATTCCGGAGAATCATCCGCAAATGAAAGAGATATATTTTTCCCTTCCGGAAGAGTTAGAACTCCTATCTCTCCATCTATATAACGGGCAAAATTACAAATTGCATTTTCATCAAAGCTGATCAGACCTTCCAGTTTGACAGGATTAGCCTTGAACACGATAACGACTCTGTCACGCAACACATCGTTCTTATATATGTTAATATATGCATATTGCTAAGCAACTCCAGGCATTTTACGCATGCTGCGTACTTTGAGCATACGAGAGTTTGTCTCCAATGAACGAGATTGGACAAACTCCATTTCAACCTTGTCAACGTTTCCGTCGATACGGCAATCCGCTCCTTCTTCAGACAAAAATGCTAGGGTAAAACTGTTGTCCCACGAATCAACAAAAACAGAATCTCTCCTTGAATTTACATAAACAGCATCACTAAGGACTGAATTGTCAATATCCACTATTCCTTTATATATTCCGCTTGTTTCAGAACCTGCTCCATATTCCCAATCACCCGTATCAACACTGATTGCAAAATCAGCTCCGCTTCCATAAACTTTTAGTGTATAGATTTTATTTCTAAGGATTTCCGGGAGCTCAGCCCTTAATCTTTTCCATGCTCCATTAGCTGTTATAAGAACTTCAACCTGGAATCTGTTTCCAAACTGCTCAGGCAAGTAGAAAATTGCCTCTTTGCCGTTAGAAAATGGAGTGTCACCGAAATCCTTAATAATATCGTCTTTATCAAATATATCTTCGGTTTTTCCTTCCTGCTCAAAAACATATCCTTGCAATGAGACATCTTTTATTTTTACACTATTGACCTTAGCATCTACGGAGTAAGACGCCAAGTCGATTCGGGCAACCGAATGCCTGATTGCGACTTCAAGATTATCTTTTCCCTCTCCGGCAAAGGATAATTTTCCCGTCATTGTTATGCCACGATGATTCATGCCGTCAACATCAGATTTAATGCTGAGGAAATCATCTTCCATTGTATTGTCAACCTGAAAGTTGTTCTCTTCAATTATCTTGCCGGCATTTGCAAGGAAAAACAGATTACCATTCATTGACGCCAGGTTTATGTCGGCAACACCCTCGTCGTTTATATTAATGTTACTTACAATTTCCTTAAGTATATTATCCTCAAATCTGAAGGCAGAAATATTGTCTATCTCGGAAGATAATCCGCCAGCATTCTGTTGATTAGGCTGTGAAAACCTTACAGAAAGAGACTCTGCCACAATTGTAGAATCTCTGAAGTCATCCGCAGTACAGGCACACAAAGCTATCAGGAAAACAGGGAAATATATATGTCTTAATATATTCATAATTTTATCTTCAATTTATTTATACTTATTCGGATTCAATTTACTCTGCAAATAATCTGGAGAATCAATAGGCATTCTGCTGATATTCTGAACATAGAAATTATTCATCAGCTCTTCCGCCCACGGTCCGTATGTAAAGGAACTGTCGTGTCCGTATCCCATGACATGTCCCAATTCGTGGAACATCACATTACATGCATACGTGTTGCTGTAATGATTGAACCAGCCATCCTGATATGCTCCGAAAACAGCTGGGCTTCCGAGACCTATCACTCCATGACCGGGATAAACCAAACCAACTTGTAAAGTTCTCTCCTGCCTCATCTGCGCCAACACCTGATCTACTTTTACCGGCAGTTTATTGTCGTCATACAAAATATGAGCATTCTCATGCAGAATCTGTTCGTGTTCCTCCATATCTATCAAATATGTAAAATTGAGGAAGAAGGCAACAGATTCACGACAGTGCACCGGACGTATTCCCATCCAGTTTCCCACCGGGCCACCGTCTTCTTTGTCTGGATCTCCGTCAAAAAGCCCCCAATATATATTCCAACCATGCTTGATGCCTTTTATCTTTTCCCAATAAGGGTCAGTTGATTCTATAACAAACTCAATTCCCGAAAAATCCGAAACGGAAAGTTTAGGTACATTTACATATTTCCCTGATTCCAGCTTACAGATTGTTTCACGTTTCAGCATTGGTGAAATTTCATAGAAATCTGCAAAAGCAGGTATCGAGTCAAAATGGGCAAAATCAAAATATTCATCAGAAACGGAAGGCAGTTTTGCTTTAATAGTCGCATCATACAAAACACGAGGAGAATAAAAACGAGCGTGTAATTCTCCACCATCATTCACCGATATCTGAAGAGGTTTTGATGTGTTGAAACTTCTCTGTGTTCTGTCTGTATATATATCCTTTGTCTCCGAGTCCGATAGAATCTGATAATGTTTCGACGAGTTATAAGAGCCACGTGTTATATACATCACAGGCGACTTGTCGTCCGGATGATTAACTACATTCTCTATATTATGAATATTGTTTGGGAAAATACCACTCTGTTCAAACTCAAAAGAAACATAGGCTTTTTCCGAAAGATAGTTTACTGTTGAATGTTCGAGTACGGCTTTGATAGATGAGCCTCCAACCGTCGGCATAAACAGTAACGTATAAGAGTCGTTCAAACTTATTTCATCCATTACACCGTCACTTTCTCCACCTAGTTCACCACTTCCGCTTAAAGATGTGTAGAATCTTGATTTTGTAAGTACAAGTTTCTTATCTACTGTAGCATTTCTCACATATTCATTATTATATACGAAATCAAAATCAATTCTGCCAACTATTCTTTTCTGAATTATGTCAGTGTCAATTGCCACGATTTCAGTTTCTCCTGTTTCCGAAACGCGAGTTTCAACTGTAAACGGTGTCGAGGAATAGAAATATTCAGCCTGCAAAGGTCTGTGCAAGTCAGAGGGAAAACTCAGCCATGTATCATTGACAGAAGATATTTTGTTTATCTGTGCCAAATCTTCACTCTCATCTCCTTTAATGCCTAATACCAAAAGGCTATATTCGCCTTCGTGCAAACCTTCGGCATAAATTTCGGACTTCGAAGAATTGTGGTCCATCTTTACTGTTTCCACAATATTTCCGTTTTCATCAGCAACATAAAAGAAAAGCTTGTCGTAAGTAACCGACTCGGCATCGCTGCTTTGCCTGCCATTAGACACCGAATAATTTTCCTGCATCAATTTGAAGCGGAAATTATACGGCGAAATATGAAGAGAATCTTCCGAAACAATCAAATCATCACTACAAGACGAGAATAAAAAAACACTTATAAAAATAAGTAAACCAAAAAACTTTTTCATTATCTGTATTTATTTTGTTTTAGGATAAATATTAACCGGACACCAAATTCAAAGGAACTTCGATAGCTCCGCCATCTTCCCAAGATTCAAATTCTGAACCAACAGTTATTCCTTCATTATTGAAAATGATATTCATCATAAAATATGTTCCTGCCTGGAAATTCTTCAGTTCATCAATTACAGAAGAAGGAACTATTGATTTCACTATCTTTCCGTCTGCCAATTCAGCTTCAATAAGAACAGTAGCTCCGTCAAAATTATCTGAAGGAATCAATGGCATATAACCGCGTCCTATTACACCATCTTTCAGATTAAGACCGTCTCCGGAAAAACTCAGCTTAAAAGAATCGGACATATCCGTTTCCGATAAGAAATATTCACTTGTGAACAAATTAAACGAAGCTTTGGAATGAAAAACAGGTTTAGCACATTCAGCTTTCAACTTTATACTTTTCACAAATAAATCTTTACCAGAGTTGTTTTCAATATTGAATACAACAAGGCTGGTCAAGTGCTTAAAAGTGACATTTGCCAATTCATTATCAGCGGATTTATTTTCAATATAAGGAGTGAACATCACCCTATAATTTGACAAATGACGAGAATCATCATCTGCCGACTGAGATATACTTCCATCCAAAGGAACAGAAAACGCAAACGAGCCTGACAGCGAAATATCCGTTGCCGGATATACTCCGCAATAATAATCTGTGAAAATATTTCTGCCTGAATATTCAAAATGCGCAGTTCCGGAGTTATCAATGTCCTTAAGCTCAAAATCACACACTGACATATTAATGCTATCTTCACCAACAAGCATCCTTATCCTGTCTCCATCATCCCATCTCAAGGGCAAAGGTTTTCCTGGTTCAACAAGCTCCTCACTTATGGAAGCCCTGCTTTCAGTAAAAATACTCGGAACCGACATAAAGATTCTGACATCTTTATCTCCAACATTCTCTTCGTTCTCTTCATTGTCAAAGTCATTGTCAGTTAAATTGTCTGGTTCACTACACGAAATTAATGAGAACCCGCAGATTCCCCATAAAAAAAGTCTGTACCTTAACACCATAAAATTTTTATCAATAAAATAAGTTTGTAACCTAACACCAATTTTAACAGACAATACGCACATTATGTTCAACAAAGACAATAAGTTAAAGCCTAGTTTTATGATTTATTGCGAAATTACGAGAAGTAATTTCCTCAAAACGACTCAAGTTCTTATTAATTATATCATTAAATATAAACGTATTAACAACACATAATCATATATCTGAAGCCAAAGAGCCATATTAAATCATTTTAATACACTTTTTACATAAATAGAGGAATTATTTACAATAAGCCTTATGTTATTGAATAATCATTTTAAATTGTTCCAAAGACATCAAAAAGATAAAAACTGTAATAAAAAAACATACAAACTCTGTTTTATCTGTTGCAAGGATAAATTTATAATTCTATCTTTGTACTGGCTTACAAAAATGAGAAAAGCGTAAAGTTTTTATTATCATTAATATAATAAATTAGCGATTATGATTTATTCACATGAAGTTCAACACATGTGTGTTGTTAAAAAGGGCGCTAACCACCCTTGCGCTCCGATTCCAGAAGAAGGAAAATGGGTTAGAGCAACTCAGATTACTGACATTTCAGGTTTGACTCACGGTATCGGTTGGTGTGCTCCAAAGCAGGGTGCTTGTAAATTGACATTGAACATCAAAGAAGGTATTATCCAGGAAGCATTGGTTGAAACAATCGGTTGTTCTGGTATGACTCACTCAGCAGCTATGGCTTCTGAAATCCTTCCAGGCAAAACTTTGTTGGAAGCTTTGAATACTGACTTGGTTTGCGACGCAATCAACACAGCAATGCGTGAATTGTTCTTGCAGATCGTTTACGGACGTACTCAGTCAGCTTTCTCAGAAGGCGGTCTGCCAATTGGTGCAGGTTTGGAAGACTTGGGTAAAGGTTTGCGTAGCCAGGTAGGTACAATGTTCGGTACATTGGCTAAAGGTACTCGTTACTTGGAAATGGCTGAAGGATATTGTACTCGTATGGCATTGGATGCTAACGACGAAGTTATCGGTTACGAATTTATCCACCTTGGTAAATTCATGGATATGGTTAAGAAAGGCGTAGATGCTAATGAAGCTTTGGAAAAAGCTAAAGGTTCTTACGGCCGTTTCAAAGATGCTGTAAAATATATCGATCCTCGTAATGAATAAGAAAACACTTACACGCGTACTCATCGGGCTGATAATAATATGTGTTATCGGATTTACGATAGCTTATTTTGCTTTGAAAGGTGAAAAGCCTTGGTTAGCATTCTATGTGGCTTGTTGTGGCGGTGTGCTTGTTTTCAATTTTCTGATTTCATTATTTCTCGTAAACAAGAATTTTAAAAAGTAAAAAATATGGCTTTATTTGAAAGTTACGACCGCAGAATCGATAATATCAATGCGGTTTTGAAAGAATACGGTATCAACGGCATCGAAGAAGCAAAAGAAATTTGCGCTGCTAAAGGCCTTGACCCATATACAATGTGTAAAGAAACTCAGCCTATCTGCTTCGAAAACGCATGTTGGGCTTATGTTGTAGGTGCTGCTATCGCAATCAAAAAAGGTTGCACAAACGCTGCTGATGCTGCTGAAGCTATCGGTATCGGTCTGCAGGCATTCTGTATCAAAGGTTCTGTTGCTGATGACCGTAAAGTAGGTATCGGTCACGGTAACTTGGCTGCACGTTTGTTACGCGAAGAAACTAAATGTTTCGCTTTCTTGGCAGGTCACGAATCTTTCGCTGCTGCTGAAGGTGCTATCAAGATTGCTGAAATGGCAAACAAAGTACGTAAATCTCCGTTGCGTGTTATCTTGAACGGTTTGGGTAAAGATGCTGCTAAGATTATTTCTCGTATCAACGGCTTTACTTATGTTCAGACTCAGTTCGACTATATGACTGGCGACGTTAACGTAATCGAAGAAATCGCTTACTCTGACGGTTTGCGTTCAAAAGTAAAATGCTACGGCGCTGACGATGTTCGCGAAGGTGTTGCTATCATGTGGAAAGAAGATGTTGACGTTTCAATCACTGGTAACTCTACTAACCCAACACGTTTCCAGCACCCTGTTGCAGGTACATATAAGAAAGAACGTGTATTGGCAGGCAAACCTTACTTCTCAGTAGCTTCTGGTGGTGGTACAGGTCGTACATTGCACCCAGATAACATGGCTGCTGGTCCTGCTTCATACGGTATGACTGACACAATGGGTCGTATGCACTCTGACGCTCAGTTCGCTGGTTCTTCTTCAGTTCCTGCTCACGTTGAAATGATGGGCTTCTTGGGTATGGGTAACAACCCGATGGTAGGTGCTACTGTTGCTGTGGCTGTTGCTATCGAAGAGGCAATGAAGAAGTAATATAAGTTATTACTGATATATAAACTCCTGTAATCGTTATGGTTGCAGGAGTTTTTTTGTTTGTAGGAATAATATATACGCAATTGTTTCCTATGCTAATATTCTTTTGCGGATAAAGGGAGATTTTGTGAAATTGTTGGCTTTAGTAATCTTGTTGATAACAATGGCTGTAAGGACTGAATTATATCCAATAATAATCCTTTATATGCAGTTTTTTGGTTGTTTGGCTATCTTTGGAAATGAGTTTTTCTATGTCTCTAATAAAAAGCACAAAGAGCACGGAATCACAGGGCTTTTTATCTACTGATAATTTTCTCCGTGTTTCCGTGCTCTAAGCTTTAAGCTACATATCAAGAAGCCTTCTCAACTCCTTCTCCGTAATTTTCAGAACACTTCCATGTCTGATTCCTTCAGGCATTTTCAGCTTATCTGAGATTTCATTCCAGTTTTTCAGGTCGGAAGATTCAATCACGCCAAAGCAGCCTTCTGTGTATTTGTCGAAATAAACATAATATTTTGAACCTGAATCAAGCAAGGTTGGTCCTTCTGCCCAATAATTACCGGTGATTGGTTCCGAAGGTTCTGAATACGGACCCGAAAGTTTATCGGAATATGCAATTCTGATATTCTTCTGAGGCGGAGTGAGAGTTTCATCTTTCAGAAGCATCACATATTTACCGTTCAGATAATTTATTGAAGCGTCGATAACATTGAATCCGTAATCGTAAAGAAGGAATGTCTCAGAGAAAGTTTGGAAATCTTTCGTTGTCACAGCATACATTCTGTGACTCAGATTATTTTCCTTTTCTTCGGCTGTTTCCGTAAAACGGTCTTCGATGGTTGAAGCCCAGTAAATCATATATTCGCCGTTCTTACTGTCATAGGTAATCTCCGGCGCCCAGCAATTTTTTACTCCGTCAACGTCATCGAACACGGGAATCATTTTCTGCTCGCTCCAGTTTATCAAATCACTGCTGCTGGCATAGCCAATTCCCTTTTCGTGCCAGCTGACTGTCCACACCATATGGAAAAGTCCGTCGCCACCACGGATTATACACGGGTCGCGCATCAGCTTATCCTTACTCAATTCCGGTTTAAGCAAGGATTCACCATTGTTTATGGTGTTCCAAACAAGTCCGTCGGTGCTATAAGCCAGGTGCAATCCGTCTTCACCATTTCCTGTGAAATAGGAGAAAATATATGCATCTTTCTGGTTGCCGGAACAAGCGGCTAATAAAAATATTTGTAATAGAATTATTATGTATTTCATGGATTCGTGCGTATGATTATGTTTAGAGGACAAGGAAACAAGTTGATACAAGTTGACAAGTTGACAAGGCTTCAGGTAAAAAGAAATTTCTTCTTAACTACTTGACTTCTTAACTACTTAACTTCTTGTCCCTAAAACCTTGTCAACTAAAAGTTATCTCACATTCTACAACACCGGCAACAAATATTTCCAAATCAGATTTATTTCTGCCTGCATATCACCGATATTTGCCGTAGTGACAATAACCGCATCTTTTTCAGGAAGTACAATTATATACTGTCCGTTGGCACCATCTGCCCTGAATGCATTATTGCGGCAACGCCACATCTGATAGCCATAGCCTTGCAGCCAGTCGCTGTTGCGTTTGCTCAAGCCTTTTGACTTCAAGTCTTCCGGACGAACACCGGCAGGAACAGACTCAACCAAAGCTGATGTTGCAACATCAAACCATGTTTCGGGCAGAAGCTGTTTTCCGTTCCACTGTCCTTTCTGCAAGATGAACTGTCCCATCTTTGCCATATCTTCAGTGCGGATATACAATCCCCATCCTCCGCAGTTGATTCCCTGTGGACTTTCTTCCCAGTTCAGACCAACAATGCCAAGCGGACGGAACAGGCGCGGATAAAGATATTCAACAAGGGTCTGCCCGGTCAGTTTCTGTATTATTGCAGAAAGCATGTAGGTTCCAAGGCTGTTGTAGCAGTAGAATGTTCCCGGTTCGTGCTCGAACGGAGCAGAAAGGAAAGTTTTAACCCAGTCGGTATCATCAGTTTTGCGCACCAAACCTGTCGGGTCTGTATCATGTCCGCCTGTCATAGTCAGCAAATGGCGGATTTCCAGTTTCTCCAGATTCGGGCTGACAGTTGAAGGAAGTTTGTCCGGGAAGAAAGATATAACCTTGTCTGTTTCCTTCAAGAGACCTTCGGAAACGGCAAAACCTACGGCAGTTGCCGTGAATGTTTTACTTACGGAATTCATCACATGAGGCTTGTTCCATTCTCCTTCACTCATCCATTTTTCGGTGATAACCTTTCCATGCTGAAGTATCATCAAGCTGTGCAAGTCCTGATTTTCTTTCTGAACGGCTTTTAGATATTTATCCACTGCCTTTGTCACTTTTGGAGAGGCTTCGGCACGAGTAAGTGATTTTGTCAAATCGTTATAGCTAATCAGGCGTATTCCTTTTTCTTTTATCACTTCTTTCACCTTCGGACTGGTAAAGAGATTTGTTACACCCTGACGGTCCTCGGCAACATTTTCATATCCGATGTGTCCGACGGTCTGCATTTCTTCGTTGTCCAGCGCCGGATGGTCGATAAACATATAATTCTTTCCCGGTTCAAGCTTGTTCAGACGATTTATGAAACTTTTCTCTTTTTCTTCAGATGTCTTACTTGGTCCGTCATATCCGGCATACGAGAAGTTATACTCATTCATAGAATCAACTCTGTCCACTGAAGGAAGATTATATTCTTTTGAAAGTCGTTTGACGAGAGCATTTACTTCCGGAGAAAATCCTGTTGCCCCCATATGTCCGGAAATATGGCTGATTTGCGGGATATTCTTCAAAGCCAACTCTATCTGTGCCCTGAATTCCTGCTCTATTTCATCTATGTTCCATTTATTCTCAGTAATTGCCAATCCGGGATAGTTAGGATTCTTTCCCATCATCGGGAAGAAATATCCATTGCTATCAACCAGGCTCGGGCAGTTAGTGAGTGGCCGCCATTTGATATTATCCCATTCACTTGTGATGGCAAGGTGCAAACCGACATCAATTCCGGGATTTTCCTTCAACAGGCGTGCTGCTTCAGGGAACCACGGGGCGACAGCCATAACCTCGATTGAGGTTTCTATTCCGTTTTTATAACCTTCCATACAAGCTATGTTGGCTGAACGGAATGAGCCCATATCGTCCGCCCTTATAATAAGATTTGCTCCATTATTCTGAGCAAAAGCAGAGAATGCAGAAAAAGCACACATAAATGCAGTTCCTAATAAAATACGTTTTTTCATGATACTGGAATTTATATTTATTCAACTTGTGATTCTACTACGCAAAATGTTCCCGAAGCCTTACCAACCAATTTATCGTCACAATAAATTTCACATTCGCAGAAATGCAAACGGCGTCCGGGTTTAATGACAAATCCTTTGGCTATCAGCTCATATCCCCATGCTGCACGGAGAAAAGAAATCTTCAGCTCGGCAGTAAGAACATCATTTTCAAAGGGAGTCATTGTGTATGCGGCAAATCCGGCTATGGTGTCCGCCAACGCGGCAAGAACTCCGCCATGCGTCACACCACTATACTGGCGCTGCTCGTCACGCAATGGCATACGAGCCTCAACATAACCTTCTTCTATTTTGCTGAAATGAATTCCCAGAAAATTAACATAGGGATTAGTGGCTATTCTCTCTTTTATTTTTTCCAATAATTTTTCATCCATGATATTTTAAATTAATGTTTAAGCAACAGAGCAATATTAATTTTATATTATGAGTTTTGCCAGTTGTATAACTTATGGAGTTACAGAAGTTAAAAAGGAGTTACAGGAGTTAAAGCCAATACTGTTAGTATCAGTATTCTATCGGCTTCTAACTTCCATGCGTTGCGAAGCTATGCATTAACTTCATGTAACTTCTTATAACTCCTATAAGTCGGGGCCAGCTAAACTTAAGTTATAAAAATAATTTACACTTATATTTGACTATAAAAATATATCAATCATATTACACATGCAATATATGCATAAAATAAAAAAGAGGCCGCCCCCAATAAAATTTGAGACGACCTCGATTTATTGATTTCTTCATTTAATACAATCAGAACAGAAGAACTGTCAATTCACGAGCACCGTGTGCACCCATAACCAATGCTTGTTCAATATCTGCCGTCTTTGAAGGACCGGAAATAAATACGCCATAACCATATTCGCCTGTATCTATTTTCTGATAAGCTTCGTGCATATTATTGACCAGCTTTTCACGGTCGAGCAAAATAATCAGTGCTTCGGAAATAAAATATACGGCACGCTGCTCAACGTCCTGTTCAATCCAAACAGCTCCGTTTTCACATACTCCGATGTGTCCACGCACCACTGCCAAATCTGTTCCGTCCAGCTCAGCAGAAGATGACACATCGTCCGGATGGAAAGTTGCACAAGTAATCTCTTTCAGATTCGATGCAATACGCTTCGCTTCCGGGTATAATCCACGAATCAAAGCATTCACATCTTCTCCGGCTTTCACTTCAACTACATGTCCGCCTACTTCGCCAACGACTTTACAAAACTGTGCTACCGGATCAGCATAGGTAATTGCTTCTTTTTCCAGTGATGACAAATCAGGTTTGTCATAACGAACCCTTGTATTACGACGGATATTCTGTAATATATCTTCTCTACTACTCATGGATACTTATTTTACTTTACCCTTTTTCCACATTTCATTAAAACTTTCTTTGGCAAACTGAGGCATGTCGTGTTCTTTTCCCCAATCGTTCAGGCCATTGTAAACCATTGAGTGCGGGAATGAATTGACCCATGGAGCACGTCCCAAAGCAAAATTAAACAACGCCGGATGTTCCATCAGCACCTTCATTCCGCCAGACATAACCCGTTTGGAAGAGCTTGCCACTCCAAAGCTATCCAGCTTCTGTCGCCAACGGTAAATCTGGTCCGCAAGGTCAACTTTGGCAGGACAAACATTCTGGCAAGAGTAACACAGTGAGCAGGCTGATACATTATCATAATAACGCAACGGTGCTTTTAGCATACCCAAATTGATGCCGATTGGTCCTGGGATGAAATAAGTATAGGAATAACCACCGGAACGACGGTAAACCGGGCATGTGTTCATGCAGGCACCACAGCGAAGGCAGTTCAATGTCTTCACATGTTCCTGGTCGGCAAGAATATCGCTGCGACCGTTATCTACAATAATGATATGAAGTTCTCCCCCATTGCGAGGTTTACTATAATGAGATGTGTAAGTGGTAATCGGCTGTCCTGTGCCTGAGCGAGCCAGCAAACGGGTAAATACGCCCAGGGCTTCCCTGTCCGGTACAATCTTTTCCAATCCAAAAGCGGCAATCTGCAACTTAGGTTGTGAAGTTCCCATATCGGCATTACCTTCGTTGGTACATACCACAAACTCGCCAGTTGAAGCTACAGCGAAATTGGCGCCTGTCATAGCAGCTTCGGCTTCGATAAATTTGTGACGCAAATTCTTGCGGGCTGCATGTGTAAGATAAGTCTGGTCGTTGTTTCCCGGTTCCGTTCCCATTTCCTTCACAAACAGTTCACCGATTTCTTCTTTCTTTATATGAATTGCCGGCACAACAATATGGCTCGGTTTCTTGTGCATGAGCTGAAGGATTCTTTCACCCAGGTCGCTTTCCACTACATCGATACCTTTCTGAATCAGAAATTCATTCAATCCACACTCTTCGGCAAGCATGGACTTGCTTTTGATAAAGCGATGGACGTTATGTCCGTGAAGAATATCATAGACAATAGAACAATACTCATCGGCATCTTTTGCCCAATACACATGTGCTCCGTTTGCCAACGCATTTTTCTCAAATTCCTCGAGGAGCTGGTCTAGGTGGCTGTTGCTATACATCTTGATAGCTGAAGCCATGTCACGCAAATGCTCCCATTCCGGTACATCCCGGCTGATTTTATCGCGTTTGGCACGCATCATCCACAAAGTCTGGTCGTGCCAGGCTGCCAGTTTCTTATTTTCCTGAAACTTCCCGGCAGCTTTTGAATGTTTCGTACTCATAATCCTGCTGCTAAAACTTCGACTATATGAATAGTTTTAATAGGTAATTTTTCCCTGGAAATAATTCCGCTCTGATGCATAAGGCAAGAGCCGTCGGCACCTACAATATATTCGGCTCCGGTGTCAATATGGCGCTGAACCTTGTCGCGTCCCATCTGCCCAGACACAGCGTGTTCTTCAACTGAGAACATACCGCCGAAGCCACAACATTCGTCCGGACGTTCCGGCTCGACAACCTCGATTCCTTTTACGAGCGACAGCAAATCGCGAAGTTTGTTATAATAAGGAATGTTTAATTCACTCGGGGAAGAAAGATGCATCAGGCGAACGCCGTGGCAACTGTTCTGGAGGCTCACTTTATGCGGGAAAGACGCCTGTAATGAAACAGGCTTTACAACATCATGGATAAACTCACAAATATCATAAATTTTCTCTTCACTGGCACAACGGTGTGGCTCTTCAGCCAACAAATTACCATAGTGGTCGCGCACGAAAACCACGCAACTCGCCGATGGGCCAACAATGTAATCATACTGTTCAAAAAGCCTGTCAAAACGTCTGGCAAGCTCCACTGACTCGTTTTCAAACCCTGCATTTGCCATTGGCTGTCCACAACAAGTCTGATCCAGCGGATAATCAACATCCACTCCAAGACTTTTCAGCAACTTAAAAGAAGCTACTCCCACCTGCGGATAAACGGCATTGATATAACAGGGAATAAATAATCCTACTTTCATATACCTAAATAAGTTTTTAGTCTTCTTTTCCGTGGAGCAAAAGTAAAAGGTTTTATTTGGAAAAGAAAATTTCAACTCGAATTTTGAACATGATTTAATAATGAGAAATGAAATATCACAGAACTTCAAGGCAATACATGAAATAATTTTTTCACCTTGCCAACTTGTCTCTGAAGTCTTGAAATCCGGGATAAAAAAAGAGGCTGCCTCTTTCAATTCCGAGACAGCCTCTTATCCTCAATGTATGATTTCAACATTTTATACTTAATTCTCTAAGTACATCTCTTATCTTTTCATAAGTTACAATACGAGTAGGAACCAATGGCAAGCGCAATTTGTTCTCGATAAATCCCATCATATTCAACATGCTTTTCACTCCGGCAGGATTTCCGTCAACGAAAAGAAGGCTGAAAAGTTCCGTGAAACGGTGGTGGATTGTGCGGGCACTATCATAATCACCGGCAAGAGCCAGACGCACCATGCGGCTAAACTCGCGTGGGAATGCATTGCCGATTACAGAAATAACACCAACGGCTCCAAGCGTGATCAGAGGGAATGTTATACCATCATCACCGGAAATAACATTGAATTTCTCAGGTTTGTTCTTAATGATGTCGTCCATCTGTGTGATATTGCCTGAGGCTTCTTTCACTGCGATAACATTCTTGAATTCTCTGGCAATTCGCAATGTTGTTTCGGCAGTCATGTTTACACCTGTTCTGCCCGGTACGTTATATAATATAACAGGCAATTCGGTTGCTTCGGCAATAGCCTTGTAATGTTGGTAAATTCCTTCCTGAGAAGGTTTATTATAATAAGGAACAACAGACAATATAGCGTCTATTCCTTCAAAGTTTCCATTCTTCAAAGTATCAACTACAGCTCTTGTGCAGTTTCCACCCACACCAAGAACGATAGGAATTCGGCCGCGAACCTTAGTGACAACCAACTCTATGATTTTCTTTTTCTCTTCTTCAGTAAGAGTCGGTGTTTCGGCTGTTGTTCCAAGAACTACAAAATAGTCCGTACCATTTTGTAGTTGGTAATCAACCAGGCGGTCTAAAGCCTCATAATCTACACTGCCATCTTCTCTAAACGGAGTAATCAAAGCTACTCCCATTCCTCTTAAATTTATATCAGCCATAAGTTTTTATTGACAAAATTCTAACTTTACACACGCAAAAATAGAAAAAAATATACTATTTAAAACTAATTGTTTGCAAATAAAATAATATTTGAGAAAACAAATAATCAATTTCCGCAGCTTCTGATGTAGAAATTGTCAAATCATATAAGTCCATATCATTACTCTTTACACCAACCTTGAATGGAGCATTATGCTTAAGAAGCATATATTGTAGTGCCGGGACTTTTCCACATGTCAAGTCAATAATAATATCGCAGCCGACAGAAAGGCATTTGTCAAGTTTCTCCTGCTTCGGGAAGCCCAACATTGTCAAATCTTTGCCAGGCGAAATAATTATGTCGTTTTCGGAGAGTTTTTCCGAATTGTCTCCCGTTGTGGAATAAACACATAATATCACATCCTTATTATCCGATTTTAATTGTGACAGTTGTTTGTCTATCACATCCAAATCAGAATAAGAACAAAAGACAAGCAGACGATTAGCCTTTTGCAGAGAGCAGAATTTGCGGCTACTACGCTCCGGCTGTTTTTTCATCTGCCTGCTAATTTCCTTTTTGATATAATACTGTGACAAAATCATCTTAAGATTCCAGCATTTTTAGAAATTCTTCTTCAGACACTATTCTAACTCCAAGTTTTGAAGCTTTCTCCAGTTTTGCAGGTCCCACATTTTCTCCAGCTAATATAAAACTAGTCTTTTTAGATACAGAACCGACATTTTTCCCGCCATTCTGCTCTATCATGTTTTTATATTCATCACGCGAGAAAGACGAGAATGTTCCGCTAATCACAATCGTCAGACCTTGGAGTTTGTCGGACCTTGAAGCCAGACTTTCCTCCGAGACTTTCATCTGCAAACCAGCATTTTCAAGTCGGACAAGGATTGCCATGTTATTTTCGTCGGCGAAATAGTCCACTACGCTTTGCGCTATTCTATCTCCTATCTCATTAGCAGATACAAGCTCTTCGAACGAGGCATTTCGGATTCTATCCATGGAATGGAAAACCAAGGCGAGACGTTTTGCCACAGTTTCACCGACATATCTTATTCCCAAAGCAAAGAGGACACGTTCGAACGGCACTTGCTTTGATTCCCTCAGACTTTCCATCAGATTTCGGGCACTCTTTTCCGCCCATCGTTCCAATGAAAGCAAATCAGTCATCTTTAGGTCATACAGGTCTGCAATGTTCTTGACCAAGCCTGCATCATACAAAGCCTCGATAGTTTCAGGACCAATATTGATGTTCATCGCCTTGCGGGTAACGAAATGCTCTATTCTTCCCTTTATCTGAGGAGGACAGCCGTTGGTATTTGGGCAGTAATGAGCAGCCTCACCTTCAGGACGGAACAATAAAGAACCGCACTCCGGACATTTCTTTATGAAGGAAACTTTGTCTCCCATCATGAATGAGCGGGAATCAACATCCACTCCCACTATTTTAGGGATAATTTCTCCTCCTTTTTCTACATATACATTGTCTCCGATATGCAAATCAAGAGATGCTATGATGTCGGCATTATGCAACGAAGCACGTTTCACAACAGTTCCGGCAAGCAACACTGGCTCGAGATTGGCAACAGGAGTAACAGCTCCCGTTCTTCCCACCTGGAACGAAACAGAGTTAAGCCGTGTGCAAGCTCTCTCTGCCTGGAATTTATAGGCGATTGCCCAGCGTGGGCTTTTTGCCGTGAAACCGAGGTTTCTCTGCTGTCTAAGGGAATTGACTTTCAATACAATTCCGTCAGTTGCCACCGGAAGGTTCTTTCGTTCTGTATCCCAATATTCTATATATTTGAGAATATCTTCTACGGAATTGCATATTCTTATCACATCCGGAATCTTGAAGCCCCATTTGCGGGCGGCTTCCAAATTTCCATAATGAGTGTCGGCAGGCAAATTCTCTCCCAACACATAATAAAGATATGCATCCAGTTTGCGGGCTGCAACAATTGCAGGATTCTGCTGTTTCAGTGTTCCTGAAGCTGCGTTTCTCGGATTTGCGAACAGAGGTTCTTCCTGTTCTTCTCTTTCCTTGTTCAGGCGGTCGAATTCAGCCCAGGGAAGAAGGATTTCCCCTCGGATTTCGAAATTCTCAGGATAATCATCACCTTGCAACTTCAACGGAACAGAACGTATTGTGCGCACATTGGCAGTGACATCATCTCCGCGTGTTCCATCACCTCGGGTTATTGCACGGACCAGACGGCCGTTTTCATAAATAAGAGATATTGAAGTTCCGTCATATTTCAGCTCAGCAACTATTTCGAAAGGTTCGTTCAATGCCTTTGCCGTTCTTTCGTAAAATTCGCGAATGTCGGCTTCAGAGTAAGTATTTCCCAATGAAAGCATGGGATATTTATGCTCAACCTGCTCAAACTCCTTTGACAAGTCACTCCCGACGCGCTGAGTTGGCGAATGCGGGTCAAAGAACTCAGGATGCTCTTCTTCCAACTTCTGCAACTCACTCATCTTGTCATCAAATTCCTTATCCGAAATTGTCGGTGACGACAGCACATAATAATTGTAATTATGCTGTTCCAATTCACTGCGGAGAGCTTTTATGCGTTCTTCTATTGCATTCATATTATAATAAGTATCTGTTCAGTATCAATTTTATATTTTGAGTTTTGGGATTTGTATAACTTAATAGTTGACAAGGGTTCAGAGACGAGTTGACAAGGAGTTTTTTAATTGAAAATTGAAAGTTGAAAGTTGAAAATTATAATACTCTGTTCCTCTGTGACTCTGTGTTTAAAAGCCTCGTCAACTTGTCAACTTGTTCCCTTGTCAACTACCTTGAATAAGTTACAAACAAATCCGCTCCTAATATACAAATTTTACATTGTCCACCCAAAATGTATTTCCCGGAGAGCCGATATATGCTCCACCATGACTGGAAACGAACTGCAGAACAATATGAGTTGGAGTTTCGTTTGCTCCGGCCCATCCAACTTCCTTGATAGGAACACTTTCGCCATGACTGTTCACAGTATATCTTTCCTCAACCTGAATACGCATATAGTCTTTGTATGCCGGATTAGAAGTTATATTACCATACAATATAGGGAAATCTGCTCCATTTATCCATCCGTTGCTAGACTTTGAGAAGCGTTGTACCATTGTTCCAACTCTTTTGGCAAAGACATTTCCGTCCTTGTCTTCCCATCTTTTCTGCAGAAGCAAGACTACGGCAATTGAGTCTTGTCCGGGAATCTTTGTTTTACTGCTGAATCCGGTACTTCTCACACGATACATTTCAGGCATGACTTTTGTCTTGTAGTCAAACTTCAACGCTTTCGGGCGTTTGGTGAAAGGAACACCGCTCAACAACATACTCTGCGGGTTCTGAGTTCCTTTTATCGGCTCATGAATCGTTCCAAGGAATGTTGAACCGGCAGCAACGACCTCAATATCAATAAAGCCCAATGCTTTCACTCTTTCCATTCGGGTTTCCATTCGGACGCACCATCCGTCACCACGCCTTTCTGGGAATACAGATGTATTAGTCTTGACAATACCGGCAATTTTTGCCATGACATTTGATGTTGCCCATGGCGAACCGCCCTTATTGGTGTATGGAATACTTCCGACGATAGTGTCGGAAGGTCCAAGTTCATATAGCAATTTAGTGTTACCGCCTATTATTTTAGATTCGGTTATCTTGCGGACAACCCAATTGTCCATATCGCCATACTTGATAGCTTCTTCCTGAGCATCAGCAGAAGTAAAGCTGCAAGCAAGCGAAAACAGACATAAAACAAAATTCTTAATTCTACCTAACCCCTTCATTGAACTACAAATTATATCCCCATTCCTTCAATGCCATACCCCAGTTTTCTTCAACTGTCCTGACTGTAGCATCTTCGTATTTGTACTGATTCTTCTTGTAGCCTTTTTTCTTGCCCAAATAAGCCTCGATAGCAGCTTTTGATTCATTGAAGTTTGGCAAATTCAGAGTTCTGTATATTTCCTCAGTCATTCCAAATGCATCTTTTTCGAAATCCTCGAATTTCACTTCGATAAGATTGCCTTCAGGAATAAGATGTTTTTCTTCTTCATACTTATAATACAACCTTTTATAAACTTCAACGAAATTCTTTATCAGCTCTTCGTCTGAAATATTCTGAAGCATCAAAGGCTTTATTGTGTTTGTGAAGAAACTGCGTGTACTTTCATACACAGTATATGGATTACGCTTCAGGTAAATGAACTTGGCATTAGGGAACATTTCCACCAAAGTCTTCACTCTTCCTGTATGAGGAGGATTCTTGCTCAAATATTGTGTTCCGCCAGTATTGTAAAGCGAAACTTTCACAAGACGGAGGAATGTGTCTTTCCAAATCTGTCTTTCACTTTCTGAAATATCATTAAATAGCAAATACTTATCACAATATTCCAACATTCTCTGAGGGAAGAACCAGAAATTATAATAAGTATATGGCATCATATTTGACAAAGCGAATTCTTCTTCCTGAGGCAAATCCACTTTCAGTTCCATATTGTCGGTCGGTCTGTGGTCCGGCATCAGAAAAGACATATTCTTCTTGAAGAATCCCTGTCCCCATAACATAAGATTAGGGAACACTGTCTGATATGTTGTTGTGTATCCGAAATGCTTGTCGCAGGCAAGGACATTATGCACAAAAGTAGTACCACTTCTCCAATGTCCGAGCACAAACAAAGGATCCATTTCCAACGGTTTGTCGGCAATCTTCTTATAGCGGCTGTCCTCAAGTGGCTTTAGCAGACTCAATAAACGGCAAACACCTTTTGTCAGTCTGTATTTGCCTTTATAACCGTCCTCTATATTCTGATTTGCAGTAACTTTCTTGAAAGTATCCCAGTCTGCACCAACCAGAGTATTTATCGGAAGTTTGTCAAATTCAATAAGTCCCATTATATATTAATTTAGTTCTATTACTTTAATAAAGTTGACAAGGCTTCTGAGACAAGTTGACAAGACAAAATAACTGTATCTCATTCCCTTGTCAACTTGTTTCCTCGTCAACTCGTCAACTGACTATATTACTTAATTACTCTCAGTTCAACTCCGTTTTTCTCAATTTCCTTACAAACACGCTCAACAGCGTCATAATGTTCAGGAGAAATGCCGAGTTCAGGCAAATTCAATGTTATTACGCCATTGTCGTTCAACTGCTGATTTGCCTCAACCTTGTCGATTATCATACCAACGGCAGAGGTATTGTTTGTAATCGGGTCAATAAGGATAAACGCGCCAGTCTGCTTGTTCTTCTTATAAGGGTCAAAAAATAATTCTTTTCCTGTTGAGAAAACAACACGGCCGATTTCGTTCAATACAAGGTGATCAACTTCAGACTGTTCCATTGTGTTCACATTCACCTTATATTTTATTCCGTCGATTCTTGCACGAGTTGTATTTGTTGTATGCTTGATATAGAACTGCTTGCTGACATCCATAGGTTCTTCGTCCATCCACACAAGCATTGCCTCAAAGTTTCTGCCTTCATATGGTTTGTTGTCCGGATGAACAAGCATCTCACCTCTTGAAATGTCAATTTCATCTTCCAAAGTAAGAGTAACAGACATTGGAGGGAAAGCTTCTTCGATTTCTCCTTCATAAGTTACAATGCTCTTGACCTTTGACGTCTTTCCTGAAGGCAAAGCCATAACAACATCACCTTTTCTTACAACGCCGCTTGACACTTTACCGCAGAAACCTCTGAAGTTCAAATTCGGACGCAAAACGAACTGAACAGGATAACGGAAATCGTCATAATTGCGGTCCTTGTCGATTGGAACATTTTCAAGGAAATCGAGCAATGCCGGTCCTTCATACCAAGGAGTGCGGTTACTCTTCTCTACAACATTGTCACCATCGAGTGCAGACAAAGGAATACAAGTCACATCGTCGATAGCAAGAGGAGCTACAAACGACATATAATCTGCAACAATCTTATCAAACACTTCCTTATTGAAGTCAACCAAGTCCATCTTGTTCACGGCAAGGACAACGTGGCGTATTCCAAGCAATGACACCAGATAAGTATGGCGACGTGTCTGAGTAATCACTCCAGTACGTGCGTCAACAAGGATAATGGCAAGGTTTGCTGTTGAACCGCCGGTAATCATATTTCTGGTATATTGCTCATGACCCGGAGTGTCAGCGATGATAAACTTTCTGTTGTTTGTGCTGAAATATCTGTAGGCAACATCAATTGTAATACCTTGCTCACGTTCCGCCTTCAATCCGTCAAGAAGCAAAGCATAGTCAATATGGTCGCCGGCATTTCCCATTCTTTTGCTGTCGCGTTCCAAAGCGTCAAGCTGGTCTTCATACAATTTCTTGCTGTCAAAAAGCAGTCGGCCAATCAATGTTGACTTTCCGTCATCCACAGAACCTGCTGTAAGGAAGCGCAACAAATCCTTCTGTTCGTCTTTATCCAAAAAGGCTTTTATATCTAGATTACTTTCCATGATTTCCAATTTATTAAAAATAACCCTCACGTTTTTTCTGTTCCATACTTGCATCCTGGTCGAAATCGATGACACGAGTTGTTCTCTCGCTCTTTGTTGTTGTCATCATCTCTTCTACAATCTTTTCAATTGTATCAGCATCACTTTCAACTGCACCGGTCAGCGGCCAGCAGCCTAATGTTCTGAAACGGACTTTTCGCATCTGGATTTTATCTCTGTATTGTTCTGGCAAACGGTCGTCATCTGCCATAATCAGATTACCGTCAATTTCAACAATCGGTCTTTCTTTTGCAAAATACAACGGGACAATAGGAATATTCTCCAATCTTATATATTGCCAGATATCCAATTCTGTCCAGTTTGACAACGGGAAAACACGGATACTCTCGCCTTTATGGACACGGGCATTGTATATGTCCCACAATTCCGGACGCTGGTTCTTTGGATCCCACTGATGGAATTTGTCGCGGAATGAGAAAATTCTTTCCTTAGCACGGCTCTTCTCCTCATCACGGCGGGCACCGCCAAAAGCTGCGTCAAATTTATATTTGTCTAATGCCTGGAGCAAAGCCTGTGTTTTCATCAAATCGGTATGCACCTTACTTCCGTGAGTGAAAGGTCCGACACCGGCTCTGAAAGCCTCCATATTTGATTCAACAATCAAGTTCCAGCCAAATTCTTTAGCATAATTATCGCGGAACTCTATCATTTCCTTGAACTTCCATTTTGAATCAATATGCATCAAAGGGAAAGGAACTTTACCCGGGGCAAAAGCCTTTTCAGCAAGGCGCACCATCACAGATGAATCTTTTCCAATTGAATAAAGCATAACCGGATTCTCAAACTCCGCTGCTACTTCACGTATGATGTGAATTGATTCAGCCTCAAGTTCCTGTAAATGGCTTAATTTGTAATCAGACATATTTTTGAGTTTTTGAGTTTTTGAGTTTTTAAGTTTTTAAGTTGACAAGTGAACAAGGGGACGAGTTGACAAGTATTAATATCAATCATTTCACTCTTAATCGTCTACAAACTCTTGTCAACTTGTTCCCTTGTCAACTTGTTTCCTTGTTTCTTTGTCAACCGAGAATCTTTTCCAAAAGCAATTTAACGGATTCTTCAACAGACAACTTCGATGTATCAAGCGACAAATCCGGATTTTCCGGAGCTTCAAACGGAGCTGACACACCAGTAAAATCCTTTATTTCTCCTTTGCGGGCACGCGCATATAAACCTTTCACGTCACGTCGCTCACATTCTTCAATTGGCGTGCTTACATACACTTCCATAAAGCTGTCTTTTCCGATAATATCGGCAGCCATCCTTCGCAAATCATTATTAGGACTTATGAATGCTGCAAGAGTTATAACTCCAGTTTCAACAAACAACTTTCCTACTTCTGCTATACGGCGAATATTTTCCACTCTGTCCTCAGGTGAAAAACCAAGATTATTATTTATTCCGCTTCTTATATTATCCCCGTCGAGAATACGGCACAACAAACCACGTTTGTGCAACTCACGCTCCAAAGCTATTGCAATGGTACTTTTTCCTGAACCGCTCAGGCCTGTAAACCAGACCATCAACCCACGTTGTCCAAGCAATTCTTCCTTATCCTTTCTTGTCATCATCTTGTCGAAGATTGGATAAACATTATGAGTTTTTGTTTCCTCCATTATATTTTTGTTTTATATTTTTCTTTATTCAAGTCTTCAAGTTTCACTAACTCAACTTTCGGAAGTTATATTAGGTTAGGAGATGTTGCAAAACTAATTTAAACACAACTTCCTTCATAACTCCTTCAATTTACACCTTGAATCCCTCAGAACTCCCATATCAAAGGAATCAGGAATATTGAAATCAGGAATGTAATAAAGTTCAAAGGCAATCCGATTTTAACGAAATCCGTGAACTTGTATCCTCCGATACCTTGAACTATCAGATTTGTCTGATAACCAATAGGCGTACTGAAACTGGCAGAAGCAGCCATACATATAACAACAAAGAAAGGAGTTGGTTCAACACCCAACTGATTTGCTACTGAAAGAGCTATCGGGAAACTTAGCGCAGCAGCTGCATTATTGGTTATAAGTTCGGTGAAAATATTGGTTATAATAAATATTACAGCCAAAAGAGCATAAGGGCCAAGTCGGTCCGTCATACCTATTATATAATGTGCTATCATATCAGCCACGCCCGAATTAACCATTGCTTTGCTGATAGCAAAAGCACAGGCAATAGTTATCAGAATATCCCACGAAATATATTTCGTATATTTCTTAGGTGGGAAAATCTTTGTCCATGCCATAATTATTGTAGTTATACAAACGAAAAAGAACATATCCAGTTTCAAATCCGGGAATGTTTCTTTCGTTATTGGCAATTCTCCTATTGTTGCTCCAAGAATCATGAAAATCAACAATCCCAAAGCCAACATACGTTTCTTTGGCGAAACTTCTTCCTGTGAATCTTTTCCATTGGCAAGCATAAGGAAGACACTGGATTCACCCCATGTCGGAATGAACGTATCATCTGCCCACAATACCAAAGTGTCACCCTCATTCAAACGGACTTTATCCAGATTATGAGTAAACCTTCTTCCTCCGCTTATTACTTCTTTAACAATAGCACCATAATGGCGGGTAAAATTAAATTCACCCAAGGTTTTGTTCAATCCGGGGAAACGTGCTCCCAACACTGCTTCAACCTTATGGAGATTTCCAAGCTCTTCCTCGGAAGAATCATCGGAATCAGTTTTGCGGGACGAGTCAGGAAGTAGCTTGTTTGAGAATATGAAAAGGTAAATCATTCCGAACAAAGCAATGAAAAAGCCGACTTTGCCTAATTCAAACATAGTAAAGCCTTCATATCCTGCCTCCAATATCATTCCATGGACCACCAGATTTGTTGACGTACCAATCAATGTACACATACCACCCAGGATAGTCACATATGACAAAGGTATAAGAAATTTTGTTGACGGAAGTTTAACATGTTCAGCCCATCTTTTAATAATAGGGGCAAATATTACAACAACAGGTGTATTGTTGAGAAAAGCAGAAATAAATGCGATTGAAGGAAGCATCCTTAACTGGGCTTTGAATACAGTAGTATTTTCCCTTGGTAACAATTTCTTTATGAGCTTGCCTAATGCCCCGCTTTGCCTGACACCTTCGCTCACCAGGAAAAGCATACCAACAGTTATCATGCCCTTATTACTAAAACCTTCCAACATTTCCTTAGGGGTTAGTATTCCGGCACAAAGAAACAGTACTGAAACTGTCAGCAGAACCATACCGGGACGCATCTGATCCCAAATCAAAGCGGCTATCATTCCGGTCAGTGCTGCCAATACAAATAATATTTCAAAACTCATGCCAATATCTTATTTCTTTACAGATTTAGCTGCAAATATAAGAAGATATTGGTTGAGTTTTGGAAAAAAGTGCTCAGATTTAAGCACAATAATACAAATAGACCAATATTGTCACGAAACGGAAGATACTGTTTTTACCACAAACCATGGATTTTTTAAGTCTTCCTTGTTATACTTTATCGGTGTTTTTTCATCTATATGATAAATCTCACATCCCGCTCCACGCGCAATAGCATGACCGGCTGCCGTGTCCCACTCCATTGTCGGTGCGAATCGCGGATAAATATCTGCCGAACCTTCTGCCACAAGGCAAATCTTCAAACTGCTGCCACTGCTTATCAATGTCACAGGCAATCCTTTTTTACGCAGATTATCAATATATCTGGTTGTTTCTTCAGTCTGATGTGAACGGGAAGCCACAACAACTATTCCCTGGTGTGCAACTGCCAATGGCAATTTTACTGAGCTCTCTATAATCTCATCATATGACGGCTGGACCATACAGTCAACTCCCGACATCTTGTATGCGCCAATATTATCTGATGAAAAATAAAGTTCTTTTCTGACCGGAACATAAATGACACCAAGCACAGGTATATGATTTACAACCAATGCTATGTTAACTGTAAATTCACCGTTCTTCTTTATGAACTCTTTTGTCCCATCAAGAGGGTCAACCACCCAAAGAGTGTTCCACTCCTTCCTGTCGTCATACTGAATCTCCTGCTCCTCTTCACTCAAAACAGGGATTGACGTAGTTGACAGAACTTTGACAATAACATTATTAGAAGCTTTATCCGCCAAAGTCAACGGAGAGTTATCAGCCTTCATTTCTATTCCGAAATCAGATTCCGGATTATTGTAAATATCCAAAATAGACTTTCCGGCATCCAATGCCGCACGTATTGCGATATAAAGATAATTTTTGTATTCCATAACTGTTTAATTTAGGGGACGAGGATAAACAGATACAAGGCAACAGATACAAGACTACAGTATATAAATCATCTGTTTACTTGCCCCTGCTTTCTCGCCACAAACCATTGATTTGCTAAAGTAGCAAATTGTCATGAATAATACAAAATTTTAATGTTACTTAAGTTTTCAAGTTGACAAGTTGACGAGTCTTCAGGGGATGTTTCAAAACTAATTTAAACACAGAGGCACAGAGAACACAGAGATTTTATTTATTCTCAATATATTACCTCCGAGACTTCGTGCCTCTGTGTTTGATTTTTTATGTTTTACAACACCCTACTTAACTCCTTAACTCCTTAACTACTTAACTCCTTGACTACTTAACTCCTTAACTCCTTTCCTCTTATACGCAAACAAATTCCAGCGTTCTTCCTGCCAATTTTGCTTTTGCATTTCAAGCTTTGCCATTACAAAAAACAAATCCGACAACCGGTTTACATATTTCAATATATCTTCAGCCACAGCGTCTTTCCTGTTCAAAGTCCACAATCTTCTCTCGGCTCTTCGGGCAACAGTCCGTGCCAATTGCAATTGGGCAGAAACAACAGTTCCTCCGGGAAGGATAAAAAAGCCGAGTTCCTCAATTTCCGAACTGAACTCGTCCAGCTTATGCTCAATGTCTGTAACAATATTTTCATCCAGCGTATTCGGATTCTTATGGCGTATTGCCGATGGTGTGGCAACAAGGCTCATCACAACCATCAGATTTCGCTGAATGTCATACAAAAGTCCATTCCATTCATGCTCCGGTTCCAAGAGGGAACGGACCACTCCAATCAAAGCATTAAGCTCGTCCAAACAGCCATTTGCCTCGATTCTTATATCATCTTTAGGAACTCTTTCTCCTCCGTGTATTCCGGTTGTTCCTTTGTCTCCTGTGCGGGTGTATATGCGTTTCATGCCGCAAATATACTTTTTGTCATCAAATACGCCATCACTTAACTCTTATTTTGTATGAGCCGATGCGGTTCTTCTCGCCCATATCATACACTTCCATCATATATATTCCAGGTTGCATATAGAATGTTTCTTTCCAGTTGAAAGCATCTCTCACCTCAACACGGCGTCCGTCCGGCTGGAACCAATGCACGCGGCTATTCTCCGGCAAACCTTCAACCACAACAGTTCCCGACGACGGTGAATATAGCCTTACATTCAGTTCCACTTCCGAAATATTCCTGTTGAACGACAGACGGAAACGTCCTTCCATGTCGCCTCCGCGGGTTGCCTCAAACGGATAATTCTCCTTCATCAAATCCACCATCTTGCCGGCATGAAGGTCGGTAAGCAGCACAGACTGATATGATGACAAATCCAATCCGTCTGCCAAAGATATCAGATATGTACCGGCACTTCCAACACGCACGCCCACTTCAACCTCTCCTTCCTCGTTCACTGCCGAAAGTAATGAGTAGCGTCCCCCAGAGCGTTGCATATATATCTGCGGCGCGTCCTCATTCATCGACATCCATTTCACGCCATCACTTGCCAAATCGAATGTTGTTGATGAATTCTCAGGACTTGTCGTATCCAGAAGGATTTCATCAACAGGCGATTCTTCTCCGCTTTTAGTTGGTCGCATTGACTGGAGTTGGACTTTTAAGTTTGCTGAAGCAGCATAAGCCGTGCCTCTCTTTTCTGAAGATTGAGCAACGCTGAATATCTCCTCCGTTTTCAATGTTGCTGTCTGTGTAAACACTGCGCTACCGGCAGGAATATGCCCTTCTACATCATTTCCGTCATTATCATAAGTTTTGATAGACTGATAACTGTTATTATTATAACTGTAAAGAACTCGTCCATACTGCATATCGCTATAATTCATCGCGCAGAGATAAGGCGAACCGAACAGATTCCACCCCATATTTTCTTTATGAGTAAATTTTTGTCCTTCAGAAGAAGGTGATGTCCAAGGTTCACTGTGATTATATTGTTTCAACTCAATATACTTGACATTTCCATCTTCCACATATGGAGCACTACTTTTTCCATAAAAGCGAAGTTTCTTTCCTTCATTAGATGTGTTTTCAAAAAGCAATCCTTCGTACATTCCTGTCTTGTCGATATCCTGTGTTGTCCAAGCGCCTTCTCCATTATTGCCATCAAACTTATAATCATATGCAGCACGGATATTGCCGTCGTAGCGTTTCGGTATCAGTTCGTCAAACTCGCTTGTAGCTGAATTGACATCAAACGGCATAGCCACCAAATCAGCACCACCTGCCGGAATATCACGCTCAACAGCAAAATTCGTCAGACGAATATGATTACCGTTTCCACGCAAACCGGCCTGATGTTCTAAGAGCAGGAAGCCGGGGTTGAAGGCAGAAGCGGCATCTTTATAAACTAAAGTTACGTCGTCTGCATTCTGAATCTTCAATTCCTGGCCCTTTCGTACATATACCACTGACTTGCCGACTGGATAATCTGTCGCAGTGATTGGATAAGCATCTACATTGTCATCATTATCGCTGTCAGTAGTCATATCTTCGCTGATATTCCACGTCTCAAAGCAACCGTTATCTACTGTGTTGCGGATACGCGCGTTGCCTATCAGGTCACGTTCATGACCGACTAAATCGGTATAAGTTGTTAAATTAGTAATCGTACCAGCATCTATATCCGCTGATGTCTCCATCAACTGATACTTCCAATAATCATCCGTCACATAACTGTTTGTTTCGTGGTTATTGCCGCTACCATTAGCACCCGTTATCGTACCTGTTGCCGTCACATTCACCGCCTTAACAGTATTGACAGAACCCAATACCAGCGAATTATACAACAGTCCGTCAGCCGCACCTTTTACATTATTCTTCACTACTGAAGTAGACAATGCCCCGGCATTTACCGCCGCCGTTCCCGTCACCTCAAATCCATCTATCACACCGTTAGCACCGACTGTTACATTATTTAGCAAAGAACGGTTGCTGGCCTCCAACATGCCTTTGCGCTTGGTGAGCAGGTCGGAAACAATTGTTCCAACATCATCTTTTGTATAAGAATCGCCTCATGATGCAACGCATACAGCCCAGCCAAATCCACCGCACCCTGCAAGTCGCCCAGTGCCGTCTCCCAGCTCTTACCGTCTGCCGTTCCTGTCAGGTCTGCCTTGACATAGACAATCGGCTGCAAGGGGGCCTCGTATTCGTAGGCACCTACGTCAATGGCATTGTCCACCAGACGGGCGTTGTTGCCAAGGTCAACCTCTGTGGTTGGAATAACCGCAGAGACATCTGTCAATCCCAGAGCATAATCTATGTAATGGTCATTACTTCCTTTATTCAACAGCATTACGCTCGGGCGGATGCGATAATCGCGGCTTTCTTTATTGGGGTTATCCGGGTCACGGAAGTTCGGACCGTCGTTGACATTGTCGTTGGCGACAGTTCCGGCGATGGCCACATTGTTGTTGCTCGAATTGCTTGTTGCATAAGTTGTCATATTCTGTGTGCCATTCTTCCACGCCACCGAGTTATAAATAGCCGGCGTTTCTGTAGCCGTATAATCCGTCGTATTATTCGCAAACGTCGCATTCACCACTGTCGTATTACCATCCGCACTATTCAGCCCCGTACCTCCATCGGCAAACAGAGTATTGTAAATAAGCACTTCTCCACTATTATTAATGTCAATATTCAGTCCGGTATTACTGATTCTGAAGCCGCAATTCTTGATGGTCAGTGAACCTGTAGATCCGGTACTTGCATTCATGCCGATTCCGGTTGTATTGATAAACGTAAAGCCTTCGATAGTAACCGGTTTAGAGTGTGTTAAGACAGACATCAATCTTTCCGTCGAACCGTCATTACGCAGAACTGTCGGTTTGCTGAAATCCTGCTGTTCACCACTTCCGGTACAAGAGCCTTTTAAGGTCAAGCTTATATTTAAAACATCATCCAGCATATCCAATGTATAGGCAGAGCCGGCAGAAAGACGGTTCATTGAATAATTACCATTATGTACATAAACAAATCTTTCTTTTTGCTCTTGTGAAGGATTTGCAGCACCTACAATTGCACCTCGCAAATCATCCGTCGCATTCGCCCAACTATCGCCGGAAGCATTACCTCTTGATATGGTATCCACATAGATTTCAGTCATCGTAGAGAAATTGGAAAAATACTGATACTCGTAAACACCAATGTCGATAGGTTTGCACAACTGTGTTCCACTTTCTCCGTAAGGTCCTGAATAACGGTAATAGGTGCCATTGGTGCCGCCGGTAATATAGGCTTCTGTTACCTCGTTCGTGCCTAAATATCCGGTAGTCATGCTGTTCGCATTAAACCAATCCTGATAAGCTCCGGTAAATTCGCCTGGATTACTATGTTCTGAATCAGATTCATCAGGATTCTTATTGGCCGTATGTTCCGTTCCGTCCCCCGCATCCGTCAGCACAGAGATAGCCACCGGATTCCACAGGCTCGACGCAGAATTGCCAGCTACGCCGGCCTCAGTCGAAGGATTGGTGAAACGCGGACCTTTATCGCCCATGTTTTCAGTAGATAGTAGCAAGTTGGTGCCTGTACCAAACTTACTTACATAATTCACGTCGCTGGCGGAATGAGATACATCGTAAATATTAGACAAATCTGTAAGTTCTTGATAGGTTTCGCCCTGATTTCCCCAAATCAACGTATTCACGATATGGCTCTTACCGTTATGTGCGTAAATCACCGGATTAGTTGTCGCTTTATTACGCACAAAGGTATTGTTCATAATATAAAGGAGTGGGTCGTGGTAGGTGGTCAGTCCATCTGCATAATTCGTACCAATGGCTCCTCCCTCTTCGGCCGACTCATTATTCGCCCACAACGTATTTACCGCACGCAAACTGACATCTTTGTCAATACCCGACACGTATGCGGCACCGCCCCGGCTTGACAGTTTGTTGGTTCCCTGGTCTGTAGCTTTATTTGCCACCGTCTTGTTTCCTGCAATGATACAACCCGACAGATTGAGGTCGGCATTGCGTATGAACACGGCACCGCCACGCACCGCCGTATTATTCTGCAATCGGCAACGACTAATCGTATAGGCCACCCCACTACTGTAGATTCCGCCGCCTCTGCCCTGCTCGTCTTCTTTTGTACTATAAGACAATTTATCATCCGTCTGTCCATACATCACAGTCAGACCGTCCAATACGACCGGATTGACGGTTGTAGCCTCTCCTTTGTCGGTGAACATCACATGATAAGCATTCTGCGCCGTGCTCGAAGCATTGATCTGACCCGAAAGGATGGTTTGGTTGGCCAGTTCCCACGGCTCCAGAATGTTGTTTTGGTTGAAGTCGGAGTAAGCGCGAGCATTTAGGATGCCGGTGATGTCTAGGAATTGATGTCAGGTTTATACCCGAAGAAATCATTTCCGTTCCACTAAATCCACCATAAATGCTCACCCCTTCGGGCACCACGAACGAGTAGAGCCGTTGGTCGTGGGTCACTCCTGCGGTAGTCGTTCGCAGATAAGATGGTTTATAGGTACCGCCGGCCACCAAGATTTCAAACTCTTTCTTTGCATATTCGCTTTTCGCCCGCATCGAACGGATATAACCCAACGCGTCTTCCAGCGTAGAGAACGAGGTATAGAACGAGCGGCCCAGATAGTCGTTCATATCTTCTCCGTCAGGTAGCGTCACATTGGTGGTAGGTGACACACATGTCCTGAGTGGCTACGTTGAAGGTTGTTACCAATCCTTTTTGAACCTTAACACCATTTTCATCTTCTTCTCTTTGTTGATACTCATTCTTCACACCGTGCTTAATCAGGAAAGAATAGTCTTTCAGGCGATAGTAGTCGTCGTCGGCAAAATAGAGCGACTTGTCGCTTTCGAGCATCCCGTTCTCGAAGTCCGACGGCATTTCCTGTGTCTCCACAAAGCAGTTGTTGAACGGATAGAAGCTGGTCTTGCCGGAAATGTTGAACACAGTTGCCAGCTTGTTGTCTACAAATTGCTGGCTGACCACACCGCTTACGTTCTTGTCCGAACCGGCACTATTGCCGAAGACGACAGTGTTGACGTTCATCACCGCGCCCTTTTCCATATAGAGCCCTCCGCCAGTGGAAGAAGCCTCATTGTCGGCAATGGTGCACGACAGGATATGCGCCAGGCTGTCCCCACTCGCACCGGCATTGTCCGCATAAACACCACCACCATATTGAGCCGAATTGTGCAATATGGCCGTACCGCTCACCGTTGCGCCCGGCAACAGATACAGTCCGCCACCCTCAATAGCCTCGCAGTTCATCACCACACAGTTGCGCACATGCGCTCCGCTCGGCACGATGGCTCCACCGCCCCGGGTATTCGGATTGCCTGCTCCGGCCATGGAGGTGGCCGAGCCGTCGGTCAGCCAAAGACCGTCGATGATGGTCTCTTTTGTTAAAGTGGCTGTTCCCGGCCATGCGCCGAAGGTCACGGCATGATAGCCGCGAACGGTCTGTGTGGTGGTGTTTGCTTCGCTCACTGCGCTCAGGACAGTGGGATATTCAAAGGGATTACGTTCTGTGAAATCTTCCTTATAACCACCCTCCACGATGATGCCTTCGGGCACAACGTAGGTATAACTTTGCGGGTCGTTTGGATTACTCAGGGTATTGGGATGATAGACGAATGTTCTGTTAGCATAACCTGCGATTTTTACAGTTGGAGCATTTCCATTTTGAGCATATATACCTGCCGCATTCAAAACTTCTTGCAACTTCATGGCGCAAGCCGCATTTTCGGGAGAATTGCCAGAAGCTGTACCGGCTCCGTTTTGGGTTACGTAATAATATCCGGCAGCATCTGGCTGTACGTTATCTTGATTGCTACGTTCGTAAGCACCTATATCTATCGTACAATCCTTGATACGTGCTGTATAGTCCATATCGGTTTCAGGCAAAGTTACGCCTTCAATGTCTTCGGTTCCCTTATTTACACAGGTACTGGTTGCCAAAAGACGATAGTCATTATTGCTTTGAGCTGAAGTCCCTTTTTCAAATGGATTGGCAAGATTGGTACCAGTCTGATTACCATCAGTAGTGGTAAACTTGTCATTCAACCCCCTATATATAGAACCTGCTACATAGCAATTATGAGCATTTTCAAAAGTACCGGTGGTGTTTGAAGTAATCTGATAATTCGTATTATTGCCAGAACCTACATTCCCATAAAATATGCAATTGTAAAGTAAAAGCTTTGAAAGACGTGCATTACCATCTGCATATTGAAAAATACCACTTCCGTTACCAACGCCAGCAACAGATCCATTTGCCTTATTAAAAGCGACCGTATTATTATAGAAAGTGGCGCTTTCAATAAATAAACCTCCACCTGCAATATTAGAATAATTATTAGCTACGGCCATATTATATCCTGTACCTACAATCATGTAAGCCCCCCCCCCGTATGACTCAGCTCCATCTACCATGTTATGCAAGAGGAAACTGTTGAATATGGTTGAATTCAAACCATCCATATACAAACCACCTCCACGGCTGCGACTTCCATGGCAGTAGTTATTCACTACAACCATGTTTTGTAAGGTTACTCCGCGAAAAGTGCGTATTCCGGCACCCCCATCTCTATTTGCTTCATAATTTTTAATATAACCATGGCGTACGGTAAATCCATCCCATAAAGCTCCTTTGTATTCTTTATAATTGGTGTTATCAATATAGCCAGAACCACTACCCGGATAGCGATAAGAATTGGCTCCCCGATAACCTGTATTATTATTATCCGGTGCCCATGTAGACATACAAACATCCGGTTGGTACAACACATAATGTCGTTCTGTGCCAGATATTGAATTAATGAAATTAGCAGTAGTCGGGGTATTACCATTCCAAGTTACAGGTGTCTCTCTCCGAATCTGTAAAATTGTTTCATAATCACCTGCTTCAAGTTCGTTATCATCATCATTTTTAGGAATATATCCGGAAAGCAAAGGTTTACGGTCGTCTTCTCCCGGATTTCCCGTTTTAGGAAATCCACCGTAAACTTTCACACCATCGCGAATGACAAAACCCTTATAGTCTGTATAGATACCTGCACCGACCCATACCACAACAGGCTCCTCCTCTGCAGACAGCTTCTCATTTGCTTCTTTGGCCTTTTCTACCGCATATTGTAAGCCGCTTACATATTTTTCGTCTCGATTATTCGTAATTGTATTTTCATAATATCCCTTTGTATTATTACTGTTATTTGCCCAAAATCCACTATAAAAATTAGATTGAGGGCCATAAGTGCGTCCTGAATTAGCATAATCATTCCTTTCTATGGAAGCCCTAATTAAAGAATTATTATACTCAAGCACATAAAAATTATTAGTGCCACGTTCGATATTTAAATCACAAACCGCATTACCATTTATAGCACGATCCCAAGATGTACCATCATAAATAATGTTGTTGGGATTATTTTTCAATAAATTAAAATTTGGATTACCTTCTGTCTCTTCTGCAACCGCATCTTGATTATAAGAACGTACATAAATGATTTTCCCGGCTTTTGGAAGGATAGCTTCATACGCTCCTAAATCAGATGCTCCACCCAGATCTCGGTCATTAATAACCGTAATATCCGTGCTCAATGTTGATGTTGGAGCTTGATTTATTATGGCAGTTCCAGCCTCTACCGAACTCGTCATGGGTCTGAATACCGAGTATCCGCCCAGATAAGTATCGAAACCAAGCGTAGCACCTGCCTTGTTTGTTGGGTTGGCAAAGTTCTTTGCACCGGCTTCACCTGTAGAAGTTAATGATTGCGAATTTGTTCCACTTGTATTCCCCGCTGAGAACGAAGATGCCCCCATATCCGCTGGTGCTGCCCCGATATTATTCACCACCGTAACATGCTCCATCGTCAGATTCTGCGCGTTAATCACCGCCTTGCTGTCATCCGTATTGGTATTGTTGTTCACCACGCAGTTTTGCAGGGTCAGCGTGGCGTCGCGGGCATCGATGGCGGCGCTCTCCTCAGCCGTATTGTTCTCGAAGATGCAATTGCGAACGGTCACTTCCGAATCGGCATGCGCCAACAAACCGGCACCATACTGGCGACTTGCCTCACCCGCGGCATAACCGTTGATGACGTGGAAGCCGTCGAGCACCAGCTTGGCCCCCTGCTGCACCGTGATGCAGTGGTACAGTCCTTGTGTGATGTCCCTACCCTCCATATTACCGTTGATAATGGAACGGTGGTTCAGCGGGTCGCGTTCCACGGTATTATTAATGTTGTCGCGATAGTAACCACCATAGATTTCGATAGTCTGTCCACTCTGCGTGACAGGCACGCTAATGGTGGCCGTCTTCGGGTCGTTGTTGGTAAAGGCATAGCGCGGCCAGAGGTCGCCTTCCAGCACCCGCACAATCAGCCTTCTG
>CASFJQ010000001.1 GCA_949295065.1 uncultured Parabacteroides sp. | reverse complement strand
TGATTGAACCGTTGTTAGCGATTACTTTAACTTCAGAAGCTGATACTGATTCGTTAGATGTTGGAGCTTCAGCAGCAACTACATCGAATTTAGCTGCGTTATCAATACTTGAAGTAAATACTACTACATCGTTGATTGCTTTAACATAACCGCTTGCAGCATTCTTCAATACAGCCTGACCATCAACATCAAGAACATTGAATTTGAACGGTTTCAAATCATCGTCTTTAGTATAAGTTGTATCAGCCAAAGCAACTTTGTCAGCTGCTTCATATTTAGCTCTCTGGAATTTAACCAAATTTTCGCCGTTTACCATATAAGCATCTCTCTTAGCTTCCAATTCTGCAATTTCTTCTGCATCAAATACTGGGCTAAGTTCAGAGATTTCCTTGTTGATAGCTGCAATTTCGTTAGCAGGGCTATACATCATCATACCATTTGAAGACAAATAGTAAGAAGGAGTCTTAGCTTCTTCCTTATCTGCGCTGAATGCGTAGAATGAGAATGCAGCGTCAGCAACTGTTGACTTCAACATTAATGTATCGTTAGTCATGATAGCGTTACCATCTGCTTTTGCACCAAGATAAGCACCATTAATCTGCAATGCGATATGTGATTCTGGAACATCATAGCTTGGAGCTACGGCTACTGGGTTCAGGCTGAATGATGCAGCATCTGTAATACCAGAATCATCTCCTGTTGTTGATGTCAATTCAAATATTTTGTTTGTCTTATCATACTGAACAAAAGTATAATCTTCATAACCTTTGTTATTTGCAATCTGATATCTGTCACCATTCTTACGGAATACAAATTTACCAGAAGTACCAGTGTTATCAGCCAAACCGAAATCAGCCTTAACTACTTTCTTACCAGTATTTACCAATGAAACGAAATTATACTTGATAGCCTTCAAAGTATCTTTAACTTCAGTCAATTCACCATCTTTATAATATTTAAATACGATAGGATTAACCATTAAAGTATCCAATTTCGTTTCGTTCAAACCAACTTCTGATTTTGACTGAGCCAATTTGAATGTCAAAGCTGGAACTGTTACATCATTTGTCATAATTATAGTAGAAGTATCATCATCTGCAATCAAGTTAGCTTCAATTTCTTCAAATGTTGTGCTATTGTCGACACTCAAAGTATATTCTGTGTTCAAACCTTCTTCATCCAACTTCAAGAAACCATCCCACTGAGTTGTGTTGTCAACTTTGCGAAGTTCTACGAATACACTATTCAAATTAATAGATGTAGGAGAAGTTTTATCATCTGTTAGTGCAACTGAACTTGTTGTGTAAACATTAGCCTTAGGAGTCTTGAACAATGTTACATTTTCTATCTTGGCATTTGTTTCACGGTTGATGAATGTTACTGTATTATCAGCATTTGCACTAACAACCCACTGAGCGTGAACAGCATCTTTGTAGAAATCTGTACTTTCTGTTGAACCTGAAATTACCGGAGTTGCTTTACCAGCAGAAGCTGCAGCTTGTTTTGAATAGATAACACTTCTCATTTCTGAAGTTTCCTTGTTTGCAGAAACCAAGATGTTAACTACATATTTTCCAGTAACCAAAGTCTTAACATCTACAGCTGTACCCAAGCTAAATTTACCCCAAGCAATCTTATCTGAAGAAGTCAATTTCAAATCATCCAAGCTACCGCCATAACCTAGGTAAACATCACCAGTAATAGAATTCCATTTAAACGTGTTAGCTGGATTTTCTTTAACAACATAAACTGAAGCATGTTTAATAGCATATTTTCCTGCTGCATTTGCATTTTCTATAGCTGTAAACAAACAAGGAAATTCTAATTAGTTTTTTTGACTCACCTAGGTGGTTCAATCGGACCACCTAGGTGGATTGATTGGCTCACCTAGGTGGATTGAACGAACCACCTAGGTGAGCCGATAAAAAGGATATACCGAAAGGGAAAAGAATCAGACATTTTCATGTGAAATCAAAGCAATCGCATGGCAGACAAATTTTCATATAAAGATTATTTTATAAAATGAAAAATTTGCAATTCAAAAACATTTTCATATATTGCAAGCAGTAATATTTTGAAAACAAATACGTTCTGTTAACTTTTGAATTATAGTTCTTATGAAAAAAGAGGAGTTTCATATTGAATATACAATGAACCGAGTTTCGAGACACAGACTCTGGAATCATTTAACGACCGGGAACGGGCTTTCATCGTGGTTTGCCGAAAAGGTTACGATATCTCCCAACAACAGATATTCATTCTCATGGAAGAAAGAAGAACAAATGGCTTCTGTCATTGAAATAAACCCTGAACGCAATATAAAATTCCAATGGGACAACGACAAAGACTCAAACTCCTTCTTTGAATTCGCAATATACCAAACAGAACTCACCGGAATCACAACCCTTGAGATAACAGATTTCGCTCCTCCTTCCGAAAAAGAATATTATATTGATTTATGGGATTCACAAATTGCCACTTTGAAAAGAAAATTGGGAATTTGAAAGATTATTCGCGTTTTTTACCGTATTTTTGTCTGCTAAACTTATAACGGCAATTTATACGGGTTTTTTAAAATTCATGTATGTTTTATCCGAACATATCCAGTCTTTTATATTCTGCCCGTAACAACATAACAAAAGCTTCATAATTTGAAATGTTGAGAATAAAACGACTTTATACATTCATGCTGCAGACATTCCTGCCTTTGTTTATGATGACATTCGGTATATGTCTGTTCATCGTATTGATGCAGTTTCTGTGGAGATACATTGATGATATGGTGGGAAAAGGTTTTGGCATCCTTGTATTGGCCGAGATGTTTTTCTATGCGGCATTGTTTCTTGTACCGATGGCTTTGCCTCTTGCAATCCTACTTGCATCACTCATGACTTTCGGGAATTTGGGTGAAAGGCTTGAGCTGCTTGCGATGAAATCGGCAGGCATATCGCTCATACACATCATGCGCCCGCTGATTATAACTTTGGCTTTTGTGAGTGTGGGTGCTTTCTTTTTCCAGAACTATGTGATGCCGGTCGTGCAGGTCAAGCTATATACTCTGCTGTTTTCGATGCGACAGAAATCGCCGGAGCTGGAAATTCCGGAAGGTACTTTCTATAAAGAGATTACGGGGTTCAATGTGTATGTAAAAGAAAAGGTGCCGAAAACCGGCCTGCTCAAGGATATGATGATATACGACTATTCGCAGGGATTCAACAATGCGAGGGTGATTGTTGCCGATTCAGGCCGTCTGAAGACTTCGGCAGACAAGATGTTTCTTGTTCTTTCGCTTTTCAACGGTGAATCTTTCGAGAATCTGAAGAGCCAGAGCAAGACCAGCTCGGTGCAAAAGGCTGTTCCGTACAGACGCGAGACATTCAAGACGAAAGATATCCTGATTGAATTTGACGCCAATTTCAACCGCACGGACGAATCGCTTATGCAAAACCAGTATATGGGAAAGAATCTGCATGATTTGCAGACTTCGATAGACTCGATGACTGTAAAGCTGGACAGCATAAAGAATGAGCAGGCTGCGCATATTTACAAACTGTCGTACAAACAGTCATACAACAAGGCCCCGGAGACTGCCAAGAAAAAGGTTGATGACGGAGATAAGGAAAAGGAAAAGGAAAACATATTCGAGGATTATAAAGTTAGTTCAGGAAATATTGTATTGAATTTCGACAGCCTGTATAACGAAAGCAGACCGAGCGAAAAAGTGAATATGTTGAAAAGGGCAAGAAACAGGGCTGAAAACATAAGGACAGACAATTTCTTCAAAGCTGCGACCGTTGGCGACGAGGCATACAAGGTGCGCAAGCATTTGTCGGAATGGCACAAGAAATTCACACTGTCATTTGCCTGCATGATTTTCTTCTTCATCGGCGCTCCGCTTGGCGCCATTATCCGAAAAGGAGGATTGGGAATGCCGGTCGTGCTGTCCGTAATCCTGTTCATTTTCTATTATATCGTTGACAATATCGGTATAAAAATGGCAAGAGACGGAGTGTGGGAAGTTTGGCAAGGAATGTGGCTGAGCTCGGCAGTTCTGACTCCGCTGGGAATTTTCCTTACATATAAGGCGGCAAAAGATTCAGTTATCCTGAATGCCGATACTTATATCAATGCGCTGAAAAATATTGTCGGCAAACGTCAGGGACGAAAAATCGAAAAGAAGGAAGTTGTCATTTATACGCCGGACTATGCAAGTCTGAAGCCAAGAATCCAGCAGCTTTCGTCAGACTGCCAGAAATATATTAACAACCATAAGAGATGGATAAACTATATTCATTTCTGGAAGAGCGGAGGAAAGGACATCGAGGCAGAAAAACTTGCCAACGAAATGGAATATCTGGTTGAAGAGCTTTCGAACTCCGACCAGAATCTTGTCTTGAACAAGCTGATGGATTATCCTGTCATCGGAGGATACAACAGTATGAATCTGCGTCTCAAAGGTAAAACAGGTATAATAATAGGTATTATCTTGCCTGTCGGAATTCCTGTATATCTTCTTGCAGTTTATCAGAGAAAGCTATTGCTTAGCGATATCAAAATGATTAAGAAGACGAGTGATGAGATGCTGGGAATTATCAACTGAAGTTTTGCAAGTTGGACTTTAATGTTTCGAGCTGGCAGACAAGTTGTAAACAAGAAACTCAAAAAACAGAAATAATATGAGCAAAATTAAATTAGATTCGATCGAAGAAGCAATTGAAGATTTCCGCGAGGGCAAATTCGTCATAGTGGTCGACGACGAAGATCGCGAAAATGAAGGCGACCTTATTATCGCTGCTGAGAAAGTTACTCCGGAGAAAATCAATTTCATGCTGAAACATGCCAGAGGAGTGCTGTGCGCTCCGATTACAATGTCCCGCTGTAAAGAGTTGGATTTGCCACATCAGGTCAGCAACAACACATCTGTGCTTGGTACACCGTTTACGGTTACAATCGACAAGCTGGAAGGCTGTTCGACCGGTGTTTCCGCAACTGACCGTGCCGCAACAATCCGTGCTTTGGCAGATCCGAATTCTAAGCCTGAGACATTCGGCCGTCCGGGACATATCAATCCGCTTTATGCCCAAGACAAAGGAGTGCTTCGCAGAGCCGGACATACAGAAGCGAGCGTAGATATGGCACGACTTGCCGGATTATATCCTGCAGCTGCTCTTATGGAAATAATGAACGATGACGGAACTATGGCAAGATTGCCTGAATTGAGAGAGATGGCTGACAAATATGATTTGAAACTTATTTCAATAGCCGACCTCATAGCATACCGTCTGAAACAGGAATCTATCGTTGAGCAGGGCGAGGAAGTAGATATGCCGACTGAATACGGTCATTTCCGTCTGATTCCTTTCCGTCAGAAAAGTAACGGACTTGAACATATAGCAATAATCAAAGGCGACGTGAAAGGTGACGAACCTGTATTGGTGAGAGTTCACTCATCATGTGCAACCGGAGATATTTTCGGTTCAATGCGCTGCGACTGCGGTGAGCAGCTTCACAAAGCATTGCGACTCATCGAGAAGGAAGGACGTGGAGCTGTGATTTATCTGAACCAGGAAGGACGTGGCATCGGACTTATGGAAAAGATGAAGGCTTACAAACTCCAGGAAAATGGCATGGACACAATCGAGGCAAATATTTGCCTTGGCCACCAGGCTGACGAACGCGACTATGGAGTCGGCGCTCAAATCCTGCAACATCTTGGTATTACAAAAATGCGTCTGTTGACAAACAATCCAGTGAAGCGCGTTGGTCTGGAAGCATACGGATTGTCTGTTGCAGAAAATATTCCTATCGAAGTTACTCCTAACAAGTTCAACGAATTTTATCTGAGAACCAAGAAGGACAGAATGGGACATACTCTTCATAATTTGAAATAAAAGTAAGTCTCGCAAGCTCGATTTGCAAAGATGACGAGGATACAAGTTAACAAGGCAGCCAAAAACCTTGTTAACTTGTATCTGAAACCTCGTCAACTAATATAAATCTCCGCTTGCGATACTTTAAAATAATAACCTTAAAAATTCTTGGAACAATGGCGAAATTATCTGAAAGATTGAACAGATTGTCACCGTCTGAAACATTGGCAATGTCGCAGAAAAGTGCTGAATTGAAAGCACAAGGTATTGATATTATCAACATGAGTGTTGGTGAACCGGACTTCAACACACCGGAACATATCAAAGAAGCTGCTAAAAAGGCAGTAGATAACAACTATTCAAGATATTCTCCAGTAGCAGGATATCCTGAATTGCGCAATGCCATCGTAAACAAACTGAAAAATGAAAACGGACTGGAATTTACTGCAGCCCAGATTTCATGCGCTAACGGAGCAAAACAGTCAGTTTGCAACACAATCATGGCATTGGTTGATTGCGGAGACGAAGTAATTATCCCGGCTCCATATTGGGTAAGTTATCCTGAAATGGTAAAAATGGCGGAAGGAACGCCTGTTACTGTAACTGCCGGTATTGAGCAGGACTTCAAAATCACTCCTGCACAGCTGGAAGCTGCAATTACTCCGAAAACAAAACTTCTGATTCTTTGCTCACCTTCAAACCCGACAGGTTCTGTTTACAGCAAAGAAGAACTGGAAGGATTGGCAAAAGTGCTTGCAAAATATCCGCAGGTTTATGTAATCGCCGACGAGATTTATGAACACATAAATTATATCGGCAAACATGAAAGTATCGCCCAGTTTGAGGAAATCCGCGACCGTGTTGTTATCGTAAACGGTGTTTCAAAAGCTTATGCAATGACTGGATGGAGAATTGGTTTCATTGCCGGTCCGGAATGGATTGTTAAAGGTGTGAACAAACTTCAGGGTCAATATACTTCTGGTCCTTGCTCTGTTTCTCAGAAAGCTGCTGAAGCCGCTTACACCGGAACTCAGGAACCTGTTGAAGAAATGCGTAAAGCATTCGAACGCCGTCGCGACCTTATCGTGAAGCTTGCCAAGGAAATCCCAGGCTTCGAGGTTAATGTTCCTCAGGGCGCATTCTATTTGTTCCCTAAATGTAGTTCATATTTCGGCAAATCAAATGGCGATCGTAAGATTGAATCTGCTGCTGACTTGGCAATGTATCTGTTGGAAGTTGGCCATGTTGCTTGTGTTGGCGGTGGTGCTTTCGGTGCTCCTGAATGCATCAGAATGAGCTATGCTACTTCTGATGAGAATATCATCGAAGCTATGCGCAGAATCAAGGAAGCATTGGCTTTGTTGAAATAAAATTGAAATAAGAGAAAGTTGACAAGGCTTCAGAGACAAGTCAACAAAAAAAGGTCATCCCGCCGGATGACCTTTTCTTTTATCTAAGTTGTATGTTTAATAATAAATGCAGGATCAATATACTCCCGTACGTGTATCCCACCACATTTGTTTTCCCCAAGTATTATCTACGATATCCACAACCGCAGCATTAATATTATCCTGGTTGTACAGATATTCGTTGTTAGGATAAGGCATACGGAAAGGAACGTCATTGTGAGCAGTTCCGAAAATACAGAACTTACCAGGATATTCTCCTGAAGTCAATATTTCCTTCGGGTAACCAGTTCTGCGATACAATGACCATGCTTCGCAGTTTTCCTTGAACAAAGCAACCCATTCTTCCATATAGATACGTTCTAATGTGCCGTCCCATTTTCCTGCACCTGCCAAGTATGCGTCAGCGTCAGCCTCTGCAATGCCATTATCCTCCATTGAAATTCTTACTGCCTGTTCGTATGCTTCCTCAGCAGTTGTTCCGACATTCCATCCTAACAAAGCTGCTTCAGCCTTTATGAAATAATTTTCGCAAGATTTCAATAATGGAGTAAAGCCATCCGGAGTTTCACGATATATAACTCCCATACGAGAAATAGTCTTGATATTTGAAGGTGCAGACAAAGCTCCGTTTTCGTATCCGCGATATTCATTGTCGGTTTCTGCCGGCTGCATAACTGCTGAAATACGCGGGTCATTTGTGCTCTTCAAATGATTAACGAAGATATTGCTCATACCATAATCGTCACGTGTACGGAAGTCATTATAATACGGTTCGAAATATGGGTCAGTTCCCTGCCAGTAGAAATAAGCATTTTCGTCGCTTGTTTCCAAAAGCGGATACTTACTTGGATTCTGGCAAATTTCCTCGATTGTGCTCTTTGACAAATCAGGAGCAACATTCACAATTCGCATAGCAGCACGCATACGAAGAGAATTACAGAATTTACGCCACAACTGTACATCACCGCCGAAGAGGAAGTCACCGTCACCAATATTGTCTGTTCCTTCTCCTTCCGACATCTCATCTGCTATTGTTTTCAAGTTTTCCAAAATAGCAGGATAGATGACTTCCTGAGAATCGTATTTAGCCTTCATTACGCCATCCTCGATTTTGTTGGCTTCAGAGAAAGGCATATCGCCAAACTGGTCTGTATTCAAAAGCCACAAATATTCTTTAAAAATACGGGCAGCCCAACGAATGTTTTTAAAAGAATCAGCATTTTCATCAGTAAGAGACAAAACATCATCCAACTGAACATTCATTCGGTAACAATTAGAAAACTTATTACCGTAAGTGTTGTTTGTTGGCAAATAAGAATAATTGTCCATATACTGTATTTTAGAAATATATCCGGCCCATGCTTCAGTAGCATCAAAACCACCTTGAACAGAAGCAGTCGCTCTGAGGACATAACCTAGCATATTTGTAGGTGAGCCTGTTTCCAAAGCATCCGGATCCGTGTTCACTTCCTCAAAACTGTTAGTACAACTACCCAACAATAATGTAACAGCAAGAGACGTAACTGTTGATAATTTCAATATATTTTTCATACTATTTTTCTGCATTTAGATTAATTAAAATGTAAGATTCACTTTCAAACCGAAACTACGAGATGAAGGAACAGCTGAATGCTCGAAACCTACACCACGGCTATCGCTGGATACACCACCAGTTTCAGGGTCAAGTCTCATCTTGTTTGACTTATGCACCCAAAGTAAAGCAAGGTTGTTACCAATCAATGACACTGTAGCATTGCTGATGTAGCGAGTCTTAGCCATCCAAGCTTTAGGGAAAGTGTATGAGATATAAGCCTCACGCAATTTCAGGTATGAACCGTCAAATGTATAGTATTCAGAAACATCATTCTTGAACCAGCTGTATGCATTTGTCTTTATTGTATTAGTTACCCAATTACCATTAGCATCCTGCATTACGAACTTTTCATCCTGCATTACGTCAACACCTGCAACGATTTCACGTTCACGAATACCATTTTCTGCAGTAACAACTGAAGTACCGGCAGTGTAACTATGTGCCATTGTCTGAGACCAGATGTCACCACCGACACGCATATCAAGCAAGAATCCGAAGCTTAAGTTCTTGATTGAGAAATCATTTCGCCAGTTCAAAAGGAAGTCCGGAGTTACATTACCGAATTTAACCGCACTTGCTGTCTGAGCCAAACCATTTGAATTAACCTTGATTGAACCAATCTGGTCGGCAGTTGCAGTTCCTGCATCAACATCGGCCTGAGAAACACGGTTGAAACCAGTACCAACCAAAGTACCCCACTTTTCACCTTCGATTGCCTGAGTTGCAATACCCCAAGTCCAACCAATCTGGTAAGTTGTCAAGTCCATTTCTGGATAAAGTTCAATAACCTTACTGTTATCCTTTGAGAAGTTGAATGTACTTGTCCAGTTCAAACCATTCTTATTCTGAAGGATATCACCACTCAACTGGATTTCAACACCCTTGTTCTGGATTTCACCGGCATTGATAAGCATTGCTGAATATCCTGTAGAATATGGTGTTGATACATTCAAGATCTGGTCTGTTGTAGTCTTGTGATAATAAGCCACATCCAAACGCAAGCGGTTATGCAAGAATCCAAATTCACCTCCAATTTCCCAAGTCTTGATACTTTCAGGACGAAGATTCTCATTAGGATATGTCAAACTCTTATATATTTCTGAGACACCATTAAAAGAGCCATCTGTATTAAAATAATAATAAGCTCTATTACGATATGCAGTAGTTGCATTACCGATTTCTGCCCAACCTCCACGCAATTTCAAGAAAGAAAGGACAGAACCGTCACCTTTCAGCCATGGCAATGTTTCTGTTGCAATCCAGCTCAAACTTGCAGAAGGATAGAAGAATGCGTCATGAATAGTAGAACTCCAGTCATTACGTGCACTTACATCCAAATACAACTGGTTCTTCCAACCTACCGAAGCATTTGCATATACTGAGTTAGAACGGATATGGCTGTGATCCATCGTTGTAACAGCATCTCCTTTCTTATTAGCTATTGTATAAACACCCAGCACTGTCAACGCATTAGCGCCAAATTCTGTCATCTCCCAACTTACATCACGATAGTTAGCACCAGCCATAGCTGTAATGTTGAAGTCTCCGAATGTTTTGTTGAAACTTGCAATGAAGTCCAAGTTTAATTCAGTATTCTTATTATTAGTCTGCAAGAAACCACCTTCCGGATAATCTGAACGGTCAATATAGTGACGTTCAAATGCTGTTGAATTATAGTAATCCAAACCTGCACGTCCTTCGAATTTCAAAAATTCAAACGGCTGATAATAGAGTGATGTCTTACCGAACACACGGTCACGCTGGTAACTGTTAGTATTTTCGCAAACTGTGAAATACGGGTTCATATGATAGTTCGTATTCCAGTTATAAAATGTATAACTACCAGTTGCATCTTTCTGATCCCAATTGTCTTTCAGGCTCTGCATATTAATCTGACGACCGGACCAAGCGAACAATGAGTTGATAGGGTTGTTACCACCATATCCCTGTCCAACAAGGTTATCACTCTGAGTACGTGTATAACTTGTACTCAAGTCATATTTAATATATTTGTTAAGCGTGATGCTTGTATTCAATGAAGCAGAATATCTCTTCTGGTCTGTATTAGGCACAGTACCAACCTGGTCTCTGTAAGACAAAGAAGCACGGGTATTAGCTTTCTCGGAATTTGCAGAAACAGAAATTGTATGGTTCTGAGAAACACCTGTCTGGAAGAAATCCTTCACATTGTTAGGATTTGAAACCCAAGGAACAGCCTCTCCATTACTGTCGAACTGAACAAGGTTCAAACCTGCATCCAAACGTGGACCCCAAGATTCATCATAGAAGTCATTGATACCATTTGAACCGTCAACCCAGTTGAAACCATACTGCTGAGCATATTCCTGATAAGACAAATTAGGAGCATTGAGCTGCCAGTGATATTCATCACCGTTGTTACCCTGACCGTAAGAGTTCTGCAATTTAGGAAGATTTGCTATGCGGTCGATTGTTATGTTTCCGTCATATGAAACACGGATACCATTGTTTTTCTTTCCTGATTTTGTTGTAATCAAGATAACACCATTACCGGCACGCATACCATACAATGCAGCTGAACCACCTTTCAGCACTGTCATTGATTCGATATCTTCAGGGTTGATATCATTCAAACCAGAACCATAGTCAACACCGTTATATGTGTTATCACCTGTACGCTGTGTATCATTTGAAATTGGCACACCGTCAACAACAATCAACGGCTGCTGGTCGCTCTGCAAAGAAGAGTTACCACGGATAGATATACGAGAAGAAGCACCTACGCTACCACCAAACTGGTTAATCTGGACTCCGGCTACCTTTCCTGACAAAGCACTGGTTACATTCAACTGTCCTGCCTTTGTCAAATCTTCAGAGCCTACTTCCTGAACTGCATATGCCAATGACTTCTTTTCACGGGTTAAACCCATTGCTGTAACAACAACTTCATCCAGATTCTGAGAATCTGTAACTAACCTAATCTCCATATGTGGTTTTATAGTCAATACCTGACTCTGCATACCCACATAAGATATTTCAATAGTCTTTGCATTATCCGGAACATCAAGTGTGAAGTTACCATCCAAATTTGTTACTGTTCCAACTGTAGTTCCTTTAACAACAACAGATGCACCTATAACAGGCATATTGTCTTCCGATGAAACGACTGTTCCTGTTATCGTTTTTGTCTGAGCTGTCACAGCCATTGTTCCAATTAATAGGGAACATGAGACCAATGAAATAAAATTACCTTTCCTCATTTTTACCCATTTTTTAGTTTAAAAACATCACAAGTATTCACATCTATTTACAACGATACATAAAAAAAGCTTGTTAGAGACTTTTATTATTATTCAGCCTAAAGCATTATATAGTTGAAAATCGAAATTAAATCTGCAGTAAAATTATAAATAATTTATTTATTACAACATATAAATGTATTTTTAACATTTACAAGATGCAAGACTTATTAAACTATTTCTTACACTTTAATACATTATATTAACAGTTTTACAATATTTTGGTATTGTATTATACACACATATTTAATTTATGCGATACATTAAATAACAAAAAGACAGAAATTAGGAGGGAAAATTTTTTTCATCAATGCAAAAAAATGATGTGATTCAAGACTTCAGAACATACGGCAAAGTCGCCAAAGTCTTGTATCACATCATTCCATTACTATTTATAAGAAAATGTAGAAAAGGCAGAAACTTTTCAAACGTATTCGATTCAGGTTAATTTTTTGTTCAGCAAACTTATTTTATACTTAAAATGTTTTATTTATCCTTTTGTTTAAGCCATTCTTCAGCACATTCTTCAAGTGCATCATACCACTCTTTACCGAAACGGCGAATCAAAGGTTCCTTAAGGAATTTGTAAACACGCACCTTTTCGCGCAAACCCAGAATCTCAGCTGCCTTACAAACATCCCATCTGTGGACATTAACAGCTTCGAATGTATCATATTTGGTTATTCTTATAGGATATAGATGACACGAAACAGGTTTGTAGAAATTGACACGTCCTTCACGATATGCTTTTTCAATCGCACATTTACATGTTCCGTCAGAATCATAGCAAGTGAACACGCAATCTTTTCCATCCACGATTGATGTCACCATGTCACCATCCTCATCCTTATAAGCTACGCCCTGTTTCTTTATTATAGCCTGAGCTTTCGGAGAAAGATCGTTCCATACTTCAGGCAAAACCTTTTCCAGTTCTGCTATTTCCGACATTTCGAGCGGTGCTCCGGAATCTCCTTCAACACAGCATTCGCCCTTACAGTGTGCCAAATCGCAAAGGAAAAAACGCTCGATTACATCGAGGCTTACTAATGTGTCGTCTATCTGTATCATTGTTTTTAAATTGAAAGTTGAAAATTGAAAATTGAAAATTAAAAGCACTTCAAAAAAGCAGAGGGAATTGTCTATCTGTAGAGTTTACTTTTCATCGACTTAACAATAGATACCAATAATGCAACAAGTTCCTTTGCATCATTATTAATCGACAAATATTCTTCTTCCGATAAGTATCCTGTATCTTTCAACAAAGACAACCAATATAAAGTTTCATTTGCTTCCTTCAATGCTACATTAATTTTGTTTAGAAAATCAGCCGAACTTTGTGCATGTGTTGATTCAGACACCAATGCACCTATAGCTGTTCCAGAACGCAATAGTTGTTTTGACAAAACATACTCTTTATGCGTTGTCAGCAAAAATTTATATGCGTTTACTATACGAATAGCAAACGCATATGATTTTGTGCGGATAATATTATTTCTATCCTGCATTTTGTCTTATCAAAAAATATCCAGTCTCAAATTTTCAATTTTCAACTTTCAATTTTCAATTTACTTATTATTTAATCAAGCATTTTCCAGTCATCTCAGCCGGCTGTTCCATACCCATGATATGAAGGATAGAAGGAGCAACGTCAGCAAGAACACCGTTCTCAACTTTAGCAGCTTTGTTTTCTGTTACATAAACAAATGGAACAGGATTCAAAGAGTGAGCTGTGTTTGGAGTGCCGTCTTCGTTCAATGCATGGTCAGCGTTACCGTGGTCAGCGATGATGATTACTTCATAATCATTTGCTTTAGCAGCTTCAACTGTATCTTTCACGCAATTGTCGATAGCAACAACAGCCTTTTCGATTGCTTCATAGATACCAGTGTGACCAACCATATCACCGTTAGCGTAGTTAACAACGATGAAGTCATATTTCTGAGTGTTGATAGCTTCAACCAATTTGTCTTTAACTTCGTATGCACTCATTTCAGGCTTCAAGTCGTATGTAGCAACTTTTGGAGAAGGAACAAGGATACGTTCTTCGTTTTCATACGGAGTTTCACGACCACCGTTGAAGAAGAATGTAACGTGGGCATATTTTTCAGTTTCAGCAATGTGCAACTGAGTCTTGCCATTGTTAGCAAGATATTCGCCCAAAGTATTCTGAACATTTTCCTTGTCGAACAAGATGTGAACGCCCTTGAATGAAGCATCATACGGAGTCATGCAGTAATACTGCAAACCTGGGATAGTCTTCATTCCGTTTTCCGGCATATCCTGCTGAGTAAGAACGATTGTCAATTCCTTAGCACGGTCGTTACGGTAGTTGAAGAAGATAACTACGTCGCCTTCCTTGATTGTTCCGTCAACGTTAGCATTAACGATAGGTTTGATGAACTCGTCAGTTACACCTTCGTCATAAGATTCCTGCATAGCCTGAACCATGCAATTAGCTTTTTTACCTACACCGTTAACCAACAAATCATATGCTTCTTTTACACGTTCCCAACGTTTGTCGCGGTCCATTGCGTAGAAACGACCTACGATTGAAGCGATTTTACCTGCTGATTTTTCGCAGTGAGCAGAAAGTTCTTCGATAAAGCCTTTACCGCTCTTAGGGTCTGTGTCACGACCATCCATGAAACAGTGGATGAAAGTGTTTTCCAAACCGTATTCTTTAGCGATATCGCACAATTTGAACAAATGATCCAATGAAGAGTGAACACCACCGTTTGAAGTAAGACCCATGAAGTGGATATTCTTTCCATTTTCCTTAGCATAAGAGAATGCAGAAACTATTTCCTTGTTCTGCATAATGCTGTTGTCGGCACAAGCACGGTTAATCTTAACCAAGTCCTGATAAACAATTCGGCCGGCACCGATATTCAAGTGACCAACTTCAGAGTTACCCATCTGACCATCTGGCAAACCTACATTCTCACCACTTGCCTGCAACTGAGAGTAAGGATAATTTGCCAACAAAGAATCCCAATACGGAGTTGGAGTGTTGAAAATAACATCATCTTTGCCTTTGTCTCCAAAGCCCCAACCATCCAAAATCATTAATAGTGCTTTTTTAGCCATATCTCTATATTATTTAATTTAAAAATAACGCTTTGATTATCTTTTACAAATACCTATTTTAACCGTGCAAAGATACAAATTATCATTATATTAATCAAATGAATGACTCAAGTTTCGCAAGCTCAACTTACAGATAACAAGTTAACAAGGAGACAAGTTAACAAGGTTTTTAGATGATAAATTGTAAAGTTTCAGTTGTTTTAACCTTGTCAACTTGTCTCTGAAGCCTTGTCACCTTTAACACATTAACTATCTTTGCCACAATTATGGAAAATTATTTTGACGATAAAGAACTGGGACGGGTTATCATAAGGCTCAATCCAAGAGCAAAAAGTTACTCCGTAAAAATCAAAAACGGTGAGGTTTATGCGGTTATGCCGGAATACGGGAGTCTGGAATATCTGATTTCCATCATCCTGAAAAACAAAGGAAAAATCAAATCTATTCTGGACAGTCAGCCCAAACATTCTGTCATAAACGAAAACTCTGTTATCAAAACTGCCTCTTTTCAGGTAAATATATACCGGCGCGAAAGAGAAAACTTTTATATGTCTCTTAAAAACGGGATTCTAAACATAGCATGTCCTAATTTCACTGATTTCAACAGAAATGAAATTCAGGAAATACTGAACAATATGCTTATATCTGCCATGCGCCACGAAGCGAAGCGACTACTTCCACAACGGGCATTAGCTTTGGCACGTAAGTTCGGTTTTTCGTTCAAACAGATAAAAATCAACAGCAGCAAATCCCGCTGGGGAAGTTGTTCGACAAGCAAAAACATCAATCTCTCGCTTTTTCTTATGAGATTGCCCTGGCATCTTATCGACTACGTAATCCTGCACGAACTTTGCCATACTATAGAAATGAATCACAGTGACAGATTTTGGGCACTGATGGATAAGGTGACAGATAATAAGGCAAAGGCTTTGAGAGCGGAGCTGAAAGGAATCTCGATTAGCTCCTGGTAAAATACATGGGAAGTTCCCAAGAAAAGCTGCCGACCTTTTTCCGGAAACATAGGCAGCTTTTTTTCAAAACATGGGAAGTTTCCGAGCGCATGTTTCACAATTCTTTTATATATCTGATTACCAAAGGAATCTGGTGAACATTAAATATTATTTAAGTTTCGCAAGTTACTCAACTTAAAAGTTTAAAAGGCTTCAGATACGAGTTGACAAGGTCAGAGCACCTGTAATTTCACGAATTATTATCCAAAAATCTTGTTAACTTGTCTTCTTGTCAACTTGTTATCTGGAAGTTAAGCTTGCAAAACTTGAAAATATTATTTAACACCTTTGCTTTTACTCTTTGATTTTTCATCACTTCTCCACATAAATTCTTTATCGTAAAATCAAAAATTTAGTCTGATTGTCCCGTTTGTTAAATACTGTTATTAAGTCACAGTATTTCGCTGTTTATTAAAGAGATAGCGGAATTGTGAAACTTCTTTCCGGAAACTTCCTGTATATAGAGCCGGATAATAAATCTATCTGAGAAAATATCAAAAATTGAGACAAAAACATATACGGAAGCACTTCCAAATATATATAGAAGTAATTCAGAATATATATAGATGTATGCGCATATATATATAGATATATTTCACCGCGGATCCGAACCTAAATTCCAACAATATTCACACACTATAAAATGTTGATTTTAACTCTTATAACCCTTAATAAAGTCTGCTGCCAAAAATTATTCAACTCGCAAAACTATAGCCAATATTTAAAATATTTCCATATCTTTACTATCGAAAAGCAACTTTAAAATAATATATATATGAAAAACTCAGCAAAAGTATGCGCACTTCTCCTGTTGTGCTGCAACTTACCGGCTTGGGCAGCCTCTAAGATTTACACATTGTTATCGCCCGACAAAGACATTAAGGTTGAAATCACAACCGGAGAAAAAGAACTCTCTTATTCTATTTTCCACAAGGACGAGCTGATTATGAAAGACAGCAAAATAGGCCTTACCGGAAATGAAGATGTATTTTCTGCTGAAAAAGCATCAAAGAAAGAAAGCAAAATCGACCAGGAAGTTGTTTCTCCTTTCTATCGCTTCCCTTCGTTCCAGGAAACTGCAAACGTGATGGAACTAAAATTCAAGAGTAAATGGAGTGTTGAATTCAGAGCATACGACGACGGTGTTGCTTATCGTCTGAAAACTGCAGAAAAAGATGAACTGATCATCAAAGACGAAACTGCGGAATTCAATTTTGCCGGCGATTATACTTCTTATCTGCCTTATACAACAAATGAAAAGAAGCCTGAGGCTATGGCTTTCCAGAATATCTATTCTGTTGAGAAACTTTCAAAAGCACGCAAACAGTGGGCTTTCCTTCCGGCAACTGTTGATTGCGGAAGCGTAAAAGTTACGCTGATGGAATCGGATTTGGAAGCTTATCCAGGTATGTTTGTTGTTCCACAAAACAACACAACACTTAAAGGTACATTTGCAAAATATCCGAAAGCAACAAAGATTCATCCAACTCGTTGCCAGATGATGGTTACGGAAACTGAAGATTATATTGCACGTACCGAAGGAACTCGTGATTATCCTTGGAGAATATTGGCTATAACTGAAGATGACAGAGAAATGCCGGTAAACAATCTGGTATATGCTTTGGCTTCTCCAAACAGAATCGGTGATTATTCATGGGTAAAACCGGGCAAAGTGGCTTGGGAATGGTGGAACGACTGGAATTTGAAAGGTGTTGATTTCGAATCCGGTATTAATATGACAACATATAAACATTATATCGACTTCGCTGCCGAAAACAAACTTGAATATATTGTTATGGACGAAGGTTGGTATAATCCTAAAAAAGGTGATATGTTGACAACTGTTCCGGAAATTGACCTTCCTGAACTTGTTGCTTATGGAAAGAGCAAAGGTGTGGATATCGTACTGTGGACTGTATTCAACGTCCTTGACGACCAGCTTGAGGAAGCTTGCAAGAAATATTCGGAAATGGGAATAAAAGGTTTCAAGGTGGACTTCCTTGACCGTGATGACCAGACTGGAGTTGAAATGATTTACCGCATTGCTGAAGTTGCGGCAAAATACAAACTTATGCTGGATTACCATGGTATCTACAAACCAACAGGATTGAACAGAACTTATCCGAACGTAATCAACTATGAGAGCGTGTTCGGTATGGAAGAAGTGAAGTGGACTAAACTTGAAAAGAATATGCCACTTTATGATGTTACTTTCCCATTCATCAGAATGATGTGCGGATATGTTGACTACACTCCGGGTGCTATGCGCAATGCTACAAAGAGAGATTTCAAGGCAATGTATTATACTCCGGCTAGTATGGGAACACGCTGCCATCAGCTGGCTACTTATATCGTACACGATTCTCCGTTCACAATGCTTTGCGACGCTCCGAGCAATTATCGTGAAGAACCGGAATGTCTGAACTTCATTGCTTCTATTCCAGTGGAAGTTGATGATACTAAGATTCTGAAAGGCAAATTAGGCGAATATATCGTATCTGCACGCCAGAAAGACGACAACTGGTATATCGGCGGTTTAAGCAACTGGGACGAAAGAGATATTGAACTTGACTTCTCTTTCCTTGGTGAAGGTGAAAAATATATTGCTACATTATTTAAAGATGGTATAAACGCATCAAAGAATGCAGAAGACTTCGCTGTTGAAACTATCCAGATTGACAAGAATTCAAAGGTTAAAATACATCTTGCTTCAGGTGGTGGTTTTGCTATGAAGATGATTAAAAAATAAGTTTCAGGGAAGAAGTTGAGTCACTCACGTAATAATACCGTAATACAAGTGTTACACATCTGTAATATAATGTATATACATTTGTATGACCAAAATCAATTCCTAACTTGTTGGACAGCGATTCTCTATCGGCGGAAAGATAATCGCTGTCTTTATTTATAAAACTACTGAAACTTCCTTGAATGCATAACGGCGAATTTCTCCGTTTTCAAGACGCAACAACATATGTCCGGAAGATTCAATTTCGTGGATACAGGCATTGAATGTTCCGTTTTCATCTTTATATGGATAAAAGCCTTCGCCACGATACAAAGCGGCTTTATAGGTTTTGTGTATTAAATCCAACTCACCTTTCAGAACTGTCAGATATTTATCATAGAATATTTCAAGGAATTTGGCAAGCACTTCGTCTCTGTCGTATTCTTTTCCTGTAACCAGTGAAAGAGATATTGGATTCGGAGCATCGCCACGGAAAATCTGCTGGTTTATGTTTATCCCAATACCGAGAATAGACTGGTAAATGAATTTACCGGACAAATCATTCTCGATTAGCATTCCGCATATTTTCTTGTCGTGCCAATAAACATCATTAGGCCATTTTACAGTACATCCGTCCGTATAACAGTCCAATGTTTCCTTAACACTCAATGCCGCAATCTCCGAAATTACGAACTGCATATTTGCCGGAATAACATCTGGATAAATCACTACACTGAAAGTTATGTTCTTTCCTTCTTCCGATTCCCAAACATTCCCGAGCTGACCGCGTCCGGCAGTCTGGAAATCAACATACACAACACTACCTTCGGGCAAGCGTTCGGTTTGAAGCAAATTTCTCAAATACGCATTTGTAGAGTTTGTTTCCTTCAAATGTATTATACGAGGTGTATTTTCTTCATTGTTATTCATATAAAGCTATTATTTTCTTAGGTAATTTAGAAATATCATTTTATTGGTGCGAAAAAAGCATCTTCAAAATGTTCCTCAACAACATAACTGCCGTCGTTATTTTTCACTAGCGAAATAATATCAAAACGGACAGGCATTGCCAGATTGAAATAACGGACGTATGAATCAGCAGCACTCACAATACGGCGAATTTTCCTGTTATCAACTGAATCTTCGGGTGAAACCAGATAATCGGAAGAACGGGTTTTCACTTCAACAACCACTAACATTCCATCTTTCTCTGCAACTATATCCAACTCAAAATGGTGATAATGCCAGTTTGTATGCAGAATATTATAACCATTTTTCTGCAGATATACACGGGCTTCATATTCACCTTCTTTTCCTGTTTCGTATGCTTTGGCCATATTTATAAATATATTTTCCGACTTATTTCATCTTGATTCACGCAAAGATAAGAATCATTTCATCTTTTAGTGATATTATTATAAATTTTACCACAATTATGTTTCTCTTCTACATTAATATATTCGTACATTTGCATTTATGAAAACAGAACGCAAATATTCTACGGCACAGCCAAATCATCCAAGGGTGTATAAGGTCACATTTATGCTTAACGAAGAAGAGCAGAAAATGGTGGACCGCTATTTGCACAAATATAAGATTGCAAACAAATCAAGATGGTACAGAGAAACTATTCTGTCACACATCCTGAAAACTCTTGAGAAGGACTATCCAACATTGTTCAACGAAAATGAAATGAGAAGATGATTAACCCTTTTGATGACAATTATTTCATGAAACAAGCCTTGATTGAGGCTAAGGCAGCAGCCGAAGAAGGAGAAGTGCCTGTGGGAGCTGTTATTGTATGTAACAACCAGATAATAGCAAGAGCTCACAATCAGACAGAGCGTTTGAATGACGTCACTGCTCATGCCGAAATGCTTGCTATCACTGCCACAGCAAATGTTCTCGGAGCAAAATATCTGACAGGATGCACTCTGTATGTGACTGTTGAGCCATGCATAATGTGCGCCGGCGCAATTGGCTGGTCACAAATCAGCAATATTGTTTATGGCGCATCCGACGAAAAACGCGGATACAGCTTATATGCACCAAAAGCATTCCATCCGAAAGCGACAGTTAAAAGTGGCGTTATGGAAGAAGAGTGCGCTGCCGAAATGAAAGCTTTTTTCAAGAAAAAAAGATAAAAGAGGAATTATTTTATTTCCTCATAATCAACATACTCTCCTTCGTCCTTGCCAAACACTTTTTTGTGACGCTTGTAAAGATTAGTTTCGTCATATTCTTCGGTTTCAGCATAATCAGACGATGAACGTTTGTTTTGACCTGATGCTTGTCCACTAGCCGAACGATTTGAAGACGTGTTTCTTTGTTGTTGATATGTCTGTTTTGAATTCCCACTACCGAAAAGAACTCTCTTTATCGTACGGATAATGGAAAATCCCATCAACAATACAAGAAGTATAAAAAAGAAAAATATGAAAAACAAAAACTTAAACATAATTCAAAACCCTTTATTAAAATACATTTGTTTCAGGCAGAAGTTATATTTATTTCTTCCCGCCTATAACTGATAACAATATATAAAGCAAAATAGCACCGGAAATACCGATAAATCCAAAAGTTATTATCAACAAAGCTGATGCTATTATCAAAATATAGCGCAACTCATTGCCCTTCCAGGAAAGAGATTTAATCTTAAGGGAAAACATAGGGATTTCTGAAACCAACAGATATGAAGTTGCACAGAATGCTGCAATTATGACAACTGCTACCCAAATCTGTCCGCTCAACAACCATTCCTGCAATGAATATGCAGCCGACGACCATAACAGCGCATGTGCCGGAACCGGCAGTCCAATAAATGAAGTTGTCTGTCGTTCATCTATATTAAACTTGGCTAATCTTAATCCGGAAAATGCAGGAACAACAAAGGCAAGATACGGAATATATTCAGACAAACATCCTACAGAAGAAGATGATGCCCAAATCCGTAACGAAGTAAACAGAATCATACCCGGAGCTACACCGAAACTTACAACATCTGCCAGAGAATCCAACTCCTTCCCCATTGGAGAATATGCTTTCAATGCACGAGCCGCAAGACCATCAAAGAAATCAAAGACTGCTGCTGCAACAATCCACAATAATGCAAACAACAAATTCCCTTCGAAAGCCATCACACTGGCTATACATCCTGATACTAAATTCAGACAGGTTATAGTGTTAGGTATATATTTTCTGATATTCATGATATATCAAACATTCTTAAGCATTATATTTCCCCAAACGAGCTATCGGGGTTTGGTTTCCGGTCACTTTCTGATCCATTTCTACAAGGACTTCTGTTCCGACCGGCAGATAGACATCAACTCTGGAACCAAATTTGATAAATCCCATCTGTTCATCAACATGGCATTTTTCTCCCGGTTTGGCATATGTAACAATTCGTCGTGCCATTGCTCCGGCAATCTGGCGTGCCAGGACTTCCACACCGCTTCGTGTTGTGATTACTACAGCCGAACGTTCATTTTCAGTACTGCTTTTAGGAAGATAAGCAGCCATAAATCTGCCGTTATTATGTGACACATGCTTAACCGTTCCGTTAACAGGGAACCAGTTGGCATGAACATTGAATACAGACATAAAAATGGAAATCTGCATACAAGGTCTGTGAAGTATCTCATTTTCCATAACTTCCTCTATTGCCACAATAGTTCCGTCAGCTGGAGCAATAACCAACCCTTCAGAATCATAAGGGAATCTGCGGAAAGGACTACGGAAAAAATTAAGCACTAACAGAAAAAACACAGAAGTAAAAAAGGCAACAGTATAGAACAATCCACCCTTACCTACTGTATGATACAGCGTTACGTTGACAATAAAAATTATTGTAAACAAAGATAACAGTAAACCGGTTCCTTCTTTATGTACTTTCATGTGTTCTTTTTTATTTCGTTAATTATATGACTTGCAAAAATATTCATTTTTACTGAATAACACAAACTGTTATGTTTCTTTCACTATTTCAATTTTATCAAGCTCCACATACCAGATATAAGCCTCAACATTCTGATAGCCCATTTTGTGAATAAGCTTTATATAATTCCGCACCTGTGTATGATATTTTTTCTCCTCTTTTTCTCCGAATTTATAATCAACTATAACAACTTTATCAGGATAAATCATAACTCTGTCCGGACGCTTCGACATTCCTTTTCCCGCAAGAATATCAACTTCGTTCAAAACCTTTGCCTCGCCGTCATACCAGGATGAGACTTCTGTCTTTTCCAGCAATTTATGAAGACGACCTACCAGCTCTCCGCTTTCTTCTCCTGATATAACGCCCGAAAGTCTGTAATATTCAACAGCTTTTTCTATATCTGCCGACGTTCGGACAGCACTCAAGATTTCATGCATCAATGTTCCGTGTTTGCGTCGCTCATCATTAAAGAAGAAACCTTTGCCATGAAGTCTCAAATGTAAACGATTGTCGGAAGAAACCGAGCATACCGGACGAATAGGAAGTTCTTTCATTTCTGACGAACCGGTTTTCTGAGATGTCTTCCACCAGTCTCCCATCTCAAACAAAGCCTTTTCTTTATCAAAGAAAGCCGTTATATCTTCCAATTTTTCTCCTTCAGCAGTGTCCGGGATATGGCAATCAAGCACATCCCACAACAATCCAGATATAGAACTTGGAGCTTCTCCCGGCTTCTTTGGCATCGGAGCCATCACTATCAGTTCTTCCTTAGAGCGTGTGAAAGCAACATAAAGAGTATTCAGGTTATCTATGTAAGCATGAAGTTTCTCCTTGAAATAATCTGACGCGAAAATAGTTCCGGCAAGAACCTGACCATAACGCACAGGCACAAGATGCAACTTGTTAAAAGGCTTCTCCTTAGGATGACACCACAGCACAACCGGTTTCGTCGGCTTGTGGTCAATCTCCCAGTCACAGAACGGAATGATAACAGCCTTGAATCCCAAGCCTTTTGATTTATGAACAGTCATAATACGGATTGCATTTTGGGCATCCGGCGTTGCTATGGTTTTTCTGTATCCTCTTTCATCCCACCATTTTATGAAGCGGCTCAAGTCTGCACTTTCCTTTCCCGAATATTCTGCAACCATATCCAGAAAAGCCTGGACAAACACCTGCTCGTTTACCGGGAAATATGGCATGAACAGTCTGTACACCGATTCAACCATTTCGTATAACGGGAGTGATGATATTCTTTGTAATTCCTCAAGTTCCACATCAGTAAAATCAGTCCGTTCCCAATGACCGGACACAATACGATATGAGAATAATGCAATTCTCCTGCAAGCATCATCTCCAGGATTATTGATATGACGCAGCATTTGCACCATAAATCTTATGACGAACGAACGGCTTACGAAAAGAGCATCATCTGAGATAATATCATATTTATATGGACTGTCCGGATGAGAATCCTTATAAGCCATCAGTGCTTCGGCAACTGCAGCACCTTCCATATTTGTGCGAACCAATATTGCTATGTCACGCAATTCGAAGCCATTATCCTGAAGTTTTTCCAAATGCTCAGGCAAGCGTTCAAGGACTTTTTGTTTCCAGTCGGCATCATCGTCAGACTGAACAAACTCTACTCTTACATGTCCGTCCTTGTTACGGAACGGAGCCGGCACTCTCTGGTAACTTTTCTTATAAGCACTCATCAGACGAGTATTGTACAACGCTTTCTCCTCGTCCGACAAAGATGACGTTTCTATATTATTATTGTATAAATCCTGCAGCAAAAACGGAGCAGCAGTGAAAAAACTATTATTGAACGAGACAATATTCCTGCAGCTTCGCCAATTATCTTTCAGCGTTTCTTCACGGACAACATCTTCAGTAAAATCCTTTGCCACCTGCTCATCAAGCAATTTCCAATCCGAGTTGCGGAAACGGTAAATACTCTGCTTAACATCACCAACAATAAGATTATCCCTATTGTTCGATACACTTTCCTCAACCAGAGGTTTGAAGTTACGCCACTGCATTCCGCTGGTATCCTGAAACTCGTCAATCATATAATGGTCTATCCGGGTTCCCGTTTTCTCATATATAAAAGGCGCATTGCTTCCGTTGATAACTTTACTCAAAAGTTCAGTTGTATCGGCGATAAGCATTACATTCTTTTCCTCTCTGTATTCCGCGATATTCCTTGATATATCTGCAAGAATACCAAGAGTATAATAATATCTTACAATTTCATTGGCTGTATAATAATGAGTCAGATTATCAAAACGTGCCACCATACGCTTCACACAATCATTCAAACCAGCTGAAAAGGCAGACATGATTGCTGTTTTTTTATCTTCCGGTGTTGTTCTGGTTGTATATGCAGAAGCATTATCCTCCAATCCTGCAAATGTAGCAGTAGGCGGCTTCATTTCTCCTTTTGCCCATTTATCAAACAGGCACATCGGTGAACGGCTTCCGCCCTTAAAATCCGTTGGCGACAACGAATATCGGTTCATTATATCTTTGGCTTCGGAAGCAATATTACGCACCTCTTTCTCTACCGACGTTAGAATTTTAAACAAGGAACTCTTATAATCTTCCAAAGCTTTTTTATCCTTTATGTCAGACAGCAGTTCATCACTGAAAGCCTTATAACTCTCCTTGAAAACTTCAGAGCCGAGCGACATTATATCACGACGTAAATTCCATTCTCCGCCACCTTCAATCTTATCTTCTGCAAAGCGTAACATCCAACCGAGAAGCTCTTTGTTCTCCGGATTCTCCAAACCGGCAAGCAGGCGGTCAACTGCATCTGAAAGCACAAGGTCCTGGTCCATCTCAATTCCATAACCACCCTGCAAACCTATTTCACGGGTAAAAGCACGCATTGTCTGCTGGAAGAACTTATCAATCGTACTTATATTGAATGCAGAATAATCATGCAATATAGTAATCAGGATTTTCTTTGCCTGTTCACGCACCTGTTCCTCATCCATTTTGTATGTCTCCGACAGCATTTCTACATAATCCGACTTATGACCTGAAGCCAGATTATACAATTCTTCCACAATACGGCCCTTCATCTCATCCGTAGCCTTATTGGTAAAGGTTACAGCCAAGATACGCTTATAAGCTCCAGGCTGAGAAAACAGCAGAAGCAAATATTCACCTGTCAGTTTATGTGTTTTGCCGGCACCGGCAGAAGCTCTATAGATTGTCAGCATTTTAATGATTTTTTACTAGGGAACAAGGGGACGAGTTGACAAGGGGTTAAACACGGAGGCGCAGAGGCACAGAGGGGAAAGGTAGAGAGTTTAAAGAATATAGAAACCTTCTTGACTACTTAACTACTCCACTCCTTGACTTCATACCTCCTCAACTCCTTATCCTCCAGCAATCTTACTCTTCCCATATCCTTCCTTCAACAACATCTCCAGCACTTTCTGACGGAAATCGCCCTGGATGATAATCTCGCCATCTTTAGCAGAACCGCCAACTCCACATTTTACCTTCAGCATCTTTCCCAGAGCAGCAAGGTCATCTGAAGTTCCACGGAAACCGGTAACCAAAGTAACCATTTTTCCACCTCGATTACGTTTATCCAGTGAAATACGCAATTGCTGTTTATCCTTAGGAAGAGTTTCTTCTTCCTGAACCTCATCTGTTTCATATTGAAAATCCGGATTGGTAGAATACATCACTCCAAGACGGCTTTTCCAGTCGTTATTCTTCATTTCAATAATATTTTTTTCAAAGCTAATGATTTTTCCAACGGTATCAAAATACAGCACTCAAGTTTCTAAAGTTCAGCTTAAAAATATATACGGTCCCGCACAATCGTAGGACCGAACCCAACGCAACGCGGGACCGAACCCATGATCATATGGGACCGTATATATTTTTGACCTGTCTTTATGCTATATCAATCTTTCCTGATAAGCACCGTAGCATAAGCCGCAATTCCTTCCTGACGACCGGTAAAACCAAGTTTTTCAGTTGTAGTTGCTTTAATTGATATATCTTCTGCATCAACAGACATTGTTTCTGCAAGAACTCGCTTCATTTCAGGTATATGCGGATTTAATTTCGGACGTTCAGCAGCAACTGTAGCATCTATATTTTCCAATTCATATCCGGCTTCTCGAATGAGTTTCATAGTCTTGCGGAGCAATATCTTACTGTCGATATTCTTATACTCGCCTGCAGTGTCCGGGAAATGATAACCTATATCACGCATATTTGCCGCACCAAGCAAAGCATCACATATTGCATGAATAAGTACATCAGCGTCACTATGCCCCAACAAGCCTAATGTATGTTCTATCTTGATTCCACCAAGCCAAAGCTCACGGTCTTCTACAAGTTTATGAACGTCGTAACCGAAACCTACTCTTAATTTCATATTTTATTGATATTTTGGGGGAAGGAGTGAAGGAGTCAAGTAGTTAAGTAGTCAAGAAGATTTCTATATTCTTTAAACTCTAATCCCTAAACTCTCAACCTTTTCTCTCTGTGTCTCTGCGCCTCCGTGTTTAACCCCTTGTCAACTCGTCCCCTCGTCAACATGTAAACTTTTATCTGAACAAATTCTTTATTCCATCCATATCAAATGACAGTGAGAATCGCAATGTCTGGTCCAAAGGATTGCTTGGCACTGTACTGATAAGATATGCCGCATCAATTTCAAACACGCTCATACGGAAACCGGCACCGAAAGAGAAATACTTTCTGTTACCCATATTCTCATTTTCATAATGATAACCACCACGAACAAAGAACTGCTCATTATAACTATATTCTGCACCGATAGAAAGCATTATTTCCTGCAACTCTCCTTTGAATCCACCCGGGGAATCACTGAATGATTTGAAAATACCTGTAATCGGAGACATGGTGTTGTATTCGTCTTTAAGCTTATAATACTCTTCCTGTTCCTCAGGTGTTGTTCCAGGATTCAAAGGTAAACTCGGAACAAGATATTTACTTATGTCAAGATAAACACCGATACGGTTATAATCGTCAATAGGATAAAGCAAACCTGTACCGATATTCAGCTTTGTAGGCAAGAAGTAGTTCTTATTTCCGCCATCATATGATATTTTTGAACCGACATTTGAGATATTAAAGCCAAAACTCCACAATGATTCTGCCGGGCCCAACATAACATATTTCTCCAAATAACCTGCAATATCAGCAGAAAAAGCATTTCCGGCAGACATCTCGGCATCAACATCAGCGCCCTGGTCGGAACGGATATATCTCAAGGCAACCGCCATTGAATAATATTCAGATAGTTTACGGCTATAACTCACATCGAATGCCATTTCATAAGGATTCGTTCCCATCAGGAAAATTCCGTTATCGTCATTGGTAGTCACTTCACCCATTGAGAAATATCTCAAAGAGAAACCTAATGCTTGCATGTCACTGTTACCCAACTTATAATAACCTGAAAGGTTTGCAAGAGCCACATCATTTACCAACTTACGCAACCACGGAGTATATGAAAGCGACACTCCTGCCTGGCTGTAGGCAAACGCGTATTTTGCAGGGTTCCAATATTGTGAATTCACGTCCGGAAGTGTTGACACACCATTATCACCCATTGAACCGCCACGTGCATCCGGAGCAATTGACAGAGCTGGGACAGCTGTGTTTATCGGAGCAAAATCATTCTTGCTCTGAGCATTAAGTCCGGATATTGTTGCCATACCGCATAACAGCAGGCATAAAACTTTTGATTTCAAATTCATTATAGACATATACTTGGTTTTAAGGAGTCAAGGAGTTGAGAAGTCAAGGAGTCAAGAAGGAGTTATATGGAGTTATTGGAGTTAGAGGCCGATAGTTATTAGTTTCTATATTCTTTAAATATAAACTCACAACTATAAACTCTAATCTCTAAACTCTCAACTCTAAACCTTTCCCCTCTGTGCCTCCAAGTCTCCGTGTTTCATACCCTTGTCAACTCGTTAACTCGTCAACTTATAAAATACTAAACCTATTTTGTTTCATTTTATTGTATTGGGAGAGAGAATTATTTTGTGAGAAGTGGAGGAGTCAAGAAGTTAAGGAGTCAAGGAGTTCTATACTATTTCACCTTATTGCCTTATCACCTTGTCAACTCGTCATCTCGTCAACTTATTCCCTTTTCCTTGTTAATCACTGCGCCAATATAATCAATTTCTTGGCAGCAGTAACTTCTGCAGACTTTCCAGAAGTCATACAAACACGATACAGATAAACTCCTGCACGCAAACGTGTTCCTCCATTAGCACACAAATCCCATGTAATTACATAGTCATCAAACAAGTCTGAAGAACCTGTTTCCTCATGATCCCACATCAGTCTTCCAGCCATATCAAACACTTGAATAGTTATCGTCATCTGCGACTCCGGACGATTATGTTTCAGGAAGAAACGAATCTGGTCGCGAGCCGGAATCGGTCCTGCAGTCAGATTTATAAGCTCAGGCTTCAAATCCTCGACCACTTCAAAAGTGAATGTCTGAGTTGTAGAATTATTATATACATCCCAAACTTTCAACTCTGCAGTATGAGTTCCGGATTCCAATTCCGGAATAGAGAAAACAATAAGCCCCGCACCATCACTATCCGGCAACACCTGATAATAATCATTCAACACATAAGAATTGAAAGGACTATTGTCGATTGTCAGAACCATATCGTGTCCCAAGCCGCTTCCGGCAACATTAACACCATTCTTATCCCATACACAGGCAACAAACAGTGGCGTGGTATTCACCTTTCCTCCGTAAACAAAAGTAGTATCGTTCAGATACAGATAACGAATATCAGGACCCTGATTATCCTCACCGGCATCATCGGATGTTCCGCCAACTATAAATTCCTGGAACACACCTTGGGCATCACGGCTATTAGCTTCGTCCGAAGCATAGAAAATCATTTTTCCTGCATCATTCGAATACGAAATATCTTTAGGTACAGTGAAATTGAACGTAAACGAGCCGTTTCGTGCCGAATCAGCACCTATATATATAGTATTAGGATAATCAGTATATTGGAATGTCGTTCCGGTGTTGTTATTATCCAAAGTTGTAAGAGTCACCTTACTGTCCAGCACCGAAAGATTTACTAATCCATTGAAATCTTGAATCTTCTCACCGCTGAACGACTGAACCTCACCTTTGAGAGTCACCTTCGACAAAGCCTTCAGCTGCACAGGTTCCGACAAGTCTGAAACCAACTGTCCGTTAATCTCCGTAACCTTTATCTGTTCTTTTGAATATGCCAATGTAAGAGCCGGGTCGCCAATCAGAACGAAATTAAGCTTGTTGGCATCGTTGCGGAGAGTTGAACTGAGCTTAGTTTCCTTCATCACCTCACCCAACGTATATCTTTCCCCAGTCAGAGGAGCAAACAAACGTTCAATCAGAGCTTTATTAAGTCGGAAATTCGGTCCTGGCATAACAACTCTTGTGGTTGTATAAAGAGCAATACCACCACTTTTCTCATTCAAAAACACTTCCTCACCTGCCGAAGTTGTCATAGCGTCAAAACGAGTAAAATCGCAAGTTGCCGTAATCCACAGCGGCAAATGCTCATACGAAGCCTGAACGATATCACTCTTCGTTATAACCTTCTCATCAGAAAGAGCCTCAGTTCCACCATGACCTGTATAATTCAGCAAGAAAACCCCATTCTTCAACTGCTTCTGCAATGCATTCTTCACATCGGGATACGAAGCATTTCCACCCGTACGGTCTTTCTTATAAGCATCAAAGAACAGTTTGCTGATATTGAACTCAGATCTGTTGGTATTCACTATATCCGTCAGCTGATTAGACTGGTCCATGTGAAGAGTTGTATAGCTATCAGCATTGCTACCATCATCAGCCATAAAACAAAGATTAGTTTTCCAATCGCCCCAGCTTGCGTCTGACGTATAATTCACCACCTTATCAACAGCCGCCTTTGCTTCTGCTGTTGTTCTTATCGGAAACCGCCCGATACCAAGGCAAAGTTCAGCAGAAGGAGCATAGAATGTTTCGGTATTATCTTTCAGAAATCCGAAATAATCATCAGTAGTATAAGAATCAATATCCAAAGAATTCTCAGACTGATATGTCAATAGCATATTCTTCAGCAAAGATGATTGATTCTTCCATTCCTGAGTAAGACCACGGTTATCATAAGCACCATCACCAAAAAGCAACAGATATTTAGGTGCATCATCATCCGATGTCTTTCGGTCATAAAACATTTTCATAAAGCGGCGATATGCTGTAGCATCAGGAGTTCCGCTTGAAAATTCATTGTAAATAGATTCAGGATTGACAACCGTCACCTTTAGTCCGTCCTTCTCCTTATGAAATTCAGCAAGGCGCTCAGCTTCCGTCTGAAAAGCAGGAGGAACTATTATCACCATATCCGTCTGCTCAAGTCCATGCAAATCCTGCGACACTATTTCACCCACCACCGTCGGTGTGGAAGTAAGTTTATCTGCCTCAACAGCCACAAACTCCCGCAAAGCAGATTCTGCTTTAATTGAAAAGCTGTATTCAGAGTCAGATAAAGAACCGGACATAATTTTCGGATTCTCTGCATCCGTAATGTCAAAAACCACAGTAGAAGCTGTAGCATCGGCAATTACAAAGCGGGAAACATTGTTACGGGCATCCAGACTGCGGAAAAACGTAGAATTTCCGTATTGCTTCAAAGCCCGTTTTGACTGGACACGTATATAGTCCAGATATGTATTCTGGTTACCAGTAGCATCAAAGCTTACAGTCAGTTTCACATCTTCCGATTTCTCGCCTTGCCAACGCCCGGCACTAGTTACGCTTCGTGCTGCTGTATATGATTCTGTGCTACTACTTGAAGGTCCGGCAATGCTTGTACTGATAACAGTTGTGCTGTTAGCATCAACACTCACCGATGTTCTTGTGCTCGTCTTGGAAATAAAACGAAAAGACACAATAGCGTCATCCGCAGTTATTCCCGGAATATTCATGCTGAAAGTTTGCGTAGGATTCATCTGAAAAGACTCGCCGAACAAATCACGACCTGAAGTATTCACCGAAACAAGCTCCTTTTCCCAAAGGCTGTAATCATCAAAAGTTGTGATTTTACGCACGGCACCATCAACTGAAGCTTCAGTTTCCATATCAATTACCGGAAGAGCATCAGTTACAAAATAATATCCCAGCGTTGAATACGGATTATTGGTATGCACAAAAGTTTCCGTATCACCTACTTTTCCATATTCCCATTTAACAGGACCTTTACCATAAAAAAGTATATATCCGTTACCACGATAAACAGCAACCTGGGGAACATCGTCAAGCTCATCTCCGGTAAGTGTTTCAGATTGTGGCCAGCCACCATAACCACAGACAGATACTTTGGAAATATCCTGAAAACCCATCTGTTTTAGCTGCGCTTCGGTTAACTTATATACGCCGTTTGCATCAACACTGATTTTTACCCATCGTCCGGACGACAGCACCGAATGGGCAGCATAACGGCTGTCGGCAGCAAAAACAACCGACAAACACAAAAGAAATAAAATAATTGTACAGAGAAATCTTCTCATCAGCATTTCATTTGTTTACGACTTTCAATACCGGGTTACCGGACATGGAAGTCCAGCAACTTCTCTTCGCCAATATAACCCTGCAAATGGTCATTGATAGCAACCGGTCCAACCCCAACCGGTGTTCCGGTAAAAATCAAGTCTCCTATCTTCAGAGTAAAAAAGCGACTGACATAAGCCACAATCTTATCTACGGAGAAAAGCATATCGGCAGTGCATCCGCTCTGAACTGTCTGCCCGTTTATATCAAGATGGAAATTCAGATTCTGAACTTCTCCCACTGATGAAAGAGGAACAAACTGCCCAATCACTGCAGAATTGTCGAACGCCTTGCTTATTTCCCATGGCAAACCTTTCGAACGCAAATCGCGCTGCAGGTCACGTGCAGTAAAGTCAATTCCAACTGTCACTTCATTATAATAACGATGGGCAAAACGCTCGGCTATATTCTTTCCCAAACGGTCGATACGCACCACCAACTCCGTTTCATAATGCACCTCATTGGTGAAATCCGGAATAAAAAACGGCTTTCCGTCTTTCAACAATGCCGAATCGGCCTTCATAAAGATTGTCGGCTCTTTTAATTCTAACGTATGATTCAGCTCTTTATTGTGAGCTGCGTAATTCATTCCTACTGCTATTATTTTCATAAATGTGTATTTTAGAGACAAGGGGACGAGGCTTCAGATACAAGGATCTGAAAAATCTAAATTCAGCACAGAGCTCACAGAGACATGGAGTTTAAAAATTCAATTTCCCAACTCAGCACTTAACCCCTTGTCAACTTGTTCCCTTGTCAACTTGTCACCTGTTACCTGTCACTCCTGAATCCTATTAAACATCACCGCCAAATGAGCATACAACGAAGTGTTCTGCACCACAATATTCTCCGGCACACGGATACGGAAAGGTGTAAAATTCCATAACGCACGTATTCCACCCTTTATCATATAATCAGTAACTTCCTGAGCCTTGTCCACAGGAACAGTAACTATGCCTATAGTTGCCCCAAGTTTCTTGCGGATGGCAGGGAAATCATCGATATGATAAACCGGTATTCCATTTATTGATTTTCCAGACAATTCACGGCGGACATCAAATCCGGCAACCACTTCAAGGCCGTACTGTTTCAAACCAGAATCCTGAAGCAATGCCGCTCCCAAACTTCCGACTCCGAATATTACAGCTTTATGAGAAGAAGCAAAACCTAAAAAATCATCAAGTTCCTCAATCAACGCATCTATCTCATATCCAACACGAGTTTTACCTGAAACATTGACATACGACAAATCCTTCGCAACCTGGCTAGGATCAACATTTATCTCTTTCGCTATTTGTGTGGACGAAACAAATTCTTCACCACGAGCCTTCAACAGCTTCAAAAACGCCAAATACCATGGCAGTCTCCTCAACGTCGGCTCCGGAACCTTTATAACCGGTTTTATATCGTCAACAGTCATTCCTTTAATGTTATTTAATTCAAGTTTCGCAAGCTCAACTTTCAGTTGACAAAAAGCTGGACCAACAAAGAAGAAAGCTATCCATATACTTCTCCTTAAAGCTTGTATTCACACATCACTCCTTGTCAACTTGCAACCTTGCAAACTAATGTAAATTGCAAAATTACAATTTTCTTTTTTTCGTTAAACAAGAAGATGCAACAAATTCGTCAATCTCAATTATGTAACAATATTGTAACATCACTGTTTCCCGTTTGTAATAACTATTAAGTTATCTTTGCAAAAATTTCAAACACATGAAGTTCAGAAACATTTTATCATTATTCTTATTAATTTGCAGCTTCAGCTTGTCGGCACAGGAAAAGAAGACCAACAGCTGGACATCGTTTATTGACACCCTGACAACGAACAACGAATCAGAAGAAATGCTGGAACATTTACGCAACATGCCTAATATCGAAGTTGGTAAAGGTATTTCTTTCGAGCCAAAGAACAAAAGCTACAAAATGACCATGCGTTTCCGCATGCAAAGTATGGCTTCAGCTTCATTTGACGACAATTTCTCACACACAGAAACAGAAGCCCGAGTAAAACGTCTGCGTCTGCGTTTCGACGGTTATATTTTCTCACCTAAATTATTATATTCTATACAGTTGGGATTCTCACCATACGATGCTGAAGTTATTCCTAACGGAAATGTAAATATCATCCGCGATGCTATGGTGTTCTATATGCCAACCAACAATTTCAGCATCGGTTTCGGACAGACAAAAATAAAGGCAAACCGTGCACGTGTAAACTCTTCAAGTGCTCTTCAGTTTGTTGACAGAAGTATCGTTAACTCCGAGTTCAATATAGACCGCGACTTCGGTATTTTTACAGAATACTATGAAAAGCTTTTTGCTGATTTCAATATCGGTCTGAAAGGTTCTATCACTTTGGGCGAAGGACGAAACTGGAGCGTAAGCAAAAACAGCGGTTTCGCATATACAGGTCGCGTTGAATTGTTTCCTCTTGGACGTTTCAAATCTTTGGGTGATATCACAGAAGGCGACTACGAACGCGAAGAAAGTGTAAAAATCCTTCTTGCCGGTGCTTATTCTTTCAATGACAACACTAACAGACTTCAAGGACAGAAGGGCGCTATAATGCCTAACAACGAAACCCGAGACATTAACAGTTACTTTGTTGACTTTATCTTGAAATACAATGGTTTTGCATTCTACACTGACTTTATGGGACGTAAATGTTCCGAACCTTTATTCACTGGCGACAATGAAACTTCAATATACAATGGTAATGGTCTGAATATCCAGACAAGTTATCTGTTCCCGAAAAACTGGGAAATTGCATTGCGCAACTCAACAATGTTCCCGGAAGAAAAGATTCAGAAAATGGTCGGATATGAAAGATATAACCAGACTACTATCGGTGTTACCAAATACCTGATTGGCCATAGTCTGAAGGTTCAAGCCGATGCTTCATATAACCATAAAATCAATCCGGTGGATCCTACTTATAACCGATGGCAGTTCAGATTCCAGGTGGAATTGGGATTATAAAAACACACATTTTATTATAACTCAAGTTTAGCAAGTTGTTGTATAACATAAGGAGTTACAGAAGTTAAAACGAAGTTACAGGAGTTATAAGCCAATACTGTCAGTTCCTAAAACCTACAGGCTTTTAACTTCCCGGCTAAGCAGCCATAATTTCATATAACTACTGTAACTCCCTTAGGTTAAACTTGCCAAACTTGGGTATAATCAATATTGAATACTACTTAACTTCCACCTATTAACTCTTTCCGAATTACAGGTTCGACCCTGTGATGAAATACATCTATATATATTTGCCCGTACATCTATATATATTCCAAATTACTTCTATATATATTAGGAAATACTTCCGTATATATTTGGAAATACTTCCGTATATATTTTTTGTCTCAATTTTTAATATTCTCTCAGTTACATTTTTATCTCACTCTATATACAGGAAGTTTCCGGAGCGATGTTTCACAATTATGCTATTTCTTTAATAAACAGGGGAATGATGTGACTTAACAACAATAATTAACAATTATTCCAATCAACCCCGATTCATGATTCTACGATAAAGTATTTATGCGGAGAAATGCATAAATATACTTTCCATTTTATCTATTCCAAAACTCCTCGAGCCTCTTAGCCTCATCAAGAGTAATATGAATAACAGCTCCATGTTTCGGAGAAGAGAAATTCGTTGTTTTCATAACTCCCTCATTGAAATGTCCCAGATTTTTAAAGGAAATAAAATCCGAAGTTTCTGCAAAACCAAAATTATGAGGATTTATGCTATATATATCATACATCAACACCCATTTATCCTCACCTATTCTTTTCCACACATTAGGAGCCTCACATGCTCCATCTTCATAATCACACCATTCGGGAAGATATTCATATCCTTTGTTCGCGTGTTCGGAAATAGCATGTTTAATTCCAGCTATTCCATCATGCGCAACGTAAAACAAGTGATACTTTCCGCCCCAAAAAGTAATATCGCCGTCTATTGCGGAAATGCTATTTTGGGGGTATTCAAACAAAACCTCAGGTAAAGATTCAACCTTGTTGAAATCATTGTTTACATATACATAATATAATTTATTCTGCCCATTGCCATGCCTCATAGTAAAATATACCATAAGTTTACCTTTCTCATTATCATAAGTAACCTCCGGAGCCCAAACACATCCAATGTCGGAAAGTCTGTCTGACAACAAATCAAACCTGATATTGGCACGGCTCCAATTGATAAGGTCAACAGATTTCATCAAGACAAGAGCCTTATTATTGCCCCAGCCATATTTCTCACCATCTCTTTCCCATTCTGTCAATCTGTATCCTTTATCTTTAGCATATATGTGCAAGTCTGTCATAGCCAGATAAAAAGCTCCATCAGGTCCTCGGAATATATGCGGGTCTCTTATTCCTTTCTGCAAAGCTATTGTATCTCCGGAAATAACCGGCTTGGCATTATTTAGAGCAGTAAAAGTATATCCGTCATAACTCAAAGCCATATGTAAGCTATGTGTCTTGTCAGAATGAAAAACCATTAAATAGGCAGCCATATCTTTTTCATCAACAGGAGAAGTATTTTGAGCAGAAAGATTAAAAGCTGCAACAAGCAAAAATACGAAAAACCACCTCATAATATTGACTATTAATTGATTTATATTATACCAAACACTTAATTATCCAATCAGATTTTCTAAATAGCATCATTGACTATTTCAACTCTCTTTATTGTTCCATCAGGATTATACTCCAGCTCTTCCACACATACTGAACGGCTATAGCTTGAGCCATCAGACAATGCTCCATTATGAGTAAAGAAATACCATTTCCCTTTAAACTCAACTATTGAGGGATGTGTTGTATTACAATTCCCTGCAATTTCGGATATTATTCCTTTATACACATAAGGACCTTCAATATTGTCAGCCATAGCATAAGCTATCCTTTCGGGCCAACCTGAAGCATATGTAAGATAGTATTTACCATTATACTTGTGGACCCAAGGAGCTTCGGTAAATTTGAATCCATCAAAATCAATCCTCTTTATATCTCCATCTATCTCAACCATATTATCCTTCAATCGGGCATAATAACATATCTGATTTCCCCAGAAAATCCAAGCTTTTCCATCGTCATCAATAAATACTGCCGGGTCGATACATACCCAACTGTGAGAAGCTCCGGCACAATCTTCGTTTGTTAGCAAAGGTTTACCTATTGCATCTTTATAAGGACCTTCAGGACGGTCTGACACTGCTACACCAATTCCTGAGCCGTTAGTGCTGATATACCAAAAATATTTTCCATTCCTGCCAACAACATGCGAAGCATAAGCGTCACCTGTTTTATCCCACTTAAAATCAGAAACAGATAAAGGTACTGGATATTCAGTCCAGTTTTTCATATCCGAAGTGGAAAACACACACCAGTCTTTCAGTTTATAACCATTCTGGTTTCCCTCAAAATCATGTCCGGTAAAAAGCCACAGGCTGTCTCCAAATACAACTGCAGCAGGATCAGCAGTATGTTTATGTTGAATCAAGGGATTGCCGTTTGACACAAAATGTTTCTTTCCCCATTTTGCCTCAAGCATATCCATTTCTGAACGTGTAATGGAGATTACACTTCCATGACGAGGATTGAAATCTTTGGAAAAACTTTTTGGAACAGAATCAAAAGTGATCAAATCGCGGCTTGTCTGATATTCAAACTTTCCCGAAGTATAAAGGTCATACATAAGTATATATGTATCCGAATCATTAAGCTTAAAAACACTTGAACCCTCAACAGGTGTTTTTCCTGCATAAGCATCAATATATTTGAAGTCTTCTTTCCACTCGCCGTGCAATTCGGATGAAACAGCTTTCTGTATTCCATTTATAATTTCTTTTCCATTTTCATCCTTCGTATTTCCTTTATAGAAAAGATGCCATAATCCATCCTTATAAATTATATCGTTGTCGATAGAACCAAAACGTGCGTCAAAAAGAATCTTTGGTTCATCTTCAAATCCTGAGAAGTCTTTATTTGCATAAGCATAGTAAGTGACAAGCCCTCCTTTTTCTTTACGGTTGAGAGTAAAGTAAATCATATACTTTTTCACTGAAGGGTCATAAATAGTCTGCGGAGCCCAAACCCAATGAGCATCACCGAAGTTCTCAGGATATTCCTTTGCCAGTTCAATATAGGAGTGTTTCCAATCAATAAGATTGTCCGATTTCATCAAAACAATTCCCGGATTTTCACCCCAGCCATTCTTCACCGTAAACATATCTGTGGCAACCATATAGAAGCCATCACCGTTTTCTCCACGCAGGATATGTGGGTCGCGGATTCCTCCGCTGCAAGAAATTGTATCTGATGAAATTACCGGGTTATTGCTGTTGAGGGCATACCAGTTCACTGCATCACGGCTAATTGCAAACCGAAGTTGTTCCTGGAGTTCCGGAGTTCCGCTGCCTTCAAAATATGCAAACAAATAGCCGCAATATTCATTATCACTTTCCGCCTTATCACTATTTTGCAAACATGACGACAAGGAAATGAATATAAGAAAAATTCCTGCCAACTCCTTTAGTGAACGTGTTTTAAGCTTTTCTCTTTCCATAACAGATTTATCAGATTAGGTGAGTTGTAAAGCTAACACTTAAAATCGGAATCAGCAAGAATTTTCAATATTTAAAATCACAATAAATCAGCGATCTTCTCCAATCCCATACTATGGGAACCTTTAATCAGAATATGATATCCTGAAATATTATCTTTTTTTAAAGCCTCGACCATCTCAGCTGTGCCGGCAAACGGAGAAAAGTCTGAAGCAACATTCATAAAATGCTCGCCGCAAAGATAAACCTTATCGAAACCATAATTGCGCAACTGCTCTACCACTTCGAGATGCAAAGCATCGCTTTCGGGACCAAGTTCCTTCATATCGCCAAGGACAACAGCCTTTGGCGAACCTTTCATTGCGGCAAAGTTGTCGATAGCAACTTTCATACTGCTTGGATTAGCATTATAGGCATCTATAATCAGACTGTTCCTTTCAGTTTTTTTGAACTGCGAACGGTTGTTGGTAGGCACATAACTCTCCAATGCATTGTTGATTGCTTCGGCGGGAACGCCAAAATAAGAACCAACGGCCACAGCTGCAAGGAGATTGTCGAGATTATAAGAACCTATCAGATGCGTTTTTACATCATATATATTTGCATTTCCTATCCAAGAGAAAGAAAGGAACGGGTCACATTCAATTTCCTTTCCATACACAAAACAATCGTTGCCTGTTCCGTATGTTATGCTTTCCAATCCATTTGCCATAGCGGACAGATAAGGGTTTGAAGCATTAAGGAAAATCTTTCCTCCATTATGTCGAATAAAGTCATAAAGTTCGCCTTTGGTTTTCATCACTCCTTCGAAAGAGCCGAAACCTTCGAGATGCGCACGGCCGACGTTGGTTATCAGCCCGTAGTCCGGAGCAGCAATATCCACCAGTTCTTTTATATCGCCCGGATGGTTGGCACCCATCTCAATGACAGCCATTTCGTGTTCTGCCGTCATCTTGAGAATAGTGAGCGGAACTCCAATCTGGTTGTTCAGATTTCCTGATGTGTATAGAAGATTGTATTTTTTAGACAACACCGCAGCGAGCAATTCCTTTGTGGTTGTCTTTCCGTTTGTGCCGGTGATTCCTATAACCGGAATACCAAGAGTCTGACGATGCAGGCGTGCCAGTTGCTGCAATGTGGAAAGAACATCTTCAACGAGAATCATGCGCTCATCACTTTTAAATTCCGCATTGTCGATAACTGCATAAGCAGCTCCGGAAGCCAAAGCTCCTTCAGCATATTTGTTCCCGTCGAAACGCTCGCCTTTGAGGGCGAAGAAGATTGAACCGGCAGGGCAATTGCGGCTGTCGGTGGTCACCATTGGGTGCTGAAGATATAAATCATATAGTTCTGACAACTTCATAATAAACTGTTCAAAATTAATTTTATATTTTAAATATTTCGGATTGTATAACTAATGAAGTTACAGGAGTTAAAAGGAGTAATAGAAGTTAAAGGCCAATACCATTTTGTATCTTAAATCTACCGGCTTTTAACTTCTTTGCGTCGCGAAGCAGAGCTTTAACTTCCCATAACTCCTTATAACTCCTATAAGCCATGTTCAAATAAATTTGATCTATAAAAATATTTTTGAGCACCTACTTAAATACAAGTTTTTATAGACGGAGCAAAAGTAAGAATAAAAGAAGAATTTCTATCTTTGCGAGCAAATAATCATTCGGAAATGAAACACTCGACTCTAAATATAAAAGGAGAGCTTCTGTCGATGGAAAAACCTCTGGTAATGGGTATATTGAATGTTACTCCGGACTCGTTCTACGAGGGAAGCCGCATGCAGACAGAATCTTCAATAAAAAACCGTATAGAGACTATAATCAATGAAGGCGGAGATATAATTGACATCGGCGGTTATTCTTCGCGACCCGACGCTGACGACATTTCTGCCGACGAGGAAATGAAAAGACTGGAAACAGCTCTGAAAATTATCATGAAAGATTTTCCTGAAGCAATAGTTTCGGTAGATACTTTCAGGGCTGAAGTGGCACGACGTTGCGTTGAAGAATTTGGAGTTGCCATTATCAATGATATTTCGGGCGGCGACCTTGACAAAGATATGTTCCGAACCGTGGCTGAGCTTCATGTTCCATATATTTTGATGCATATGCGCGGAACACCTCAGACTATGCAACAGAACACTAACTACGTCAATCTTACCGCTGACATCATGACGGATTTATCTGCAAAGGTGGAAAGATTGCGGATGATGGGCGTGCACGATATTATTCTGGATCCAGGTTTCGGTTTCAGCAAAACTCTGGATCAGAATTACGAACTGATGAGACATCTGAAAGATTTCGAACTGTTTGATCTGCCTATTCTTGTAGGCATATCAAGGAAAAGTATGATTTACAAACTACTGGGATGTACAGCCGACGAAACTCTTAAAGGGACTAGCGTACTTAACACCTTCGCATTGCTCAACGGCGCAAATATATTGAGAGTTCACGATGTGAAAGAAGCTGTTGAAACTGTAAGAATATACGAAATGCTTTCCGGAGAGGTGGCAACTTCGTCAACTTGCAAGTTTGTCAACCCATTAACTAAAAAAACTATATAAACAAATAAACAAAATGTGGCTACAATTCGGCGTTAAAGATTTAATAGACATATTGCTTGTTGCCTTCTTCCTGTATAAGACATATCAGATAATGAAGACGTCGGGGACTTTGGCGATATTCAGCGGTGTGATTTCTTTTATTGTTGTATGGATTCTTATTTCGCACGTTCTGGAAATGAAGCTTATGGGAGCCATACTGGATAAATTTATCAGTGTTGGTTTCGTTGTGCTGGTGGTTCTTTTCCAGGACGAAATCAGGCGTTTCCTTCTTGTGCTGGGCTCACACAGAGGATGGAAATTCCTCAGCAAGATATTCAGCAAACGCGACCCGAACAACGAAAACGAAAGTAAATTTGTCGCTCCCGTTGTTCTTGCATGTATGAATATGGCTAAAAAGAAAACAGGCGCACTTATTTGCATACAGCAGGAAATGGAACTGACTGTTTATGAACACACCGGTGAAATGTTCAATGCCGACGTGAATGCCCGCCTGATTGAAAATATATTCTTCAAGAACAGCCCTTTGCACGACGGCGCAATGATTATTGCCGACAACAGAATCAAGGCTGCCGGATGTATTCTGCCCGTTGCACAAAACGCAAGTTTGCCTAAAGAAATGGGATTGCGCCATCGCTCCGGTCTTGGTATGTCACTCGAAACAGACGCAATAGTCATCATCGTTTCTGAAGAAAGAGGAAAGATTTCTGTGGCACACAAAGGTAATCTGAGTGTGAATGTTACTGCAGAAGAGTTACAGCAGATTCTTTCGGGGGAAAGGGTGGTTGGATAATCTTCTCAGGAACAAATTTGTTTTCTTTCCGTAAGGAATTGAAGTTACATTAGGATATTAATTCCGGGAATTTCGAACAGGTTATTTCCAGGAAAAGCTCGGCATCTTTTTTCGGAAACACTGCAGTGTTTTCCGGGAAAGATGCCGAGCTTTTTTCGGAAACATAACAATCTTTCATTTTGCTATTGAAATCAGCCTTTTTCAATTGGTTAGAACTATTCAGACAGGCATATTATTGTTAAATATTCTGAAACTGACACCTATTCCTGAATTTATTTATACGATTTTGCAAACTCTATATTGCATTTTGCCTAATTTTGTAGCAGAAAAAGATTTAACACAAAACATAAATAAATTCTTCCCTATGGACTTAATGCAAGACATTATTGCACGCGCGAAGGCTAACAAGCAGCGCATCGTTCTTCCTGAAGGAACTGAAGAAAGAACATTGAAAGCAGCCGACCGTCTGTTGGCTGATGGAGTTGCAGAAATCATCCTTATCGGTGACCCTGCTGAAATCAACAAACTTGCAGCAGAATATGGTTTGAACCACATTTCTGAAGCAACAATTATTGACCCTAAGAACCACGCTAAAAAGGCTGAATATGCCGACCTTTTGGTTCAGTTGCGTCAGAAAAAAGGCATGACTCCTGAAAAGGCTGCAGTTTTGGTTGAAGACCCATTGTTCCTTGCTTGCCTTATGATTAAGTCTGGCGATGCCGACGGTGAAATTGCCGGTGCTTTGAACACTACAGGAAATGTTCTTCGCCCTGCATTGCAGATTATCAAGACTGCTCCAGGAATGAGCTGTGTTTCAGGTGCATTCCTTATGTTCACTAAAACTCCTCAGTATGGAGAGAATGGTTTGTTCGTATTTGCCGACTGTGCTGTTATGCCTAATCCTAACGCTCAGGAATTGGCTAGCATCGCTGTTGCTACATCTCAGACAGCACGCCACATTGCCGGTATCGAACCTCGCGTTGCAATGTTGAGCTTCTCAACTAAAGGAAGTGCTTCACACGAAATGGTTGACAAAGTGGTTGAAGCTACTCGCTTGGCAAAAGAAATGGCTCCGGATTTGAAAATCGACGGTGAATTGCAGTCTGACGCAGCTTTGGTTGAAAAAGTTGCTGCTCAGAAAGCTCCGGGAAGTGAAATCGCAGGTAAGGCAAACGTATTGGTATTCCCGACATTGGAAGTTGGAAACATTGCCTACAAACTTGTTCAGCGTCTTGGCGGTGCTGAAGCTGTTGGTCCAATCCTTCAGGGTATGGCTGCTCCTGTTAACGATTTGTCTCGCGGATGCTCTGTAGATGATATCTACAAAATGGTAGCAATTGCTTGCAACCAGTCTATAGGATTGAAAGCTAATAAATAAGATACAGGGGAACAAGTTGACAAGGTTTTAGAAATAAAAGATTAATATCTTGTTCCCTTGTTAACTCGTCAACTTGTCAACTATTAAAATTTACAACTAATAAACTCAATAAACATGAAAATCTTAGTATTAAACTGCGGTAGTAGTTCAATCAAATATAAATTGTTCGATATGACTTCCGGTGATGTTATGGCTCAAGGAGGTATCGAGAAAATCGGTTTGTCTGATTCATTCCTTAAATTGACAGACAAAGACGGAAAGAAAGTTATACTTGAGAAAAATATTCCGGGACACCAGGAAGGTATTCAGTTTATCCTTAGCGTATTGACAGACGAGACTTACGGCTGTATCAAGGATTACAAGGAAATTGACGCTGTTGGTCACCGCGTGGTTCACGGTGGTGAAAAGTTTGCTTCAAGCGTGCTTTTGACTAAGGAAGTTTTGGATAAGGTTGAAGAATGTACAGAATTGGCTCCGCTTCACAATCCTGCAAACTTGAAAGGTATCGCTGCTATGGAAGCATTGATTCCTGGTATTCCTCAGGTTGGCGTATTCGATACAGCATTCCACCAGACAATGCCTGAAAGAGCTTATATGTATGGATTGCCTTACGAATATTATACTAAATATGGTATCCGCCGTTACGGTTTCCACGGAACAAGCCATCGCTATGTTTCAAAGCGTGCCTGCGATATCCTTGGTGTAAAATATGAAGATCAGAAGATTATCACTGCTCACGTTGGTAATGGTGGTTCAATCGCTGCTATCATGAATGGTAAATGTATCGACACAACAATGGGTCTTACTCCAACTGAAGGTTTGATGATGGGAACTCGTTGCGGTGACATCGACCCGGGAGCAATTCCATTCATCATGGAAAAAGAAGGTTTGGATGCTGCTGGTTTGTCTGACTTGTTGAACAAGAAAAGCGGTGTTGCTGGTTTGTCTGAGATTTCTTCAGATATGCGCGAAATCGAAGATGCCGATGCTCATGGCAACAAGCGTGCAACTATGGTTTTGGATGTTTACAACTATCGCATCAAGAAATATATCGGTGCTTATGCTGCAGCAATGAACGGTTGCGACATTCTTGTATGGACAGGTGGAGTTGGTGAAAACCAGTGGGCAACTCGCCGTGTGGTTTGCCAGGATATGGAATATATGGGAATGAAAATCGACTTCGAGAAAAACGAAGGAATGCGCGGACAGGAAATGGTAATCAGCACTCCAGACAGTAAGGTAAAAGTATTGGTTGTTCCTACTGACGAAGAGTTCATGATTGCATCTGATACAATGGAAATTCTTAATAAGAAGTAAACAAGGTAACGAGGGAACAAGTTGACAAGGTTTTCATAAATGTTTCTTGTCAACTTGTTAACTTGTCAACTAATTAACTAGAATATCGGATCCTCACAGCTTACACTAAACACAAAGGATTCGTGTTTGGATAGCCCTGACACCGGTTGGGGCTATTTTTATTCCCGGATGTTTAACACAAAATAAAAGCGACAAAAAAAAACAGAGCCTGCAATCAATGCAAGCTCTGTTTTTCATATTTTGAAGTCCTCAACTGAGGATTTACTTTTTATTCTTCTTTGCAGCCTTTGCTTCTTGCTTTGCAATCTTAGCCCATTCTTTAGCACCTTCTTCTTTCAGTTTTGCAGTTGCAGCTTTTGCAGCCTGCTCTGCCTTAGCTTCATCTTCAGGAGAAGCGAAAGCGTGTTTGAATCCTTTAACGTCATTCCAGTGTCCGCGAGTGAAATCAGGGAATGCGACTGCAGCACAGCCATTGTCCATTGATATTGCACCAAGTTCTGCCAAAGCACACCATTCAGCCATATCATAAACATCCATGTCCAAAGGAAGACCATTCTGCAAGCAATAAACAAGACGAGAGTCCATGATAAAGTCCATCCCGCCGTGTCCGCCTACTTCCTTAGCCATTTCACCATATTTCTTAAGGATAGGATGCTGATATTTCTCAACCAAAGCATTCATTTCAGCTTCCGGCATGAATGAATGAGAATTCAGATTATCTACTTTTGGCTGAACGCCAGAAGCTGCCATCTGAGATGCATCCAAAGCATAACCTTCAACCGGATATTTGTTTGCAAAGCCTTTTGTTCCTGTCAGCTGATACAATCTGTTGTATGGCTGAGGATTCATAACATTATGCTGAATTTCGATAACCTTTCCGTTTTCAGTACGGATAAGAGTTGTTGTGTGGTCACCATTGCGGAAGTTATCGCATTTTTCACCTGTTGCTCTTTCAACCAAAGCTTTTCCATGAACAGACTTAGTATCCATAGCTACCAAAGTAGTCATGCGGTCGCCACGGTGAATATCCAATGCCTGAGCAACCGGGCCAAGACCGTGAGTAGCATAAACGTCACCACGGTTTTCCATGTTATAACGCAAGCGCCATCCTAGTTTGTCTTCTTTTCCGTTTTTCCAGTAATAATCCCAGAACTGATCGAGATTGTGGATATATGCACCCTGAGCTCTGAGAACTTCACCGAAAACACCTTGCTGAGCCATATTCAATGTATTCATCTCAAACCAGTCGTAACAGCAGTTTTCAAGAATCATACAATGCTTGCGAGTTTTCTCACTAAGGTCAATAAGTTCCCAGCATTGTTCCAAGTTCATGGCAGAAGGAACTTCTATTGCTACATTCTTTCCATGTTCCATTGCATATTTGGCAACAGGGAAATGATGATCCCAGTCTGTTGCGATATATACCAAGTCAATATCTTCACGTTCGCAAAGAGCCTTGTAACCTTCAGCTCCGGAATAAACATCTGCTTTTGGCAAACTTGCCTCACGCAAATATTTCTGACATTTTTCAGCTCTTTCTTCTTCATAATCACAAAGAGCAACAATATGTGTTCCCGGAATATGAGTAAAACGTTCCACTGCGCCAGGTCCACGCATACCCAAACCAACGAAGCCAACTCTTACGACTTCCATTTTTGGAACTGTAAGTCCGACAGCATGCTGCTGACCAGCAGGACGTTCTGGAGATTCTATTACAATTGTACCTTTCTCCCAATGCCATTTAGTTGAAGGCGATAATGATTGTGCATTTAACTGAGGAGCCGATGCCAAAGTAAACATGGCACAAGCGCCCAAAATCAATTTGTTGAATTTTCCCATGATTGATTTATGTTTTTCGTTGTTAGCATGATTTATCCGCAAAGGTATAAATTAATTGCAATTAATTATTTTTTAAATCATCTTTTTTATCACCAGACAATTTGATGTGGTTTTACAAAAAAATAAGTCCGGAAGAAAAATCTTCCGGACTTACTATATTAGTTGATTTACTTATACTAAAAATTAGCGGATACGACCAACATATGAACCATCCTGAGTGTTTACTTCGATGATTTCACCTTCGTTGATGAACAAAGGAACACGAACTTCAGCACCAGTTTCAACTGTTGCAGGTTTCAATGTGTTAGTTGCTGTATCACCTTTGATACCCGGTTCTGTGTATGTAACTGTAAGCTGAACTTTTGTTGGCATATCAGCGAACAAAACTGTTTCAGTTGAAGCATCAGATACAACATCAACAATTTCGCCTTCTTTCATGAATTCAACACCATTAATCAAATCCTTGTCGATGATTACATCTTCAAAAGTTTCCTGATTCATAAAGTGGAAGTGTTCACCTTCACGATATGTATACTGATAAGGACGACGTTCAACACGAACATCTTCCAATTTTTCACCGATATTAAAACGACGTTCGATAACACCACCTTTAACAACATCTTTCAAAGTTGTACGCATGATTGTGTTACCTTTACCTGGTTTTACATGAAGAAAATCTACGCAGAAATACAATTTGCCATCCAAACGGATACAAGTACCTTTCTTAATGTCTTGAGAGTTAATCATATTTTATACTTTATATTTTGTAATTATTCTTGAAGAGAGTTTTTCTCGGCGCAAAAATACTATTTTCCCTTTTAAGAAACAAAAGAGAATTAAAAAAAACGACCACTAACTATTCAGAATAAAGAGATTATATATGTAATTACCGGTACAAGTATTGCTGTCATAATTCCCATCAATCCGATTGCCAAGCCACTCAACGCACCTTCTACAGCTCCAATCTGTATTGCAGCAGCAGTTCCGACACCGTGAGAGGAAGCTCCTAGTGCCAATCCTTTTGCTATGCGGCTTTCAATTCCCAGAACTTTCATCACCATAGGGCCAATAATACTTCCGAATATACCTACCGCCACAACAATTACTGCGGTAAGAGACGGTATTCCTCCGTTTTTCTCCGATATGCCCATTGCAATCGGAGTAGTAACTGATTTAGGTTCCAATGTTGCTATAAGCGCATCTTCAGCTCCCATAAGTTTTCCAATAACAATGACGCTGACTATTCCGACAATAGCTCCTACAAAAACGGATGTCAGAATTGATATCACATTCCCTTTCAAATATTTCATCTGCTCATACAACACATATCCCAATGCCACAACCGACGGACCTAGCATAAAATGAATCAGATGGCTTCCCTGCTTGAATGTTTCATATTCTATTCCGAAAACATTCAGGAACAATATTATAACCATAATAGAGGTCAATAGTGGATGAAGCAACTTTATTTTGGTTTTGGTATAAAGAAGTGTTGCCATAAGGTATGTTCCTATAACTAATGTGAGTGTAAAAACCTCGCTTTGAAATAAGTTATTCATGAGTTTTCTTTTCCATATTTTGTTGAACAAGAGCAACCACAGCTATCACAAGAATCGTGCTAACAACAGATGCCAGCAAAATAAAAAGCCAGTATTTACTTATCACAGCCAATGATGTCATCAATCCGACTCCGGCGGGAAGGAAAAACAACCCCATATTATCTGTAAGCAAAGTTGATATTCTTTTGACTTTCTCCGGTTTTACCCAATGAAAAGCCAACGAAACAAAAAGAAGCATCATTCCAATTACACTACCAGGAATAAATCCATTGATAAAGTAGCTTATAAATTCCCCTACAAAATAGAAGAACAACACATAAAAAACTTGAGTCAGCATTTTAGATTTCCTTTAAATAAGATGACGGTGCAAAATTAGTAAGCCTATACTATATATGTTCTACAACATATATCAATTGCAAAAATAATTGATGAATATCAATATAGAACAACTATGGAGTTACTGGTGTTAAAAAAGGAGTTATAGGAGTTAACAGCCAATACTATTGTTTCTGAAATATATCTGCTTATTACTTCCCGGCTATGCGAAGCAGAGCCATAACTTCTTTAACTCCTGAAAATTAAGTTTGAGTACATCTTATGTCAATGCAGATGTTATAAACATATAAATCATCATACCGATAATATCATTCGTGATTGTGATAAACGGTCCAGTAGCCAACGCCGGGTCGATTTTCAGTTTATCGAGAGTCATAGGAACCAGAGTTCCGAATACGCTGGCGAAAATCACAACAGCAAACAAGCTTAAAGAAACAGAAACTGTTATTCCTCTATCACCCAACATAAAGAAATTATATATAAATACAACCATACTGATTATACTGGCATTAATCAATGACACTACAGACTCTTTCAGAATTTGAGGGAAAATATTACCATCTTTCAACGAGTTGTTTGCCAAACCTTGAACAATGATTGCTGATGACTGTATACCAACATTTCCTCCGGTTCCACCAATCAGCGGAATAAACAATGCCATTTTGGGATTAGTAGCAAAGCTGGTTTCAAATCCTCCAAGTATAACGGAATTACCCAAACCGCCCAACATTCCAATCAAAAGCCAAGGCAAACGCGCAGCTGTTTGAGTAAATACATTATCCGAAGTTTCAACATCCTGAGAGATACCGGATGCCAACTGATAGTCTCGTTCATGCTGTTCGCGAACTTCATCCATTACGTCGTCGATTGTAATCCGTCCTACAAGGCGGCCGATGCTGTCTACTACCGGCAAAGCAACCAAGTCGTATTTCTCAATCGTTTCTGTAACTTCCTCAATACTGTCGCTATCACGAACCGATATCGGATCCTTTTTCATCACATGTTTAATCTTCGACACGGACGGATTGGTTATCAATTTCTTTAATGGAAGAACTCCACGCAAACGTTCATCATCATCAACTACATACACGTAATATATTTCATCCATTTCCTCTGCCTGCTTGCGCATTTCATCGATACATTTCGGCATACTCCAATTCTCGTTCACAACGATCATTTCAGTACCCATCAAACCACCGGCAGTATCTTCGTCATACTTCAGCAAGTCAACAATGTCGCCCGCCTGCTCAACGTCCTGAATATGTGAAAGAATCTCTTCCTGAGTGTCTTCATCGAGCTCACGCATCAAATCCACAGCATCGTCGGTTTCCATATTGTCGACAAAGCGTTTGGCAATAAGCTCATTTGGAAGTTCCTTCAACAGCTTATGACGGTCTTCCTCGTCAAGTTCCATCAACACATCCGCCGCCTTCTCATCATCCATCAGCAGATACAGATAGATGGCTTCATCCAAATCAAGCTCCTTATAGAGTTCTGCTATATCGGCAGGATATAAACCACGCAGCTCCTCTTTTGCTTTTTCATCGTCTCTCTCGGCAATTATGTTTTGGAATTTTTCAATGTATTCTTTCGTTAGCTCAATCATAATAACCAACGTTTTTGTGAGACCTGACAAAGGTCCAAGATTCTTAAATCATTTGGGGTTCATGCAAAAACATCCACACAATAAGGGAAATGCATTCCGACATGAAACTTTATATCTCTAATAAAACACCAGACACAAAATTACAGTTCAACTCAGGCTTTATTCGCCGAAAGCCAATTGTCTGTCATTATGGTAAGCTCAACAAATTGCTCTACCGACAATTGCTCCGGACGTTTGTCGAAAACAGGCAAAGAATAATCCGGATAATCTTTCCCCAAAATAGCTTTCATTGAATTGCGAAGAGTTTTACGACGCTGATTAAACGACGTTTTCACAACAGTCTTAAACAACGCCTCATTACAGCCAAGAGATGTACGGCTGTTTCTGGTCATTTTGATGACTGCACTCTTTACTTTTGGAGGTGGGTCGAAAACATATTCACTGACAGTAAATAAATATTCAACGTCATACCAAGCCTGTAAAAGTACACTCAATATTCCATAGGCTTTGCTTCCCGGACCTGAAGCCAAACGCTCAGCCACTTCTTTCTGTATCATACCCGAACAGCAAGGAATCTGGTCCTTATAATCAAGCACTTTAAAGAATATCTGACTCGAAATGTTATACGGATAATTACCAATCACACAAAACTGTTCCGGAAAGATTTTCTTTAAATCCAACTTAAGGAAATCATCACCGATTATACGGCCGTCAAGAGCCGGAAAGTTTTGTTTAAGATATTCCACAGACTCTCCATCCAGTTCAACCACTGTCAAGTCGTGTCCGTATTCCAACAAATATTGAGTCAGCACTCCCATTCCCGGACCAATTTCCAAAGCCGGAATATGTTTGTACTCCGCCAAAGTATCGGCTATGCGGCGTGCAATGTCCAAATCTTTAAGAAAATGCTGCCCTAATGCTTTTTTAGGTTTTACTAATCTCATCCACCAAAGGTTAATATATAGTTCCTATTTCAATAAATTCTTTATCTTTGCAGACATACAAAAGTACAATAAATTATTCAAAATTTAAATATTCCCCGTACGATGGATTTTGCTCATATTTTTCGAACGATATTAAAAATATTCCTGCCACTGGCTTTAGGATGCCTTCTTCTATGGTTTCTATACAGGAATATGGATATTACAGAGATTAAGGATGTCATCAGAAATGGAGTAAACTATAAGATAATCCTGCTCTCTCTCATTTTCGGTCTTGGCGCAAATATTATCAGAGGATTTCGCTGGGGTTTGCTTATCGAATCCTTGGGACAGCGTTTCAAACTGCGCAATGCCATTCTTGCCGTATTGGGGAATTATGCAGTAAATTTGGTTTTGCCACGAGTTGGAGAAGTGTGGAGATGCGGTATGGTTATGAAATATGACAAAATTCCTTTTACCAAGCTGTTAGGCACTTTACTGATAGACCGTGTAAGCGACACGATAATGGTCGGGCTCATCACCTTAAGCATAATGATATTCAACTTCAATTTCTTCGGCAGTTTCTTTGCCAAAAACCCTACATTGCTCGACGGCTTCTATTCAATGTTCACTTCCATCTGGATTTATGCCTTAGTTGTATTTTTTATTGTTGCAGGTTGGTTTATTTTCAGATATATGAGTAACTTTACACTCGTCAAGAAAGCAAAGGATATGCTAAATAATATCTGGACTGGCATCAAAAGCATCTGGGTTATGAGGAATAAGAGTCTTTTCATTGCTGAGACTCTGTTAATATGGATTGGATATTTCATATATTTCTATATAACATTCTTTGCTTTTGACTTTACAGAGAATTTGGGAATATCAGTAGGACTGATTGCCTTTGCAATGGGAAGCATTGCAGTTGCCGTGCCGGTCCAGGGAGGAATCGGGCCGTGGCATTTTATGGTAATAGCCACTTTGGTTTGTTTTGGTGTAAACGAAAACGATGCTGCCGCATTTGCTCTGGTGGTTCACACCGTCCAGACTTTATGGACCGGGCTTTGCGGTCTGGTTGGCGTTGTGGCATTGCCTATAATAAACAAGGAAGAACAAGACTCTGAACTTGAGTAAACATAATTATCAACCAGGAAGTGCCACACACTTCCTAATTAAAACACTTTTTTATGTCAGCAGAAATCAAGAATCTATCTCCAAATCAGGTATGGAGTTATTTCTATGACCTAACACAAATTCCCCGTCCGACAGGACATATGGAAGCAGTTACACGTTATGTTTCCGAATGTGGCAAGAAGCTTGGACTCGAAACACTGCAGGACGAAGTTGGAAATATCCTAATCCGCAAACCCGCCACTCCGGGTATGGAAAACAGAAAAACAGTGACTCTGCAGTCTCACCTCGACATGGTTCCTCAGAAGAATTCTTCTGTCGAGCATGATTTCCTTACTGATCCTATCAATGCTTATGCCGACGGAGATTGGGTTAAAGCCCAAGGTACGACACTTGGTGCTGACAACGGAATCGGTGCATCTCTCGCTCTCGCTGTTTTATCAGACAACAGCTTGAAACATGGTCCAATCGAAGCCTTGTTTACTGTTGACGAGGAAGTCGGAATGGACGGAGCTTTCGGCCTTAAACCCGGATTCCTTAAAGGCGATATTCTCCTCAACTGTGATTCGGAAGAAGAAGGCCAGCTTTTTGTGGGTTGTGCCGGTGGTGCTGATATGAATATTACTTTCCAATTCAAAGAAGACAAATATATTCCGGAAGGAGATGTCGCTGTAAAAGTATCTCTTACCGGTCTGAAAGGCGGACATTCAGGTGTTGATATTCACCTTGGACGAGCAAACGCCAACAAACTGATGTTCCGTTTCCTCAAGGAAGCTGTTTGCGATTATGGCGCACGCCTGTCGTCAATCGAAGGAGGAAACATGAGAAACGCTATTCCTCGTGAAGCCGTGGCTGTTGTAACCATTCCGGGTGATAATGTTGAAGCAATGTGGGAACTTGTTGCCGACTATCAGGATATGTACAGAGAAGAATACCGAGGCATCGAGCCAAATCTTTCTTTCACAGCAGAAATGGTTGATCTTCCGTCAACTCTTATTCCTGAAGAAATCCAGGACGACTTGATTAATGCAATTGAAGGTTGCCAGAATGGTCCTATCAGTATGCTGCATGATTTCCCCGGAACTGTTGAATCTTCAAGCAATTTGTCTGTTGTCCGCACTTCAGACGAACTGATTGAGATAATGATTCTTGTCCGCAGCTCTTCCGAAACCAGAAAAGATGCTGTATGCTCAAGCCTTGAAAGCATATTCGCCCTTGCCGGAGGAAAAGTTGAAATTGCAAATGGATATAACGGTTGGCAGCCGGATATTAATTCTCCAATTCTGAATATAATGAAAGAAACATACAAGGAACTGTATGGCAAAGAGCCAAACGTAACAGTTATGCATGCCGGATTGGAATGCGGTATAATCCAGGGCGCATATCCTTCAATGGACATGATTTCAATCGGCCCGGATTTGAGGCATCCTCATTCGCCGGATGAATGTGTAAGCATTTCTTCAGTTGGAAGAACTTGGGAATATATTAAACGAGTGTTGGAAAAGATTTAACAGCAAACATAAATATATAGCAAAAGCAGGGTGTCTCACGACAGCCTGCTTTTTTTTATTTTTATGCGAAATCTATCTTGATCCCTCTACAGGGAAAATGATAGCCATCAATTGGAGGATGTTGCAAAACTAATTTAAACACAGAGACACGGAGAGCACGGAGATTTTTATTTTGTTTATTCTCAATATATTACCTCTGTGACTTTGTGCCTCTGTGTTTCATTATTTATGTTTTGCAACACCCACATACAATATAAAGTCATGGACAATTCCTTCATTTTTCATGACAGGAATTAATTCCACACAGCTATAATTTCATATAAGAACTTTCAATGATATATCTTCAGTGAATAAAAAATCAGAATTTCCACTCTGCATTTAATATTTATACATGCCACAAAGGTAATCATTACAATTAATATTCAGCATATTACGCGCCGTTTTTTTCACACAACCATTTTTATCTCCGATTTTCCGAAAAAATATACAGTAGAAAACAAATGATTCCGCCTTTGTTTCTTTATATAAGACACCGCACACACATAAAAATTACTCCTCGAACTGGTCGAGCCAAAGAACTTCACCATCCCAAACAATATATGAGAAATGTCTCATCCAATCGCCGGCGACAAGAAGGCGGCTGTCACGCGTCAGCATAAGGTCGAGCATAATATGACGATGACCGAAAATAAAAAAATTAATATCATTATGCTCTTTAAGATATGATTTGGCAAATTGAACAAGATATTCTTTCTCTTCGCCCATGTATTCCGGAGCTTCGTTTTTATCATTCTTCTCCAAACCTTTCTTACGGCTATGCAGCGACCATCCGAGGGCAAAACCGAAAGTCCAGCGCGGATGAATCGCACTATACAGAATCTGGCAAAAACGATTACGGAAAATCTGCCTGATTACGCGAAAAGCCTTGCTGCGATAGTCAACTTCATCTCCATGTCCAAGGAAGAAACGCTTTCCAAGCAAATCCACAGTAAGAGGATTACGGTGTATTATAGCTCCAACTTCCTGCGGAAGATAATCGAACATCCAAATATCATGGTTCCCGATGAAGAAATGAATCTTCACACCATTGTCGGACAGTTCGGCTATTTTCCCAAGGAAACGGGTAAATCCTTTTGGCACAACATACTTATACTCATACCAATAGTCGAACATATCTCCGAGAAACCAAATCTCAGCCGCCTCATCCTTGATGCTGTCGAGCCAGCGTACAAGACGGCGCTCAACAGCCAACGCATCTTTATGGAATCGTGCACCAAGATGGGCATCAGAGGCAAAATATATTTTGTTACGGCTCATCTGTCGTTATGATTTGTTTTTACAGGAAACCAAGTTCCAGTTTCGCCTCCTCAGTCATCATGTCTTTGTCCCATTCCGGCTCGAACACAAGGTTTACGTCAACACTCTTAACATCCGAAATCGACTCCACCTTCATTCTTACATCCTCAACAATAAAATCAGCAGCCGGACAGTTAGGCGCTGTAAGAGTCATATCTATTGTAACATTCTTTTCTTCATCAACGTCAACCTTATACACAAGTCCAAGGTCGTAAATATTAACCGGTATTTCCGGGTCATATACTGTTTTCAGCATCGCAACGATAGCTTCTTCTGTCTGCAAAAATTCGTTATTCATTGTTTACCTGATTTTTTTGGCAAAAATAATCAAAAAACTCTTTTCACAAACGCCCTTCATCTGCATAACTGTAATATTGCCCGTCCGAAACAATAACATGGTCAAGCATCTGAATATTCAAACTCCGGCAAGCCTCCTTTATTCTTCCTGTCAGCAAATCGTCCTGTCTGCTGGGTTTGCAATTTCCCGAAGGATGATTATGAACCACCACAATTGCCGGGGAAAGAACCATAAGAGCCGTACGCAATATGAGCATTATATCAGCAACCACCTCACCCGTTCCGCCCTGACCTATCTTTTTCTGCTCGATAATTTTATTTGCCCGGTTCAGATAAATAACCCAAAATTCCTCGTGCGCCAAATCAGCAAGTTGCGGATGAAGTGTTTCGTAAATATCACGGCTGCATGTAATACGTGTTCTGATTGGGATTTCCTCCTTCGCACGGCGTCTGCCCAATTCAATTGCCGCAAGGACGGTTACAGCTTTTGCAGGACCAACGCCCTTGAATTCTTTTTCCAAATCCTGAGGCGTTTTCTTTCCAAGTTCATTAAGATTATTGTTGTAAGATGAAAGGATACGCTGCGCCAAGCCTACAGCCGTTTCTTCTGAATTTCCTGAGCCCAACAGAATTCCCAGCAACTCGGCATTTGTCAACGCTGAAGCTCCTTGTTGCAGCATTTTCTCACGTGGTCTGTCATCTTCGGCCCATTTACTGATTGGTAACTGTTTCATAGTCCGGTTTTATTTTAATTTGCGTAAAAATAATATTTTAATTCTATTCGCACAAACTAAGTTTATAAAGTTTTATAGCCTAATTTTAAAGTTACAGATGTTTTTAACCTTGTAAACTTGTCCCTGAAGCCTTGTTTACTTTTAAGTTAAGCTATTTGCTAAACTTAAACATATTATCTTCGCCACAGCTGTGGCGAAATTAGGTCACACTTGTGATTTAATTAAGTCACAAATGTGGCGAAATCAAATCACAGTTGTGACGAAGTTAGTATATATAGTTTGCTCCCATAAATATTACTATATTACGCATAGACTATTGTTCCAAGTTTCGCAAGCTCAACTTACAGATAACAAGTTGACAAAAGGCAAGTTAACAAGATTTTTAGATAGTAATTCGTGAAATTACAGATATTCAGACCTTGTTTACTTGTATCTGAAGCTTTATTTACTTTTAAGTTGAGCAACTTGCGATACTTAAATCATTGATTAATATCAAAAAAACATTATCTTTGCCAAAGAAAAATTAGGCAGACAATCATTCAACAAAAACACATGAATACAAAATCTCTTTTGACAGTTTTTTTAAGCTTACTATCCCTTACTTGTTACTCACAAAAGGATAATTTCTCATATAAATTCTACGGGCAGGTAAGAGGAGACTTATTCTACAACTCAAGAGCTAATTCTGAAATAGTTGATGGTTTGTTTCACCTTTATCCTTTAAATCATAATTATGATGCTAATGGTAAGGATTTGAACGACCAAAGCAATGGCAGCTTTTATCTTTTATATACTAGATTAGGAGTTGATATAAACGGACCGTCAATTGGGAAAATAAAGACTTCAGCAAAAATTGAAACAGATTTTCGAGGATATGGAAGTAATTTTACTTTACTCCGTATACGCCATGCTTATCTGAAACTCGACTGGACTAAATCATCTTTGCTAATAGGACAAACATGGCATCCTCTTTTCGGAGATATTTATCCATTAATGATAAATCTATCAACAGGAGCTCCATTCAACGGTTTCTGCCGTGCTCCGCAAATAAGATATAAATTCAATACTGGAAAAATCCAACTTACCGGCGCTGCCTTGTGGCAATTGCAATTTCTATCTATGGGACCGCACGGCAAAAGTGAGTCCTATATCAAGCATAGCTGCATTCCGGAGCTATATGGCTCGATAGATTTCACTTCAGATAATTTCACTGCCGGAATTGGAGCGCAGATGTTGTCTCTTGTTCCCCAAACACAGTGTAATGTCAATGGAGAAATTTATAAAGTAAACGAAAGAGTGACATCAGGAGCAGTTGAAGCTCATCTGAAATATATCGTCAACGACTGGACAATGTCGGCAAAAACTATTTATGGCTCTAACTTATCGCATATTTGTATGTTGAGCGGAATAGGTGTGACTGAACGTGATGAAAAGACAGGAGAACAGAAGTACTCTCCTTTCAGACAGACTTCAACATGGATTAATATTGTACACGGCTCGAAATGGAGACAAGGTTTCTTTGCCGGATATATGAAAAACCTGGGAGCAGGAAAAGATATTATAGACCAATATGGAGTAGGACTTGAAGTTGGCCAGCTGCTTTCATTCAATGTTTACGGTGCATACGTATTGCCTCATTGGAAATTCGGCATCGAGTATTCACCTTCAACAGCATGGTTCGGCGAGGCAGACCAAAGAGGAAGAATAACTCATACTCACACTGTCACAAACCATAGATTTGTTGCTTCAACTTCTTTTATGTTCTGATTTTAATAGAAAAGTCTGCTATCCGGAAAACATAGCAGACTTTTTTAATTTGTCATCGTATCAGAAACGCACATTTCTTTCTGTGAACATCACCTTCAGGATGATATATTTCCACAAACATCACATAAACTCCCGAATCTGGTTTCCGTCCGCCAACAAATCCGTTCCACTGCAAAACACCACTTGTCCCGACAGAATACTTTACAAAAGGCGAATCCAGCAATCTGCCGGAAATATCATAAATATAAACATTTGCCATATAGCCTGCTTTATCCAAAGCATAAGAAATAGTATATAATCCATCAGCAGGTGAATAAACAGGCTTCTCAATTCCAAGAGGCTCATCATCATCTTTTTCCTTTAAATATTGCGAGTTCAAATATCCTGGAGTTCCGTATCCGGAGTCTTCGGAAGCCGAAGTCCAGTTTTCAGGATCGCTGCTTGGTCCATCAGGATTTATACGTTCAAGCGAAACGCCTTTCTCATCTTTCACCATTGCGGAATGCCATTTGTCGTCATACGAAACTTCGTCAACCACACTCGAATCCGAAGCGTTATACAACACAAGCGTAGCTCCATCGTTCGAAAGAACAGGCATTTTAATTTCCTGAATCAGACTCTCGTCCGGAGTATAATAATTATCCGTAACTCCACCGGCATCCGAAGTAAGCACAATGAATTCATCCGAGCCAAGAGTTATATCCAAAGAGTTCAGCCGATATACTGTTCTTAATTCTCCGTCAGACTTTCTTGTTGACAAAGCAAGTCCGGAAACAGGAAGAGATTTTCCGGAACGGTTATATAATTCAACATATTCACTTCCTCCAGTCAAAGGATTCGGCAGAAGTTCATTTATTATTATATCGCCTTCGGAAATCAGGATTGGAGAAGGCTCATTGTTTTCTTCGTCTTTATCTTCATCCTCAGGTTCTTCTTCCTCTTCTTCTTCGGGCAGAGGAGATGAATTGCGTGTTCCGGGCGTTCCTCCATTCTTGTCGGTTGACAATGCCCATCCGTTTTCTCCTTTTTCCCACGAAACTCCGGGCGTTGCCTTTGGATAATCTACATTATCAACAACTGTGCCCGACGAATTAAGTAACTGAACGTTCTGTCCGGTATTTGCCAAATTAGCAGGAAAATCTTCCAAAGGGAATGAACAATCCAGCAATTCATCTTTCATTTCATCTCCTTCACGATACAAAATCACATACGATTCCGAAGGAATAACAACACTGCTCAAATCAGTATAAACATCATTGCGGTAAACAAGATTCCAGTTTTTCAAAGAAACTGTTCTGTCATAAGAATTATATAATTCCACGTATTCTGTTTCGGGCATAACTGAGCCTTTCGGGTCTGCCATTATCTCAGATATATATACAGCGTCATAAGGAATATTATCTTCTGTTTCATCAGTAGTTGTTTCATCATCTTCTTCGCTGTCTTCATCTTCTTCATCTAAAAAACAAAGAATCTCATCCGAAACAGGAACAATGTTTCCATCCAAATCCTTAAAACCTTCAATATGCAATTCATATTCTTTGTTCATTTCAAAGTCTGACGCAAAAGATACAATCACTTCACTGTTATCAATAGCTTCCTGATTATAGTTGAATCTCGTAGCCGGTCCTATTTCCGACAGAGTGACAATAGCGTTGGAATAATCGATTTCCTTATTGAATTCAAACAGTAATCTGGAAGAGGTAACAAAATATATTTCTTCCAAAACAGGCTTTTCCACGTTATCTTCTTCTGAATCTTCAGGTTCAAGCGGAGTATCAGATATTGTATCAGAAATTCTTACATTATCAATGCCAAATGAATTATATCTTGTCTTTGTATATTCCATCTGAATATGGAAAAGGACATTATTATCCGGATTCGCCACATCATAAATACCCTCGCCTTCTTTCGTATATTCCATACCGTCCAATGAAGAATACAAAGTCCATTTTTCCCCATTCTCAAGAGTAAGTTTTATATGAACAACACACGGAAAGTCCGAATAAGGTAGTTCTCGCGGCTTGTTGTCAAGAATTGAAATGCCACCTTTACGAAACAAATCTAAGTCAGCATTCTTGCTGGCTCCAACATTAAGATATATATAATCATCATTTTCCGGATTATAACAGGGATAAATAACCACCTTGTTCTGACTGCTCGGATTTACATCCAAAAGAACATCAAAAGTCCATTCCATTGTTGGAGACACAATATATTCATGGTATATCGAAGCAATTCCCGCTTTTCCTGGTTCTGCATCAAGCCATAACTGACCGTCTTTTATAGAAAACTTACTGATATTTCCTTTCCAATTCTGATTCAAATCCGAGTTTGAGAAATCATCCGAAAACTGCGCAAAGCCACAAATAGGAAGCAATAAGGCTAAAATAAAAACAATTTGTTTCATAGTTATATGGTTTTAAGTGAAAAATACTATCTTTGCAGCGAATTTGAATATGCAAATACAATATAAGACAAAGATAATAATATTATTGTTTTAATTTAAATAATCGCTAAAAAATGAAAGTAGCTATTGTTGGAGTAAGCGGAGCCGTTGGACAGGAATTCCTTCGTGTGCTTGACCAGAGAAATTTCCCAATTGATGAGCTGGTTCTTTTTGGTTCATCTCGCAGTGCAGGATCAGAATATACATTCCGTGGTAAACAGTATACTGTAAAGGAATTAAAAGAAAATGACGATTTCAAGGGTATTGACGTAGCCTTTGTTTCTGCTGGTGCCGGTACTTCAAAGAAATTTGCCGAAACAATCACTAAATTCGGAACAGTGATGATCGACAACTCTAGCGCTTTCCGTATGGACAACGATGTTCCATTGGTTGTTCCTGAAGTAAACCCGGAAGATGCTTTGGATCGTCCTCGTGGAATTATCGCAAACCCTAACTGTACAACTATCCAGATGGTTGTTGCATTGAAGGCTATCGAAAACATTTCGCATATCAAACGTGTTCACGTTTCTACATATCAGGCTGCAAGTGGTGCCGGTGCAACTGCTATGGCTGAATTGGTAAAACAGTACGAACAGATTCTTAAAGGTGAAGAACCTACAGTTGAAAAGTTCGCATACCAGCTTGCATACAACTTGATTCCTCACGTAGATGTTTTCACTGAAAACGGATATACAAAAGAGGAAATGAAGATGTATAACGAAACACGTAAAATCATGCACTCAGATATCGAAGTAAGCGCAACTTGCGTACGTGTTCCTGTTATGCGTGCACACAGCGAATCTACTTGGATTGAAACAGAACGTCCGGTAAGCGTTGAAGAAGCTCGCAAAGCATTTGCAGAAGCTGAAGGTATTATTCTTCAGGACAATCCTGAAAACAAAGAATATCCAATGCCTTTGTTCGTTGCTGACCACGATCCTGTTTACGTTGGCCGTATCCGCAAAGACATTTCAAATCCAAACGGTTTGACATTCTGGACTGTTAGCGACCAGATTAAGAAAGGTGCCGCTTTGAATGCTGTTCAGATTGCAGAATATTTGGTTAAGGTTGGAAATATTAAATAATAGAAGTTTCGAAAGAACATTTTCTTTGCAGTGACTGCAAGGAATCGGAAGAAACTAAAACTGCAGCCCACTTACCTTTCGGTTTGTGGGCTGTGTTGTTTTTATACGGTTATCATTATTAACAGACTTGAATAATTCAAAGAAAAGCAAACCCATTATTTGATAAATGTAAATTTATTACTTACTTTTGCCCATTATCAGGTAAGATAATCACAGTTTTTAATTTCAAATTGTTAACAAAGCTACATCATGAGTACAAAAAAGTTCTTATTAGAAGAAAAAGATATACCAACTGCATGGTATAATATAGTGGCTGACATGAAGAACAAGCCAATGCCAATGCTTAACCCTCAGACAAAGCAGCCGATGAAGGAAGAAGACTTATATCCTTTGTTTTCCAAGGCTGCAGCTCATCAGGAAATGAATACTACTGATACATGGATTGAAATTCCTGAAGAAGTTAGAGATTTATATAAAGTTTGGCGACCAACTCCTCTTGTTCGCGCTTACGGATTGGAAAAAGCATTAGACACTCCGGCACATATATATTTCAAGAATGAGAGTGTTAGTCCTATCGGCTCACACAAACTTAACTCTGCTATTGCTCAGGCTTATTATTGCAAGCAGGAAGGCGTGACAAACATTACTACCGAAACTGGAGCCGGACAGTGGGGCGCAGCTTTGTCATACGCAGCTAAGGCTTTTGGTCTGGAACTGGCTGTATATATGGTGAAAGTAAGTTATCACCAGAAACCTTATCGCCGTTCTATCATGCAGACTTTCGGAGCTCAGGTTATTGCTTCTCCTAGTATGAGTACAAAGGCCGGAAGAAAAATCCTGACTGACACTCCAAACTATCAGGGAAGTCTTGGTACGGCTATTTCTGAAGCTGTTGAACTGGCTATGCAGACACCAAACTGCAAATACACTCTTGGTAGTGTGATGAACCATGTTATGCTTCACCAGACTGTTATCGGACTTGAAGCTGAAAAGCAGATGGAAATGGCTGGCGAATATCCTGATGTAGTTATCGGTTGCTTCGGCGGTGGTTCAAACTTCTCAGGTATTACATTCCCATTCTTGCGTCATAAGCTTAACGAAGGTAAAGAAATACGTATTGTAGCTGCTGAACCGGCATCATGTCCTAAATTGACTCGCGGACAATTCCAGTATGACTTTGGAGACGAAGCCGGTTATACTCCGCTAATTCCTATGTTCACACTCGGACATAATTTTGCTCCGGCTAATATCCATGCTGGTGGTTTGCGTTATCATGGTGCTGGCTCTATCGTAAGTCAGCTATTGAAAGAAAACTTGATGAGCGCTGTAGATATTCAGCAATTGGAAACATTCAAAGCTGCCACTTTGTTCGCTCAAGCTGAAGGCATTATCCCAGCTCCGGAATCTTCACACGCCATTGCTGCAGCAATCAGAGAAGCTGAACAGGCAAAAATCGAAGGTAAGCCACGCACAATTCTGTTCAACCTTTCTGGTCACGGATTGATTGATATGGCTGCTTATGATATGTATATTTCAGGTGATTTACGTAACTATGAGGTAACAGACGAAGAAGTTGCACGAAACATCAGCGAATTGGAAAAGATTATCTGATTCTAAATAATACAACACAGAAACACTGCGAATACGGAGATTATATTGATATGATGCTTGTAATCTCTCTATTCACAGTGTTTTTTGTTTCATAATATATTACCGACAAAACCTTCTGCACTAATCTCTCCCTTTATTTTTCCGTATACTCCGAAATTACCATTTGTTAATCTTTATCCGTTCAAAGAGTCTTACTTTTGCCAGCGTTTCTAAAAAATTAAATACTGATAATCAAAAGATGGACAAAAAGATTGATTTCGGGACAATGAAAGTCTCCACTTTGTTTCGCAAGCTATTGCTTCCTACTATTTTGGGAATGGTGTTTTCTGCTGTTTTCATTATCACTGATGGTATATTTGTGGGAAAAGGAATAGGAAGTGATGCTCTGGCCGCAGTTAATATTACAGCTCCATTATTCATGGTTAATACCGGCATAGCGTTGATGTTCGGAATCGGAGCATCTGTTGTTGCATCGGTATATTTGGCACAAAAGAAAACCGACGCAGCAAGAGTGAACATAACACAAGCTATGTTTGTAATGTCGTTTTCCATAATTCTTCTGTCGGGAATAAGTTTTTGCTTCATCGACAAACTGGCTGTCGGTCTAGGCAGTTCCGAAAGGCTTTTGCCTCTAGCCCGTGAATATATGCAGTGGTTCCTGCCATTCTTTGTGTTCAGTTCAATCCTTAATGCAGGGATGTTTTATGTGCGCCTCGACGGTTCGCCTAATTATGCAATGATATGCAATGTTATTCCGGCTGTTCTTAATATTATCCTGGACTATGTTTTTATATTTGAGTTCAAATGGGGACTTTTTGGCGCAGCTCTTGCCACAAGCCTTGGTTATATCATTGGCGCGGCAATGATTCTGTATTATTTGTATGACAAGAAAAGAACCGTACATTTCTATCCACTGCTCAAATGTCTGTCAAATATGAAAGCTCTGGCTAGAAACAGCATCTATATCTGTAAACTCGGAATTTCGTCTTTCCTGTGCGAAGCCGCTATAGCTATCATGATGTTTACAGGTAATTACGTATTTATCCGTCACTTGGGAGAAGATGGTGTTGCAGCATACAGTATCGCATGCTATTTCTTTCCTATTATATTCATGGCATATAACGCAATAGCACAATCAGCGCAACCTATATTAAGTTACAACTATGGAATTGAGCGTTCCGACCGAGTAAAATCAGCGTTTATTCTTGCTCTTTCAACAGCTGTTGTCTTTGGAAGTATAACATTTGTTCTGACTTATATTTTCAGTCACGAAATAGTAGGTCTTTTCATTGACAGTCAATATCCTGCCTATAATATAGCTGTCAAAGGAATGCCGTTGTTTGCGTCGGGTTATGCATTTTTCGGTGCCAATCTTGTATGTATCGGTTATTACCAAAGTCTGGAACAGGACAAGACTGCAACATTCATCACCATTATGCGTGGTTTTGTTTTCATAAACTTATGCTTCCTCGTTCTGCCTCAATTTTTCGGAGACGAAGGAATATGGCTTGCAGTGCCGATAGCTGAAGCTTTGACACTGGCAACAATTATAATTACCAGAATCTTCCTAAACAAGGAGAAACTAAAATACAAAATATCTTCCATATAAATAAGAAATAAGATTGGAACTATTAATTGATATCTTGTTTTCATAGTTAAAACTAATGACGAAAATCTAATTCTTTTTTTCGATTCACCTAGGTGGTTCAATCGGCTCACCTAGGTAGATTGATTGGCTCACCTAGGTGGATTGATTGAACCACCTAGGTGAGCCGATGTTTTTATAATATCCAATCTGTATTTTTTATACATTGAATCAAACTATTATACGTTATTAAAGAAAGTATAATTACGGTTTTTCGCCGTGTCCGGTCAATATTAAAGCAAAATATATTACAATAAAGACGGATAGGGAAAAGAAAAGGGCTTAAAGATCGTCATATTGCTGACCAAATCCTTAAGCCCTAAAATATTGGTAACACTAAAAAGTCTCTGTATCAAACTTTATTTGAATTCTTTTCTGATGCTTTCAGCAATGCCTGCTAGTTCTTCTGAAGAAAGAGAAAGCTTATCACCACCAAAATACATATCAGATTCTTTCTTGATAGGAATCAGATGAATATGTGCGTGAGGAACTTCCAAACCCATAACTGCAATACCCACACGCTTGCAGTCGATAGCTGCTTTCTGAGCTTTGGCAACCTGTTTTGCGAAAGCCATCATACGTCCTAAAACGTCGTCGTCGATATCAAAAATATAGTCAATCTCCTGCTTTGGGATAACCAAAGTATGACCTACGGCAACCGGATTAATATCCAGGAATGCAAAGAATTCGTCATTCTCCGCAACCTTGTGGCAAGGAATCTCACCAGCCACAATTCTGCTAAAAATTGATGCCATATAATAAACCTCCTTTAAATTGAAATATCCATAATTTCAAATGTCATAATTCCGGAAGGAACTTTGATTTCAACAATATCGCCCACCTTTTTACCCATAAGACCTTGAGCAATAGGAGTGCTTACCGCGATTTTTCCTTCCTTAAGATTAGCTTCAGAATCTGAAACCAATGTATATGTCATTACGGCATTGTTTTTTGTATTCTTGATTTTTACTTTGTTCAAAATCTGAACTTCGTCAGTCTGAACACGTGATTCGTCAATAAGGCGAGCATTAGCAATCAGACCTTTCAACTGAGCCAATTTTGCTTCCATAATGCCCTGAGCTTCTTTTGCTGCATCATATTCGGCATTTTCAGACAAGTCGCCTTTATCTCTGGCTTCTGCAATCTGAGCTGAGATTTCCGGACGTTTCACAGTTTCCAAATAGTTAATTTCGGCTAATATTTTGTTGTAGCCTTCCTCTGTCATATAACTAACAGCCATAATAATATCCTCCTATATTTTATTTGATTAATTATTTTACAATAAAAAAAGAATCCCGACCATAATTATGGCCGGAACTCTTATATACCTTGTGTACTTCGCAAATATAAACGAAGTTTTTAATATAAACAAATTAATAAAGAGACTAAGTTTTCTGCTTTAAAACACATAATTATGGAAAATGCTTAAAGCAATCCCTTTATATCCTTTTCCATTGTTCTTAAATCCTCCACCCTTTTCACAAGATTGCCTTTTCTGTCCAATAGGAAAATGGCAGGCAATTGTTTTACATTATATAATGAAGCGATTTTAGAATAGACAGTTTCAGGGTCGCGTACACAGCTCCAAGGAAGATTCGAAGCAGCATTTCTCCAGAAATGCAAGTCTGCGTCCAGGGAAATCTGATAAATATTCAATCCTTTTGGAGAGTATTCGGAATATAATCTTCCAAACTCCATGTTAAGGGATGGAGACCATTCTGCCTGATATGCAGTGAAATTGACAATAGTCACGCTCTCACGCGCCACGTCCGACAATTTGACGATATTGCCATTCTCATCAGGAAGAGAAACATCCATATAACTTATCTCAGTTGTTTCCACATTGTCGAGATTGATAGGTCGCTGGCTTCTTATAACCTTTATTGACTGCAATGCCAAGTTATGCAAATGAGCAGCTCGTGGACTTTCGGGATAAAAATGGTCGTAGCTTGTAGCAACGGCGCCATAGGCCCTTGAATCCGTCTTATCATACAAGTCGAACAAAAGCATTCCATCAATCTGCTGGAACAAAGCATAATAGGCAACGGTTGACATTGGAGCTGAATAAATATATTTCAGAGCCGTATTCTTATACTCCTTGAATATACGGTCCACCTGATTAGCCATCGTAGTATCAGCTATCTGCTTTTCATTATATTCTTTCTTCAACTTTGAAATAGCCTGGTTTGCATCGAGCTGAGCCAGTGTTATAGTTTTTATGGCTTTGTTGCTTTCCGACCCTTCTATTTTGTAGGATGTAGCGAAAGTGCTGGCATCAGCCTCAATCATTACGGTTTCAGTTGAATCAACAGCGAAATTAATCAACTGGTTCTTTAATCTCAAACGATAAAAATCAGGATAATCGGGGCGAGGTTGCGAAAAATCGAATTTACCAGTTCTGTTTAATTTTACCGAATCTAAAGTTTCAACTGAAGAAATTCCAATATTCTCAAGATACAAAACCATATCTTCCGCATCGGAAATCACACCCTCAACCTTAAACTTCTGTTCTTTCTGACATGCAGTAAGCAGTAAGGAAAGAGTTAAAAACGCTGTCAGAATTTTAGAAATCTTGTTCATCTGGTAATAAAACATCAGTTATTATCTTAATCTTTTTATTATTAATTTGCTGCAAATATACATTATTTTACAAACAGACACTAAAGAATAACTGTTTCTTATTTATTTTTTTAGGAAAAATAGGCTTAATTGAATGATTTATTTTTCATTTTCATGTGTTTACAGACAAACTTTCACTAACTTTGCGACAATTTTATAGATTGAAGAAAAATAAGAAAGAAGATTATGCTTAATCCAATTAACAAGACGATCGAGTTAGGCGATGGAAGAACCATCACCATCGAAACCGGGAAATTGGCTAAGCAAGCAGACGGTGCAGTAACTGTCCGTATGGGCAATACTGTTCTGCTTGCAACTGTTTGTGCCGCTAAAGATGCAAATCCCGGTGTTGACTTTATGCCATTACAGGTTGAATACAAAGAAAAGTTCTCTGCATTTGGCCGTTTCCCGGGAGGTTTTACCAAAAGAGAAGGAAAGGCTTCTGATTACGAAATCTTGACAGCCCGTTTGGTCGACAGAGCTCTGCGTCCATTGTTCCCGGATAACTATCATGCTGAAGTTTATGTAAATATCATACTTTTCTCTGCTGACGGTGTTGATATGCCAGACTCTTTGGCCGGCCTGGCTGCATCTGCTGCCCTTGCTGTTTCCGACATTCCATTCAATGGTCCGATTTCGGAAGTGCGAGTTGCACGTGTTAACGGAGAATTTATCGTTAACCCGACTTTCGAGCAACTGGAAAATGCCGACATAGACATCATGGTAGGTGCTACTATCGATAATATCATGATGGTTGAAGGTGAAATGAACGAAGTTCAGGAATCTGAAATGCTTGATGCTATCAAGGTTGCTCACGAAGCAATCAAAGTTCAGTGCCAGGCACAGATGGAACTTATGGAAGCTTGCGGCAAAACTGTGAAACGTGAATATTGCCACGAAGTAAACGATGAAGAACTTCGTAAGGATGTTCACGACAAATGCTATGCTAAGGCTTATGCAGTTGCCGTTTCAGGTACAGACAAACACCAGCGTGCTGAAGCTTTCGAAGCTATCGTTGAAGAATATAAAGCTCAGTTCACTGAAGAAGATTTGACAGAAGAAAAGGTTGGCATGATTGACCGCTACTATCACGATGTTGAGAAAGAAGCTATGCGCCGTGCTATCCTTGACGAAGGCAAACGTCTGGACGGACGTAAGACAACTCAGATTCGTCCTATATGGATTGAAACTGATTATTTGCCAGGACCTCACGGTTCAGCAATCTTTACTCGTGGTGAAACTCAGTCATTGTCAACTGTGACTTTGGGAACTAAAGCTGACGAAAAGATTATTGACGATGTTCTTGTTCATGACAAAGAACGTTTCTTGTTGCACTATAACTTCCCTCCATTCTCAACTGGCGAAGCAAAAGCTCAGCGTGGCGTTGGTCGTCGTGAGATTGGTCACGGACACTTGGCTTGGCGTGCTTTGAAACGTATGATTCCAGAAGATTATCCATATGTTGTCAGAGTTATGTCAGACATTCTTGAATCAAACGGTTCATCATCAATGGCAACAGTTTGTGCCGGTACTTTGGCTCTTAGAGATGCAGGTGTTCCAATGAAGAAACCGGTTTCAGGTATTGCAATGGGTCTTATCTCAGAAAACCATGGTACTAACTATGCTATCCTTTCTGATATCCTTGGTGACGAAGACCACTTGGGAGATATGGACTTCAAGGTAACAGGAACTAGAGATGGTATCACTGCAACTCAGATGGATATCAAGGTTGACGGTCTTTCATACGAAATCCTTGAGAACGCTTTGGCTCAGGCTCGTGAAGGACGTATGTATATCCTTGACAAGATTATGGAAGCTCAGCCAGAAACTAGAAGCGATTTGAAGCCTCACGCTCCACGAATCGAAACTATGACAATTGGCAAGGAATTCATTGGTGCAGTTATTGGCCCGGGTGGTAAAATCATTCAGGGAATCCAGGAAAAGACTGGTGCTGTTATCACAATTGAAGAAGTTGACGGTGCAGGAAGAATCGAAATCTCTGGTAACAACAAAGAAACTATCGACAGCGCTATCCGTGCAATCAAGAGTATTGTTGTAGTTCCTGAAGTTGGCGAAGTTTATGAAGGTAAGATTTCTTCAATCATGCCTTATGGTGCATTCGTTGAATTCATGCCAGGCAAAGATGGATTGTTGCATATTTCTGAAATAGACTGGAAACGTTTAGAAACTGTTGAACAGGCTGGTTTGAAAGAAGGTGATACTATTTCAGTAAAACTTGTTGACATCGACCAGAAGACAGGTAAATTCAAATTGTCTCACAAAGTTCTTATCCCGAAACCAGAAGGATACGAAGAACGCCCTGAAAGAGCTCCAAGAGGAGACAGAGGCGAACGCAGACAAGAAAGACCTAACAGAGCTCCACGTCGCGAATAATATCCGATTTCTTATTTACTGAAGTTTCATACTTCACATCATGAAACTTCAGTTCTTTATACAACAAGGGCTGTATCGATAATCTACCGATACAGCCCTTGACTTTTTCTACTAAAGTTGACAAGAAAAACAATATCTAAAAAGACTTATCATCTTGTCTCCTTGTCAACTCGTTCCCTATTATATAACTGTTACCCCTTTTTCTGCCAACAACTGAAGGCTTAAATCCTTCAATTTGAATTTCTGAATCTTCCCACTTCCTGTCATAGGGAATGAATCGACAAAGAATATATACTTTGGTATCTTATGTCTAGCAATTTTTCCACGGCAGAAATCACGAACCTCATCTTCAGTCAAAGAAGCACCTTCATGCAATATAATGAATGCACCTACTTCCTCTCCATATTTCTTTGAAGGTACAGCTGCAACCTGAACATCTTTCACGCCTGGAAGATGATAAAGGAATTCCTCAAGTTCACGAGGATAAATGTTTTCACCGCCACGGATAATCATATCTTTTATTCGTCCGGTTATACGGTAATATCCATCTTCATCCTTAACTCCTAAGTCACCACTATGAAGGAAACCATTTTCATCAATTGCTTCATCTGTTGCTTTCTGGTTTTTATAATAACCTTTCATTACCAAATATCCACGGCAACACATTTCACCTTGCTCGCCGACAGCACACTCTTCGCCGGTTTCAGGGTTAATAACTCTTACTTCCGTAAAAGGATATTCCTTACCTACTGTAGTACAACGAGCCTCGAATGAATCAGCCAACACGGAATGAGTCATTCCGGGAGAAGATTCAGTCAGTCCATATACACTTGTGATATGTGTAATATGCATCTTCTCAGTAACAGCACGCATAAGTTCGATAGGACACAGAGATCCTGCCATAATTCCAGTTCTCAGGGAAGTCAGGTCGAACATATCGAACATCGGATGATTCAATTCGGCAATGAACATCGTTGGTACACCATACAACGCAGTGCATCGTTCCTTGTGTACTGAAGCCAAAACAACAAGTGGGTCAAACTTCTCGACCATCACCTGCGTACAGCCATGTGTAAGAACATTCATTGAAGCCAGAACAACACCGAAGCAATGGAATAATGGAACGCAACAGCACAACTTATCTTCTGATGTAAATCCCATACCTTCGCCGGTAAAATAGCCATTGTTGGTGATATTATGATGAGTAAGCATCACACCTTTAGGGAAACCTGTTGTACCGGAAGTATATTGCATATTTACAACATCATGGCAATCGACCTTCTTCTTAGCCTCATCCAATGTGCTATCATCAATATTCTCTCCAAGAAGTAATAATTCAGGAGTATTATACATTCCACGGTATTTCTCCTGTCCGATATACACAACATTCTTAAGCATTGGGAAGCGTTCGCTTTTGAGATATCCACGCTGCGAAGTCTTCAGCTCGGGAAGCATTGTATACATCATATCAATATAGCTTCCATCAAATACTCCGTCTGTTATACACATTGTGTGTATATCAGCATTCTCAACCAGATATTCCAGCTCGCTTTGCTTATAGTTGGTATTTATTGTAACCAAAACAGCTCCGATTTTAGCTCCGGCAAAAAGGAAAGTCAACCAATCTGGCACATTGGTTGCCCAAACTCCAATATGAGTTCCATGCGTAATACCCAAGGCAAGCATACCCTTTGCCATTCTGTCAACACGTTCGTTGAACTGTTTCCACGTAAATCTCAAGTCACGGTCTGAATAGACCAAATATTCTTTATCCGGAGTAGTTTCAGCCCAATACTCAAGCCACTGCCCCAAAGTTTTATCTTGCAATTGTAACATATATTCTATTATGATATTGAAAGATTATTAATAAGGAGTATATACAACGCCCAAGATTTGGGCAGCTTCATCAGCAGCAGCATGAACATGATGCGGAACTATTGAATCATAATAAATGCTGTCACCTTCTTCCAATATATATTGTGTTTTTCCGTAGTTTACTTCTACAACGCCTTTCATTACATAAATAAACTCTTCTCCTTCGTGAGATGAAAGGGCAAACAAATCGTTAGCCGTTGATGGAGCAACATCTATCAGGAACGGTTCCATATGTCTGCCTGATTTATCCTGCGACAACGCATGATATTCCATATGCTTTCTTCCAGCAGAAGCGTTGTTGGTAAAATCTATACCATTTGATTCATTTGAATCACCCTTTCGATGAACAACAGGTCCCAACTCTGACTGATCATCAAGGAATGTTCCCAATCTTACGCCCAAAACTCTTGCTATCTTTATCAGCGGAGCCAAAGAAGGGAAATCTATATTATTTTCTATACGTTCAATCTGATCTACTGATAAGTTTGAACGTTGAGACATTTCTTCTATTGTTATTTGTTTTGTTTCACGAATATTCTTGATCTTTTCTCCGATCACTTTATTGTTTCCCATGAATATTAAAACTTTTAGATTAATACTTTTCTAATACTAATAATGCAAAACTAATACAAAAATAAGACTAAAACAAATAAATTTGCAAACATATCCATATATAGCACTGTTTTATCAAACAGCAATGCATATATAAACAAAAAGGCAATTCTCTTTGAATGAGAATTGCCTTTTCTTCTTCGCAAAACGAAGTTGTTTCTTATTTTCTGATACCTAATTCTTTGATGATCGCACGGTAACGTTCGATATCAACTTTGATTAGATAATCCAACAAACGACGACGTTTACCTACCAACATCTTCAATGCTCTTTCAGTGCTGTAGTCTTTGTGGTTTGCTTTCAAGTGCTCTGTCAAGTGAGCAATACGGAAAGTAAACAATGCAATCTGGCTTTCTGCTGAACCTGTGTTAGCTGCAGACTTACCATACTTTTCGAAAATTTCTTTTTTCTTTGCTGAATCCAAATACATGATTCTAATACTTTAATAAATTAATACTATGTTATCTAAGCGGTTGCAAAGGTAGTAATTATTTTATTATACACAAACATACAACACTAATTTATTTTATTTCATCATATTATTTGCCTATGTAGCAGAAATCAAAGTTGACAAGGGCAAATAAACAGATATTTCATATCAAAATGCCCTTGCCAACCAACAGAGACTTAATTTCAATCAGAATAAACTCCAGGCTACTGTCAGACCAGCCATAACAATAGCAACCATACTCATCAATTTGATAAGTATATTAAGACTTGGACCTGAAGTATCTTTAAACGGATCGCCTACAGTATCACCAACAACTGTTGCTTTATGAGCATCACTTCCTTTTCCTCCGTGGTTACCTTCTTCGATATGTTTCTTGGCATTATCCCAAGCACCACCTGCATTTGCCATAAATATGGCCAGCACAAATCCAGTACTCAATCCTCCAATAAGAAGACCTATAACACCTGACACACCAAGAAATATACCAGTAAGCATAGGTGCCACAATCGCCAATACTGACGGGAAAATCATCTCTCGCTGCGCTCCTTTTGTTGATATTTCAACGCATCTAGCATAATCCGGTTCAGACTTTCCTGCCAAAATTCCAGGAATTTCCCGGAACTGCCTTCTCACTTCTTCCACCATATGTCCTGCAGCACGGCCAACAGCATTCATCGTAAGTCCGCAGAACACGAACGACATCATCGCACCAATGAACATTCCGGCAAGAACCTTCGGATTCATAAGTGTTACATCATAATATATCATAAAGTCGGAAAACGAAGCTTTTGATATTTCTATTGTCCGTCCGTCGGCAAACGTCAGCAACGACTCTCCAATACGTAGAAGTCCTATCTTTATTTCTTCAATATATGACGCAAGCAAAGCAAGCCCCGTAAGAGCGGCAGAACCTATGGCAAAACCTTTGCCGGTAGCGGCAGTTGTATTTCCCAAAGAATCCAATGCATCAGTACGGCGACGCACTTCTGCGCCCAATCCGGACATTTCTGCATTTCCTCCGGCATTATCAGCTATCGGGCCATAGGCATCTGTAGCAAGAGTTATTCCAAGAGTTGACAACATTCCTACCGCAGCTATACCTATTCCATAAAGTCCCATACCAACATTACTGAAATCAAATCCGGAAGCAAACAGGAATGAAGCAATTATACCAACAACAACAGCCAAAACAGGAACAGCTGTTGACAACATACCAACACCAAGACCGGAAATTATCACAGTGGCAGGTCCGGTAAGTCCTGACTCCGAAACCTTTTGCGTAGGCTTATAAGACTGTGAAGTATAATATTCAGTTGCCTGGCCGATGATTATTCCGACCAACAAACCTACAACGACCGAACAACTTATCCAGAACCAATTTTCCAACTGAAGAAAATACAATACAGCAAAAGACGCAATAGCAATCAGGACAGAACTAAGATTTGTTCCCACTGCAAGAGCTTTCAGCAACTGGCTTATATTTGCATCTTCCTTCGTGCGGATTGCAAATATTCCTATTATTGAAAGGACTATTCCCACCGCAGCAATAAGCATCGGAGCCACTACAGCCTTATATTGCATTCCTATATCACCGGAAGAAACATAAGCGGCCGCGCCCAATGCCGCAGTTGCCAAAATGGAGCCACAATAAGATTCATACAAATCCGCACCCATTCCAGCAACGTCGCCTACATTATCACCTACATTGTCGGCAATAGTAGCCGGATTGCGAGGGTCGTCTTCCGGAATACCAACCTCAACTTTACCAACCAAATCTGCACCAACATCAGCTGCTTTAGTATAAATACCGCCACCAACTCTGGCAAATAGAGCCTGTGTTGAAGCACCCATACCAAACGTAAGCATCGTTGTTGTTATAAGCGTAAGTTTACTGGTAGGATTCATAGCATCAACAGGCAGAACTGCATTCAGCAATATATACCAGAAAGAAATATCAAGAAGCCCAAGGCCCACAACAACAAGTCCCATTACAGCTCCACTGCGGAATGCTATCTGCAAACCTTTGTTCAATGAATCACGTGCGGCATTTGCCGTTCGAGCAGAAGCATAAGTTGCAGTCTTCATTCCCAGAAAGCCTGCAAGTCCAGAGAAAAATCCTCCCGTAAGGAAGGCAATCGGAACCCATTCGTTCTGAACATTAAGCACATAAGCCATAAATGCGAACAAAACAACCAAAACCATAAAGACATAGCCAACAACCTTATATTGTTGTTTCAGATAGGACATTGCTCCTTTACGCACGTGCGAAGCAATACGAATCATCGTCTCTGTCCCTTCGCTCTCCTTCTTCATTTGCCTGAAAAAATACCAGGCAAACAGCAATGCGAGAACTGACGCTGCTGGAATAACCCAAAAGATACTTGTCACCATATAGTAATAGATTTAAAATGGATAGCTATGATTTCCCCTAAAGTTAAGTATAATAATAAAATGACATTCAAAAAATCACATAAAATAAACTAAAAAGAAACAGATATTTAGCCCAAGTTTCACCAGGTTGTAAAACAAATTATTTCCAAATACATATTTCAAGCAATAAATCGCAGGTATTCTACTTTCAGTTGCCGCTATTACATTTATGATTGCAAAAACGAAAAGATAAATTCAATAAAAAACGTGCCTATGTTTTTTCTGAAATATCCTTTGTTTCGTCCGAAATGTCAAATATTTTCAGAGGAATAACAGGTATTTTACTTTTACAAGTTTCACAACTTCTGTATAGTATTAATATTCTGATAAATCATGTGATTTAAGAACATATTTTAACACTGTCATTTTACAAACAAGCTGTTGTTAAAATATATTCAAGATTCACATGAATCATCAGGCAATCAAGGATATAACAAAATTGTGAAACATAAGTTCAGCAACTTCCAATGTATATACAACTAAAACCAATATGCTGACAAGGAAACAAGTTGACTAGAGTTCCCAAATAATCAAGCGCATTATGACAGATATTCGAACTTGCCAACATGCCAATTGAGTAACGAAACTTAAAAAATATATGTTCTTAAAAATACATCCGTATGTATGTGGAAATATATACGGAAGTAAATTGAAATATATACGGAAGTAGAGGATGTTGCAAAACTAATTTAAACACAGAGAATTCGGAGAACACGGAGATTTTTATTTTGTTTATTCTCAATATATTACCTCTGTGACTTTGTGCCTTTGTGTTTCATTATTTATGTTTTGCAACACTTTCATATATTTTCAGCCTAAAAAAAAGAAAGGCACAAAGCTCAGAGAATTCATTTTAACCCTGTGGCTTTGTGCCTTTTATATTCAAGTTCCCCTAAAATATACGAAACTTAAAATCACAGATTATTTCTGTAATTTGCAATCTGAGCAACGAGACTGAATCTGCTTGAAGAAGTCGTTACCCTTATTATCTACAAGGATAAATGCAGGGAAGTCTTCAACTTCGATTTTCCAGATTGCTTCCATACCCAATTCAGGATATTCAACACATTCGATGCTCTTGATATTGTTCTGAGCCAAAATAGCAGCAGGACCACCGATTGAACCCAAATAGAAACCACCGTGTTTCTTACAAGCATCTGTTACCTGCTGGCTACGGTTACCTTTTGCCAACATAATCATGCTACCGCCGTGGCTCTGGAACAAATCAACATACGGGTCCATACGACCTGCTGTTGTCGGGCCCATAGAACCACAAGCCATTCCAGCAGGAGTCTTAGCAGGACCAGCATAATAAATAGGATGATCCTTGATATACTGTGGTAAGTCTTCACCACGATCCAAGCGTTCTTTCAATTTTGCGTGAGCGATATCACGGCCAACAATGATTGTTCCGTTCAAAGACAAACGTGTTGCAACAGGATATTTATCCAATTCAGCCAAGATTTCATTCATCGGACGGTTCAAGTCAATCTTAACAGCATTGCCTTCGCCTGCCTTGCGCAATTCTTCAGGAATCAATTCGCCAGGATTTGAATCAAGTTTTTCAATCCAAATACCATCTTTGTTAATCTTACAACGGATGTTACGGTCTGCAGAGCAAGAAACGCCCAAACCTACAGGACAAGAAGCACCGTGGCGAGGCAAACGGATGATACGAACATCATGAGCATAATATTTACCACCGAACTGTGCACCCAAACCAATCTTGTGAGCTTCTTCAAGAACTTGTTTTTCCAATTCGATATCACGGAAAGCACGTCCACCTTCATTACCTGTTGTAGGCAAATTGTCATAGAAGCGAGTAGAAGCCAACTTAACTGTCAGCAAGTTCTTTTCAGCAGAAGTACCACCAATAACGAAAGCGATATGGTAAGGAGGACAAGCTGCAGTTCCAAGAGTTTTCATCTTTTCAACCAAGAAAGGAACCAAAGTTGCAGGATTAAGGATAGCTTTTGTTTCCTGATACAAATATGTTTTGTTAGCAGAACCACCACCTTTAGTTACGCAAAGGAAGTTATATTCCATACCTTCAGTTGCTTCGATGTCAATCTGAGCAGGCAAGTTGCATTTAGTGTTGACTTCTTCATACATTGTCAACGGAGCGTTCTGTGAATAGCGAAGATTTTCTTCAGTATATGTTTTGAAAACACCTTCTGACAAAGCTTCTTCATCGCAATATCCAGTCCAAACTTGCTGACCTTTTTCACCGTGAATAATTGCAGTACCAGTATCCTGGCAGAAAGGAAGCAAACCTTTGCTTGCAACTTCAGCATTGCGCAAGAAAGTCAAAGCTACATATTTATCATTGTCGCTAGCTTCCGGGTCGCTAAGGATTTTTGCAACCTGCTCATTGTGAGAACGGCGAAGCATGAAAGAAACATCGCGGAAAGCCGCATTTGCCATCGCTGTAAGACCTTCTTTTGCGATCTTCAGGATTGGTTTTCCTTCGAATTCTGAAACAGACACATAGTCTTTTGTAAGCAAATAATACTCAGTTGTATCATGTCCGTGTTCGAACATCGGCTGATACTTGAATGAAGGTGTTGCCATATTCTTTATATTTTTATGATATATTATTGGTTTAAATATAATGCTATTCAGGTTTAGCAAGCTCGGTTTTCAGTTAACAAGTTGACAAGAAAACTAGTTGACAAGTTTTTTCTGATTATTTCCTTATCAACTTGTTCCTGAAGCCTTGTCTGCTTTCAGTTGAGCAACTTGCGAAACTCAAGCAACGCTATTTTCATGGCAAACTTAACGAAAAAAGCTGAGATAGACATAAAAAAAATGGGAAATCAATATACTTTCACTATATTCGCAGCATTATGGAAAAGTACAGATTTATATTGACGTTAAGTCTTGTTATCCTGATTGTCGGAAAAGTCACTGCACAAGTCAGCCATGGAGGTTCGCCTCTTCCTTTGACTTCATTGCGAAGCACTCAAAATATTGTTTATGAACAGATGCCATATTTTGATGTGGCGGAAGAACTCCGTATTGACTCGCTGAATGAGTCGGACCACAGGAGCGGATATCGTTTTGCCTATAAATTTATGACAAACTTCAACAGAAGTAATTCAGGAAGTTCGTTTATCCTGGAAGACGGAACAAAGGTTTGGCGACTAGGCATTTATTCTCCGGGCGCATTATCTATCAATGTTTTGTTCAGTGAATATGAACTACCTGCAGGTGCAAAACTTTTCCTATATGATGAAACTCAAACACAAATACTTGGCTCATTCACAAATGAAAATAATTCTGAACTCGACATATTGCCTGTAGCTCCAATTACCGGCGAAAGAATAATAATTGAGTATCAGGAACCCAGACTGGCTGAATTCCCGGGAAGACTGACAGTTGGAGAAGTTAATCACGGTTACCGTGATTTCAAAGGGAAAGAACCGGAAGAAGGGAAAAGTTCGCTTGACGAAATCCCTTCTCTTAGCTGTTATGCTGACAGTTCGAGCAGTTACAATGGACTTGGCCACAGTGTAGTTCTGATGATAATTGACGGAACGACAGGTTGCACTGGTACACTGATAAATAATACACAGAAAGACGGAAAGCCTTATTTGTTGACAGCTTCTCATTGCCTGAATAAATCTTTCACTGTTAGTAATCCTGATTACGAGAAAGTTGCCAACTCTATTGTTTGTTTCTACAATTATAATAGTCCACTCTGTGAAACCATCCTCAAAGGAACAGAGGAAATGACAACAGCTTCGGCACATTGCAGGGCAGTGTCTGAAGGGAATGATATGGCATTATTGGAACTCTTGGAACTTCCACCGGTTTACTATCAGCCTTACCTTGCAGGTTGGAATATTGAGAATGTGGGAAAGTCGCCATTATTTTGTATTCAACATCCATCATATTCAACAAAACGAATCAGTTTGACATATAATAATGTAGAATTAAAAACATTCATAAACAGCAGTTTCCCGTTTTTTAACCAATCACATTGGTGTGTTGAGAAATGGGACGTTGGATACACTGCAGCAGGTTCATCTGGTTCTGCTTTATTTAACTCAAATAATAGGATAATTGGGGCTCTGAGTGGAGGAGAATCTAAAAATGGCTCGCCATACAATGACTATTTCTATTCTCTGGCACAAGCATGGGACAAACAAAATGACACGAGCAAGCAACTGAAGTGCTGGCTCGACCCTAACAATAACAGCACTAAAGATTGCGAAGGCATGAATCCGTACTCAAACACATCATGCTACAGATTAAGCAATATAGGTGATTCAGGGTATAAAGAAAAAATAGAATGTTCACCCTATTCAGAAACAGATACAAAACCCATGTTCGGGAACAATGGTTCAGGCAACTCTGAATATCTGGAAGAATATTCCATAACAGGAGATGCAATCCTTTATGGCACGTATATTGTAACTCCCAATATAGGGAAAACCACAGAAAACATAAATGTGGAAATTGTTGTTTACAGCAGCAACAATAATTCTCCCTATACATTATTATATAGTGAAACATTTAAGCCAAGTTATCTTAACTTGAGCAACGGTTCCTTTGTTGAAACAGACAAGCCTCTCGGACAGGCACAGGAACATTTCATAAAATTCGGAACTCCGGTTAATGTAAACGGGAAATTTTATGTTGGCTACAAAATCCAACAAGTTACTGATGACATATCTTTTGCTGCATATAATCTCCCCAAAGGTTGCATAAGCGGAAGCACAGCATGGATAAAGAATAATGATATTTGGCAAAAGTCAACAGAATATGATGCGGCAGGATTTTCCACATCATTGTATTTGGATCCGGTAATAGAATATAAGAACTATGTTTCAAATGAAAGCATAAATACTCCGGCTTCAGAAAGTATAATAATATATGTAGAGAATTCAACCAAAGGAATAAGAATAATTTTCCCCGATGAAGAAAGCGCAAAAGAATCTTGTCTCAGAATTTATTCTATGAATGGAGAGTTGATAAAATTTACCGACAACCTACAGAAAGAAAATAAAATCAATTCACAAAACATGAATCAAGGTATCTATATCATAAAAATAGAAGGTAAAAATCTATCTGCAACAAAGAAAATAGTGCTATAATATCTGTTTTCACCTAGATATTTACTTAAAAAGCACTTTTCTTAAATATTTTAAAGCAAGTTTGATAACCAAATTAAAAAAATGCTGTACTTTTGTCACTTGGTTATGTGTTAGGTAGAAAAGATTAAAAAATATATACAAACATTTTATTTAAACTTACAACAATTATGAACAGAAAGTTTTTATTGCCTTTCTTAGTATTGGCAGCTATTTTGACTTTTTCTTCTTGTTCTAACAAATTGAAACCGTTAGCAGAAGAATACGTTAAAGCAGAACCACAGCCGATGGAAGCTATCGGTGGTAAAGTTCCTGTTACTATCAACGCTACATTCCCAGCAAAATGGTTCAACAAAAAAGCTGTAGTAACTGTTACTCCGGTAATCCGTTATGAAGGCGGCGAAGCTTGGGGAACTTCTTACACTTACCAGGGTGAAAAAGTTCAGGGTAACAACCAAGTTATTGCTTACAAACAGGGCGGCAATGTTACAATGAAATCTAATTTCACTTACAAACCAGAAATGAAAAAATCTGAATTGTATTTGACATTCGACGCTAAAATCAAAAACAAAACTGTTAAATTGCCTGATTTGAAAATCGGTGAAGGTGTAATCGCTACTTCAGAATTGGCAGACGCTGCTACAGCTAACGCTGCTATCGCTGCTGATAAATTCCAGCGCATCATCAAAGAAGCTCACGATGCAAACATCATGTTCTTGATTCAGCAGGCTGAACTTCGCTCTAAAGAGTTGAAGAAAGACGAAATCGCTGACTGGAAAGACTTGGTTAAGAATGCTGACGAAGCTCCTAACCAGAACGTAGCTATCGAAATCCAGGCTTACGCTTCTCCTGATGGTGGTTTGAAATTGAATGAAGGTTTGGCTGAAAGACGTGAAGGCAATACTTCTAAATATTTGGCTAAAGAATTGAAGAAAATGAAAGTTGACGTTCCAGTTGACGCTAAATATACTGCTCAGGACTGGGAAGGCTTCCAGGAATTGGTTTCTAAATCAAACATCCAGGATAAAGACTTGGTATTGCGTGTTCTTTCAATGTACAAAGATTCTGAACAGCGCGAACAGGAAATCAAAAACATTTCTTCTGTATTCAGCACTTTGGCTGAAGAAATCTTGCCTCAGTTGCGTCGTTCTCGCTTGATCGCTAACATCGAAATCATCGGTAAATCAGACGACGAAATCTCTGCTTTGGCTAAGAGCAATCCTAAAGAATTGAACGTTGAAGAAATCCTTTACGCTGCTACATTGACTAACAATGATGCAGAAAAGGCTGCTATCTATAACAAAGCTTCTGAATTGTATCCTAACGACTACCGTACTTGGAACAACGTCGGTATGATGGCATTCCGTGCTGGTGACTTGGCTAAGGCTGAACAGATGTTCAACAAAGCTAACTCAGTTAAGAACAATCCTGAATCTAACATGAACTTAGGTTTGATCGCTTTGACTAAGGGTGACCAGGCTAAAGCTCAGCAGTTGTTCGGTAGCGCTTCTGGCGTTGCAGAATTGAGCGAAGCTCTTGGTGTTCTTTACTTGGAACAGGGCGAATATGCTAAGGCTGTTAACTCATTCGGTTCAATCAAGTCTAACAACGCTGCTTTGGCTCAGATCTTGACAAAAGACTACAGCAAAGCTTCTCAGACTTTGAACGGTGTGACTAAACCTGATGCTACAACTTCTTACTTGAAAGCTATCGTTGCTGCTCGTACTAACGATGCAAACGGCGTAATCAGCAACTTGAAAGATGCTATCGCTAAAGACAGCAACATGAAGAAAGAAGCTGCTATCGATTTGGAATTTGCTAAATATGCAACTAACTCAGATTTCACTGCATTGGTAAAATAATAAGATTCCAATAAGATAAAAACAATAAACCCCGGCTGTTCTGGACAGTCGGGGTTCTTTTTTATTATGTCTTTATTATTAAAATACGGCAACTTCCTGCACTTTATATACCATTTCCATCCATACCCAATATCTCAAGGCTTTGCCCATAAACATTGAAATAGCAACAATCCACACATTACCGCGAAGGAAACCAAGAGCAACAGCTATAAAATCACCGACACCAGGCAAAAAGACAAAAAAAGCCATCCATGAACCTTTTCCTTCAATCCAGTTTTGGACCTTTTGCAATTTTACCGGATCAAGTTTCAGATACTTCTCAATCCATTCTACTTTCCCTAACATTCCAAGCCAATAACAGCTCATTCCTCCAAGGAAATTACCCAAAGTAGCAGCAATCATACACGGCCAATACGATGCTCCGGCAAGAAGTACACCGGTCAAAACCACCTCACTGCTGAAAGGCAAAATTGTTGCAGCAAGAAAAGACGCGATAAAAACACCGATATATCCAAAGTCTATAAGAAATTCCATATACGAAGAATAAAGAATATAAAATAAGCGATTAATGACACATTAAACATCCAAAATACATATTTCCCTTTTACAACAGTAAAGAAATGAGCTACAAGAATAGAAGCCGGCAAACCTATGACCTGCAGGAACTCTTCTGATGATTGCTCATAAAGAAAGAAGAGTCCAAAAGACCAAACAGTCATCAATATAAGGAATGACAAGAATTGACGTGTTCGCAAATTATCCTCATGCTCGTGTGTTATTATATTTATTGATGCGACAGAAATAAGTATCACTCCATATATAATGCCAACCCAATCCGTCCATTGAGAATTAAATATTTGCAAGGGCTGTATCTTAAACAACGTGTGATATGGTATGCTTAATGCGGAATAATCATTTTGCCAAACACACCAACCGAATACGAACCAATATATTGTCAGAACACCCATGACTGAAGCTACCAACGAGCGTATATTCAAGGAACGGAATTTATACATACCAAACCAGAATAAAGGGAGGAAACACAATATATAAGTCCAAAGCAAACTTCCCAATCCGATTATAAATGAAGCATTAAAAGCCCTGAATGTATTATAAGGATTATGATATGACACAAAAAGCTGATAAATTGCCAGCACAAGGCAGAACACACCAAACGATGCCGACTTCATAGGGAAAAAATCGGGATTTGTACTGCTGAAAAGCATATAAAAGAGAACTGGCAAAAGCGTTTTCTCTCTTATCAGCATCAGTGAATAATTTGCTCTATGAACCAAAAAAGCTCCACCAACCATCAGAAAGAAACCAAACATAAATGTTGTTCCTTTCTCTGGCATTATCTGGCAAATATAATTCCATAAAGGAGGAGCTGATATTTCTCCATAAACAGGATAACCTATCGAAAAAATATATCCGGCAACCCAACACAAAATACAAGCAATATTAATGAAAAGAAAAATCGAAAGCTTGCCGGTTGTATATCGGGAAGAAAACATAAAAACAAGGGAATTTTATGCAATAAATACTATAAAAAAGAGCTGGGGAAAGACTAGCCATAAGCCATATATTTCCTCCCCAACTCTTTATCTGGTTTATTTCTTACAGGTCAAATCCAATATCGCTGCGGAAATATTTCTTATCGAAGTCTATAGCTTTCGCTCCGGCAAAAGATTTGGCAAGTGCTTCTTCCTTGTCTTTTCCGTAAGAGCTGACTGCGATAACACGTCCGCCGTTTGTCAGAATCTTTCCGTCTTCTTCTTTTGTTCCTGCGTGGAAAAGAATACTGTCAGTAACGTTTTCCATTCCTGTCATCACTTTTCCTTTTTCATAAGCTTCCGGATAACCACCGCTAACCAACATTACTGTAACTGCAGCGCGTTCGTCCTCTACAAGAGTCTTAGATGCAAGATTTCCGGCAGCAACACCTTCGAGAAGCTCAACCAAATCACTCTTGATACGCAACATTACAACTTCTGTTTCCGGGTCACCCATGCGACAGTTGTATTCTATAACCATCGGTTCGTTCTTGACATTGATAAGTCCAAGGAAAATAAAACCTTTATAATCCAAGCCTTCAGACTTCAGACCTTCAACTGTCGGACGGATAATTCTTTCGTCAACTTTCTGCATGAACACAGCATCAGCAAACGGAACAGGAGAAACTGCACCCATACCGCCAGTATTAAGTCCTGTATTGCCTTCGCCGATACGTTTATAATCTTTTGCAACTGGCAATACTTTATAATCGTTTCCGTCAGTAATTACGAATACAGAACATTCAATACCATCAAGGAACTCCTCGATTACAACAGTCTTGCTGGCATCACCAAACATTCCACCCAACATATCGCCAAGTTCTTTCTTGGCTTCTTCCAAAGAATCTATAATCAACACACCCTTTCCTGCAGCCAAACCGTCTGCCTTAAGAACGTAAGGAGCTTCAAGCTGTTCAAGGAAAGCATATCCTTCCTCCAGATTCTCTGCAGAAATACTCTTATATCTTGCAGTAGGAATATTATGACGCATCATAAATGCTTTTGCAAAGTCCTTGCTACCTTCAAGCTGTGCACCGGCTTTGCTTGGGCCGATAACAGGAATTCCAGCAAGTTCAGCATCGTTCTTGAAGAAATCATATACACCTTTAACAAGTGGGTCTTCAGGACCGACTACAACCATATTCACGTCATTTGCCAAAGCAAATTCCTTGATTGCAGGAAAGTCGTCAGCTTTGATATTTACATTTGTTCCAACCTGAGCTGTTCCTGCATTTCCCGGAGCAATAAATAATTTATCTACTTTCGGGCTTTGTGCTATTTTCCAAGCAATGGCGTGTTCTCTACCGCCTGAACCTAATAATAAGATGTTCATATTTTGAGTTTTTAAGTTTTTGAGTTTATAAGTTGACAAGGGAACGAGTTAACGAGTTAACAAGGGGACAAGGAATTAAATTAAGAATATATTCTACTCCACTACTTAACTCCTTGACTTCTTGACTCCTTAACTTCTCAACGCCCTTATCCCTATTTCAAATAATCATCGAAATAACGAGTTATTTTCTCATGCAAATGAGGTCTGTCCTTGCCTATTACATTGTGCTCATGTCCCGGATATACGAAATAATCAGGATAAGTATTTGCTTCAACACAAGCTTTCAGGAAGCCGAGGCTGTGCTGCCATACTACAACCGGGTCGATATCTCCATGAATCATCAGCAAATGACCTTTCAGGTTTCCAGCTTTCAACTTAAGATTTGCATTCTTGTAACCTTCCGGATTCTCCTGAGGACGGTCCATATATCTTTCACCATACATGATTTCATATTTACTCCAGTCAATAACCGGACCACCGGCAACTCCAACCTTGAATATATCAGGATATGTAAGCATAAGGTTTGTTGTCATGAAACCACCATAGCTCCATCCATGAACTCCGATACGGTCAGCATCAACATAAGATTTCGTTTTCAGGAATTCCACACCTTTCACCTGGTCTGCCATTTCATTCACTCCAAGATTTCGGTGAATTACACTTTCAAAATCAAAACCTCTGTTTGCCGAACCACGGCTATCAACTGTGAATACAACATATCCGCGATTAGCCATATAAATATCCCAACCGCTAACGCCGCCCATCCAGTTTCCTGTTACTAGCTGAGCATGCGGACCGCCATATACATACACAATTGTCGGATATTTCTTTCCAGGAACCATATTTCCCGGTTTTACAATGAAATAATTCAAATCTGTTGTGCCATCGGCAGCCTTTATTGTGCCACGTTCCACTTCCGGCATTACATAACCTTCATAAGGATTCTTTGCCGTAAGAATATTCTTCAGAGTCTTGCCCTTTTTAGTTTCGATAATATCAATGTTACGAGGAACATTCCAAGATGAATAATTGTCAATAAGATATTTTCCGTCGTGGCTTAACATTGTGTTGTGAACACCAACTTTCTGTTCGCTTGGCGACATACACAACAATGTTCCTTTCTTGATATTAAGCTTCCATGTCTTTACTGACAAAGGATTGTTGGATTCAGGCAAATCGGCTGAAATAGGTTTAGTTGCCGATATAAACAAGTTGTCACCTTTTTCGTCGAATCCCAAAACATCACTTACAATCCATCTGCCTTCTGTCAGCTGACGGACAAGAGTTCCATCTGTGTTATAAAGATACAAATGGTTGAAACCGTCACGCTGGCTCTGCCAAATGAATTGCTCAGGATTCTCAGGCAAGAACAATACCGGCTGTTGCGGCTCAACGTAATGTTCATTCTTCTCTGTAAACAAATCTGCGTCCTTACTTCCTGTTTCAGCAGAATAACGAACCAAATGCATTTCATTCTGTTCACGGTTAAGCTCCGCTATATAGACGTATTTGCTATCCGGACTCCAAGCTACATTTGTTAGGAATTTCTCTTTAGGTGTTCCAGTCTTCAACCATGTTGTCTTTCCTGATTCAACATTATATATTCCGACTGTAACATGATGACTCTTCATCCCTGCCATCGGATAACGGCGAGGATTCACAGTGGCACATCTAGCTGTTATATCAACCAGCGGATAAGGTGTAACCATTGACTCGTCCATTCTGTAGAATGCAAGCTGTGAACCGTCAGGCGACCAGAACAATCCCTTGTGAATACCAAATTCGTTCTGATAAACGGACTGACCACAGACAATACCTTCACCTTTCTCATCAGTAACAACGCTTACTTTATTCTCAGGAGAAAGAACTCGGACGTTGTTGCCTTCAGTAAAAGCAAAATAGCCGGTAGCCGGACAATATTCGTAGTTTGCACCACCTTTGTCCATATTATAAGAACGTTCCACCTTGTTTTCCTTGTAATTATAATGTACAAGGACATTATGGGCACGGAAGCTAAGGATTTCCTCTTCTTCCTGATCCGGAACGGAAATTCTTGGCATATTGCCGATAGTTTTCAGACCGGCATCTTCCAAAGCCTTATTCATTGTCTGCAAAGTGGTGACACACTTCAAGGAATTCTTACCCTGGCGAACTGCGTCGCCCATAATTACAGAATCACCTTTGGTGTAAAGATAACTATCACCACACCATTGAAGCTGAGGAACAGATTTCGGCACAAAACGGCTATAATTCTTGCCTCCCGGAATCAACTCCTGCAAGCCCAAATCCTTACTCTGAGCCACAGCTATCGAAGCACAAGCTATGGCACAGAGACAAACCAAACCACTTTTTCTTAGTTCCATCTTCTTTTCTTATCCTTTCTATCTTCTCTTTCCTTATATTTCATCTTGCCCGGTCCGGAATTTCCCATTCTCTTGACTCCTGGGCGTGAAGAACGGCGAACTTCTTCGTCTTCAGAATACAATGCTGCAAAACGACGTTCAGGACGGTCTGGCTTCTGGTTTCTGAAATTCGACGAACCTTTTGATTCTCTGCGATCCTTACGTCTGTCATCATCATCAGAATTGCGATTACCTTTCTTAGCTTCATTTTCAGCCTTGTTTTTCTTGAATTCTTTGTTTGTTCCTTCAAACATTTCGTAGCAGCGATATTCGCATTCCAACGAACCGTTCATAAGTTTGCAACGCTCAGACGGACGAAGTCCAATTTTGTCGAAACACTCATCCTTATATGAAAGAATCCATGCCTTATAGCCCATGAACACATGTTTCAGACGTTCGCCAATCATAGAATACAGGCCTAGAAGGTCGCGGCTCGAAATACGTTCGCCATAAGGAGGATTTGTCACCAAAATACCTGGCTGTGGAGCCGAAGTCATCTGCTGGAACGGTAAAGTTTTGAGAGATACATATTTAGTAAGACCTGCACTGCGTACATTCTCCATTGCAATGTCGATAGCCTGCTGAGAAATATCAGAGCCATAACACATAAAGTTGAATTCTCTTTCCTGAGAATCGTCGTTATAAATCCTGTCGAAAAGTTCACGGTCAAAGTCAACCCATTTTTCAAAAGCAAATTCTTTGCGGTGAACACCCGGAGCAATATTCAAAGCAATCATAGCTGCTTCGATAAGCAATGTTCCAGAACCACACATAGGGTCAACAAAGTTTGACTCGCCTTTCCATCCGGTTTTCAGAATCATACCGGCAGCCAGAACCTCGTTAAGAGGAGCTTCAGTCTGGTCAACTCTGTAGCCACGTTTGTGAAGACTCTCACCCGAACTGTCAATAGACAACGTACAATCATTGTGAGATATATGAATATTGATAAGCAAATCAGGATTATTGACTCTCACTGACGGTCTTTTCTGTCCGTTTTCAACGAAATAATCCACGATAGCATCCTTAGTTCTGTATGCTACGAATTTAGAGTGGTTGAAATCTTCGGAATAAATAACCGAATCGATAGCAAAAGTCTTGTCGTTGGTTATATAAGTTTCCCATTTGATTTTTTTCACCTCTTTATATACAGTGTCCGCGTCCTTCGCTTTAAACTTATATATAGGCATAAGTATTCTGAGAGCCGTGCGGCAATAGAAATTAGCCTTGTAAAGAAGTTCTTTGTCGCCATAGAAAGAGACCATGCGTCGGCCTGTCTGTACATCGGTTGCGCCAAGTTGAATCAACTCCTGTGCAAGCACATCTTCCAACCCGTAAAGGGTTTTAGCAACCATTTCAAATGAATTCATGTTTTGTTTTTGAATTTGTTAATATATATACTTAAGTCTATAATCTCAATTGCTTAGTTACCACATAAGAGCCACGCGGAATTCCATAGTAGGCGGATTCTGTTCAACAAAGAAATCACTGAATGTTGAATAGAATGCTATTGAACCCGGAGAATAGTCGTAGGTGTAAGTTTCAGTCCCAAAAATAGGATTTCCCTGATTATCCATAGTTTCCTGGTGCAAGACATAAGGAAGCGGAGTCTGAGTTTCAATACCCACATTTGTGTACAGATATGCTGAAACCAATCCGTCAGTATAAATAAACTCGTCTATTTCCGGAACTTCAAACTCGTAAAAGAATCTTGGGTTGGAGCCATCCTCGTTCTGCATAATCTTCCAATCTCTGGAATCAACAGTGAAAGTCAGGATTTTCCAGTTGGTTCCCGGTCCGGCAGGACCTTCAGGTCCCATCGGCCCTTCACACGATGCAAAAGTCATCAGAAGGGCAAACAAAAAGAATACTATTTTTTTCATATATATCAATAACTGTATGTATTATCTGCAAAGATAAAATTTTATCCCGTTATTTTATTTATAAATGGTAAGCTTAAACCAAAAAATGTCAACAATAAGTTCAAGTCACATGCATAAAACCTTTCTTATTCGCAAAATAAAGGAAGCAGCGATAAAAGATATTTTAATAATCATCACATAATCAACTATTTGCATTTTCAGCATTTTTCAGCTGCATGGAAAAGTTTTTTCATAATATATGAAACAAAAATTTCACAATATATGAAAATAAAATTTCACAATATATGAAAATAAAATTCCACAATATATGGAAAAACTTTTTCATAATATATGGAATTTTGAGAAACAAAAAACATCAGAATGCCAACTCTATATATCAAAAACTAACATAAAATAGAAAAACGATATTTATTACTGAAAAATTTCCTTAATAAGACATTTGCAAACGAAAAAAATATTACATTTGTGACGTGAAAAAAGGAAAGGTTAATAAATACCATTCACGCTATCTTTTACTTAGGTGGAAAAATAGAGAAATAAATAATAGTCAATCATTTTTTAATTATTAATCAAGATGGCAAATTTAGATTTAAGCAAGTACGGTATTACCGATGTGAAGGAAATCGTTCATAATCCTTCTTATGATGTACTGTTCGCTGAAGAAACAAAAGCAGGTTTGGAAGGTTTCGAAAAAGGACAGGTTACAGAATTGGGTGCTGTTAACGTGATGACTGGTATCTACACAGGTCGTTCTCCTAAAGATAAATTCTTTGTAAAGAACGAAGCTAGCGAAGATACTGTATGGTGGACTTCAGAAGAATACAAAAACGATAACAAGCCTTGTTCAGAAGAAGCATGGGCTGATTTGAAAGCTAAAGCAGTAAAAGAATTGTCAGGCAAACGTTTGTTCGTTGTTGATACATTCTGCGGTGCAAACGAAGCAACTCGTTTGAAAGTTCGTTTCATCATGGAAGTAGCTTGGCAGGCACACTTCGTAACCAACATGTTCATCCGCCCAACAGCTGAAGAATTGGCTAACTATGGCGAACCTGATTTCGTATCTTTCAACGCTGCTAAAGCAAAAGTTGAAAACTACAAAGAATTAGGTTTGAACTCTGAAACTGCTACAGTATTCAACTTGAAGACTAAAGAACAGGTTATCCTTAACACTTGGTACGGTGGTGAAATGAAGAAAGGTATCTTCTCTATCATGAACTACTTGAACCCATTGCGCGGTATCGCGTCAATGCACTGTTCTGCTAACACAGACAAAGAAGGTAAGAGCTCAGCTATCTTCTTCGGTTTGTCAGGTACAGGTAAGACAACTTTGTCAACAGATCCAAAACGTTTGTTGATCGGTGACGACGAACACGGATGGGATGACGAAGGTGTATTCAACTACGAAGGCGGTTGCTACGCTAAAGTTATCAACTTGGATAAAGAATCTGAACCAGATATCTACAATGCTATCAAACGTGACGCTTTGTTGGAAAACGTTACAGTTGATGCTAACGGTAAGATTGACTTCGCTGATAAGAGCGTAACTGAAAACACTCGTGTTTCTTACCCAATCTACCACATCGAAAACATCGTTAAGCCAGTTTCTAAAGGTCCTCACGCTAAACAAGTTATCTTCTTGTCAGCTGATGCATTCGGTGTATTGCCTCCAGTATCTATCTTGACTCCAGAACAGACTCAGTACTACTTCTTGTCTGGTTTCACAGCTAAATTGGCTGGTACAGAACGTGGTATCACTGAACCAACTCCAACATTCTCTGCTTGCTTCGGTGCTGCATTCTTGTCATTGCACCCAACAAAATACGGCGAAGAATTGGTTAAGAAGATGGAAATGACTGGTGCTAAGGCTTACTTGGTTAACACTGGTTGGAACGGTACAGGTAAACGTATCTCTATCCGCGATACTCGTGGTATCATCGATGCTATCCTTGACGGTTCTATCAACAGCGCTCCAACTAAGAAGATCCCTTACTTCGATTTCGAAGTTCCAACTGCATTGCCAGGTGTTGATCCAGCTATCTTGGATCCTCGCGACACTTATGCTGACGCTGCTCAGTGGGAAGAAAAAGCTAAGGATTTGGCTGGTCGCTTCATCAAGAACTTTACTAAGTTCACAGGTAACGAAGCTGGTAAGGCTTTGGTTGCTGCTGGTCCAAAATTGTAATTACAATAAACCAGAATATAAAAAGCGTAGGGTTTTACCTTACGCTTTTTTTATGCACTATTTTTTTATACCAAATTTAGATTTTTTATAAATATTAAGGTTGTTTCATTAATTCTTATTATATTTGCAGCATAAAATATCTTAAACTGATAAAAACAGACCTGATGGTATATAGATTATTTTTGATAATAAGCTTGATTTTCAGTTTGTCTTCTTGCGGAGACGACGTTGCTTATCGGATAAAAGGGAAATTCTCCAATCTTGATAATCAGACAATATATGCTGTTTTTGAAAATGATAAAGAAAATGTCGTTGATACTGTGGTTTGTGAAAAGCCAGGTGTTTTTGAGATAGAGCATAAATCCGGCGATTTTGACCGCGTTACGCTCATGTGGGAAAATAAAAGTTATTGGATAACCGCATTTATTGAAAAGGGAGAAAAAATTGAGATTGAAGGTAATGCCTTGTATCCTGCATTACTTAAAGTTAAAGGAGGCAAACTGAATAATGAACTGACCAAAGTCAGACAAAAAGATAGTGCCTTGTGGCGTGAACAAGCTGATATAAAACGTTCACTTGAAAATACTGGAATAAGTTCTATTGACAAAGCGGACCTGATGGCTCGCCTTGCAAACGTAAACTTGCAGATAAACGAATCGGTGATGGAATATATCACTAAAAATCCTGATTCTGAAGCGGCACTTATACTTATACAATTCCTGTATATGAATCCGGAGCATTTGCGTTATCTGGACAAAGCACTGTCTCTTATCCCGACAGAACACAGGGAGAACCGTATTTATAAAGAGCTTGAAGAATACAGTATACGTTCTAAAAGAGCTATGCCTGGTTCGACAGCTCCAAATTTCTCTGTTAAAAACATTCATGGGGAAATAGTTTCTCTCGATTCAATCGAGAATAAATATACTATGCTTATTTTTACAGCACCTTGGATGGATATATATCTTGCAAAACAAGATTTATTGAAAGAACTTGCCAATCATTTTCCCAAAGAGCAGCTTGAAGTTGTTATGATTAGTTTGGATAATGATGTCAAAAAACTAAGAGAGCTTCTTGAGCATAGCAATGTTCATTGGAATCTGGTAACCGACTCGGCAGGTCAGGCAACACAATTGCTGGACTTGTATAACATAAGCTCTTTGCCTCGTTGTTTTCTTATTGACAAGCAACACAAAATACAGGTTAAGACAGACTCGGGTCCGGATATGCAAAAAGAACTGGAAAAGTTCTTAAAATAAAGATATTGCTTCTTTAAGACATAGGAACCACAAATCCTATGTCTCTGTATTTATTTTGTTAACTTGATTACTAACTAAAAACCAGACTTAACTATGTTAGTAAAAACTTTTGCCGCTGCTCTGCAAGGTGTATCAGCTATTATCGTAACAATAGAAGTGAACTGCACAAAAGGTATCCAGTTCATGCTTGTAGGATTGCCGGATGTCGCAGTCCGTGAGAGTCACGAACGTATCATATCCGCACTTCAGGAAAGTGGATACAAATTTCCCAGACACAGAATAACCATAAATATGGCTCCGGCTGATATCAGAAAAGAGGGAACAGCCTATGACTTGCCTCTGGCAGTCGGTATTCTTGCTGCTGCCGAACAAATAGACTCCTCACGTTTGGAACAATATATGCTGATGGGCGAACTCTCTCTGGATGGCAGCCTGAAGCCAATAAAAGGAGCATTGCCAATAGCAATAAAAGCCCGTGAAGCAGGTTTCAAAGGGCTTATCCTTCCACATCAGAACGTAATGGAGGCAGCGGTGGTGAACAAACTTGAAGTTTATGGAGCGCACAACGTTAAGGAAGTATTGGAATTTATGTCTGGAAATGATGTGCTTGAACCTACAATAATTGATACACGAAAAGTATTCTACGAGCATCAGCTTATTTTTGAAAATGATTTCTCTGAGGTTCGCGGACAAGAGAATGTAAAACGAGCATTGGAAGTGGCAGCGGCAGGTGGTCACAACGTAATTATGATTGGTCCTCCAGGCAGTGGCAAATCAATGCTTGCCAAGCGTCTGCCTTCAATCCTTCCTCCTTTCACTTTGGCAGAATCTTTGGAAACTACAAAGATTCACTCTGTTGCCGGGAAATTGAGCCGTGAAACATCACTGATGACTTCCCGACCGTTCCGCGCTCCTCATCACACAATTTCCAATGTGGCGATGGTTGGAGGCGGCACTTATCCTCAACCGGGAGAAATAAGTCTTGCCCATAATGGAATATTATTCCTCGACGAACTGCCTGAATTCAGCAGGAATGTTCTGGAAGTTATGCGTCAGCCTTTGGAGGACAGAATGATAAACATTTCTAGAGCACGCTTCTCTGTGGACTATCCGGCAAGTTTTATGCTTATAGCCTCCATGAATCCTTGCCCGTGCGGATACTATAATCACCCCACACGGCAATGTGTATGTACACAAGGAGCAGTGCAGAAGTATATGAACCGCATTTCCGGTCCGTTGCTGGACAGAATCGATATCCAAGTAGAAATAGTTCCTGTACCGTTCGAAAAGATATCAGAGCAGCAACCAGGAGAACCAAGTTCTGCCATACGAGAAAGAGTGATGAAAGCTCGCGCAATACAGGAAGCTCGGTTTAAAGATTGTCCGAATGTGCATTGCAACGCACAAATGACAACAAAACATCTGCATGAATATGCTGTTCCTGATGCAGAAGGACTAAGCCTTCTTAAAAATGCAATGCAACGACTCAATCTCTCAGCAAGAGCTTACGACAGAATACTGAAAGTTTCCCGAACCATAGCCGACCTCGACGGATGTGAGGATATCGAATCAAGACATTTCGCCGAAGCTATTCACTACAGGAATCTGGACAGGGAGAGTTGGGGAATGTAGTATTAGTTGACGAGATGACAAGGGGACGAGTTGACAAGATTTTATCTAATTTACTCATAAACTTGTATCTGTAGCCTCGTCAACTTGTCTCTAAATAATATTATTTAAGCAATTAAACCAAACTTATAACGTTCTGTATAAAGCTAAATGTTTACCTTTGCAATTTGTAATAAAGCACTGAGGTTGCTGTGAAGATACAAGTTAACACGTAAACTTATAAACTCACAAACTTAAAAACTAAATAAATATTAATTACTTTATACAACGTATGAGAAACTATAAACTAATCAACAACGTGCTGGGCTGGATAGTCTGCTTGATAGCATCGGCCGTTTATTTGATGACGATGGAGCCGACAGCCAGCTTCTGGGACTGCGGCGAGTTCATCTCTTCAGCCTACAAATTGGAAGTAGGCCACCCGCCTGGAGCTCCGTTCTTTATGCTGACAGCAAACTTGTTTACACAATTTGCATCAAATCCGTCAACAGTAGCAGTAATGGTTAACACAATGTCTGCACTGTTCAGTGGTCTTACAATTCTGTTCCTGTTCTGGAGTATTACACATCTTGCCCGAAAGATTATTCTTCAGGGTAAAGAAGAAATGACAACAGCACAGATGATAACAATCTTAGGTTCAGGATTGGTTGGTGCATTGGCATATACATTTACAGACACATTCTGGTTCAGTGCCGTTGAAGGTGAGGTTTATGCTTATTCTTCATTGTTCACTGCCGTTGTATTCTGGCTGATATTGAAATGGGAATCTGTTGCAGACCAGCCTCATGCCGACCGTTGGATTGTTCTTATAGCATATCTGATGGGATTGAGTATCGGTGTTCACTTGCTGAACTTGCTCTGTATTCCGGCAATAGTTCTTGTTTATTATTACAAGAAATGTGCAAACCCTACAATGAAAGGAACCATCATTGCATTGCTTGTTTCATTTGCAATCATTGCTTTGATGATGTTCGGTGTTGTTCAGGGATTGGTTGAAATATGCGGTTACTTCGAACTTCTGTTCGTGAATGTTCTTGGTATGCCATATAACACTGGCGTATTTATCTATGCAATTGTTCTGGCAGCAGTTCTTATATGGGCAATCTACGAAACAATGCGTGACGAGGTTAATCCGATGGCACTGCGCATTTCATTCCTGTTGTCTGTTATACTTACAGGTATTCCGTTCATGGGTAGCGGTTACGTAATTGCTATTATCCTAATTGCAGCACTTGCTGCTTTCTTGTTCATGAACAAGAATTTGAACCTGAAGATGATCAACACTGTGTTGGTTTGTCTGATGGTTGTTGTTGTTGGTTATTCTTCTTATGCACTGACATTGATTCGTGCAACAGCTGATACACCAATGAACCAGAACGCACCTCAGGATATTTTCACATTGCGTACATATCTTGCTCGTGAACAGTATGGAAAAGTGCCTCTTATTTATGGTCAGACTTATGTTTCTGAAGTAAAACGAGTAAATGAAGGTGGCAATTGCGCTCCTGTTTCAGAACAAGGTGTTCCAACATGGACTAGAGTTATAAAGAAAGATGCAAATGAGAAAGATAAGTATTATATCTCTCGCTACGAAACAGACTATAAATTCGTAGATGAGCTTAATATGCTTTTCCCTCGTATGCACAGCAGTGACCCTAATCATGTAAGCGCATATAAGGAATGGGCTCAGATAAAAGGTCAGCCTGTTAAGTTTACAAACTGCGGTGAGACCAAGACTGTGATGAAGCCGACATTTGCAGAAAATATCCGCTTCTTCCTTTCTTATCAGCTCAACTTTATGTATTGGCGTTATTTCATGTGGAATTTCTCCGGACGTCAGAATGATATCCAGGGACATGGCGAGATAACACACGGTAACTGGATTACTGGTATAAAATTCATTGACGAAGCTCTTGTTGGTCCGCAGGATAATATGCCATCATCTATTGCTGACAACAAAGGACACAATGTTTACTATATGCTTCCTTTGATCCTTGGTTTGCTTGGTCTGCTTTATCAGGCATATTCGGGAGAAAAAGGTATTCAAGGCTTTTGGATTACATTCTGCCTATTCTTTATGACAGGTATTGCAATTGTGCTTTATCTGAATCAGACTCCATATCAGCCACGTGAACGTGATTATGCTTACGCAGGTTCGTTCTATGCATTCTGTATATGGATTGGTTTCGGTGTAGCAGCTTTGACAAAAGCTTTGGAGAAATATGGAAAACTTCCGGCTATGGTTGCGGCTTCGGTTGCTACAGTTGCTTCATTGTTTGTTCCGTTGCAGATGGCTGCCCAGAACTGGGACGACCACGATCGTTCAGGCCGTACCGTTGCACGCGATTTCGGAGCAAACTATTTGGAATCTTGCGAGCCGAATGCTGTTATCTTCACTAATGGTGATAATGATACATTCCCTCTTTGGTATGCACAGGAAGTCGAAGGCATCCGCACAGATGTCCGCGTATGTAACACAAGTTATCTGCAGACAGACTGGTATATCAACCAGATGAAGAAACAGGCATACGAATCTGACGCATTGCCTATATCATGGAATTATGAAGACTATGTCCAGGGAACTCGTGATGCTGCATACATTCTGCCTATCACTGACAAATCTGTAGATTTGGGAACTGCTCTTGGTTTCGTCCGCAGCAATGATCCTAAGTTTAAGAAAGTTCCTGGAATCGATCAGGAATTGGATTACATTCCATCAAACACTCTGACATTTGATATCGACTCTGCAGCAGTTGCCAACAGTCCTGGTTTAAAGGATGCTGATATTCCTTCAATCCAGAAACAGATGGTAATTGACCTTAAAGGCAAAGATTATCTTGGCAAGCACGAGCTGATTATTCTTGATATGCTTCAGAACAATAACTGGCAGCGCCCGATGTATTATGCAATTACAGTAAGTCCGGAACAGTTTGTCAAGATGGATCCATACTTCCAGCAGACAGGTTTGGCTTATCAGATTGTTCCTCAGAAAGTGAAAGGAACAAATAAAGCTCTGAACACAGAGAAAATGTATGATAACATCATGAACAAGTTCAAATGGGGCGGAGTTGATAAACCTGGTGTTTATCTGGATGAGAATGTTCTTCGTATGTGTAAGACTTACCGTACAGTTCTGTTCGGCAAACTTGCTGCCGCGTTGATTAACGAAGGAAAAGACGACAAGGCTCTTAATGTTCTCGATAAATGTATGGAAGTTCTTCCTCCGGAGAATGTTCCTTTGGACTATTATGCTCTGTCTATTGCTGAATTCTATTATGTGCTCGACCAGAAAGAAAAAGGAGCAAATCTATATACAGGAATTGCAGACGAAGCTATGAGAAATCTGAACTGGTATTTCCGTTTGAAACCATCTCAGTTCGCTTCTGTTGCAAATGATGTATATGAAAATCTTGCCGTATTGCAGGAAGTTCTCCGTGTAAACGAGAAATACAATCCTGAATTCTGCAAGAAATATCAGGAAGAATTCGACAACTACAGAATGGCTTTCCAGTCTTTAAGTCCGGAAGGGAATGATTAGGAGGAGTAGAGGAGTCAAGTAGTTAAGTAGTTAAGTAGTTAAGTAAAAAAATCAACATTCTATTTATTCTTGACTCCTTAACTTCTTGACTTCTTGACTCCTTGCCTTCTTAACTCCTTAACTTTTCAATTTTCAATTTTCAACTTTCAATTTAACAAAATGTTCATCGAGCAACCTCCATTTTTCTATCGTCTGTTGTTTCCAGGTGCTATATGGAAGAAACCAGGGAAAAAGAAATGTGTTTATCTCACATTTGACGACGGACCAATTCCGGAAGTCACACCTTGGGTTTTGGATATATTGGACAAATATGATGTCAAGGCTACCTTTTTTATGGTAGGCGACAATGTAAGAAAACATCCCGATATTTTCCGTATGGTTGTTGAGCGCGGGCACTCTGTCGGGAATCATACATTCAATCATATTCAAGGTTTACGTTATCTCACACGCAACTATCTTAAGAACGTAGAAAAAGCTTCAGAACTGATTAATACATCTCTGTTCCGTCCGCCTCACGGACATATGCGTATTCCACAAACATTATTTTTAAGGAAAAAATTTGATATAATCATGTGGGATGTTGTAACGCGCGACTACAACTCAGCGCTATCACCGGAACAAGTTCTCAACAATGTGAAACGATATACACGCAACGGTTCAATAATAGTATTCCACGATTCGCTTAAAGCAGAAAAGAATATGCGTGAAGCTATGCCTAAGGCTATTGAATGGCTGAAAAGTGAAGGATATGATTTTTTGAAGTTGACGAGATAACGAAGGTTCAAGTTGACGAGTTAACAAGTTGACAAGGAAACAAGAAAATAAAACTCCTTGGCTACTTAACTCCTCTACTTCTTAACTACTTAACTCCTTTCCCTCATCTATGTCCCTACTACAACAAATAAAATCAAAAGCACTGGAATTAGGTTTCTCAGCCTGCGGTATTGCTCCTTCATATGAAGCAAGCAGCGAAGCAGAATATTTCGACAAATGGATTGCAGCCGGTAATAATGCCGGTATGGAATATATGAGGAATCATAGGGAAATACGCCTTAATCCCGATGGCCTTGTTCCTGGAGCCAAAAGCGTTATATCCGTCGCATTGAATTATTACCCTAAAACCAGACGACCGGAAGAAGAACCACATATCGCATATTATGCCTACGGGAAAGATTATCATATTGTAGTTAAAGATATGCTTCGCCAGCTATGGAAAGAGATTCTCCCTCTTTACACTGGCGACAAGAAGCCTGAAGCTAGAGTATTCACAGATTCAGCCCCGATATTAGAAAGATATTGGGCATGGCGTGCAGGTCTCGGTTGGATTGGCAAGAATACAAATCTGATAATTCCGGGGAAAGGCTCATTCTTCTTTCTCGGCGAAATCATCACGACATGGGAAATTGATGAATACGACAGTCCAATCCCTTCCAAATGTGGGAACTGCCGACACTGCCTGGATGCATGCCCAACAAATGCATTAACTAAAGAACGAGTATTAAACGCTAATCGTTGTCTTTCTTATCTTACTATCGAACATCGCGGAGAATTTCCTTCTGGAATATCCAATTTACTTGGAAACCGAATTTACGGTTGTGACACTTGCCAGAAAGTTTGTCCATGGAACCGCTTCGCTTCTCCAACCAACATTGATGATTTTTCCCCATCTGAAGAACTTCTATCATTATCAAAAGAAAACCTTCAGTCATTTTCCAAAGAAGATTACAACAGAGTATTTGCAAAATCTGCTGTAAAAAGGGCGAAGTATGAGGGGCTAATGAGGACAGTTGGAATTTATTTGAACAACGACCAACACTAATAAAACGCTAAATACAACCTTTTCAAAATATATACGGACCGAGCAACTCGTAGGGCCGTATATATTCTCAATTAGGGCCGAACCTACGATTTAGTGGGACTAGTAGGTTTTCTTCATGTCACAATAAGGTATAATAAACTAATCATAATTATCTAAATAAGCGGTATTGGGGAATCATATTTAATAAGAACTCGTCATAAAATAACATTTTTGACAGTATTTTATTTACAAAAAAAGCATTTATTATCAATAAATTATTTTTATCTTTGGAGAGAAGCTAATTAATTTACTCTTAATGACAGATAATTATGAGCGACATTAGAGTTATTGCGAATTCATTCGCAAAAGAATATTGTAATGATGCGATATACCCGTCACATTTGTTCAAAGCAATATTGCACAAAAGTATGGGTTTGGTTCATTTTATTGAATCTGATCTTGACAAGGACTATTATTACTTGCAAGAATGGGCTGACATACAAATGCAACTATCGCCTAGAGCAGCTAAACCACAAGGAGACCTTGAATATTCAGCAGAGGCCGAAGCTGTCATGGAAGAAGCCGAAGTTTACAAAGAGAAATTCGGTTTTTCAACATGTGAACCAGTTTGCATATTGGCATCGCTAGTAACTCCAGGAGTAGGATTCACTTTTGAACAATTAAAGACTTTGCCACTTTCCATCTCGGAAATACAAACAAAAGTTGGTGTCCTTGGTGGTTCAGAAAAGGCTCTTGAGAATTCTGAGAGGAAACAGACGTCAAGCGGAAACATTTCTGATGTTATAAAGAAATATTGCATTGACAAGAAAGCAGAGATACAATCCGGAAAGATTTCTCCAGTAATCGGATTTGAAAACGAGATATCAATAATTTTTGAGATTTTGGGAAGAAAGACAAAATCCAATCTCTTGATAACCGGTGAAACTGGTGTAGGCAAAACATCATTAATAAATGCCTTCGCATGGCAGTTATATGAAGGTCATGTGCCTACGTTCTTAAATAATGCAACAGCTTACGAGATAGACCTTGCAAGCATAGGAGCCGATGCTTCATACAAGGGAGAAGTTGAAGACAGATTCAAGAACCTGCTTCAGGAAATAAAAGGTATGTCTAATGCCATTCTCATAATTGAATCTATCGACAAACTCTTCGACAAGCAAAGTAACTTATATGGTGCATCTTCAATCCTGAAACAGGAATTGAGCAAAGGCGGACTTTTGTTATTATGCACTGCATCAATAGATGGTTATACTAAAAATATAGAGACAGACAAAGAATTTGTCGCTAAGCTTGAAAAAATCAATATCGAAGAGCCTAATGCTGATTTGTGTCTTCGTATCCTAAAAGGAGCGATAAACAATTATACAGAATATCATCATCTTACAATAGATGAGCCAGTGATGGTAGATGCCATTAGGTTAGCTAAACGCTATATGACAGAAAAGTCATTGCCTGATTCTGCATTCGACTTGATAGATCGCACCATGGCACTGGTCAAAACGATGAATGATATGTCTGCAAATGATTTGTCCAAGCTGAAAGAAGAATTGGAACAAATCACTCAAAATGTTGACAAGCAAGACAAAGAAAAAGTCATGACGGATCTCAAGTGGTTGCATTATAAACTTATCAGCCAGATAAGTTGTATACTCACTGCCCAGCTTGATTCCAGTATCGATTTAAATAAGATGCCAAGTGTGCAAGAAAGGATAGACTATCTAAGCAACACTCTTGACCAGCTTATAGAGATAAGTCAACAAAAACGTTCAGCATTAGAAAGTTCCGATTTGTTTGCGGTTGTAGCTAAGCAAACCGGCATTCCATTAGGAAAAGTACAATCAAAAGAACGCAACCGTCTAATAAATGCCGAAGCGACATTAAAGAAACGTGTTGTTGGTCAGGACCACGCTGTTAAAGTTGTGCTTGATTCAGTATTTGAATCAAGATCAGGTCTGAATAAGAAAGGACAACCGATGGGTTCATTTTTCTTCCTCGGTCCGACAGGTACAGGTAAGACTGAACTTTCCAAAGCGTTGGCAGCATTTTTGTTTGAAGACGAATCGTCTCTAATTCGATTCGATATGTCTGAATTCAAAGAAGAACATTCTGTTGCTTTGCTTTATGGAGCACCTCCGGGATATGTAGGTTATGAAGAAGGAGGACTTCTGGTTAATAAAATACGCCAGAAACCTTATTCAGTTGTATTGTTCGATGAAATAGAAAAGGCTCATAAATCCGTATTCGACCTGTTCTTACAGATTTTGGATGAAGGAAAACTTCACGACAGGCTTGGAAGAGTCGGAGACTTTTCAAACGCTCTTATACTATTCACTTCCAACATTGGAAGCCAGTTTATAGTGGATTCATTCAACAAAGGTGAAATACCGAGCAACAATGACTTAATGGATATTATGCAAAAATATTTCCGTCCAGAATTCTTAGGACGACTTACGGAAATAGTTCCATTCTCGCCAATAACAGAAGAGACCGTAACACGAATATTCGACATTCACCTCAAAGGTCTCATAAAGTTACTGGAAGAACAGGATATAAAACTCAGCATAAGCCAAGAAGTTAAACAGGCAATAGCTCTAATGGGATTCAGTCCGCAATATGGAGCACGTCCTATTATCGGTACAATACGAAAAGAACTCCGTCATCCGCTTTCTAAACTTATAATTTCGGGTGAAATAAAGTCGGGCGATACGGTTGAAGTACAGATAAAAGACGGAAAACCTGCATTTATCGTAAAAGCTTGACAGAGACAAAGGAACAATATCCGAAGTTCTATCAGTTCATTACAACTAATTTATAAACTTAATAATCAAAAACTCAAAAACTAAATAATTATGGCAATGAAAGAAAATTTCATCTCAATGGCACCAGATGAAGAATCAAATGCGAAAGTAAATCCGATAGACAACAACAAAACTCTGATGATAGACCAATACACATCAGACGTAGAACCTGGAAATCCGGAATTTGTTGAGAATATCCAGACAATCAACGATGCATTTGCCCACTTCAAACCATCAGTAGAAGTTGATTTTATAGACGAAGAAGGTGGTTCAGTCAATGAAGTTCTTCACTTCGGAGAATTGAGAGATTTTGAAGCACAAGGAGGAAAAGGCAAACTTGTTGAAAACAGCCAGTTCCTTTCAAGTGTAAAAAAGAAAATTGACACCAGCAGCAAGATTCGCAAAAGCATCGAACAGAACAGAAAGCTCAGAGATATTCTCAAAAACAGTTCTGCGAAAGAAGAATTGAAGGAAATGTTGCAAGCTATGCTGGATGAATTGGAAAACAACAAATAATCGCTTAATAAATTAATATCATGGCAGAAACAGAATTACAGAAAAGTGGTATGGCTCAACAAGATGCCAATGCCCAAAGTGAACAGAAACAGCCTACTCAGAAAAAAGATATATCACAATTGTTATCAGCTTTTGGTGGATTCAATGCTGTAAGAGGCTTCATGCCTGATGCAGATAACCTGAATCCGGCTCGAAAAGCTGCTAAAGCAGTATTTTTGTCAGACAAAAGATTCAAGGACAAGCGTGAAAATCTTATAAATGATATCAAAGGCTGGCTAGAGATACTTGATGAAAATCATGAAAGTGCTACTGAATTTGTTGACGCTTGCAAAAAGAAAGAAGAAAAATATACAAAAGTCTTAAGCCAAGGTATTACAGATGCTCTCTACGCTACTGCTAACTTGGAACGCTCATATCGTGCTCTTGATGGATTTTTCAAGAATGCCAACACTGACAAGGTTAAAAACCTACGCATTATCAATGTTTACAAAGATGATATTGCAGACAGTGACTCTGGTTTCTCACAAGAAGTAGATACATTATTACGCAATGGTTTCGACAGATTAAGCCTAAAAGACTGTTATAGTCTTATGGTTGTTCCTGGAAACGTATTCCAAGATAAACCGACTTTACTGCAATGGGCAAAGATAGCTTTCAAGTATAAGGTAATGCTTATAACAGACCATGCTGATGAATATTCATTTGATGACCTGTTCGCTAATACTGAAGGTTATAAAGATAGCGATATAGAACTGCAAAACGTAATCATGACTGCGAACTGGCTTGTTGGACGTGAATCCGAAAAACTATCAGAAGACGAAAAAGACAATCCAGCATTCTACATTTGCAGTTCCGGTGCTCTTGCCGGTAAATTGTATGATGAAAGTGCAAACATGGCACAAGGTGCTGGTGGTAAAAAATACGGAACACTTGATGGTGTAAAAGGTGTGAAATTGGATTTGCTAAAATCTGAAATAGCATCATTAATGGATAATCAGGTAATTCCTATGGTTTACTCTGAAGGCCGTGTCATGGCATTTAACAATACCACTTTATACAACGGCGACAATATCGCAATGAAAGAATATCCAATCGTAAGAGTTTTCGACTGGGTAAAGAAAGTCCTGATGAACTATGTGCATGAAGTTGCTTTGGAAAACTGGGATCCATACAACTCTCCTAAAAACTTGAAATCCAAAATACAATCTTTTTTAAATGATTATAAAGGTTATGGCAATTTGTTCCAGAACTATGAGATAAAAGAACCGACTCAAGATCCTGTGACAAAACGTATCACATGTGATATAAGCCTTACTCCTTTCTATTCAGCTAAAAACTTTATTATCAAAGTTTCAGCAGATAAAAAAGACAAAGAAGCACAAATGGCATAAAAAATTGTTTATTAATCTTTTAAAAACGTATAGGTATGGCAAAGACACCTGTAAAATTAGAAGTTGACGGCTACAAAGAGAGAGAAGTCATGATGGTTAAATATGAATTTGACCAAGCAACAGACGTTGAAGGTCAGATGTCAGGAATTCCACGCGGAGGAAAAATCAATATTCGCCTTAAAGCTCTGAATGATGGTAATCCAGATATGTTGGCGTGGATGATTGAACGCAACCTTCCGAAAAACGGTGTAATCACGTTCTTGGAAACAAAAACTGGCAAAAACATGAAAACCATAAGTTTCACAAATGGTTATTGTGTAAATTTCGAAGAAAAATGGGAAGATAAAAAAGGACATTTTGAAGAAATCGAAATTACTTGCCAGAAAATAGAATTCGGTTCAGTCGTTTATGAAAATGACTGGGCATAAACACAACATAACATAATGTATAATTAAAACTATCGAAGCAATATGGCAGAAAATATAACTCCGGTACAATTATCGGTTAAAGATTTCGAGACTCGTGAAGTAATGATGATAGACTACGCGTTTTCACAAACAACTGATCGCGAAGGTCAAATATCAGGTATTCCAAGAGGTGGACGTATCGACATCCGCGTAAAAGCGATGAACGACGGTAACAATCAATTGTTGCAATGGATGCTTTCTCCAAATGATCCGCGTGACATCAAAATCACCTTCTACAACACTATCGACGGTTCAACTATGAAGGAATTGGAAGGTATTGGATGCTATTGTGTTCACTACTTGGAAAAATGGGAAGATGGCGAAGAGCACTTCGAACAGTTGCAAATCGTTTGCCAGGAACTTAAGAACGGTCCTGTTGATTTCCAGAATCCTTGGAAATAAATGCTTAGCCATGCATGTCATGGCACAATATCCATTCCCCGGCATGCTAAATGCTTGCCGGGGATATAATTCTATGAGTTGAAACTAAAAGATTTAGCCATGTCATTATTTGCAAACTTATATTTTGGAGATAACAGTTCGGGGTATTATACGAAAATGTACCAGGTTGTCCAATGCCAGGTCAAAGTTTCAAGAAAACACGAAGCATATATACCGGACAGTGACCCTAGATGCGACCAAGTATTCCTGTCAGTAATCGCTCCGAACAAAAACGACCTTGAGCTGTTTGAGTGGTACATTGACCAGACATCACTTTCCGGTAAAATCGTAATTGACTTGGCCAACCAATCTGCCAAATACGACATAACAGAAAGGACTTTCAAATTCGAGAACGCGAAGTGCTTCTCAATTTCCGAGTCGTACGATATAAACGAAACTAATCGTCATCAGCTCAAATTGGGGATTATGATGGAAAAACTGGAAATAGACGAGATAAAATTCAAATAAGATAGAATCTTTCCAATTCAACTCATGTATGCAAAACACATCAAACTATATAAAGGCTACCTTGTTTTTTGAAGACATAAACGAAGTCAAAGTCAAGAAAGAACAAGGTTTCACACTGCAACAGTTCAATTATGAGTGTTCCAGAAAAAGGAACAACATGGGGATGCCCTATGGCCCAACTTGTACGACAATCATTCAATTACAAATCAAGTCACTGCCGGATGGCTACCTGAAAGAAATTTATAAACGACTGGACGAGAATACTATATCAAACTTCTCCATAGCTTTCAATGCGACATTCAAAACAGACGAATATGGGGATAACATATTAAGCGACTACGACAGTTCCTTGGTGGTGACAGGGTTTGTTATCAGCGTTGAAGAATCTTACAGCAACAACCACATCAAAACAACATCCAAACATTCGAAAGATGAAGAAACAACCGCCAATCTTATGATGACAAACGTCGGATTTCTGACGAAATCAATTACATATATAGGTAGTGAAAACTATAAGAAGAACTTGTTTATAAACTTCTAATCAAACTGTTAGAATTATGGCAAACAACTATAGATTGACAATCCACGATGTTTATGGTAAAGGCAAAGACCTTAAATTGACTTATAATCAAGGTCAAACATCATCACAAGTCATAAAAATAAATTATATAGATTGTACTTTTACACTAAAAAATTTCAGTTATACTAAAGCTATATACCAACCTGGAGAAATTCAAATCACACTGATATTAACAAAAGAAAAAGATTCTTTCTCACTCTCTGACGTTAAAGCAGTACACTCTTCTCTAATAAATAGAAATGTAAAACTGGAGTTTTCTGAAAGCTCTTCCATGTCCAATGCTTTTGAAATTGCTAAAAATTACTATACCTTTGATATTCAAATTGAGAGAAAAAAAGGTTCTAGTGGGATACTTTCCGTTAATATTAAAGCATTTGATCCTCTTAAATTCTTGACTTTGGACAAGTATTGCATGGCTTATACTTGCAAAAAACTTATTATGGATATAATCTCCCAAGTTGATCTATGGCCAAATGCATTACCAGAAGAACTAAAAGAAGCTATAACTAATGACAGGAAAAGTATCACAGAAAAAGAAACAAATATAAAAAATCTAGAAAAAGATCCTAAAAACAACAAAGAAGCAATTGAAAAAGAAACTAAAGAATTAAATACAGCAATACAGAATTGGTGGACAAATGAAAATGGATTTTTCATAAAAAATCCCCAATTTATCTCTTATAAAAAAGATAATAATTACTTTGAATTCATCCAACCCTACCTGGTACAATACAATGAAAGTTTTCTAGATTTTCTGGTCCGGGTAACCAACCGCTGCGGAGAATTCTTCTACTACGAAAAAGGGAAAATCCATATTGGCTGGAAGGAAACAGATTCAATTATTAGTATCAAAGATTATGTCTCTGTTAGATTCCCGAAGGAAATCAGTACGGCATGGAGCGACAACGCTATTGCCGATATACACAATGACTATACGCAAAAGGAAGACAAAAACCTGAAAAATATCAATGAGACGCCAACAATGATGCGTGATTACGAACTGGCATCTGACGAAAACTTAGCATCTATTCCACCTAAAGAGGACTATACAAGTTGGAAAGATTTCGCCCTTTATCCAGGTTGTTTCTATGTCAACTTGGTCTCAGATGCCCTATGCACTAAGAACTTGGTTGATATGATTATGGACCTTGGTGTAAGTACCGCAGCAACAATTTCAAGCAGCAAAAATATCTCAAACGATGCCAATGATGCTTATGAGACACAAAACTTTTCCGGAACATACAAAGATGAAAGAATGCAAGAGGATAATATTTATCCTTTCAGTACAAACGACACAAACAAAAGCGGCATTAAGGACAAGCAAGTTGCCTATAGCTTGGCATACTACACTAATATCCAAAAAGGCATTGAATCAACTGAGCGTTCACGTATCCAAATTGAATTAGGTGATTATTTCTACAAGGTTTCTTTGGGTAGCATAGTCAAGTTTGATGGTGATGAATATATTGTAGTTAAAATCGACAGCCAAATCGACAGCCAAGACACTGATGGTGAAGCTCTGAACATAGAAGTAATCCCATACACTAATGGGGAAAATATTTATCCACCATCAGCCCACGTTGATTCAATCAGGTCAGCAAAAGCCCAAAGAGCAATCGTCACCCACAACCAAGACCCACTTAAAATGAACAGGGTACGTGTCCGCTATCCATGGCAAGGCACAACAGATAGCACTACGTCCGAGGATTCCACTCCATGGATTCGCATAGCATTACCGATGGCTTCTGATGGAAGTGGCTTTAATTTCCTTCCAGAAGTAGGGGATGAGGCTATGATCAACTTTGAGAATGGGAATATCGAAAGGCCTTACGTGGAAGGTATGCTATATTCAAACGGGCAAACAGTACCTGGCGATTATAAGAGAAACGGAGCCCGCTTTATTACTTCCGTAAATGGTCATTCCATAATTTTTTCTGACCCAGGCAAGATGAATGTCCTTAGAACCATTTCACCAGTCTTCAAGACAATAGGAAGCTTCATGGGAACACCGGAAATTTCAATTAATGACCGTAAAGCAATGGGAGGTATCGAGTTGACAGACGAATACGGGCTCTATTCGATAGCTATGTCATCTTCTAGCCGTTCAATTACCATTAGCTCTCCTCTCGGCAATGTATCAATAAACGCTTTTACAGGCATCAAGATAAGCGCGCCAAACGGGAATATCAGTATTGAAGGTAAAAATATTAATATCGCCGCAGGTAATAATCTGACTTTAAGTTCAGGTAACAACATAAAATCGCATTTTTGGCCATATTATAAGAAAGACGGTTTTTTGAAATCTCTTTTAAATGCCGGAGTTGGTTTATTGAAATCTGCAATTTCAAAGTTCAATCCAATTGATATGGGGCTGGTGCGTACTGTCATGGAAACATTCCTACGTCCAATCGGCGGAACCATGCTTATCAAATCCAACAGATATATGTGCATAGAAGCAGGGGAAGGTAAAGCACAAATTGCAGGACGTCAAATAGTCAACAATTATAACGTTTGGAAATCTATGTTTTATGCCTATAAACCTCAATATTTTGATACAACCATAAGGTATAAAGACAATGCTGTAGCCACTACTCAAATACCATTTTACCTTCAATCTTCAATACAAGCGATAGATGCGGTATATTCTGAATGCGCAAACTCTTTTAATAATATTAAAGCATATTCCCATGTGCTTAATAACACTTACAGTTTGCTACAAAGTAGAAGATATAGAAATATACGAAAAACTATTTCTAATTATGGCGAAATAAAAAATTTCAAAACAATATATCAAGGCTTACCAAATAGTCCAACGCAAATAGAAATTAATCAAGCAGAAATAAACAATTTAAGTGAGATGCAGAAAGCATCCTACAACAATTATTTTAAATACATAATAGAAAAATACAACAACACAATAACCAACATTGAAAATAAAGCGATTACATCAGAAAAATTAATCGACAATATTTGCGAAAATCTTTTTAATGGGAGTGTTTTGAGCTACGTATTAAATGATGGAACTATTAAATCAAAAATAAGGGATCTATTTAATCCTGTTTGTGCACCACATTATAACTACAGAGGTCAAGATTTGCCAGCATTGGATATACAACTAAAAAGAGAGATCATATATCTTATACTAGTGAAACTTATCGACCTTCAAAGTGAAATAAAAGATATAACAAATATTGATAAAGTAAGATTGTCACAAATTGGAAAACCTAAGGGGTATGACCAACAACAATGGTCTGAATTTGTAAACAAAATCGACAAAGTATTTGTAATAGGTAAAAGATTAAATGCCCAAAAAATCGGTTTAAAAACATGGGAAATAGCTTCGGGCACCTTGTCTCTTGGTTTGGGATTCGATAAATTAGACGGTGTTTTCGACCAATATATCTGGGATAGCAACGAAGACTCCGGTAAAATACTATTTTCCGATTCTAAAGGGAAAACTTTAAATTTCAATAATGATACTATTCATTATTACAAGAAACTGGAAACTGCCGATCCTATTGAAAAAATAAAAGACACACTTGGTAATATTTAACTTAAATTTACATTAAATAATTATGAGGACAATAGCGGAGCAATTCAAGAACTGGCAGGAAGCTTTAGATGATTTTCAGAAAAATGTTGAAAAAGATTTAGAAGAAATTCGTCGCCATAAAAACGAAATCCAACAGATGAAGATTGATTTGATTGACAACTTGGAGAAAGGTCGTTATATTCGTGACGATCAGCGTGTTGTCATATCAGCTCCTGAGATTATCATAGGTAATGTCGACAAAAGCGGTTGTCTATGTAACAATTACTCTAAAATCATTATAAGAGGTACGGATATAAACATTGATGGCGTCAGCGCAAGTGATTCCGGAACTGGAAGCATCATCAGCAGGGCTGCAAGTATTCGCCAAATTGCTGTGGACCCGGGAATAGACGGTCAGGAAAATGTGGCGAAAGAAGTTTCTGAAATTGTCTCGCAAGCCCGCAGTGTCATTATACGTGGAGAAAAACAAGCGAAAGATGTTTTTCCCGGCTATGGTTTATCAGGCATAAACGGTGGTATCACTATATCTACTGACGGACAAATCAACCTAAATGCCACTCTCCCTTGTGATACACTTAAAGAGAGCTTGGAAGAAGAAGAAAATGCCCTGAAATCTCAAGTTAGCGACATCAAAACAGAAGTGCAAAAGGCTAAATCCGAGGTGTCATCATTTATATCTGAAATCAACAAGTTATTCGACAAGGATATTATGAACTTAGACGAGACAACGACCCGAACAAATTTCATGGACATAGACGATTTACATGAAGAAATCAGGGATCTTTCAAATTCCATATACTATTCCATGACCAACTACTTCAACGTCCTCTCCCGCCTTGCCGAAGCAAACCGCCAATTGAACAGCATCAAGGAGCAAAAGGAAGAAGTGAACAAGTTGAAATCATCGTTCAAGGATAAGACAACGGAAACTTTCATTTCCATAGAGTCAGAAAATATCAGCCTGACTTCGATTGACGGAGACGGTAATCTGCGCACTAACGATGGAGCTGGTATAGGATTATCTGGCAAGGATATAAATCTTGCATCATACGACAATGACGGCTCACTAATCAAAGAAAGCAATGTCTTTATAGGCTCACAAGATGTGGAAATTAACACTGCCAACCCTAAAGAGACAGAAAATAACACGGACCTGCCAGCAGAAGGCAGCGTGCGCGTAATCTCCAAAGCCATCAACGTCGAGGCTGTCGATTATGAGACAAAAGACGACAAGACAGAAGAAAAGAGCCTGACCAAAGAAGGCTCGTTCAACCTGCGCGCAGAGAAAATCAACCTCAACGCCACCGACACCGAAGGCAAGGCAACCGGCTCAATTGCCGTCAATGCCAAGGCTGTCGAAGTCAAATCCATGGATGTGGACAAAGAGAAACGGACAGACAAGAGCCTTGCAGCCGGCAGCACCTTGCTCCTGCTTGCCGAGAAAGTTTACGCCGGGTCGAAAGACAAGAAAACCAAGAGCAAGAACTTACAGCTGGCATCCGACAATGTTGGAATGTTTGGCGACACAACCGTAGAACTCCAGCAAGACGGCAAAGCAATCCTGCAATTGAGCGGAGGCAACGCTTCAATGTCAGGAAGCAAAACTACGTTCTACGGGGAAAGCACTTTGCAAGGAAAAACGACATTCAAGTCCGATGTCACAGCCGGTACAGTAGATATGAAAAACCTTAAGGTAGAGTCCTCATTCAAAACCCCTTACACTACTGAGGGTGTTTCTGTTCCGGGCGCTCCATCGACTGCCAAACTGAGTGCCAAGCTGAGTGAAGAAGAATTGAAATCAGATAACAAATAAAAACAGGAAGAGTATGGCAAAATATGTTTGTATGGGCGCAACACTAAAATGCTCCTTCGGTATGGCTCCATCTTCATTAATGGTAACTGTTCCACTGAGGCCGATGATACAGAACAAACCGAAAGCCACAATCATGGATTTCGCGCCAATGGTAAATATCATGCCTTTCGGAATGTGCCAGTCGCTAAGCAATCCGACAGTAGCCTCGGCTACATCCGCAGCAATGGGCGTACTTACACCGATGCCTTGCATTCCGGCAATAGTAGCGCCATGGACACCGGGCGGCAAACAGTTAATCACCAATATGCCCGCCCTCCTCGACAATTGCAAGCTTATGTGCGCATATGGCGGCAGCATTTCTATCAATATGCCCGGGCATACTTGCGATTCGCAAGGGAAATAACTCAGACACAAGTTGACAAGGATTCAGATACAAGTGAACAAGGATTCCGGGACAAAGTCCTTTCCTTGTTCCCTTGTCAACTTGTCCCTGAATCCCTAACCATCCTCATTCATCTTCTTCAATCTTGTTCAAATCCAGCCTAGAACCAATATCCTCGCCACGCGCAGCCTGGCGTTCGTTTTCAGCACGTTCAGATTCAGCTTTCTTAGCCAGATATTCCTGGTAAGCCGACTCAATCTGTTTCTCCTTCTCCTCACGATAAGATTTGCAAGTTTGCATAATCTGGTCATAAAGCTTTTTAAGCTCCTCTTTAGCTTCGTCTATTTCTTCCGGTTTGGCATCCGTCAATTGCTTGGCAATTTTCACGTCATAAGCCGCATTCGCGACATCAATCTTTGCCGTCATCTCTTCATAAATAGCCTTAACGTAATCCATGCCTGCATCGTGGCGGTCATCATTGACCTCAGGCATAATACATAAGACGTATTTTTCTCCACCGTCATATGATTCTGATTCTTCAGAGTTTTCATCCTCTTCGTTCATTGACTTCTGCTCAATCTTATAATCGGGATGAGCCTTGGCAACAGCTTTACATATTGCAAACAAATCCTCCTGCTCCTTCGGAATCAAGGCAAACTGGTCTTCCTCAGGAATTGCAACGTCGGCAACGTCCTCGAGGTTCATCGGCTCACCGTCCATATCAACTTCGACCGACAATAGAGCTGCCGGTTCAGCTTTTACACTGAAATGCATAAACTGGTAATTCATGAACACGGCATAACCGCTCATCTTCTGTTGAACTTCGCGCAACAGGTTGTAAACTGATGTTCTCATATAAAAAAGCTTTTTTAGTTGACGAGCTGACAAGGCTTCAGGAACAAGACTCATTCCTTGTCCTCTTGTTCCCTTGTCAACTCGTCTCTATTACATTACTTCAATTTCAATTTCAAATTCACAATATCGTTCCCTTTCAAATCGACTATCTGTTCCGCCTCCTTTTTCCCCTTCACCAAACGGACACGATAAGTGCGGTTTATCGGTAAATCATGCAGAACACAAGGAGCGTATCCCACATACACTCCATTAAGGTAAATTTCAGCGTTCTCCACGTCGCAGGATACATTAAGGAAACCATAATCAGCCTTCGGAGCCATCAATTTCAATTCAACATTTTTGTCTCCGTCAACCCAAAAATATTCTGTCCGTGAATCCAATCCTTCTTTTTTCGTACTCACCGCATAAAATCCGGGAGCAAGGTTGCCTTTCCATTCGCCTTTACCGACAAACTCCCTGTTCAACCATATCTCCGTATTGTCATCAAATGCCTCGATATAAACCTCTGCCAAATGAGTCTCCACTTCATCATATTCAGTATTATATTCAATCGATGATACTGAATCCTGCAACATTATATTTTTATTTTCAGCCCGAAAATTCCCGGACTGCAAAGGACGATAATCTGCATCGGACAAATCAACGACTTTTCTTTCTGCATTTTCTATGTCTATAAATTCTGAATAACAAAGCGAGTCTCCCAAATTCACAGACAAATTATATCGTCCAGGCTTCAAACGCCCGGTTGAAACGCGGCCTTTGCCCACAAGTTTACCGTCAAGCATTATATTTGCATCAGCTCTTCCGGTCTCGACTGTCAAATATGAATAAAAAGGTATTAATGTGTAAACACGTTCAACGCGCAATGAATCAGTCAGTTCAACGGTATCGGCCAATGATGTATAAAATGGAGATTCTATACACAAAGGATGTTTCCCTATAGGCAAATAAAGCTGCAAATACCCATTCTGTATCTGATAAATCATGCTGTCCACATAAACTATGGCATTTCCCGGCTTAGTATTCAGCAAAAGCCATTGCTTCTCCTGCTTGTACTCTTTATCAACATCATCTATAACCAGATTCGCATGATAACGCTTTTTCTTCTTTACACCGGAACCGGGAATTTTCCAAATCTCCGTTCCGTGTTTCGGATGCTTTATAATCAGGAAATCAGACTTATGGGGCAAGGAAACAGTAAGGCAGTCCTCTCCTTCCTCAGCTGCCACTTGCATATTTCCAATAAAAAACGAAAATCCTTTCTCGCTAGTATAAAAATCGATCAAAGCATTCCTTTTGTCGGTAACAAAAGCCGCCTTCTTCAAAAAAGGCTTCTTATACTTACCGAAATCTTCAACATGTATGCTTTGCGATATAGCAGGAAATGATATCAGAAACAATATTATCGTACACAAATATTTCATTAAAGAAATCAGTAAAAAATCAACAATATAAACCTAACGGAAGCTGATTGCAGAAAAATCCTATAACCTTTTAAAATGTCATGTTGCAAAAAACATATCCGTTATTACAAAAATAATGAAAAAGTCATAAATAAAAATTGTTGTAATCTGATTTTATACACATTACATTCTCGCAATACTATGAGAGCTGATACCAGGTATATAATCACCTGAAAATATATACGGTCCCACGCGAGCGTAGGGCCGTAAATAAGTGAATTTGCGTTCGAACCTACGCGAATTTCTTCCGAATATATTCCATATCGCTTACGGACACATTTTCCGTCTCAATTCCCGATATTGTCTCAATTTTATTTTTTGTATCATCATCTATACAAGGACTTTCCGACAACAAGTTTCACAACAAGCGTATATACCTGACAAACAGACAAATCCTGTGACTCTAGGCATTTCGGGAGAAGTTTCACAAAATTTCATCCTGAATCACATGATTGAACTGATTAATAAAGACTTCAAAATGTGTGAAACTTTGCCCGGGAAAGTATCCTGTTACCAGTCCATTTTGCCAGTCATAATATTCTTCCGGAAGGCTGCCTATGTTTCCGGAAAAACGTCGGCAGCTTTCCGAAAAAACATCGGCAAGTTTTTTCAGGTGCATAACGTTCTTTTCCTTGAAGGAACAATCCACGTTTTTGTTCAGTCCATATATATATACATAAGATTCACGTTTATGCATAAACTTTCAACAAAACATTATTGTCAATCATTTGTATGTTTTACCCAAATATTTATTACTTTTGAAAAAATAACAGAAAAGTTTCTCACGATGAAAAAGGTCAACTCAATCCCGACAATCGGCACATGGGGAGAGGATATATTCCCGCAACTTTCCTGGTTCAAGTCCGACAATCTGAAACGGGCAAACGTCATGGTAGTTGGATGTGGTGCCCTGGGAAATGAAGTCCTTAAAAACTTGACACTTTTCGGAGCAGGACATCTGGTAATTGTTGACTTTGACACCGTGGAAGCATCTAACCTGACCCGCTCCATTCTTTTCAGAGAAAACGATGCCAAAAGCTGCAGAGAGAAATCCATAGTTGCCGCTGAAAGAATAAAAGAAATAAACTCGTCGATAAAAGTGTTGCCCATTACAGGCAATATTTGCCACGACATAGGATTGGGACTTTTGCGCAGGATGAACGTGGTTATCGGTTGTCTGGACAACAGATGGGCTCGCTACTGCCTGAACCGTCTTTGCATGCGCGCCGGCATTCCGTGGGTAGATGGAGGAATAGACGGTCTGGAAGGTACAGCCAGAGTGTTTTCACCCGGAAAAAACTGTTATGCCTGCAACTTGGGTCCGGAAGCATTGAAGGACTTGTCATACAGATTGTCATGCTCGTCTGTTATCCGCAAGAACGAAGAAGCTAAAAGAGTACCGACAACTCCGATAATCGCCTCCATAATCGGAGCAGTTGAAGCACAGGAAGCCGTAAAACTCCTTCATCCTGATGAATTGGAGAACGGCGAACTCACATCGCTTTGCGGCAAAATGTTTTATTATGACGGACAGCATCCTGTCTCACGCATAATGGATTTCGCAGGATATGACGATGACTGTCCCGTTCATGAGATGTGGACACCAATCCGCAAATGTGATATTTCAATAAACTGGACAATAGGCAAAACACTGGATTACCTTTCAGAGCTTTTTGAATGCAAAGAGCTTGAGATTCTTTTTACAAACCATTGTTTTGTGGACTATCTGATAACACGCAAAGATGAGCAGAAAATACCGGTTATGCTTCCTGATTATGCAGTCGGGGAATTTATAGAAGGAAATCCATCTCTGTCACATCTGCCATTCCATGCTTTTTACCAACATGAAATAAAATGCATCGGCAACGGGTTTCCATATAAAGAGATTACTCTAAAAGAAGCGGGGTTTCCCAATTGGGACGTCCTGCATGTAAGAACGGCAGGTGGAAATCATTTTGTTGAACTAGTTGATCAATACAACTACTCGGAAGTTATATTTTAAACACTTCAAAACATGATAAACGAAAACGAACTCTTCAATATAAGTGCTGAATGTCTATTGAATTATTTATATCCGGACAAGTCTGAGCTGTGGAAAGTAAATTGTGCTGGCACATTTTACAGGAACTACAACCGTGACATTTTGGATATAAATGATTCTGAACAACAGGTGACAATCTCGCGTGACAGTTTCCTGAGACTGCTTCCACAAGGAATAATAGCAGATGACTACGCATTGAAAGGGAAGAATTTTGATACTAAATACAGGGAACTTAAAAAAAGAGAAGAGATTCTAAGAGATTTGTTCAAGCCAGTTGACACTCTTGCATTCCGCTTCCGGCTTCACACAGAACAACAGACGGCAGAACTGTTGCAGGACAAGCTAAAACTGATGTTAAAACATTTCTTCAATTTTAATCTCGAAGAAGAAAAGAATCCCTACATAATAAAGACTGCACCGCTGCTGTTGCTCATCAGCCATTTGCGTGCGAATTACAGCTTTATCCGCAACCTGTTGGAGCTTTTGTTTAATTGCAAGGTTGAAATAAAAACGGGGCGATACACCTGGGAAGAAAATCCGGAATGCACGCAACCGTCTATAATATACCAACTAATTATAGAGAATCTAAAGAATGAGGATTACAACGTATTGAAAGAGGAGATTGAGCCATTCAAACAATTTATGAGCGAATGGTTTATTCCTTTCAACACATATTTTGACATAAACATAAGGCAACACAATCATCCTTTCGTCTTAGGAAATAATCTGACTTTGAATTACAACTTGGAATTCAACAATCAGCAATAGTTCCAGACCGGGATAAACAAACTGAATTCACATTATGAATATCAACTCAAGAATAGACTGGAAAGCGGGCATGGAAATTTCAGCCCAGACTTTCATTGAAATGGACAGAAACCTGGACAGAAGGCAGCAAGCTGCTAACCGTCTGGCAAATGGCATCCAGTTCGGTCTGGTTCCATTCTCCGAATTTAATAATAATGGAGGTTTTGTCCGCAACAAACTGGAGATTGAAAACCTGTCGTGTGTAGCACTTCTGCCCTCAGGAAAGATTCTTCATATTGATGAGAAAGTGGTCGTTACCATTCCTTTGGTATATGGCAACGAATATTACCTTGCCTGCGGTTTCGGGGACAGGGAAAAGGAGTTTGATGTGAAGTCAGTGCCTTTTGTCAGACCAGAGTACACCTATGGCATTTATTCGCTGAACGAACTGGAAGGAAATGATTTGTTCCCGGTAATGAAGTTCAAGGTAAACGAAGGAGTTTTCATCATTGACGATTCCTATATTCCGCCTTGCCTGTATCTTTCGTCGGACAAGCGTTTTCAATCATATATTGATATATTTTCGGAAAATATCAGAATACTTGCAGAACATCCAAATCTGGAATCAGGCGAAGGCAAACTGGCATTCCAGCGTTATGCATTTATCCTAAAAAACTATAACCTTAAAAAGCCGACAGCCCATTTCACCAATCTGATGGAGGAGATAGCCAATGCCATTGAATATTATATAGTTTTGCCAAACAGTGAAACACCGAATCCTATCCTTCAATATTCTGAATATGACATTGCTTTATGGCTGGAATGGCTGAAAGTTTACACTCACAGCGCAATAAGTATCCTCGACAAAGTCATACTTGAGGACAATTCCATTGATTTCGACGAGCTGAAAGCACAAATCAAGGCAGAATTGCATGAACAATTATATCCTGAATTATACAATAAACTTTACAAGGAAGTCAAGATAAAACTGCACGATGAAATCAGCGAAGAGTTGACAACCAGACTGACTGACTATTTCAACAATCAATTGAAGCCAGAGCTATATGCAGTTCTGAAAAGAGAATTGTCGGAAGAATTATTTACAAGTTTATACGACAAATTATACGACAGTTTATACAATGCTTTATTTGTTCCAAAAGATACAGAGGAGCAGGAAGAGTTCATACCTTTAATATAACGGAATTATGGATATTCAATTGCCTCTACAAATTATAAACGGGAAATTGTCTTATTCAAAGGACACAAAGACAGCAATAAATTCATTCATTGAGCTGTTAATTTCCACACCGAGCAGAAGCTGCTTGGCTGACCCTCAATTTGGCTTTATTTTCAGCTCTTTCAAATTTGAGATTTTCAATGAGAAAGAAGGTGTTATATATAATCCTGAAAGACAATTAGACTCATACGAGAAAAAAATATCCGGAACTTCCAGTAATATCAACACTTTTGCAGCAGAGCTGAAAAAAGCAATTGAGGAATATGAAAAAAGGCTTTCCAATGTTTCTGTCTCAATGGTTTATATAAAAAACCAAAAGGAAATCCAAGTCAACATTGAAGGTGTCATTACAGAGACAAATGAAGTTTATAATTATTCAACAAGTATAAAAATCTGGAATTAGGCCAAACGGGGATTCCAAATATCTTGAATAGAAATCAAATAAGGATAAAAATGAAACAGAATATATTCACTACACGTCAAAGGGCAGCTGAATTAACAAAGGAAGCTGTTTCAATTTGGGAACAGAGCAACAGCAGCGAGAGTCTGGAAGGAATAGAGCAAGACCCTGTTTTATCTCTGTTCATGACAGCCCTTGCCTATCAAGCGAATGAAATTGACAATGAAATTGAGCAATTTAAGACTGACATCATTAATGAATTCTCACAAATGTTAATTCCATACGACAGAACGAACGCTGTCCCGGCAACCGCAGTTGTGGAAGTTTCGCCCAATGAGAATGTGCCAATGCTGACTTTGGACCACAAAACTCATTTCAATTTATCGGACTCCGACTTTGAATTCATTCCGCTTTTGAACACAAAAGTATATAACTGTTCCGTCACTTCTGTTGTCAGACTGGACGAAAGACGCTGGAAAGTCAAATTGGATTCAAAAGAGCCTATAAACAATCTGTCCGGTTTAACATTCACTATAGGAAATTCAAATTTCCAGGATTTAAAGGTTTTTATGCAAGGATTTCCTCTTCCGGTAATAAAGCCATGGGATTATGCTGATTTGCCATTGAACAAATGTTTCTCCATAGATAATATGATATACAGCCAGTCCTCATCTTTCCAGCTTTGCAACACTTGGTTTGACTTATTTGCCAAACAGAACATGAGGATTTTCACTGTAGATACATATAAAACCCCGTCCACGACATCGTTCGCAGAGAATAAGCTTGAACTTATTTTTGAATTCACCGGAATCAATGACAAATTTATTTTCAACAAAGAAGAGATATTTTTGAATTGCACCATTTTGGTTAATGCGACTGTCCAATCAGCTACGCTTTCATCCAACACTCCATTAATCTGTCTGTCCGGTTCGCAAAATGGTACAACCAACTCACAATTCATGCACTTGGTCCGTCCGTCTGATACACAAGTTTTCAAAGACGAGCCAATAGAAATACGCAAAATTGGTGCCGACCGTTTTAATCCGAGCCACTTGATAAAACTGACAAGTACACTTATAACGCGTTTTTCATCAGACTACTATGCATTCCAAAATATAGATAATCTAAAAAACGGGAATCAGATGGGAGAGCTTTATGCAATATTGAAAAATATCTCCAACGGTCTTAACAGCGCTAAAGGATTATATCCCTCAGGAATATATCTGATGCTGAAGAACAACAACGGCCTGCGTCCTAAAGACTTAAGCCTGGACATAAATTATCTGACTACAAACGGGAGCGAGGTCAACGGCTTGCTGAACAGCAAATGCAACTTCAAAGTAGCTTCTATGTCTTACATCAAATCAGCAAATCTGCTCGGAACACCAACACCAGGGCACGATGAGCTGCAAAGTGTAGATGCTGAGATGAGCCTTGCCCGTTATTACATGATAACTAACGACAGGCTTGTCACTCCGGCAGATATAAAGATATTCTGCTACAACGAGTTGATATCCCACTATAGCATCACCTCCAACATGATATCCGACATAAAGGTCAGGAACGTACGCAATACAGAGCGCAACCATTGCGGGTTTGAGACTATGGTCTATATTTTTCTGAATGACGATCCTTTTGTCAAACGTCATTTTCTTGACCAGATTCCGACAGTTGAGATAATGCTGCAGAAAATGATTGAGATAAGGAGTACGAATATTTTACCAGTACATGTGAACATTGAAATAATCTGATTTTAGAAGAATTATGTTGACAGGCTTTAATACTCACATGATATGTATTTTATCGCCTTGCACATTAAATTCGAAGTTTTTTATATAGTTTTGTAAACATAACAAGATGGATATTTATGGAAGATTTCTTTTTAGACATAGTATATAAAGACAAGAAAGTAAGATTCAAAATCATGAATCCGCAAGCTCCTCTCAGTACGCTTATGAACAACTTGCGTCATGCCATAGGAAAAGACGGACGACTGATTTTCGATTTTCCTTCAGTTGACCAGACTGGTGCACCGCTGGACTATTTCTTCGGCAAGGAAGATCCGACAATAAACGAAATAAGGGTTCTAAGACCAAGAATAGGTAAAGCAGAACAGACTTTGGCTGATTATAATGTAAACAACGGTGATACAGTGTTTTTAATCCCTGATCCGTTTCCCGGATAAAAACAAGAAGTTTTGATTATGGGAAACATAACAGCTAATTGGGAAAATTTCATACCCGGTGAACTTTCAGGCAAAAACCGCCGTCTGCTCAATGAATGGAAACAATTGGACATGCACATAAAGCATGATGACAAGATTGATTACCAGATAACCAAATGCAACCAACAAGGATTGCCTACTGAATATTTAATCACATACCATATACTTTCCATTTGCGGTGTAAAAGAAGTGGAAAAGCTCAACATCAGTGGCAAGCTGAATCCGCCACTGTTTGCCAAGCAATTTTTCATGCATATTTTTTTACCTGAAAATTACCCGTGTATTGACGCTAAAGCCGAATTCAAATTCCTGACTCACGACAATGCAGGGAACGACATTCCCCATCCATGGCATCCGAATATTCGTTATTTCGGAGAATTTGCCGGTAGAGTATGCATAAATTTCCCTGACACATACGCAGGATTAGCATGGTCTGTTGAGCGTGTAAAACATTATCTCAGCTATGACCTTTATCATGCAATACAAGAACCGCCATATCCCGAGGATTTCAAAGTTGCCGAATGGGTGATAAAACAAGGAGAACCTAACAATTGGATTTATTTTGACCAAGCGTAATTTTAAAATAAAAACAAACCCGTCATTTTCTGATTATTTTTCGTATTTTTGTATAAATCTACTGTATTTGGAAAAATATGGATATTGTTAATAGAATCATATGTGCTATTGTTGTTCTTCTGTGTATCTCTTGTTCACTTAAGGCGCAGACTGTCAAAAACATTGAAATTGACGGTGACACTCCGTATGTGGATTATGTTTCCCTTGTTGAAGGAGATAAAGACATGGACCTTATAATAAAGATTTTATTTGACGAGCCACAAAACAGCCTTAAAGTATCATTAATTTCATACCGCAAACTGTTTGTTTTCCAAAACGACGTGCGTTATTCAAGCATTGTCAGATGGCATAAGTTACGTCCCGGCAAACTCCCTTATGTGGTGGAGACTGATGAATATGCAAAATATCACATGAACAAATCTCTTAGGAAATCCATACATCCCAAAAGAAAGCACGTTTTCAAACGCTGGATAGAATACGAAGGATTGCAACCTCAACCTACAGTGTATAAAATGGTGAATGACTTCATTGAACAAAGATTTGACATTCTTCCTAAAAGGAACGATGTCACTGTCTCTTTGCACGATGTACTTGTTATGAACGAAGAAATAAAAGGGATAAAAAAGAAATACGACTTGTTTTTACAGACTGACCTCGACAGGAAATATAACATACATATCAAAAGAGACCCTTGTTTTGGGAAAGAAGAATTGATACAGGCTTCTAATGTCCAACTTGAAAGCATAAAAGCAGGTTTTGCCACATTATCCCAAAACGCGAAAAAACTTTCACAACACAACACACCCAATGCTGGAAAAGTGATTGATGAGATGAAAGATATCTTACTGGAACAATTCCCTAAGAATGAAGAGACTAGCGAATGTCCCGAAATCTGTGAAAACATCAGCAGCTACAATTCATATGTAGATTCAATCAGTCAATTGAAATTTGTATCGGCTGTCGATTTAAGTAAAAAAAAGGCATATAGCGAACTTAATGACAACTATATTCTGACTTTAGCAAAAAAGATTGACCAAAACGTCAATCAATGGTTGCTTTCTTCTGATGATATAGAGAAAAAAGATTTGGTGGCATCATGTAACGAAATCATAAATCAGGCTCTTTCACATATAGAAACAACTTCTATAATAAATGAAAGGCAAAAATCCGCTGTCAACATTTTCTATGCAGCAAAAGAATTCTTTCAGAAAACATGTATAAAAAATAAAAACCCATGAAGGAAGTTTTTAGACATAGAATTCTGTTTCTGCCCATTCTACTTTGTTTAGTTATAGTATTATCAGGAGAAAGGGCTTTCTGCCAAAGCGGAGACAATGTAATGCCTGTACTTGAAGTTGAAAGCAGAATGCTTTATTTCTATGGAGACCTTAAGGAGATTTCCGACAATATATCCAAGTATTCTCCTGAAGAACTGGCTAAAGCAAATCAAAAAATAGCAGCTGTAGAGACTAAATGGAACACATACTACCAGTCCAAACAAGCAATAATAGCAGAAGATGATTCCCTGCTGCAAATAGCAGTGAACTTTCAATCAACTAAACAGAATTTGCTGGACAGCATAGCACAGAAATTACTTTTCTATGATTCTCAAAAGATATTCAGTGAAACAGAAGTTTACTTCAATTCACAGGACAGTATTTATAAACAACTTTACGACACAGCTTTTGAGTATTCCCTAATAAAATCGCTGTCAGATAAGCTGGATAAAATCAAGGGGAAAGAAGGGATTTTGGCTGGTGAGATGCAAAACAAATATGACAAAGCAAAGGAAATATCTCAAGAGTTTGCGGATTTTCAGCCAAGATTTGATATAATAGAGGAAAAATACCTGGAGTTGAAAAGTATTTCAGAAAAAATACAAGCCTTGGAATACAAACCTTGGCTTCAAAGAATAAAAGATTATTTATACAGTATAGCTGCAGTAGCAATGATTCTTATGTTCATCAATATGTTTCAAGCTAAAATAAAATCAATCAAACAGGCACGCGAAAATGCCAAAAAGCTTATGGAAATGATGAATAAGGACGAAAATGACTACCCGGTTATATAATTTATCACTTAATCTATCACTACAATGAACAATCGATACATAACATTTTTATTTACTATAATACTCATCCTTACAGGTTGTACTAATTTCAGTTATAATGAAAACACCTATAAAGATGACATGGACCTCTATATCCAGGATATTTATTTTGATTCAGACTACAAGCAATTTTACGTAAATGTAAAAATGAAAGACAGCATAGCAGTATCTTTGCTAAGTAGTGATACTGCCATCAACTTCAAAGTAAATGAACTAAGCGCCAACAACTTCCAGAACCCCAGAACACAGCCAATTCTAAAAAAGGTGGAAAATCTGCGTATGGAACAGATTTCCCAAAAGAAAATGAATATATTGATATTGGCAGACATAACACTTGATTCAACAAATATTTCACGCCAAAAAAGAGCTGTACGTAACATAAACAAATATTTTCCAAACAACAATATAAACATAGCCTTCATGAATGGTAGCACCGTTTCTGAGACTATGAATGTTACAGACTATGTATTAGACAAATACTTCAAAAAAGAGGCTAAAGACAAGTTCCTTTATCGCTCAATATACACCAAATACGAGGAGCTTAAAAATGATTCGTCTTTTGTAAACACAATGATTTGGGATTCTGTATCTAACAATTACATTCCAAGGCAAAAGGTTATGTTCGTCCTTTCTGACGGGAAAGTCTATAATCACAATAAACCTATCGACCCTCAGCATTTTATGATAAAAAATAAAATTGTTGAGAACTGCGATTCTGCATACAATATTCCAATATTTTATTTCAATCTGCAAAATAATCAAACCGGAATGGAAGACTCTGACCTGAATGAAGAATCCAGCACATTCTTGGATGCAGTCTGTCAAAAATCCGGCGGTAAATATTTTAACATATCATCGCAAACATTCTTACTTGGCGACATATTAAGGCAGCTAAACAGGAGTGATACTGACTACAAATTTACATTAGTCAATCCTGACCAAAAGACATACAGAGGTTCTGAACACAAACTACAAATCGGATGTTACAGAAATGACAGTCTTATAGCTTCCGACAATGTAAGTTACTACATAGGAAGCATATACAAACCTATAATTGTGAACGGACTCACCACGTTCCAGGTAATCGTACAAGGTTCGCTTTTAGGCATTCTGACAATAATCGTATTATATCTGATATTCCAGTTGCTTACACCTGCAATAAAGTACATGGTTTTTAAAAAGAAATACATCACCCAATATAAAGGTAAAAACACAAGTAAAAACGGCATATTAATAGGAGATACATGTTATTTCTGCAAAGCTCCATTCGAGATTGGGGAAGAAATCGTTGTAAAGTGCAGCCATATACTGCACAAGTCCTGCTGGGATGAAAACGAATACAAATGTCCTGAATATGGGAAGAATTGCAAAACAGGACGGCACTACTATAACCCCAAAAACCTGTTTGACTCCAAGAATGCATCATTTTATCTTTCTTGGATTATTGCAGGAGCAATTGCCGGGCTAATTGCTTGGATAAGTTTCATAGCAAATTCACAGAAGAATGAAAATCTGCTTCTGATGAATCTTATACATATAATATTCAATGTAGATTTGAATTCACCTAAAGCATCAGTATTGATAGAAGAATATGGAAGCCATCTTTTCTTCCTGCCATTCTATGGACTTAATATTGGATTCTTTCTGTCCTTATGCCTAAGCATATTGACAGGACATGGGAAATGGTTATGGAAACGCTCTTTGATTACAGTTGCTAAAGCCATTGCCGGTGGTATTTTAAGTTACCTGTCATTTTTCCTGGGATGCATAATCTCTATATCATTGAATCTCACAAACAATTCATTCCTTGTGGACTGGATTCCTTGGATGCTCAGCGGATTCATCATAGCATTTATAGTTTCATACGGAACTGATATAAAACTCAAGAAAGCATTAGTCGGAGCAACCATCTCGATTATATTCGGCCTTGGTTCCATGTATCTGTGGTCATTTGCCTATAGCATACAGATAGATACACGTGAATTCCAGCTTCTAAGTTATATGATTTACTGTATCGGATTTGCAATCAGTGTGGCAGCCACAAGCCCAAAATCCGAGCGTTATTTCCTAAGCGTTGAAGGTCCTATCAAAAAGATGGATATTGCTATATACAAATGGATGAATTCATCAACCACAAACAAACATATATCCATCGGGAAATCTGTAAATTGCGATTTACAAATGACATGGGATATAACCAGCCGTATATCTCCGGTGCAAGCTGAAATACGAATGATAAATGGCCATCTATATTTGATCGCACTGGATGATGGCGTTATTTTCAATCAAAAGAATTTAAACCCGAATATTAAGAAGAGACTTTATCATGGCTATAAATTCATAATAGGAAAAACAATATTCACTTATATCGAAAAGGATTTATAAAATGTTTATAATAGCATTCATAAACACATTTGGTATAAAAGGATATTGGACAAATCATCAATCAAGTATATAAACAGACTTAAAAACTAACAAACTAATAATAAATATCATGAAAAAATTCTTTTCCATATGGCTTTTAGCCATCCTCTGTGTGCTTACAGCCACAGCCAGCGACCTGAAAGGGAAACTTGAATCCCTGAAAGGAATAAGCGGTATCGAGAAACTTGAAACTGAGTTGTATCCGGAGAAATATCTTGTACGGATTGAGCAGCAAACAGATCATGATAATCCTTCTGCCGGAACATTCAAACAGCGTGTCGTAGTTTTCCATGCCGGATTCGACAGACCAACAGTCCTTGTAACAGAGGGTTATGGCGGTGCTTATGCCTTGAATCCTAAATATCAAGAGGAACTTTCAAAATTATTCAACACTAATGTTATCTTCGTTGAATATCGTTACTTCCTTGAATCAACTCCGGAACCTAAAAACTGGGATTATCTGACAGTTGAAAATTCTCTTTACGACCTTCATAATGTAGTAAACACTTTCAAGCAAATTTATAAAGGTAAATGGATCAGCACTGGTATCAGTAAAGGCGGACAGACAACTATGTTCTTCCGTACATATTTCCCTGACGATGTTGACTTCTCAGTTCCTTATGTTGCTCCATTGAACAGAGCTGTTGAAGACGGACGCCATGAAATTTTCCTGAAGAAAGTTGGAACAGCTGAAGAAAGAAAGAAAATAGAAGATTTCCAAATTGAAATACTGAAACGCCGTGCAACCATCGTTCCTATGCTCGAAGCTTATACTAAAGAAAAAGGATATGAATATAGAATACCGATGGATGAAGTTTTCGACCTTGCTGTTCTTGAATATCCGTTTGCAATGTGGCAATGGGGAACATCCGTATCAACTATTCCGGATCTTAAATCTGATGACAAAACTTTGTTCAATCATCTGATGGAAATAAGTGAACCTTCATATTTTGCAGAAGACCAAGCATTCATTTCTTTCAATGTTCAAGCTGCCCGTGAATTAGGTTATTACGGATATGATACTGAACCTTTCAAGGAATATTTGTCAATCAAATCTGCAAAAGGCTATCTTAACAAGGTAATGCTTCCAAAAGAACTTGTTGATAAAGTTGAATTCCGTCCGGAGTTATATAACAAAGTAAGCAAATTCCTCAAGGAAAATGACCCTAAAATGATTTATATCTATGGAGAAATCGACCCTTGGAGCGCAACAAGAATTCCAGACTTTGAAGGAAAGAAAAACCTTCAGATTTACATCCAGCCTCGCGGTAGCCATCGCGCACGTATAAGCAATATGCCGGATGATATGAAGGAGAAAATAATGAATCAGATTGAGAAATGGCTGGCAGAATAAAATAAAAAGCAATGAATTTCCAAATTCATTTCATTTTCTTTATCCAGTTAACACAATAATTTAAACCGAATATAGTATTCAAAATATCGGACCACCTAGGTGGGTAAATCAAACCACCTAGGTTGATTGATTAGCTCACCTAGGTTGATTGATTGAACCACCTGGGTGAGCTGATATTTTTATAAGGATCCAAAGACATTTAGAATTTTTCAAATATATAGCCCAATTCTATAGTTATGAAGCAAAATCATTTACATAAACACTTATATATTGAACCATTAATGCTAACAATATAAATTCCATCTTGCGGAACAGGTATCAACAAATCACAATTAGCATTTTGTATATATTGGATAATATTTCCTGCAATATCATAAACATATATATCCATTTTTTCATTATTACTTGAATGAATATTAATTTGTTTATCCCTAGATATAATCTTAATAGGAGATTCTACTTTTTCAATCCCTGTTGAAACTTCCATTTCTCGAATATTATTAAACATCCTCCAATTATAATCAGATTCATAGATAGACTTGCAACCGGATTTTACAGTAAGCCATCCTTCTTCCATTAATTTGAAATCAAATGGTTCCACCATACTTGTCATACCAAAAGCATACCAATCTGCCGGAACTTCACCCACACAAACTACTTCAGACAAATTAATGCAACGCCAGAATGCTCCTTCTATCATTTCAAGAGAAGCAGGAAGTACAACCTTCTCTAAAAAGCGACTTCCTTCAAAAGCTTGGTGCGTAATCCGCAGAGTTCCTTCTGGTATTGTGTATACAGCATCATATTTACCTGCAGGATATTGTAACAAAAGAGTTAAATCTTTTGAGAACAACACACCTTCAACCGAGACAAAGTTATCGTTTCCATCAGCAACTCTAATCACATCAAGCGATTCACAATTTGCAAATGCACCACTAATCGTTCCTCGATCATTAATATCGCCTATACTACTAACAGATGCAGGTATAGTTATTTCCTTTATTTCCGAACATCCCCAAAATGCATCTGTACAAATACTTTCCAAACCTATCGGCAAATTGATTGATGTAATAGAAGTCTTTGCAAAGGCTTCTGATGCAATGCTTTTTAAGGTAGCAGGCAATGCAACATAAACCAGCCTTTCCATTCCACTCAAGCTGTTGTTATAACTGCTACGAAAACTAAAAGCATTGATTGGTATTTCATCTTCTGCATATTGAGTGGGTCTGTTCGTTCCAAACAATCCCGGTTCATAAGTTCCAACGCCATAAAAAGCATCGATTTTAACTTCAGAAATATCCAATGAGTCCAATGCCATTTGTTTAAACAAACGAAAGTCTCCAGCATTAATATGCCCGCTGACAGTAAGAGAATGTATTTCCGAAAGGTTTGTCAAACCTTTTTGTGAAAGTGAGTCGGACAAGGTTCCTGCTGTTTCACAATGTAAATTAATACGTTGTGCACTTACTCCAACAAAATTAATTAAGCTAATAATTAACAGAACTAGTTTTTTCATATCTCTTTTTTCATTAAAAGAACAAATATTTAACCAAAATAATATTAATCTAGATTAAGATTTAAGAAATTAATTATCATAATCTTTGTATATAACTATTTAAAATCTAACAATCATGAAAAAAAGAGTACAAATTATGTTTTTTATGTTGATGTTTTCTGGTTTCAATATTTTTTCACAAGTAACTAGTGATTCAACAGTTATAAACACTTCAACATCTTCAAACACGGATTGGTTATCCACATTACTTATGATACTATTAAGTCTCGTAATTGGAGGGCTAATGATTTTTATGGTTTTCCATATGGCATATGTAATTTATAAAGGTAAAAGGTACAAAGAAGTTTTCACAGTTGATTATTTCCGTAATAAACGTTTGGAAAAAGGTTTGCCAGATACCATTTCTGAAGAAGAACAAATTCAACAATATGAATTGTTAGACCAAGCATTCAAATGCTGGAGTGTTGTTTCCGCACCGGGTGAGGAAGAATTACGCAAACCAACTTCTATAAAACAGATAAGACAATCAACAGCCTTAATAGACCAGGCTATAGAACTTTGTCCGTTAGATGAACAACTCATTGCTTTCCTCAACGAAGAAGTGGAAGTAATTAATTCTGCCGAGACCCGACAATTCTATGGATCAAAGACGATTATAACAGCAGCACTCCTTATAGCCGCCTTTTTTAATTACACTATGGTAGGTTGGGATGGCTTCTGGCATTTCTTATGGGATTACATAACAAATATGTACACACTTTGGGGTGGAGCTATTGTTTACATATTAGCCAGCCGCAAACCGCAATTTATGATTGACAATAAAATTATGTCGGGGAAAGGAAAATCACATTCTTTCTTGTTCGGCTTGTTAGCAGGACTGGTAGGTTCTGCGGCAACTATAAGAACAACCACAAAATGGAGTGATGGTACAAAAACAGTAGATGATGACCACAGCCAGCATTTTATTGCTTGGTTTATTTCCTTGATAATTCTAGTGGTTGTTGCTTCACTTGTTTGGATTTGGGCTTTATTTAATTATTTAAGAAATTATGTGATTTACAAATAAAATCAAACTGAAGTATTTATGGGAAAGAGGCAATCTCAAGTTTGAGATTGCCTCTTTTATATATGAAAGCGACAAATTCTAATATTCATAATCCTTATTTTCCAAAAAGCGAAGTGCATCAATATCATCAATATATCTACCTTTAACAAAATCTGACTTGTCTTTAGGATTCCAAAACCTACGACTATATTTTTTTGTCCGTAGTTCTACCAATTTCCAAACACCTTCAAATCTATTGAAACGGAAAAAACATTCAAAAAGAGATTCTTTTTGTGCCTTATAAGGTGTATTCTTATTTATCTCATCATAGCGCTGTCCTGCCTTAGTCAAATTAGTTGGCATCAAATAAACTGTTCCTTGAACAAGACTTTCGTTCATGTAAAAATCTTCAAAATGGTCAACTACGTAATTATACGCTTTATAGACATATGAATATTTTGTTTTCCCTAGGTAAAACTCCTTTAAGTCCGGTTGCTCCTCATCGAAATCACAAGTGCTGTAGAGCGTTAGAGCCGGTGAAGTGTTGAGGTATTCTCTTACTGCATCCTCGTCCATTTTATCAGAATTAGCACACGAAGCCAAAAGAAAGATACATAACATCAGATAAATAATTCCAATGTTTTGTATTAGCAATTTTTTCTTATTCATATTTGATTTGTTTATTAAGATTTAGAAATTGTTTTGAGTTTTATCGGACAATCCTACCATAATCCTAGAGGGAAATTACTAATAACGTTCAAATACTTTTGTCAGATACCATTTGCCATTTATCTTTGTATAAGTATATTCTAGCAAAAAGGAAGATCCATCTATCCATATGGTTTGTATGCATTGGTTGTCATCCAATTGTTGTTTGGTCTCATAACGTTTGTCTACTGCAATATCAGCAAAAGTTGTACGGTGAAGAGAGTAATTCTCTTTAGTAATATCTATCCCATCTTCTTCTGATGCATAAACTCCCAAATCATTAAATATAACTCTTGAAATCTGAAATGCCGAATCAGCAACAAATTTTTCCTCAAAAGCAGTAAAAGCCTCATCTTCATTTTCACTTAATGGAGACAAACCAGTAGGTTCCCCATCAGATTCGACGGGGGCTACTATTTGACTAACTTCAGTACGGCGCGTAATAGGAACATTATATAATGTAATAGGATCATTTTGATGACCTGCTTTGATTAATATACGCTTAAATACTTGTACAGATTCCGATACATTCTCAATTTGTATCCTAACTTTCATAGGAACTTCCATTGGAAACAGTTCTGTGGCTCCCATCGAATATTCAAAATTACCACCAGCAATACTTACACCAAGACTATAACAGTCATATTGTTTTCCCTGATCGTCATATGCCATTGTTATGTTTTTATTTGACCCCTTACCTCCTAAACGTATTTGAGCATCATCACCATACCAAGTCATAACCAAATCAATAACAACAGTAGAAGCAGATGCCGCACAACGTTTGAATTGGATATCCAAGTCCGGATGCGGAGATACAATTTTGAAACCAGTTACCCGGCTGCTTCTATCTGAACGCTGATTAGAGTTACTATTGTTATCGTCACCTCCTAGCAGCTTGTCAGCCTCATCTAGTACTTCGTTTGTTTTCTCTAATCCTTTCAGGACCTTGTCAAGAAATCCTTGAGCTGAAATGTTTCCCACGCTTCCTATAAGGAGACAAAGGGACATTACTAATGTTCTTAGTTTTACCATAATCGTTCTGTTTATTTAGTTAATAAATTAAGTTTTCAATTATTTACTTCCACCACTTTCCATTCGCCATTTTCATCAGCAAGAGAGATTGCATAATATTTATCTTTATTGCGTTTTGATACATTCTGATCCAAGTTTTCTTGTTTGATAACAACAATTATTAAATCATCATTTTTAGAACAATCTACCATACTAACTTTATAACTCTTTTCATTATCAGTATTTTTCTTCCCAACTTTTATTGCCTTTTCAAAATTAGCGCCTGATTTTTTCTCTATAGCTAATATAATGTCACTATGATACAATGATTTTATTGTTTCCACATCATTATTCAGACTTGCTTTGACCAAATTAACAGCTACAGCTTCAGGTGACCTATCTGCTGATACTCCACAAGCAATTAGAGAAGAAAAGGACAGAATCGCAAAAAAAACTTTTAGATATTTCCAATAATTAATTTCCATAATATTCCAATTAAATGAGTTAATATTATTCTGATAAAAGAATTAATTCCGGCTTTTTCCCAATAAATTGCGGCATACACTCTCCTATACCTGCGCCCAGATAAGTAGGATCGCACAATGTATAAGTCACGTTACCCCAACGATATTGGGTTTCAGCATTTACAGACTGAGGAAAACAAACCGCAGCGGCTATATGGTTTGGATAATTCACCAAAGCCACTTTCAAGCCAAGTAAAGAACGGATAAGACGACAATAAAGAATTGCACGGTCTTCACAATCATTATATGGATAATAAAGATTTTCATCCAGAAAAAAAATCTTCTCATGACCGAATTGTTGGCGGTCCGATTGATACTCGAACACATTTTGCACGAATTCTAACAAAAGTGCAGCCGCTTCATAATTATCTTTTCCTCGAAGGTGTATTTTTAATTTATCCATCAAAGCATTAAATTGAAGTGAAGATCCAGCATTTCCATAAACCGTAAATTCGGTCTGAGGCATGGTTGCATAAAAGTCAACAAGATTTTTATTCACCGCCACCTGTATTATAGTGTCCTGCCATCGATTCGGCAAATACCGGGTTTGTATGTTTTCGCTTAGCAAAGGTAATTGCGGCAATGCCATAGACAAGCTTTGCGCAGCATTGGGAAAGGACTTTGCATATGTCATTATCCTGACTGAACTTCCTTTAAAATTATCACATAAAAGCGTATATGTTTTCCCATCGCAATTAATTTGAGGTATATCATACATTGTCTCTCGTATTTCCACCAATAATATCAATTTATTATCCATTCGTCCCATACGAACGGATTGTGAAAGTTGGTTCATGCAATATGCCGTCAAGAATACTGAAGCAAGACTCTGCCGACCGTTGTAAATTGTTTCAGCAGCTTTTTGGACTAGAAGCAAAAATCCCCAATCATTAAGGTTCAACTGCTGCTTATGCTTTTTGAGCGTTTCCAACAAGTAGCTGAAGTCTATATCCGCCGCCCTGCTCCAAGCATTGGAGATATCACTTTCAGACGAGCTTTTTACCAATATCCGAAAACTCGGCAAACAAGGGATATCCACACGAGTCCCAAAAAAATCAATTTCCTCTACTTTAATATCAGGTGAAACCGGCTTTATCTCAACACTTTTAATTTCCTTTTCCCTCGAGTTTCCTACATTTGTCGATATTTTCGCAATAGTAGAAGTTGACACTGAAGGTTTGCTCACAGGTACGTCCGGATCTTTTTGCAAAGGTTCAAGACGATGTGCATCAAAAGGCTGCCATGCCTGTTTCAGGTATAACGCAAACTCCTTATTCATTTTCCGAACAGTATGATCATACTCTTGTAATTGTTGTTGGGTAAAAATGGAGAATTCATCCAAAAGGTTCTCCTGCCCATAGAGAGAATACCCCCCACAGGAAAACCATAGAAATAAGACTATGTTGAGCCAGAACCTCATTATAAATAAAATTTTTGAGAAACAATCTTATTACCAAAACGAAACCGTACTTCGATAAAATTCTCATCATCCAAATAACATCCGGAATCGTCATATTTGACAGAATAATAATTACCATCTATATCATAAGACAAACGATTCGCACAATTTGCCCGAAGTTGAGGTTTTTGCGTAGAGTAAATCGGATTGTCTTTTAGATATAGCCCAAAACGGAAGCTCTTATCTTCTGAACTTTCCTCTTGTTGAATCCGGATATAATTGTATAATTGCCTATAATTGTTTGACAACTGCTCAGTCTGCGACCGTCTCGGGTCATCAATATCAAACTCATATAAAAAGGCTTTTAATTCATTTAATGTCCTATCAATATCTTCAACACTTGTTATTTGCTCCAATCGGTCAGAATACTCCACCAGCCTGTCATTCAATAGTTTTTCCCTTTCATTGAATTGGTTGACCAAATCTGCTAATTCAAAATCCGTGAAACGATATTTGACATGATATTCATATTTGTATTCTTTCGTTTTTTTATTATAAAGTTTTACCCAATAAAAGTCATAAGCTTTGGAAAGAGAAATCTCACTAACGAAAGGAATATGCGATACTTTCGACGTAATTACAGAGGTCGTATTTTCACTATAATCCCGATTTGTTCCACTTACAAGCTCTTGTCTTTGTTGAGTCGTTTGCGAAGTGATATGGGTAGCTATAGAAGAAACGATTTGCTCCTTTAGACTTAACAACAGTTTTTCCTTTGCTAACTCTAAAGTTGGAGCTTCAGCCGACACTATCAAGTAATTACGTTCTGCTCCTCCAACCCATACAGGCTGCTCTTTCCTGCTTTTCTCAACAGCTTTCCATTGTGCAGACAAGAGTATAGGGCAAAGAGAAAAAATGATTATATATATGTAATGTCTCATTATTTTATATTTTATAGTTAATGATTCTCTTGCGATAGTGGCAAATATTCTTCTATGAGCTTTTCTTTTCCTACTGAAATAAACTTTTTCAACCTTGGATTGCGAGCTTGCAATTGTTTAATAGCACTGATAATAGCCTTATCGCGAGTCGAATCTATACCCTTGAATTGAAAATCAACCTGTTGTATGGTTCTATCCTTGATTTTGTCTGTGATTGAACAGATGATTTCAATCTCTGCTATCACTTGGGTGGGGGTTGACGGAGTTGATTGACAGGAAATAAGTAAAATTTCCGTTTCCAAAAGAAAAGGGCTGTTTCCCTTATCAATATCATTCAACACTACAGCTTGTTCCAGCCTTTTTTGCAGGATTTGAACAGCATTATTACTATCCAAGCCTTTAGGTTGTGTTACTTGTAAACCTATTGACGTCACATCATCTTGTCCATAAAGTTTGCAAACAGCAAACAAACAAATCAAAAAAATGAAAAGTATATATTTTTTCTTTTCCATAGTCCTCTTTTTTATTGTTCGCCAATTATAAGCCATACCTCACCCAGACCTCTTTCATATATTTTAGAAGTTATATTAAAAGGTTCTTTTTTTAGAGTATTATTAAGTCCGGAGATGAAACGCCTAGCGTCAATCGCCCGTTCTTTCCCAGCCAAAGTCTGATATAAAGGTATTCGGACTTGCTCGTAACGTATTTCGGAAACACTCCCGTTTATTCGTGAATAACGACCTTTTACACAATTGTCATCCATCCAGAAATCTATCACATCACTCAACATTAAAGTTTCTCCCGAATAATCAAACTCCTCTTCCAAATCGAAAGGGGCTCCTTCCCAAAGCAGTATATTGAGTTTTATTTCACGACCGTTTTTTGACATATCATCAAAATATCCCATTAGTGACGCATTGAAAGCATCCATATAATTAAGGACAGCTTCTTCCAGCAAAATCCCCGTGGTGATACTGGAAGATGGTTTTCCTTCTCCTGAAATACTCGTTATAATTTTGTTTGAGTAAGCATCATTTGCCCTTAAATTAAATGTGATATAACGTTGAGGTCCATGTTTTTTTATGTCAAAATCCAAATCAAGGATAATGTCCGCCCTAGCTGTACGTTTCAATTTATCTGTAGGAGACTCTTGGATAAAACTTCCTGATGTTTTACTTTGTAACAATGAACGTTCAGCATTCTCTTGTTTAAGAGACTTAAGGTTCTGCTCCAAATCTTTCAATGGGAATCCTCTTTCAGCCATAATACGCGCCATTTCAGAAATGACAAGGCGTAAATTGTCATTAAAACTTACAGCTTTTTGATAATCTGGAACTTGAACCACAGTTCCAGTTTCATCAGTAAAACTGGTCATATAATGATTCCTTTGGCACCATGAATCACTTGGTACAACCATTAATGTGGGTTTTTTAGCCTGGCCTATAGCACCAGATATGATACCCCAAAGCATCATTATTATATACAAGCTCTTTTTCATAATTTATGATATTTAAAATAAGCTGTCTAATCTTTTAGCTATTCCCTCTTGTTCCATTTTCCGACGTAAATTGTCATAAAGAATTTGCACTTTAAGCCCTACTTTATAACCTTTCTTTATTTTAAGCCTGTCCTGTCCGGAAGGTACACCATCTGTAGTGATATTAACATAATTCAGATAAGAACCACCAGTATTAAAAAACTGTTGGAAGTAATCACTATATTTTGTTTCTGCCTCTAAATCACAAATCGGTGGTGTTTCGTTTGTTTGTTGACTCCCTGGCAATCCACGGAACAAGCAAGCCCTTACCGCCAATTGTTTTGCCCGCATAATCGCTTGGTCAACACTGGAACCATAAGTCCATATCTTGAAAACTTTTGTTCCGTCCTGACCAACTCCTAACATTTCAATCTCGTAGTTAGTAGAACTGTCGAACAACTGTTTACGTTCTTTCCGACTTTGCGCGCTTGCAAAAATGAACATCATACATGATATGATGAGTATAATATATTTAAACATATCTTTCGTTTTATGATTTTAAAAACAAACCCTTATGCCTCCATAAACATTAAAACCTTGGACATCTCTGTCTTTTATGCTTGAAAGCTGACTATATTCTTCATTTTTGTTGAATAAATAATCGTATTCGGCTGCCCCAAACAGTTGTATAGGATAATAAATATTCAGGTTAAAACGAATACCACCCTTGGCAATCCATCCAAGATTCTTATTAAGATCAAGCTCTTTTTCCTCGTCACTCGTAAAAAAGTTATCAAGGCCTATACCTATGTAAGGGAAAATATCAAAATTATTGCACCTGGGACCAAACCCATAATTAAAAGAAACAGTAGCAGCATCTTTCCAAATCGTTGATTCAAACATGATATTATGATTCATAACTCTAGATGCATAAAGGAACATACTTAGGCCAGCATAGACTCCCTCTAAACCTCCATAACGATAGCCTAAATCAAAACTTGCACAAAAATTCCGTTTTTCTTTCAAAGTCATACCTTCTTCAAGCTTGCCTCCAGCTATCTGATAGAATTCTGTTGTACCAGAACTACCGGTTGAGACAGAACGGTTATCAGTGATATATTTTGTGGATCTTATAACACCACGGCGAACACGCTTGATACTACCATCTGACTGCAGAATATTTTCATATACATAATACAAATCATTAACATTAACACTTTCCTTTTTCCCTATTTTAGCTCTTAAAGGTCCAGTTGCATATAGCGAATTGGTAATATGAAATGTTTCATACTTATTTACAAGTTCTTCTCCAAGATAATCAGCAGCCTTAAATACCATATTAACAAATGCACTTTCACGCAATTGCTCATTACTGTATTTTCTCTTTTTACCTTTCTCTGCATTACGATTCTGTTCCTCTATACCTGTTGATTCTCTGCAATCATAATATTCTTCACGAGACATAAATTTGATGGGAACAACAATACGTTCAAAGGCTTTTCTTTTTTCATAAACTTCTTCCTCGGGCGTTTCTTGGTCTATCCAACAATCAAAAAGACGATTTTGTAAATCCTCATTCCATTCTATTTTAAACAAATAAGCAGCAGGGGTCATAGACCAATAATAATCACCTTCATCTTTACTTGATTTTTTCTCATATTTGCATTGAATATTCGTGAAATCAAAAATGAAAATATAACTATTATCAATCAATTTAAAACCTTCATCATAAATTTTACTTATGCCTCTTTTAGTTGCAATGCTTTCCAAAACATTTTCATCAGAAGCATTATACGCCCCTCGTTTATTCAACCGTTCAGTATTCATATGACCACTCTGAGGATTCCTATTAAACAAGAAACTTATAATTTCCAAACCAATATTTTGTTCATTTAAATATTGCGTAAGTTGTTGTGTCCTGTCAGGAGCTTCCATTTTTTCGTTTTTATTTATATGGACACGTTCCCCCTTAGTGTAAATATATTTGGTTGGTATGTTATTTATATCATATCTATCCTCTAAACGCATTCTGGCAAATACTTGATTCAAATCTGCCGTATAATTGTCATCATATCTTATTTGCATTATGCTAATGGCATTCCGGTCGCTTTTACTGATTTGAGCAAAAGCAGACACAGGAATGACAAAATATGCAATTATTAAAAATGTAGTAATAAGTCTCATAAAGTCATTAATATCGGCATGATTTTAATTTTCTTTTCTTTCACGCAGTTTATTTATTTCATGATCTAATTCTGCTTTCATCTTCTCTGCATCCAAATTCAAGTTGCTTATATTTGCCTGACGAATTGCGTCAGCGACATCTTGTTTCCAATCACTCTGTAATTCAACGCAAACATGCGTTTCAATATTCCCATTAGCTAATTCATAAGAAGAGGAACAAATAACAGTTGCAAACTGAATGGTTTGATCTATGATCTCTTTTACTGCCTGTGAAGATTTCTCAGAAAAATCTGCATCTTGGCCAAGAGTATATTCTTGCCTGAAACGCGTTAACAAGCTAGATATGGCAGTTTCAATAACACCACTCAATTCGCGTCGGGCAGATAAAATCGCATTATCTCGGGCAAATGATTTATTTTGGCTAGTGGCAACGCCATAAGCTCTTAATTTTCCATTACTTTGGTCCAATGCCATTTGCTCGCATTTGTTTTCTTCCAAAGCTTTTCGCCCGGTTTGTTTACTACTTCCACATGAGAAACATGCCATAAAAATTAAGGCACAAACTGATAATACAATAGAGGTTTTGTGTGCTTTCATATCGTTTTAATTTAATGTTTGTTTAAAATAAATTGCTTGAAATACTTCATTTGTGACAAAAATATTAGTCCCATAAGAAATAAATCTTAATCCAGATTAAGATTTAGCAACATCAAATAAAGGAGTTTGATATTTTTTTGCTATATTTTACTTAAAAGCTATTCCTTTGTGTATAGAGTAACAAGTAAAAAGTCTGATGGTATAGGATGAAGGATATATTAACTGAAATCATAAGAAAAGAATGCGAACGTTACCGTTTAGTTGAATTCGGACTCCTACATTCTGTAGAGGAAGGGGTTGAGAAACTATTACCTCTAATATCTGAATTTGACGGAGACATCAAAGCTTTTTATTTATGGAGGAAACAAACTTTGGATTGTTTTTATAGTAAATTGAAGTATAACACCTTCTTATCTGGTATTAAGAAAGACCCTGCTTTTTACAGATTCATTTATTATATGCAAAAACGGTTATTAAATACGATTCGCAAAAATTCCATAAAAACAGAAATTGACAAAGATTTAGCAATATCGGGCCGGACAATTGCCTTTAAAACATCTAAAGGCTTGGCTGAAGATACAATTATATTATGGGAAGACAAATTATCAGGCTCTGTTTCACCAGAAGAATTAGAGCATGTATGCCACGGATTTTGCAAAACATATTTTCCTCTTGATTTTGACAAATTATTGAATCGTTTAAAAAAGAATGATTCTGATTTTTGGACAGAACTATTTTTACTAATAAAAAAACTCATTATTAATGTTGCAAACAAAAATATCTCAACAATATCTTACAAAGAGGAAATTGTGCAAGACTCGTGGGAGAAAACATCATTTTTCCTTCAAAAGAAATTGTTGGAAGGAAGTCTACCAGAACTAAAATCGTCTTCACATTTCAGGCATTATATATTAAATGTCTGTGTCAACAAATGTTATGAAGCATATCGTAATAGTGTGGACAAGAAATTGATATTTACAGAAGACGGGGATATCACACTCGAAAATTATGACTTTGAAGATGATGTGACTTATTCTGCCGATTCATTATACGATGTAGATACAGATAACGATTCAGAAGTCAGCCGAGCATTAGCATATATTTTATGGGAACGCCTTGAGCCATATTACAGTTATTTAACTTCTGGTGTAGAGGAAAAAGTGGAAATTTTTTTTCTCCATTATATTGAGGATAAAACTTATGAGGAAATTGTAAGAATGAATCACCCTAATCTTCCTGTTTTTCAATCTAACAAATTACAGGGGAAATACAGACAAGACATGGTTCGTATTAGAAAATTATTGAAGAAAAGATTGATAAAAATTCTTCCCTAATAATAAATTAGATAATGGTCATGAATGATTGTAATAAATATAACAAGAGTGTACTTTGGGCTTATTTGAGAGATCAACTACCTATCAAAGATATGATTGTGATTCAACATCATCTGCTCACATGTAATTCTTGCCGGAAGCGTATTGAAAATATGAGAAAATTATCTTTTGCCATATCAAATCAAACAAAAGATAAAATGTTTTTCCACAAAAGCCTATGGTTTTATTGGGGATGTGTCGCTTCATTTTTAATATGTATTCTATCTGGTGTATCTTATTATATAGCATTGACAAATAAGAATAATGAGTATCCTGTTAAAATACAAAAATCACCCGATTATGAAACGATTGATTCAATTAAAAAGAATACAGACAGTTTAATTGTCTTACCAGACTCGATTCAGGGAAAAATTTTTGATAAAAAGTTGTCACATTAAGCAATGTAATATCAATTATGAATACGGAACGATAATGTTTGGATTTTAGTCGCTTTTCCTTTACCTTTGTGTTAATTCTTCCTTGTAAAGAGTTATTTTTGGAAGAAGGACATAAAATTAGGAAAGCGTTAGGATATTATTCTCCATCAGAAAATCCCCAAGTATGAATCACACGGGAATAAATAGCAACAAACGCTCACGTCATTGTTATATATCGTTGGATGATGATATACTTTATTGGCGTGGGCTTGTTGTTTGTTATTCGTGTGATGGGTATGGGGATACCTCTGATGGAATAACGACAGCAAGTTCCGCGCCATTTTAGTATTAACAAAACTGGTAGTGTTGATGATTTTTATAAGTGTGGAACCAGTTGCCTATAAAATAAATAACAATGAAAAATGAATCTTTTATATCTCAAGATGAGGTTTATTTGATTTTGCGCTCCTTTTTATGTGAAAATCATAACATTTCTATTCCCTGTTTTAATGAAATATGTCAACTTTTCACCATAAAAAATGTAAGGAAAGGAGAATTAGTATTATCAGAAGGTCAACTTTGCGACCATATATTTTTTATTGCTAAAGGGTTTTGTTTCACTTATTATGTATGGGAAGGTAAAGAGCATGTCATGGACTTTTTTAGAGAAGGAACTTTTGCTATTATTTTCCATAGTTTTTTTAAACGGCAGTCATCTTTACTAAACATGAGAGTGTCTGAAAATTCGACATTGGTCAGTTTGAAATATTCTGATTTTTTATATTTATTAAATAGTCACAGTGAATTTAGAGATATGATGTGCCGTCTATATATTGAATATTGGATAAAAAGAGAAATTAATCAACATGTCTTTCGTTGTTATACGGCAGAAGAACGTATTTTCTTTTTTTTGAAATCACATGAAATCCAAGATTTAATGAGACATGTTCCTCAATATCGCATCGCATCTTGGTTAAATATGGCTCCTGAAACATTTGCAAAAATATGGGGAAGTATTAATATGCCATAATAATGCTCTTATTAACACAAATATTATAAGTAAGTGTTCACAATTGTTTTTATAAATCCTGTAACTCCATAAGTTTTCAGTAAACGAAACAAAAAAGTGTAAAGTAAATTTAGGCATAGTCAACATGGGAACTTTCCTGGAAAAACTGCTTATGTTTCCGAAAAAACATAGGCAGCTTTTTCCAAAAACATAGGGTTTGGTTCTTCGTCAATTTAGGTGGAAGCATTTTCTGATTGAGAGTGTGTAAAATTCTACTCCACAATATTTAATGGTTATTTGATTCCTTGTAATATCTTTCATAGAAACAACACTACAAAAAATCTAGTGAATCTCTTTTTGTTTCAAAGAATTATGTCTTTAAAATGCTGCGAAATCTCCACCTAAATTGATGAAGAACCAACTTCATGTATATAGTGTGGACAATAAATGAAACTTGGGGAATATATGAAATTCAGACAAAAAACACATTCGGAAGCAATTCCTAATATATATAGAAGTAATTCAGAATATATATAGATGTATTTCACAGTAAGTCCAGACCTGCAATTCGGGTAGTTTTCACTAGTCGATGCTCTCTATTATTTTTATAACTCTTATGAACTGCCGAAGCTAAAATTATAAAAATAATAGAGAACACTTACTTATACCAAAAGTGCTTATATTTCAAATTAAATACAGGTACCTTAAAAACATTCTTAACACTTAAAACCAACCATCATAATACTTCTCCCCGGCCTCATCCCCAGCCTTCAACGGCTGAATGATAAAACTGTATTCCCAAGCATGTGGAGTTATCGTATATTCCGAATGAACATGAGCGCCCCAAGTATTATCACCACCAACTCCCATTTGCAAATGGTCGATATTTAGCCAAACCATATCTTGCTTGGTTACACTTCCACCATGATGTCTTTCAACATTAAACGGACGATATTCTATATCTGACTGCGGGAAATTCCATGCACTTACATTAAGTAAATCAGAACCGGAAATCATAATTCCTTCACCGTCTTTATTTCTCAGGGAAACCCAGCGGACATCTGTTTTGTTTCCGGTTTCTTGTGCACGGACATATGGATGATACTGCTCCCAGACTTTGGAAGAATATATTCCGACCAAAGCACTGCTCTTACGGTCCGAGTAATTCTCATGCGGTCCTCTTCCATACCAAGTCATTTCTTCATATTCCGGAAGAAGAATCATACGCATACCAAGACGTGGCATTTCAGGCAATTCCTTATCTCCAGGAATGAAGCTGTAGGTAACTTTTATTACTCCTTCAGGACGGATTTCATATGTCACCTTCATCTTTGAAGCCTGTTCTTCCAATGTATATAAAGCTGAAACTACGGCATTGCCGGATTCGTTCTTTTCCAGCAAAATCAAATCATCCAAACGTGCATTCTTTCCGGCGTCTTTCCACGTGCGACAGCGCTCAGGTGTTCCGTTTGCCACATCATTGTCCGTAAGTCCACGCCAGAAATTAGCCTGCAAACCTTCTTTTATAATGTTCTTACCATTATATTCCAACATTGTAATTTCACCATTTGCAGATGAAAATGCAACCTTGAAATCTTTTCCGGAAACAATGACTCCGTCATTATTCTGCTGTGAAACCAATTCTCCCACACTCGGCTTTACAACTGTAGTTCCTTCTTCATAAGGCAATCGCCACTGTTCGTAAGCCGCAAGATGATTTGCCGGTATCATCGGTTTGCGATTCTTATATTTAGCCTCTATTTTCAGAAAATATTCTTTGCCTTTCTCAGGTGTGAATTTGAATGGAATAACAACTTCCTCACTTTGACGTGCTGCAATTTCCGGGAAATCCATAACTCCTTCTTCTATACATTTTCCGTCAGACTCAACCGCCCATCTCATACTATAATCAGACAATCCGATAAAATCATGCCAGTTCGTTATCTTCACCTTATTGGCAGAGAAAGGAACAGGCTCGAAATGAATATACTGATATATTTTCTTCACTTCATAAATATGCGGATGAAGCGAGCGGTCAGAAGCAACAAGTCCATTGGCACAGAAATTGGAATCATTAGGCACGCCTACAAAACCCATGTCTCCGCCAAATGCCCATATATCATTGCCTTTGTCATCTTTCTTCGCAAAGGTTTGGTCAACCCAGTCCCAGATAAATCCGCCTTGCAACTGGTCGTATTTATATATCAATTCCCAATAGTCATTCAAATTACCCACACTGTTGCCCATAGCATGTGCATATTCACACAATATCAAAGGACGAGCATCACGCTGATTTACATGGCGGCGCAAAGCCCAGACACGTGCATACATCGGGCAATAGATATCAGACTTTCCTTCATATCCTCCGCCTTCGTATTGCACAGGACGAGTCGGGTCTGTCTTCTTAGTCCAGTCATATATAGTTTCGAAATGTTTTCCATATCCTGATTCATTGCCCAATGACCAAGTCACAATTGAAGTAAAGTTTCTGTCACGATGAACCATACGGCTCATTCTTTGCATAAACGTACCTTCCCAATCAGGATAATTGGCAAGAGTTTTATCCTTATGACTCATCATTCCGTGACTTTCAATATTGGCTTCGTCAACAAGATACAAACCATATTTGTCGCATAAGCTATACCACTGATAATTGTTGGGATAATGACAGTTGCGTACAGAGTTGATATTGAACTGCTTCATAAGTCTTATGTCTGTCAACATACTTTCCACATCTATCGTACGTCCTTTCACATTATTATGCTCATGTCTGTTCACTCCTTTAAACAGAACCGGAACACCATTTATCAATTGCTGGCCATTCTTCATTTCAACCTCACGGAAGCCAAAAGGATGAGCGAAAGACTCAAGCGGTTGTCCTGATTTGTCAAACATATTTACAACCAATGTGTACAGATATGGAGTTTCTGCTGTCCAAGCCGATACGTTCTCCAATGCTTTACTTCCGCTAAAGATAGTGTCGTTCTCCGATTTTATATTTTTCTCTTCGGAAAACAGAACTTTCCCTTTCTCGTCGAGAAGTTTCATTTCCACTTTCTGTCCGGACTGAGGATTGGCAATAAATATCTCAGTGTTGAAAACTCCATCCTTATATGCGTTTTCCAATCCTGCCGTAAGAATAAAGTCTTTAACTCTGCTCTCCGGACGAGCATATAAATAGACATTCCGTTCTATGCCGCTATATTTCCAATAGTCCTGGTCTTCCATATAAGAGCCATCGCTATATCTGAAAACCTTAACCGCTAATTTATTCTTTCCTTTCTTCAGCAATTTACCGATATTGAAATGAGCCGGCAAACGGCTGTCCTCACTATAACCTGCAAGTTCACCGTTAATCCAGCAATAGAATGCAGATTCAACTCCTTCAAAATCGATGAATATATCCATGCCTTTCCAACTCTGAGGCACTTCAAATTCACGCACATAAGCACCAACAGGATTATAGTCGGCAGGAACAAATGGTGGATTCGTCGGGAATGGATAAGATACATCTGTATAAATAGGAGCATCAAAGCCCTGAAGTTCCCAGCTTCCCGGAACTTCTATATTTTTCCACTTCTTTACATTATATCCGGGTTTATGGAAATCTTCCGGACAAGAAGCATTATTCCTTGAATAAAGGAATTTCCATGTGCCATTTAATGATATTCGCCTTTCAGTTGCAGTATTAACTTCAAATCGCTCAACATCGGGCAAACTTTGCTGAGCCAAAGCCGCCTCCTCGTTCACGAACGGGATGAAATGGGCATTCATAGGCTCACGGTTAATTGCATTGATTTTAGGATTTTGCCAAGGTTCGTTCTCCGCAAACAGATGGGAAGAAAAAACAGTTAACAAAGCCAGAATACTAATCTTCAGTTTATTCATAATCATATCGAAATAAGTGTGTTTACATTTAGCTGACTATTTATGTTTTACAAAGTTAAGTAATGGTTTTAAGCTTCGCAAGCTGCTCAACTTAAAAGTTGACAAGGCTTCAGAAACAAGTTGACAAGGTAAAATCCTGTCAACTTGTTTTCTTGTTAACTCGTTAACTGAAAGTTGAGCCCGGCGAAACTTGAATAAATTATTTCTTTTCTTCAGCAGCCTCGTCTTTCACTTCCACAGCATCCATTTTTATCTTGCGGAAAGCTTCAACAAGTTTGTCAACAGTTGTTTTGTCCGCACGATAAGTCACTGTTGCGATATGAGTTTCCAAATCACACTGCAAATCAGTTACACCACGTTCAAAAGCAATGTTTTTCTCGATTTTCTTAATACAATCATTACAATGCATAGCTTCAACAAAGAACTTTACAGTTTCTTTTTTCTTCTTGTTGTCTTTAGCATAACATACAGAAAAGCTCAATACTGAGCACAATAGGATAGCAATAAATTGTTTCATACTTTTTTAGTTTTTAAGTTTATAAGTTTTTTAGTTTTTGAGTTTATTAGTTTTTCAACATGGGGATAATTAATCTCTGCTGAGATTAAATCTTATTCCCGCATATATCTTTCTTCCGTGAACCGGACCCCAAATCATTGTTCCGTCGAAATTGGAACTTCTTGGATTTGCAGCGTCAATTATCGGATTTGCCTGAGTAAAGTCCAGAATATTTTCCGAACCCACATATATTGACCATCTGCGGAAATATTTAGTTATCTGAGCGCTTAGCAATGTATATGGATCGAATGTCGTTTCCCAAAGCGGATTTGCCTCATCCGGAGTTGGCATTCGTCCACCGCCGTTGAATTGTGCCGTGACATCGAACTGCCACTTTTTCAATGGTGTCTGATATGAAGCAGTAAGCAATCCTTTGTAATCGCTGACCAAAGGTTTCTTCAGACGGTAAATAACTCCTTCAGCATTCTTATAGTCTGTTTTTGAGTCGGTGTATCGATATGCGGCTGTCAGCGTAAATCCACGGAAGAACGGATAGCTTGCTTCAACCTGATAGCTATGAGAATATGCCTTTCCGTCAAGATTATAGAAACTTACTGCATGAGGATTTGAATCCATATCAACAACAACCTGGTTCAGGAAGTTAGTATAATACCATTCACCGTTAATAGTCAATTCCTTTCCGAACAACGGAACGAAGAAAGACACATTTACCCCCGTATTCCATGCTTCCTCCTGATTAAGATTGTCTGCAATAATCATCTTTCTGCTACTTGCCAGAAGGAAGTTATTTTCCGTCAGAACATTTGCCGTACGATAACCTTTTCCAGCCGAAGCTCTCAAATGCAGCCATTCAAAAGGATTATATTTGATATGCACGCGTGGAGTTACAAAGAAATCATATCTTGTGCTGTAGTCCGCACGCAAACCGGCAAGCAATATGAATTTATCATTCAGATTATATGTATATTGGGCATAAACTCCCGGAACTGTTTCCGAACGGTTATATACATTACGAACTGTCTGATAAAGATTCTCGTCAAATCCATCATAATTCAGACTCAATCCGGTGCTCAAGCTGTGCATCGGAGAAAATTCCTTTTCATACATCAAACTGGCATAAAGATTCTTCTGATATACATTATATAATGTACAGTCATAGTTTGATTTCTGCTCGTGATACGAACCGGAAAGAATCAAGGCAACACTTTCCACCTTTTCAGGATTGATTATATAAGCCTGTTTGGTAAATGCTTCCACTCGGTTAGTATTCAGCTTCACTTGATAAGGATTCTCAAAGTCGTGTTTCTTCGTTGCCTGGCCTCCAATACGGTTTTCGTGCAGATAACGGACTCCGTATTGTGAAACATAATTGCCTACTTTATGCTGCCAACGGTTCATCACATTCACCTGCTCTTTCAACGGCTGGTCCAGAAAGCCATCGTCGTTATTGTCGTGCTGCATCTTGTCGTTCGAATAATGAACAAGCAAACCAGTGCTCAAATTCTCATTGATATGCCACGAAGCATCTGCATTTCCCTCATATCTTCCGGCATCGCTGGCAAATAGGTTTGCAGAAACAATATCAGCCGTCTGAGGCTTTTTGTACTCTACGTTTATCTGTCCGGCAAGGGCTTCATATCCGTTCTTTACGGACGATGTTCCCTTTGACACCTGAATACTTTCCATCCAGGCTCCAGGAACATAATCCAGACCGTAGAGTGACGATGCTCCACGGAAGTTAGGATAATTCTCCGTAAGCATCTGCACATAAGTTCCTGCAAGTCCCAAAAGTTTTATCTGACGTGCTCCGGTTGCCGCATCCGAATATGAAACGTCAACAGATGGATTCGTCACAAAGCTCTCGGCAAGATTACAGCATGCTGCACGGCAAATCTCATCATAAGTGATTTTCTGAGTCTGAAGAACCGATGTGCGGGAAGAAATAGTTCCGGCACGGCGCTCGGAAATTACCACTTCCTGAAGTTCAACTTCGTCCGACATAACAACTTCGATGTTGTCTTCATCTTTCGAAACTTCTCTTATCACGAGTTTATATCCGATATAACTGAACACAAGGCGGTTATTTCCCTTAACTCTTGCTATTTCAAATTCACCGTTTTCATCAGAAGTTGTTCCTTTCTGAGTGTTTTCCCAGTAAATATTCGCACCAATGATTGATTCACCGTTTTTGTCCACAATGCGACCGCTAAGTTTCTTGGCTGCAAGTGGCATAACAATACACAGTAATAATATAATGTATAAGATTCTTTTCATCTTCTTCATTAATCTGAGTTAGAATTATTTCAATACATACAACAAGGCATCCGAAACAATACGTTACGGACACGACAAATTATGACGCATCAGAAAGACTGACACACCACAACAGAATTCTAAATCAGAAGTAATGTAAGAAAAGACAGATAAATCCTCGGCAACATTGGCGGACTGTTCTGCACAGGAAGCATTTCCGCACCCGAAGGAAGAGATGAGTCTATATTAAACAATGAAAGGATAAATTCCATGATAGGACAAACCATCGGCTGGAAAGAAAAAGAATCGTGTATGAACGTATTCCAGTCGAACTGAACACGCTGAATGCCGCAATGTCCTTCACTTTTGCATGGCAGTTCCGTATCCGCCAAATGAGTCTTGCAACAGCAGCAATCTTCCGAAGCCAGAACTTCAGTTCCAATATCTTCACAATGCTCGCAACAATACGACACCAAATTTACTCCCGCTCCTCCGTATCCAATCAGAAGAACAAGAAACATAAGAAGTAAAATTGACAGAAAGCGCTTCATCTATTGTATGCTGTGCATTTGGTTATTATGCACAAAGATACGTCTTTTTAATTGTCAAAAAAAAGAGCCGCAAGAAAATTTGCGGCTCTACATTATATTAAGCTTGTTTGTTTGCTCGTTTACGTTCGTTTTCGTCAAGAATTATCTTACGCATACGCATATAATTCGGAGTAATCTCAACGTATTCGTCACCCTTGATATATTCAAGAGCATCTTCAAGACTGAATATTACAGGAGGAGCCAACGAAACTTTGTCATCAGAACCTGAAGCACGCATGTTTGTCAGTTTCTTTGATTTAGTTACATTCACAACCAAGTCGTTGTCTTTTGTATGCTCGCCAACAACCTGACCTGCATAAACCTCATCACCGGGAGCGATGAAGAAACGTCCGCGAGACTGAAGGTTGTTCAAAGCATAAGCAAAGGCTGTTCCTGTTTCCATAGCAATGATTGAACCGTTCACACGGCGTTCGATTTCACCCTTCCAAGGCTGATATTCCAAGAAACGGTGTGCAATGATAGCTTCACCGGCAGAAGCAGTCAGAACGGCATTGTTCAAACCGATAATACCACGTGAAGGAATATTGAATTCAAGGTGCATACGTCCGTTCTTGCTTTCCATCATTGCCATCTCGCCCTTGCGCTTTGTAACCATATCAATGATGCGGCTTGAGCATTCTTCAGGCAAGTTTACTGTAAGCTGTTCAATAGGTTCGCACTTCTCTCCGTTGATTTCCTTGATGATTACCTGTGGCTGACCAACCTGCAACTCATATCCTTCGCGGCGCATAGTTTCAATCAGCACTGACAAGTGAAGCACACCACGACCATAAACCAACCAAGAATCAGCTGAATCTGTAGGAAGAACACGCAAAGCAAGGTTCTTGTCCAACTCTTTTGTCAAACGCTCAAAGATATGACGTGAAGTCACGAACTTACCGTCTTTACCGAAGAACGGAGAGTTGTTGATTGTGAAAAGCATTGACATTGTAGGTTCATCGATTGCGATAGTAGGAAGTGCTTCCGGCTCTATTGCATCGGCAACAGTTTCGCCAATTTCAAAACCTTCGATACCGATTATTGCACAGATATCTCCAGATTTAACCGACTCAACTTTTGCACGTCCAAGACCTTCGAAAACATTCAATTCCTTAATCTTAGACTTAACCATTGAACCGTCGCGCTTGCAAAGCATAATGTCCTGTCCTTCGCGCAATTCACCACGATGAACACGGCCGATTGCAATACGGCCAACGTATTTTGAATAGTCCAAAGAAGTGATAAGCATCTGTGACGGACCTTCAATAACTTCAGGTTCAGGAATATATTCTATGATTGCATCCAAAAGAGCAGTGATGTCTTCTTTCGGTTCTTTCCAGTCTGTTGACATCCAGCCCTGTTTTGCCGAACCATAGATTGTTGGGAAATCAAGCTGTTCCTCAGTAGCGTCCAGATTGAACATCAAGTCGAACACCATTTCCTGCACTTCGTCAGGGCGGCAGTTCGGTTTGTCAACCTTGTTTATCACTACTATAGGCTTCAGACCAATCTGAATAGCTTTCTGCAACACAAAGCGTGTCTGCGGCATAGGACCTTCAAAAGCATCCACCAAAAGCAAACAGCCGTCGGCCATATTCAATACTCGTTCCACCTCACCACCGAAATCGGCGTGTCCCGGAGTATCAATGATATTGATTTTATAACCCTTATAGTTGATAGACACATTTTTGGCAAGGATTGTAATACCTCTTTCTCGTTCCAAATCGTTGCTGTCCAGGAACTGGTCCGGCTCTGCCTGTCCTTCACGGAAAAGCTTTCCGGCTAATAACATCTTATCCACGAGTGTTGTCTTACCGTGGTCTACGTGTGCGATAATCGCGATGTTTCTTATCTTTTGCATTGAAGACTAATTTATTGGCTACAAATGTACGAATATTTGACGAAATTCTGAAAGGTGTTTTGAAAAAAGAGTGATATACAACATATAAATTAGTTGAGTCTCGCTTGCCTGCTCAACTTTAAAGTTAACAAGGCTTCGGAGACAAGTTGACAAGGGGGAAACTTTAATACCAGCATACCGCAAATGTTAAAATACATTCAAGATTCACATGATTTCTTTGATAATCATCATAGTAATAAAATTGTGAAACATGAGAGAAAAAAGCTCGCAGTGTTTCTGGAAAAACATAACGATGTATTTGGAAAAACATAACGAGCTTTTTTCGAAAAGGTAGTATCAGCTAAACCTAAAATATAAAATTAAATTTAACAGTTACTTATATCAAAATATTCAATATCCAAATCACAACAGTTCCTAAAAACGAAGGCATTTTATGGAAAAATCACTGATTTAGCACTACCTTTGCATTTAGAACTAAAAAAAACGAACAAACTATGTCACAATTATTTTCTTCAGACCTGCCTTATAAGGTGGCAGATATGAATCTGGCGGATTTCGGTCGTAAAGAAATAGAGATTTCCGAACACGAAATGCCTGGATTGATGGCTTTGCGCCAAAAGTATGGAAAGGAAAAGCCGTTGAAGGGAGCACGTATCACCGGCTCACTACATATGACTATTCAGACAGCCATATTGATTGAAACATTGGTTGAATTAGGTGCTGATGTACGTTGGGCAAGCTGTAATATTTTCTCAACTCAGGACCATGCTGCTGCCGCAATTGCTGCAGCCGGAGTTCCGGTGTTTGCTTGGAAAGGCGAAAGTTTGGAAGAATACTGGTGGTGCACTGAAATGGCATTGCGTTTCCCTGGCGGAAAAGGTCCTCATTTGATTGTTGATGACGGTGGCGATGCTTCATTGCTTGTTCACATGGGTTATCGTGCTGAAGACGATGCTGAAACTATCAACCGCAAAGGCAGCAATCACGAAGAGCAGTGCATTCTGGATACATTGAACCGCATATTGAAAGAAGATCCGACTCGTTGGCATCGCACTGTTGCCGAAATGAAAGGTGTTTCTGAAGAAACAACTACTGGTGTTCACCGTTTGTATCAGATGATGGAAAAAGGTGAATTGCTTGTTCCGGCAATCAACGTCAATGACTCTGTAACTAAATCAAAATTCGACAATCTTTACGGTTGCCGTGAATCTTTGGCTGATGGTATCAAACGTGCAACAGACGTTATGATTGCAGGTAAAGTTGTTGTTGTTGCCGGTTATGGTGATGTGGGTAAAGGTTGCTCTCACTCAATGCGTTCATACGGAGCACGCGTTTTGGTAACTGAAATCGACCCAATCTGCGCATTGCAGGCTGCAATGGAAGGTTTTGAAGTTACAACAATGGAAGAAGCTGTAAAGGAAGGTAATATCTTCGTTACTACAACTGGTAACTGTGATATTATCACAATCGAACATATGGCTGCAATGAAAGACCAGGCTATCGTCTGCAACATCGGCCATTTCGACAACGAAATTCAGGTTGACAAACTTATCAACTATCCGGGTATTAAGCATTTGAACATCAAACCTCAGGTTGACAAATATACTTTCCCTGACGGCCACTCAATCTTCCTTCTTGCAGAAGGTCGTTTGGTGAACCTTGGTTGTGCTACTGGTCACCCGTCATTCGTGATGAGTAACTCATTCACAAACCAGGTTTTGGCTCAGATGGATTTATGGCAGAAGCCATACGAAGTTGGCGTTTACCGCTTGCCTAAGTATCTTGACGAAGAAGTGGCTCGCCTTCACTTGGAACGTATCGGTGTCAAGTTATCAAAACTTACACAGAAACAGGCTGATTATATAGGAGTTCCGGTTGAGGGACCTTATAAGGCTGAGCATTATAGATATTGATTTGAGAAGTAGAGAAGTCAAGGAGTCAAGTAGTTAAGAAGTTAAGAAACTTCTAATTAATCTACTTGACTTCTTAACTCCTCTTTATTCTCCCATCCCCAATCTTAAAATCTTCCAGACAATGAAATACGCAATCCTCTCCCCTTTCTACCCCTATCGTGGCGGTATTGCCCAATTCAGCGCAATGCTATACAAGACTTTGGAAAAAGACGGACACGAAGTGAAGGCTTTTAACTTCAGCAGACTTTATCCGGATACTTTATTCCCGGGCAAAACACAATATGTGGAAAAAGGTGATAATGCGATTGTGATAGAAAGCGAGCGTGTGCTCGACAGCGTAAATCCTCTTTCTTATTTCAAGGTAGTTGAGGCTATAAAGAGATTCAATCCGGATGTTCTGATTATTAGTTATTGGATGTCGTTCTTTGTTCCCGGATATGCTCATATAGCAAACAGAATGAAAAAGCATTGCAAGGTTGTTGCCCTCATTCATAATGCTATACCTCACGAACCTAGATTCTTTGACAAACCAATGGCAAAACTTCTGTTCAGTCAGTGCCACAGTTTTATTGTTCTCAGCGAAGCTGTTGCCGATGATTTGAAGAGTTTATGTCCTAATGCAAAATATATATTGAATCCTCATCCGCTATATAATCATTTCGGAGATAAAATCAGCAAAGACGAGGCTTGCGAAAAGCTTAATATAAGTAAGGAAAAGAAAACTTTGCTGTTCTTCGGATTGATACGCGACTATAAAGGTCTGGACCTTCTGATTGAAGCTATGCACAATCTTGGAGACGACTTCCAGCTTGTAATCGCAGGAGAATGTTATGGCAGTTTCGAGAAATATCAGAAAATGATAGATAATTCACCGGCTAAAGAAAGGATTCATGTTTATAATCAATATATTGCTGATGATGATATTCCTCAGTTCTTTTCAGCTGCTGATGCTCTGATATTGCCTTATCGTTCGGCAACTCAAAGTGGAGTTGTATCTATTGCATATCATTATAATATTCCTATGATTAGTACACCAGTTGGAGATTTTGGTCAAAGTATCGGGAAACCGCAAACAGGAATAGTTGTCACTGATATTAACTCTGATTCAATAAGGAAAGGTATTGAAGAATTATTCAGTAATGATAAATACAATCTTTGTCTTGAGAATATAGGGAAAGAAAAAGTTTCTCTCTCTTGGGAAAAGCTTACGGAGAAGATTGAAGTAATGGTTAGGTAAGGAATAAAGAAGTCAAGGAGTTAAGAAGTCAAGGAGTCAAGAAGTTTTTTATTAATCTACTTAACTACTTGACTACTCCACTACTTGACTACTTAACTACTTAACTCCTTATTTACTTTTCTTCAACTCCATATAAACTGAATACACCGCAGCCGCAATCACCATAATCAATATCAGGAAGCTGCTGTAAGCCTCAACATTTGCAGCAACAATATATCCTTCAGGACGGAATTCAAATACAATTTCGTGTTCTCCAGCAGGAATACGCATCGCACGCAGAATCCAGTCTGCACGGAAATGTTCTGCAGGTTTACCGTCGATTGTAGCTTTCCAGCCTGGCTGATAATATATTTCAGAGAAAACAGCAAGCTGTTCTTTTTCGGCAGAAGTCAAATATGTAAGCTTATTAGGACGATAAGATTCCAGCTCAATCATCGCAGTTGAATCAGATTGTGGAGTAAAACCTTCGAGAGCAGAAGCAAATCTCTTATCCACAATTGCTGTTGTATAAGGCTGATATTCATCCAATGCTGTTATTTCCTCATCTGCATTCTCAACCATCTTTACAGAAGAAACAAACCATGCATTTCCATACGAGAAATTATTAACCAAAGGCGGCTGCTGAGGATTATAGATTATATATTTAGTATTCAGCATATTCAAGACCTTACATTTTGCGAAAGTCGGGTTGAAATCCGCCATTGTCTGAACGTGCTGGAAAGCACCTATTATAGAATCTATTTCAGACTGCATTCTGTGGTCTATCAATTCCTGATAACGACGCAACTTAGCTGCATGATAACCACCAATTGAATGATGATAAAATGATGTGGAAGTTTCGAGGAACGGATTGTTAAGATTCAATACTCTATAGTTAGTCTTGTCTTCCAGAATTGCCATATCGGCAGCCGACATAGCAAAGTGTTCTTTAATCTGCTGAGGTTTCACATAATTTGAATCGTTCAGATAACGGCGGTCAACAGTCCATAAGTCAGCCAACACCAAAACAGCAATAAGAGCAGAAACAACAAAGCCTACAGTCTTCTTGTTTGCAGCTTTATTATACCAGAACAACAAGACTGCAGCAGCTACTATAAACAACAGTGAGCGCAAAGCATCGGCAGAAGCGAGCGAAGCTCTGTCTGCAATTAAAGCATAATAAAACTGCTCAGGCAATTTATACAGAGAATCATAATCAGACTGGAAATCCAGCAATGCTGTTGGAGCAAGCCACAATATAAGTGACAAACCTCCGGTAATTGCCAATGCACCTATCATTCCTTTCTTGAACAATTTATCCTCAACTTTTCCGTCCATTATCTCCTTCAATCCCCAGAAACCAATCAAAGGAGCAACAAGTCCAGGAATAACCAATGCCATTTCTACAGTTCTGAACTTATTATACATCGGCAGATGATGGAACATAAAGTCGTTGAACCAATCCAGATTTCTACCCAAAGCCAGTAAAGTCAGGAAGAATGCTCCGGCAAACATCCACCATTTCATAGGATTGCTGATAACAAACATTCCAAGGACGAAAAGGAAACATACGATAGCACCGAAATAAACAGGTCCGGAAGTGAATGATTTGTCTCCCCAATATGTTGGAGCCTGTATTTCTTTTCCTACCTGTGCTCCCGCAGCTTTTGCAGCCTGATAGAATTCAGAATCCTGTCCTAATTTTCCGCCAGAACCACCGCCGTAAGCATTAGGAACAAGAAGTGTAAGCAACTCGCCTTTTCCATAACTCCAGGCAAATGCATAATCTTTGTCCAAACCTGAAGAGGCTTTTCCTTCTTTCTTTGTGTTGTCTGAATTTATTGTAAGTTCTGAAGCTCCACGAATTGAATGTTTGCTCAAATCCCACATTGCATACATATTCTTGGCTCCTGGAAGAATTGCAAGGATTGAGCAGGCAATAAATATTGCCGTTACTTTTCCCAATTCTGCCAATTCCTTGCTTTTCACCTTTGCCACAACAAAACCTGCATAAATAAATACACAAAGAAGCATCAGATAATATGTAATCTGTGGATGTGAATTATTTACTGACAAAGCAACGCCCAACAGGAATAATACAGAACCCCAAAGATATTTACGTTTGAAAAGAAGTGCCATACCGGCAAGAGTAACCGGCATATAAGCTATTACATAAGCCTTAGTTATATGACCGGCTTCAATGATAATAATGTTATATGAAGCCAATGCAAATGCAATAGCTCCGGCAAGCGAAAGCCACCAACTTGCTCCCATAACACACATCAGAAGATAGAAACTAAGCAAACCAACGAAAACCATGCTGGCATCGAAATAGCCCAACGATTTCAATGGCGCTTCCAAAGATTTATACTTAGGAAGATCCGGAGCCGGATTTCCATATCCTGAGACATACGGCATTCCGCCAAACATTGCATCAGACCAAGCAGAGAATTCTCCAGGTGATGCTGTTTTCTCATATTGTTCCATTTGGCTGTTTCCCATTCCGTCCGCCTTCAGCATATCGCCTTGCTGAATAACTTTTCCGTCAAGGACAGCCGGAGAAAAATAAACAACTGTCAACACTAGCAATACAAGGATGGCAGCCAGATGTTTTCCCCAAGTCTTTAGTAATTGTTGCATATTGTTTGTTTTTAATTAATTGCTTTTTTATGAGAAGTTAAGGAGTCAAGGAGTCAAGAAGTCAAGTAGAAATATTCAGACTTCTTAACTTCTTAACTACTTGACTACTTAACTACTCTACTACTTGACAACTTTCTCTCAAACCCTCTTCGTCACCCATTTCGCATAATAGAAACGAACGGCAAACCAAAGATGCATAAGTACGGTTGCAAATGTACCATAATAATTACACATAATTGCATAACGTTCTTTCAAAGAAGCTTTTCTTTGCTGACTGCTTAGTCCGGCTTCCAGGAAATTGCTTAAAGTAAGACGAGTGTTGAACACTCGTTTCGAAGCTTTCAACACGCGGATACACCAGTCATAATCGGCGCAAAGCGGATAAGACAGGTTATATGAATCCGTAACTGCCTTTCTTGCTATAAAAGATTGATGGCAAACCAGCATTCCCCAACGGAACTTCTGCCAGGTAAGACGTCTCGGAGCCTTCAAACGGCGCATTCCTATTATTTTTCCGTCTTTATCGGCTATTGCAGTCTCTCCATATATTACATCAGGCAGATTCTTCAACTTTGACATTTTCTGTACCATAAGCTGGATTATGTCAGCACTAGGCAGAGTATCGCCGGCATTCAGAAACCACACATAATCACCTGTGGCATTTTGCAAGCCTTTATTCATGGCGTCATACAAACCTTTATCTGGTTCGGATATCCAATAGGTAATTCCAGATTCATATTGACAGATAATATCCAATGTCTTATCCTTGGATTTACCGTCTATTATGATGTATTCAATATTTGGATACGACTGGCTGAGTACACTCAATATTGTTCTCTCAAGCCATAGCTCGGCATTATATGTAACGGTAATTATGGAAAACTTTGGTGATATATTATTCATAATATTCAATTATACAAAAGTTTGAGTGGCGAAGATAATCAAAATTACTCTTCCATATCAGGCAAGGAAGGCAGTTTTGTTCCGCAATTCTGACAATAATGAGCTTCTATATCATGACCGACACGGCCACAGCCGGGACATTTCCTGTTCCGCAGCTTTTTTTGTTGGCTCACCATTGTTGCCGAGACAATTCCTGTCGGTACAGCGATAATCGTATAACCAATAAGCATTATAATAGCAGAAATAAAACGTCCTATTGGTGTTACTGGTGTTATATCTCCATATCCAACAGTTGTCATCGTTACAATTGCCCAATAAATACTATTCGGAATATTATTAAACTGCGAATTTGGTTCTGTTCCTTCAAATATATACATAATCGTTCCCATGGATGTCACAAGAATAAGCACGAAGAAAAAGAAGACCGAAATCTTCGGTGCACTAATCCACAAAGAACGTAAGAGCAGATTTCCCTCATTTATAAAGTTAAACAGCTTGAATATTCGAAATATTCTTATCAGTCGGAAAGCACGTATAACCAACAGATATTGTGCACCGGTAAATATCAGACTTAAATAAACCGGTAATATCGACAATAAATCCACTATCCCGAAAAAACTGAGGATATATTTCCTAGGTTTGGGCGAACAATATATTCGTACAAGATATTCGAAAGTAAAAAAAGCCGTGAACAAATATTCCAAGGCACGCAAAATCCAAAATGAAGTGGAAGTGAACCAGTTCATACTGTCCAATATAACCACAAGGACACTGGCTATAATAAAACATACAAGAACCAGGTCGAACAACCGTCCTTTCTTGGTATCAGACTGGAATATTATTGTATATAATTTCTTCTTTAATGCCTGATTACCTAAAAATCCCAAGCACTTAGCTTTACATTTCGAAATAAAACCAAACATAAATTGCGAACCTTAAAATATTTATCGTTTGCCTGCAAGCAAACGCTCATACAAAGCTATATATTTCTGCGCAACAATATCTTCAGAATAACAAGAATTTACCTTATCAACACAAGCTGAAGATATTCCTTCTCTGTCCGGATTATCCATAACCCAAATTATACCTTCAGCCAAATCTTCTGCAGATTTATACTTCGCCACATATCCGTTCTTCTTATGGTCTATCATCTCAGGGATTCCTCCAATCTCAAAACCTACGCATGGAGTTCCGCAAGCCATGGATTCCATGATGGTGTTGGGGAGATTTTCCTCCAACGATGAAGTTACAAACAAATCAACAGCATTATATAAATCTGCAATTACCGTTTCTTTGGTTAAATATCCCATTGGATGAATTGGTACAGGTATTAACTGCTTAATCTCAGACTTTATATTACCAAATACTACCAACTCTAAATCATCTTTACGAATAAGCGATAAAGCTTTCAACAAATAATCTACACCTTTTCTGGTATCAGTAATATTCAATGCTCCAAACAAAAGTAATTTCTTGTCTAAAGGCAAATTAAACTTACGTCTGGATTCATATTTATCCTTTCTCCTGAAAATACTTTGATCCACTGTATTTGGTATATCCAATACATTCTTATTGATTAACAATGCACTTTCTTTTGCTCTCCCAGTAAGCCACTTACTACAACCAACAAAAGTGATATCCGCATCCTTATATATTTCTGCTTTATTCAAGAATATTTTAGTTGACAAATCATTACCTGATTTATTACCTAAATAAAAACAAGAATTGCATTTCTTATGATACTTATTACAGTCACGTGCATGATGACAAATACCAGTGCAAGGCCACATATCATGCATTGTCCAAACTATAGGTTTACCTAATGCTGATAATTTTCTTATATCTGACAAAGAAAGAAATCCCTGATTTATCCAATGTAAATGAATAATATCAGCATTTCTCACCTCCTCCATTTTACTGATATCTGTTCCAGTATTTGCTATTGAAACACGAAACAAATCAGCTCTATTTAACTTATTGAACAGAAATATTATAATACGCTCAAAATAAAAACGGAATTTGTTTATTTTCCGCCTAAGCCACGTACTATTTACCGTAATATATTTATCATCGCCCTCCGATTTGTCTCTTACAAGCATAGATGTGTCTATACCATTCCTGATAAGGGATGATCTTAGACGATCGGCGGCAACGGCGGCTCCGCCGGTGCGGGATGAGGTGTTAAGGAGTAAAACTTTCATGATTCATTTATTTAATAAATACCTCACCAACCTCTTATAAGAAAAGAAGTTATTTTTAACTGCCTTATTATTAATCTCTTTATTATTCAGAATATATTCCGGATGATTCAAAGGAAACTTCATTTCCTCAGATTCCACGTACAACTTATCAGCCTTTTTGGTTGTGTGTGTTGCATTAGGATCACCCAATCCTATATTCGTCACCATATTAACAGACGGATATATTGAAAGTTGGTTTTGTAATCTCAAACTATAATAATAGAAAACTCCCCAAGGATTCAAACCTCCTTTATGAGACAATGCATCAGGTATAAAACTTGAGAAATATATCTCTTCTAATTTATTAGAGAAGAGTGATGAATGTCTTTGAGGATACTTGTTCCAAAATGGAAAATCAACATTTACATTTTTCCAAACCCTGCGCCAAGTCGCCCATCCCCAAATATGAGTTATATTACAAAAGTCATAACTATATCCATCTTTTACTATTCCTGGTAAAAAACAGTTTCCACCTATATGCCCAATCCTTTCATCGTCTTTATATTTTATCAAAAGTTCCTCACAAAAACGGAAAAACGATAAATCAGGCAAACAGTCATCCTCCAATATAACACCATATTCTTCTTGCTCAAAAAACCATGTAATAGCAGAGGATATAGCCTTTTTACATCCTAAATTTTCCTCCCTAAACAATGTCTTAACCTCACAAGACCAATCCACAGAATCAATTATACTCCTTGACTGACGACATAATTCTGCCTCTTTGTCTTTTCCTGGCCTAGGAGCATCAGCCGCAACATATAACCGGGAAGGTTTTATTTCCCTTATTCGCTCAAATACGACTTTTGTTGTATCCGGGCGGTTGAATATTAGGAATAATATTGGAGTGTTGTATAACATTATTTATTTCCTTTCAATAGTAACATTAGTTTCTCAATAAACTTTGGCCATGTTCTTTCATTCAAAAACTCATTATATGAACTTAATGAAACTTTGGGCTCTCTATTTTCTCTTACTATAGATAGTATATCATCATACTTATCAAAAGTATAAACTTCGATATTCTTTTCTTTTGTATAATCATTAAAAGAACCAGCATTTGGTCCTATTACTCTAGCACCGAATGACAACGAATCCATTAACATACCAGAACTTAGAACAGATTCAGGATAATAAGGAGCTAAAACAAAATATGAAGAATTTATATATTCTCCAAGTTCATCAAAAGAAGGACTGTCATTTATAACTGTCACATTATATCCAACTTTTTCCTTAACATTATTATATAACTCCTCTGAAGAAAATCTACCTATAATGCAAACAGAAATATCCGTTATAGAATTATCAACCAAATAGTCTATAAATTCTGTTATTCCCTTGTATTGAGCAACATTACCCCATATTAACAAATCATAGGATTTCAAACTTTCTTCTTTTATATTTGCCAGTCTATTCTTTGTGGGATGATCCAAATAATGAGATTTATTTAAAGCATATGGATAATTATTTCTTACAATATCTAAACCTTCTAATGAATGAGTTATAATTAAGTCAGACTTTTTTGCAATTAAAGACATTAATTTCTTCTTTAACCACATTTTCTTTTTTGCATGTGGCAATTTATTATGAAGCATCCATATTATTTTAGCTCCCGATAGTTTTAAAACATGTAAGTACACAATTGCTGTAACAGATTGTAACAATCCGTATTTAAAGTCTGGAATATTCTCAAACCAATTAAAAATAAATATATTTCCCCACTTTTTAGGAGACAATATACTTAATAAGGGATTTTTATGAGGAGAATTCACCACTTCATTACCAGAAATTTCCTCTATAGCTGAGATATAATCTTGAATATAAGGATTTCTTCTTCCTACTTTAGGAGGCAATATATTAGGGAATACCGTAAATCTCATATATTTAATGTATTATAAAATTGGTACTATCTCTAAGGAAATACAAAGGAACAAAAAATGATCTTTGCAAAGATAAAATTAAATTTATCTGTGGATACAACTTTTTTCTATGTTTCATGCAATAAAAACATGCTTCAATTAAAGCAAAAATCGTTCCTTTAGCCATATAAGAAATAATCCTTTGAATTTCCTTATCTTCTATTTGAATATTGTTTTGTATTAATGTAAAATATCGGCTTGATATCTTTCTCTTATTCTTAATAAACAAAGAATTAACCGCCTTAATCAGGCCAGTAATTGAGCCATATTTTGAGCTTGAATTATAAGAAGTTGCACCTTGATATCTTCTCCAAAAGACTAAACCTTCATTAATATATTTAACCTTTCCTGTCAAAGATGCAACTACTAACAACAATGAATCATATGAAACATTATGTTCCATTTCAACTATTTGAGAATATAATGGTATTATATTCTTATTAAAAAAACATTGGTGACCTGGAACAAATGGTTTAAGCAACAGATACAAACTATTATATATAACATTATTTCCATTCTTCATTCCTATTGGCTTACTTGCATCTGAATAAAACACATAAGAATCATGAAATAATAAGGAATTATCCTCAATATTTTTCAACAATACCTCTATCTTATCTAAGCGCCATATATCATCCTGATCCGTAGAAGCAATATAATCTCCCATTGCTCTAGTAAATGCTTTAGAAAAATTATAATTAAAACCTAAAGACTTAGGGTTACAAAATAATTTTACTCTTTCATCTTTCATTTGATATTCCCTAACAATCTCCACAGTCCTATCTGTTGAACAATCATCCTGGATTATCAATTCATATATTGGATATGTTTGAGATAAAATTGAATCTATTTGCTCTCTTAAATACTTCTCTCCGTTATATGTGCACATTACAACGGAAACTTTTTTCTCTTGATTCATATTATATTTCATTTATTCACCTCAACGATTTCCAAAGGTATACCTTTTAATCGTGATGCCAAAATAGAATAAGTACTTCCTTTTGAGCCCAATATTTTAATTGTTGATGCCAACGAATAAAGTTCAACTAAAGCTTCAACAATTCCATCTACAGAACCTCTTTCAACTTTATTGTTTACGGTAAAAATTCTTTCACCAAAATGCTTAACCAACGTATTTTTTTCTTTTTCAGAATCCGAAGCCAGGTAAAACATTATATCAGGGTCTTTGTCTATTTCTTTTTCCATCTTTTCTATAAACAATGACAAAGGACTGTTTTTTATAGAAACAATATTATCCGTTCTTCTAATATGAACACCTATAGTTTTTCCTTTCTTCAAGCATGAAATCCTTTCATCAATTTTCTGTAGATTAGGTTTGGACGGCTCTAGCATATCAAACAGACATTCATATCCTGGTATTTCACCCCAATAAACAAGATAAGGATTTACCGATTCATCCAACCATTTAGGTATAGGTCCAGAGCCTCCATTATCATATATCCTTTTCTCATAAATCAAATTATCAAATAAACATCTTTGAATAATTCCTGGTAACCACAGGTTCCTTTTTCTAGGTCTGTCATATATATAATGATACCATTTGGCATCAATAACCTTTACATTATTAAGAGAATCTGATATATTAAATAAATCATGAAAATTAGCGCCCATTCCCCAATCTCTAAACCAAAGGATTTTAAGATTAAAGTCTTTACGCAGACAATAATTTATAGACGAAGTTATTGCCAACATTCTGTTCCCTAGTCCCCCTATTGGAACCAATGTTAATTCTTTATTATTAGAATTGAATATCATCCTATCTGTTTTTCTTCAACAAATACCCCAAACATTCCTTAAACGTCACAGAGCGGCTAAGCCACATTACCATAACATACAACAAAGATGCTACTAGTATTTTGGCAGTGATTAATATATATATGTTTTCTATCGCCTTCGTCACATACCACGTTGCCAACATAACAAAAAAAGCAATAACGGCAAAAGCTCCTATATCCTTTAGTGCATGAATCAACGGTAATTGTATTTCCTTAAATAAAAAATAATGCCAAACCAAAAGCCATAGAACATTTAACGCAACATAGGCTTTTATCATCATAGCTATTCCATATGGATAAAGCAGTAAAATCAAAGCAAGCTGTAATAACCCTAAAACAACTGTATTCCATAAATAAACATCTGATTTACCTTTACTCATCAACAAATTAGAATACAAACTGACTATCGGCAAAAAAGCTCCTCCAATAGCCAATACCTGCAATATCAATGCAGAAGGCAGCCATTTGTCTGTAATCATTATTGTTATCATCTCCGGAGCAATCAAGGCTAGGCCAAACATAGCCGGGAAAGAGATAAAAGATGTGAATCGAAGCATTTTGCGAAAAGCTCGTCTTTGACGCTCCGTATCATCAGATATTTGCGAGAACATCGGTAATGCAACACTTCCAACCATCCCTGAAATCAGTGAATGTCCCATATAATTCCATTTGTTTGCCTGATTATACTGTCCGACTTCATTCTCTGTATAATATCGACCAAGCACAATAGAAAATATATTATTGTTCAGATGAATAAAGATATTTGTAAACAACAATTTACTACTGAATCCTATCATTTCTTTTATTGGGGAGAAATCAATATTAAAAGATGGCCTCCAAGGACATAGGAACCAATATATGATAGTCAAAGTCAATATATAAACGATACTCTGAGTTGCGATTCCCCAATATGAAAACCCATTATATGCCAATATTATACCAACCGTTCCAGATACGGCTAAAGCAACAAACGTTGCCAATGCTTTCTGCTTAACCTGCATATTTCGGAACATATAGGCGCTGGGCACCATACTTAAACTTGAAATAAAAAAGCCTATAAACAAATATCTTGACAATGGTATAAGTTCTGGTGTTTTATAAAAATCAGCTATTAAAGGAGCTGAGAAAAATAATATCCAATACATGCAAAAACTCAACCCTGAGCTGAACCAAAATACAGCATTATAATCTTTTGATGTAACCTCAGCTTTTTTAGCCAAAGCAACCGTAAACCCACTCTCCTGCAGCGACGCCGCTATCAACGAGAAGATAGTCAGCATCCCTACCATTCCATAGTCCGACGGTTCCAGAAGGCGAGCAAGAAATATACCAAAAAGGAGATTCAACAACTGTTGTGTGCCGTTATTGATAAGTCCCCAAAACAATCCTTGAGCGGTCTTATTTTTTAATGAATCTCCCATTTATACGATATAATGTCTTTTGAATATTATCAAAATTAATTTGTAGTTGACCAAAGACTAGTTTAGTCACACCCGTGACCTAATCAGGTCACAGCCGTGATTTAATTTCGCCACAGCTGTGACTTAAATAAACCACAACTGTGGCGAAGCTAGTATATAAAGATATAATTATTGTCTATTATATTATTTACCAATACAATGGTATTCGAAACCATATTCTTTCATCTCCTCTGCGTCATAAATATTGCGTCCGTCAATGACAAGAGGGTTTGCCATAAGCTTATGTATTGCAGTCCAAGACGGAAGGCGGAACACTTTCCATTCAGTAAGCATCAATAAGGCATCAGCCTCAACAACAGCATCATACATATCTTTGGCATATTGTATGGAATCGCCCAATCGTCTTTGAGCTTCAGGAATAGCAACAGGGTCGAACGCCGTAACAGTGCATCCGGCTTCCAATAGCTTTTCAATTACGACTAATGAAGGAGCTTCGCGCATATCATCTGTTTCCGGCTTGAAAGCCAATCCCCACAGTGCAATCTTTTTACCTTTAAGATTACCGCCAAGCTGTTTCTGCAATTTCTTGAACAAAATAGATTTCTGCTCATTATTAACATCTTCAACGGCTTGAAGGATTCTCATCGGATAGCCATTATCTCTTGCTGTTTTCACCAATGCTTTCACATCCTTAGGGAAACATGAACCACCGTAACCGCAACCGGGATAAAGGAAACGCGAACCGATTCGGATATCCGAACCTATTCCCTTTCGAACCATATTTACGTCAGCTCCCACAATCTCGCAAAGATTGGCAATATCATTCATAAAGCTGATTCGTGTTGCCAACATTGCATTTGCCGCATATTTTGTCATTTCGGCTGAAGGGACATCCATAAAAATGACACGGAAATTGTTAAGCAGGAACGGGCGATAAAGTCGGCTCATCAAATCTTTTGCCTTTTCAGACTCAACACCGACCACGATTCTGTCCGGACTCATAAAGTCCTTTATCGCAGCTCCTTCCTTAAGGAATTCAGGATTTGAAGCCACATCGAAAGTCAAGTCAGAACCACGTTTGTCCAATTCCTCTTGTATTGCTGCGCGAACTTTCTTTGCAGTCCCAACTGGAACAGTACTCTTGGTCACAACAAGCAAATGTTTGTTCATATAGCGACCCACAGTGCGTGCCACTTCCAGAACATATCTCAAATCGGCACTGCCATCTTCATCCGGTGGCGTACCAACTGCACTAAAAACTACTTCAACCTCATTCAGGCAAGACGATAAATCAGTCAGGAAATGCAGACGTCCGGCTTCCTTGTTGCGCAGCACCATTTCTTCCAATCCGGGTTCGTATATTGGCAAAATACCTTTATTCAGATTATTTATTTTCTCTGAATTTACATCAACACAAAATACTTCCGTTCCCATCTCGGCAAAACATGTGCCGCTGACCAAACCAACATATCCTGTTCCTACTATCGCTATTTTCATTTTCAGTATTTATTTTAGTTGACTAGTTGACAAGATAACTAGTTAACAAGGAGTTTTAATATTATCTCCTGATGTCTTGTCAACTCGTCCCCTCGTATCTATTATCAATTTTCATTTTTACTCGCCTCATACATGCGAGTAATGATATCCACAACCTTCATTCCTTCAAGGACATTGGTTGTTATAGGCTCGTTATTTCCTTCCGAAAGGACTTCCACCACATTGCGGATAACGAAATTATGATTCTGAGCCGAACCTTTGTAAGGTCCGTAATCATTTCCCGGATTGGTTGGAGCCAGTTCCGGCATTTCATAATCCTTGATATGGCAATATTCCACTTCGTTCATATACTGACCGCCAATCTTAACGCTACCATTTTCGGCAACAATCAGAATACTGCTTTCCATATTCTTGCCCCAAACAGATGTTGAGAAGCAAAGATTTCCCATTCCACCGTTTACGAAATCGAACGATACAATACCTGAATCCTCAAAATCTGTAGTCTCAGAATGATTGAAGTCTCTCATTCTAGACTTGATATTAGTTATATCACCGAAAAGCCAGTACATTATGTCAATGAAATGAGAGAATTGGGTGAACAATGTTCCTCCGTCCAAATCCTTCGTTCCATGCCAGCTTTCAGGTTTGTAATAGCGTTCGTCGCGGTTCCAGTAGCAATTAAGCTGAACCATATATATTTTACCAAGCTTTCCGCTTTCTATCATATTCTTTATCCACACAGAAGGAGGAGAATATCTGTTCTGCATGACACAGAAAGCCTTTCTGTTATATCTCAGTGAAGTAAATATAATCTGCTCAGCATCTTCTTTGTTTAAAGCCATAGGTTTTTCAATCACCACATGATAACCTGCCGACATAGCCTTTATTGCCATCTGTGCATGATATCCGTTAGGCGTACAGATATTTATTACATCAATATCCGGACGCGCTTCAATCAGCGAATCAAAAGAAGAATAGAAATCGGCATTATAAGCCTCTATTCCTAAAGATTCTTTCGGCTTGATATCACATAAAGCTTTCAGTTCAGCACCGGAATCACGGGTAATCATCTCAGCATGGCGTTTACCGATGTGACCACAGCCAACTACCGCAAAACGCACCTTGTTGCTAATTCTGTCCATAACTACAAATCGTTTCAATAATATAATCCACCTCTTCGTTTGTCATTTCCGTATGAATAGGCAATGACAACACCTGCTGTGTAAGCTTGTCAGCGACCTGCAGTGAACAGCCTTTTCTGGCAAATCCATAGAAAGCTTCCTGTTTCTGCAACGGCAGAGGATAATAAATCATGGAAGGAATACCTTTTGATTTAAGATAATCCTGCAATCCGTCTCTCATCCCTTCTTTAACTTTCAATGTATATTGATGATAGACATGGGTTGAGTACGAACTTACCGACGGTATTTCCCACATAGGATTTCCGCCCAATGATGCGTTGTAACGCTCTGCCACTGAAATTCGGGCTTCATTAAACTCATCCAGATGCGGCAATTTTGTTCTTAACACAGCAGCCTGCAATGTATCTAAACGAGAATTGCAACCTAATATTTTATGATGATACTTTATTTGTTGTCCGTGCGATGCAATCATCCTCATTCTCTCAGCCAAACGGTCGTCCGAAGTCATCATCGCCCCACCGTCTCCGTAACAAGCCAAAGGCTTTGACGGGAAGAATGATGTTGTTCCGATATGCCCTATTGTTCCAGCCATTTTCCTTATTCCATCAGGGAACGTATAGAAAGAACCCATTGACTGGGCATTATCTTCAACCACATATAGTCCATACTGCTCTGCAACAGCCATGATAGGTTTCATGTCGCAACACTGGCCAAACAGGTGAACTGCAACTATAGCCTTAGTTCGAGGAGAAATGGCTCCTTCTATAAGACTTGGATTAATATTGAATGTTTCCGGATTTACGTCCACCCAAACAGGAATAAGCCCAAGCAAAGCTACAACTTCTGCTGCTGCCACATAAGTAAAAGCAGGAACAATAACCTCATCACCGGGACGTAAGTCAAGAGCCATCAATGCTATCTGCAAGGCATCCGTTCCGTTTCCACACGGCACGACATGCTTCACACTCATATAATCAGCCAATTCAGCAGAAAAATCCTTTACTTCCGGGCCGTTTATGAATGCGCTGCTGTCTATTACCTTTTGCATTGCTTCGTCAATTTCGGATTTTAATCTGAGATATTGGCGATGCAAATCTACCATTTGTATTTCCATAATCATAAGAGAATTAAGGAGTCAAGGAGTTAAGAAGTCAAGGAAAGAGTTTTTTGAAAACTTTCTTCCTAAACTTTTTAACTCCTTAATATCCTTCTTGCCTGAGTGATTATATATTATTTCACTTCACTACCCGGTTTAACTTCCTTTTCCGGAGTAATAACAGCAAGTTTACCATCAAAGTTTTCAGCTGAAAGAATCATACCTTCAGATACAATACCTTTCAACTTACGAGGCGCAAGGTTGGCAATGAAACAAACCTGTTTGCCAACTAATTCTTCCGGTTTATAATAATGGGCAATACCTGAAACAATTGTACGTTTTTCCAATCCGTCGTCAATGCGGAACTGCAACAATTTATCTGCCTTCGGAACTTTTGTACATTCCAAAACTGTTCCCACACGGATATCCAATTTCATGAAATCATCAAACTCAATGTTTTCACGAATTGGTTTTGCTTTATAGTTTGCTTCTTCATTTGCTTTCTTAGTGTCAAGCAATTTCTGAACCTGAGCTTCGATTACGCTATCTTCAATCTTTTCAAACAAAAGTTCGGCTTTTCCCAACTGATGTCCGGCAGGAAGCAAGTCTGTTGAACCAAGTCTGTCCCAACCAAGAGGCTCAACATTAAGCATCTTGTTCAGTTTTTCCATGCTGAAAGGCAAGAACGGCTCGAATGCGATTGCAAGATTTGCAGTAATCTGCAATGCAATATTCATGATAGTTGCCACACGAGCCATATCTGTCTTGGCAAGCTTCCAAGGTTCAGTATCTGCAAGATATTTATTACCGATACGCGCAAGGTTCATAGCTTCCTTCTGTGCGTCACGGAAGTGATATGTATCAAGCAAACGCTCAACATTAGCCTTAACATCTTCGAAATCTTTCAAAGTCTGACGGTCATAGTCAGTAAGTTCGCCAACTTCAGGAACTTTACCTTCGAAATATTTACCTGTCAACACCAATGCACGGTTTACAAAGTTACCAAGGATAGCAACAAGTTCGTTGTTGTTGCGAGCCTGGAAGTCTTTCCATGTAAAGTCATTATCTTTTGTTTCAGGAGCATTTGCTGTAAGAACATAACGCAAAACATCCTGCTTGCCCGGCATATCAACAAGATATTCATTCAACCATACTGCCCAGTTGCGTGAAGTTGAAATCTTGTCTCCTTCAAGGTTAAGGAATTCGTTTGCCGGAACATTTTCCGGAAGATTATATGAGCCTTCAGCCTTAAGCATTGAAGGGAACACAATACAGTGGAACACAATATTATCTTTACCGATGAAGTGAACCATCTTAGTTTCCGGATCTTTCCACCATTTTTCCCAGCTGTCTGGCAAAAGTTCTTTTGTGTTTGAGATATAACCGATAGGAGCATCAAACCATACATAAAGCACTTTACCTTCTGCACCTTCAACCGGAACAGGAATACCCCAGTCCAAGTCACGGCTCACCGCACGTGGCTGCAATCCCATATCCAGCCAGCTCTTGCACTGACCGTAAACATTAGGCTTCCATTCCTTATGATTTTCAAGAATCCATTCACGCAGGAACGGTTCCCATTTATCCAAAGGCAAATACCAGTGTTTTGTTTCTTTCATCACCGGTTTGCTTCCGCTGATAGCAGATTTAGGATTTACAAGTTCAGTAGGACTCAAAGATGTACCGCAAGCTTCACACTGGTCGCCATAAGCCTTTTCGTTTCCGCAATGAGGGCAAGTACCGGTGATATAACGGTCTGCAAGAAACTGTTTTGCTTCTTCGTCATAATACTGTTCGCTTGTTTTCTCAATGAATTCTCCCTTGTCATACAATTTGCGGAAGAAATCAGAAGCCATCTGGCGGTGAGTTTCAGAAGTCGTACGGGAATAGATATCAAAAGAGATACCGAATTCCTCAAAAGACTTTTTGATTATATTGTGATAACGGTCAACTACGTCCTGCGGAGTGATGCCTTCCTTCTTAGCACGCAAAGTGATAGGCACACCGTGTTCATCCGAACCGCCAATCATCAACACTTCTTCTCCTTTCAAACGGAGATAACGGGCATAAATATCGGCGGGCACATAAACACCTGCCAAGTGACCGATATGAACCGGTCCGTTAGCATACGGCAAAGCCGTAGTTATCAATGTTCTTTTAAATTGTTTTTCCATGTGTTATGTTATCTATTTAGTTTACAAAGGTAAGGATTTTCCAGTAAAACGCCGCAGTGTTTTTCCGAAAACACTACGATGTTTTTTTCAAAATGTCAAGTATTTTTGCAAAAATGTCAAATTTGTATTTTTCAAACACGGAATAGTATGGAATATTCGGCTAAGCAAATTGAAAGTGAGCTTAAGGAACTGGGTTCTGATGATAAAGCAAAACATTTGAGCAGATTCTTTAAAACCGGGAAAGGAGAATATGGCGAAGGCGACAAATTCCTGGGAATAACGGTTCCGCAAACTCGAAACATAGCTAAGAAATATATCGGACTGGATTTTGATGGAATATCAGAATTAATCAATAGCGAATGGCACGAAGTCAGGCTATGCGGCTTGATGATTCTGGTTTTACGTTTCAAGAAGAAATCCACAACCGACAATGAGAAAGATGAGATTTACAGATTTTATCTGAAACATACGAAATGTTGCAACAACTGGGATTTGGTGGATTTGAGTTGTCCGTATATAATCGGCTCATATATTCTGAACCGCGACAGAAGCATTCTTTATCGTCTGTCCGAAAGCGACAATCTTTGGGAACAACGCATTTCCATTGTTTCAACGCTTACCCTTGTCCGAAACGATTCATTCAATGAAGCATTGGATTTATCATTGCGACTTATGAATCACAAACACGACCTTATACACAAAGCTATCGGATGGGTATTGAGAGAAGTAGGCAAAAGAGACAGGAAAACTCTCACAGACTTTCTGAACATTCACCGCAAGAATATGCACCGGACAACGCTGAGATATGCCATTGAGCATTATAGTCCGGAAGAAAGGAAAGCTTTTATGGAATAAGGAACGAGGGAACAAGTTGACAAGGGAACAAGGCTACAGTTTTTTCCTTGTCAACTTGTATCTGGAGCCTTATCAACTTTTAAGTTTCGCAAATTGCGAAACTTAAACTACTACAACAACCAATGTGAAGGATTAAGCTTCACTTTCTCCTTCCATATCTGGAAGTGCAGGATTGTAGCATTGCCATCTTCCGTATCAACAAATATCTTTCCTAGAGATTGTTTGGTGGTAACTTTATCGCCAGCCTTGACATAGACCTGGCTCAAATTACTATAGACAGTCAGATAATTGCCATGACGAACAATTATAGAATTGTTATATCCCGGAACAACAAACACACGTGTCACTTCACCGTTAAACACAGCTCTTGCGTCGGCTCCCGGAGTTGTCTGTATATCAATTCCGCTATTGTTGGTACGCACATATTTCAAATCCTGATGCTGCTGTTCGCCGAATGTAGCCACAACAGTATATCGTCCGGTAACGGGATAAGGCAAACGTCCTTTGTTGGAAGCAAAACTTCCGGACAATTGGCGTTCTTCTTTTGTCATAGCATAACCGCCTTTGCTTTCGGCAACTCTTTCTTCCGATGCAGAAGCCTGATTTCCCTGTTTCTTCCTGCGTGCACGTTCTTCTGCTTCAGCCTTAGCTATTTCCTCGGCTATCTGCTTTTCAATCTGACGATTCAAGGCTTCTGCCTGCTGGCGTTTCTTACGCAGCTGAGCCTGCAAGTCTTTTTTCTTTTTATTGAGGGCGTTTACTTCGTCCTTCTGGTTTTTCTCTTCTATCTGTAATTTCTGGTTTTCCTGTTCGCGATTAGCCAGCAAGGTCTGCTTTTCTGAAACTGTTTTCTGCAGTGAAGCTTTTTCTTCCTCAATCTTTTCCTGTTGCTCGACTATTGCATTAGCCTGCATTTTCTGCCAGTCAGCATACTCTTTCAGATAACGCATACGGCGATAGGATTGGGCGAAATCTTCCGCAGAAAGGATAAACAGCAGTTTATCCAGCGAACCTTTACGTCTGTACATATTCTGAACCGACTTGCCATAGTTTTTCTTTCTATCGTCAAGTTCCTTTTCAAGACGCTCAATTTCTTTTCCTTTCTCTGCTATCTGGATATTGATTGCTGAAACCTCCTGACCAAGCAGACTTATCACTTTCTTTCTGGACAATATTTGCTGCGAAAGCAGATTAAGTCTGTTCAACGAGTTTTTTGCAGATGTACTTGTTTCTTTCAACAACTGGTTTGTCATCTCTATTTCTTCAAGCGCTTTTTTCCTTTCGTTTTCAAGCTGACGCACTTTTTCCGAGCGTTGTCCGAATGCTGGGCACGCCAAAACAAAACAAAGAATCAACCAACTATATTTCATATCAAAAAAATATTACATCAAAACTTCAGCATCTTCAGCAACTGCTCCGCAGTAACCCTTTCATATTTGGAAGGTACAGATGTATTAATCTTCAAATCCTTGTCAATTTGTATGCGTGAATAAGAGAGAGACAAACCTCCTACGTTTCTGCCGTCAACCAAAACACCAACTTTCCCGTTCATCGGGAAAAGTTTATTTCCCTGAACCTGGAAATCAGAATAGTCCCAAGTCAACACAAACTTGTCGCTCGCATCTGATATTCGTGATGAAAGCAGTTTGTTTTCTTTATCGACATTGAAACAATATCTTATATCAGCTCTGTCCTCAGCCACGAATTCAACAGTCTGGATGTTCTTCTTCATCAGAAAACGGTTATATAGCTTCGGACCAAAGGATTTTTCTCCCGGAACAAAAATGCTGTTTATGAACAATGCCTGTAAATTATAAAAATCAAAATCTACAGTCCACTGTTTCTTCATAGCTGAATAATTCTCAGCCAAATATCTTTTACCCATTCTGTCGATAAGTCTGATACTGTCCGTTGTCAGTTCAAGTCTGAACACCTCAATACCAAGGAATGGCTGCACCGACAACTGTATCAGACTGTCTTTTATCATCTTCAAATCAACTCTTGAGCTGACTTCCTTATCCGGCATTATCACATCGGCACGCAGGCGTGCAGACATTGTACGGAAATCGACAGACTGCTCCTGTACTGCTGCCAGAATTTCCTTCTGCTCCTTGAACTGCTTTGAATCTTCACCGCCAACACCTTTTGAAGAGCGGCAGCCGGAAAAAATCAGAGCAAAACAAATACCGACCAATAAAACACTAAAACGGAATCTGTTCATAATTATTCTTTTTCCTCAATATACTTTTCTTCCTTTATTTTCTTGTCGAGAGTCTTTGACTCCTTGCCCAATGAACGAGCCTTTTTCCACTGTTCAACGGCTTTTTCCTTATCTCCGTTCATGAACAGGATATCACCATAATGGTCAACCAGCTCAGCACTGTTTGTAGTATCTTTTGATATAGCGCTTTCAATATAAATCTTTGCCAATTTGTAATTTCCCTGCATAAAGAAAACCCAGGCATAAGTATCAAGATATGTTGCATTGTCCGGTTCCAGTTTTATACACTGCGCACTCATTCGTTCCGCACGTTTCAAATCCTTCTTTTCGAGAGTAAGGAAATAACTGTAATTATTCAGCACAACCACATTCTTGTCGTTATATTTCAAAGCCTCGTCATATGCCTTGTATGCTTCAGGCATATTGTTCATCTGATAATGCAAATCTCCTATCTGTCCGTAGAAGTCAGACATAAGTCTTCCGTTTTCCTTCGGAATCACACCCAATCCTTTGCGATACACTTCCAATGCCTCTTCATATTTTTCCTGCTGGAAATAACCAATTCCCAAGTAGAAATAATATTCCGGAGATTCAGGGAACAACTCGATACATTTATTGCAAACACGGATTATCTCGTCTATATCCTCAGTGCGCAATGCCATATTCAGCAACTGCTGCCATGCGCTCTGGTTTGTCGGTTCCATTTCAGTAACCAGACTGAACTGGAATTTCGCCTCATCATTCTTTTTCTGAAGGATAAGCAAACTGCCGTACATCAGTTTGAGATTTGTATCCTGAGGATGCTGTTCCAAAAGTGTGAGGAATAAAGCGTTAGCCTGCTCAATATCCTGTTTGGTCTGTTGCAGACGCTGGATATATCTGGACAATATTCCGACTTTCGTTTCAACATCAAGTCCTTTGCTCACCAAAGCATTTCGCACCTCCTTCTCTGCAGCTTCCTTATTGCCGGTTGCCTCATAATAATTCGCCATAGATACAATGTAGCGCGAATCTGAAGGATTAATCTCGTGAGCCTTGGTATAAGCTTTCAATGCTTCATCAAAATTGTCTTTTTCCAAATACAAGTCACCGAGCAAAAGCTGATATCTCGATTCAGCAGGATATTTGTCTGCCAGCTTCTGAATTTCCTCAAAAGCCTTGTCTTCCTGCTCAAGAGTAGAATAAAGTTTATATTTCTGCAATGAAAGAGCTTCGTTCATTCCCATAATGCTTTCCAAAGCATCATATGCTTCGATTGCTTTTGCCAGCTCGCCATCCTGAGCCAAAGCCTCAGCCAGATAATAACGCAACTCTGCTTTGTCTGGATATCTTTCAACCAAAGCCTCATATTCGGCTGCTGCATCGGCAAACATTCCCAAATTTCCGGAAACATTGGCAAGTGCCATTCTATAAGTCATATTATCGGAATCACTGTCCACTGCCTTACGCAACATCTCGACAGCCTTGTCTGCCTTGTTCATCTGAACATAAAACAAAGAAAGCTCATACATCACCGGGGCAGCAGTTGAGTCGAGAGACAAACAATAGGAGAACATGTCATACGCAGCATCATACTTTCCTGCCTGTTTCAACTTCAATCCCTCGTAATAGAAGTAGTCAAATTTCCTGTTGTTTGAAGCCAGTACGGACAATGAAACAAGAAAAAGAGAGATTGTTATTATTTTTCTAAACATATTATCTGTATTTTAAATCACTGAAGTTCGCGATTTACCCAACATTAAGGCCAGACAGTCCGCAGATACACATCATAGAATAAAAAACTTTGTCAAATTGTTTTCTGCCAGTTTCAATGTTGAGCATTTAGCCAATCGCAAAAGTAAGATTTCTTTTTTAATACACAAAAGAAACTAAGTCCTCAATATTTATACAACTACAACTCACACATTAACAGCACAAAAAGCTGTTAAAAGAAGTATGTATATTATAAACTTCTTACAACCTTTTTCCTTGATAATTTCCAAAATAAAAATATAAATTCCAACTTTCAAACATGCCATATTACAATTCATCCATGATATTTAGCAATTCGTCTAGTTTCTTATTAACAACAAATTAAATAGCACTATATTCGTTTGAACTAAAAAATGAAGGCTTATGAAAAGATTGTTAATTATGTTGATAGCAATTATTGCTAATGTAGGGTTGACACAAGCTATGTTCAAATATGGAACAACTGCCTATGTTACATCAAACACAAACTTTGTCATGGTGAACGAAGACAAGGCAACAGTACAGATTGCTTTCAATGTTCCTGTTAGCGGACCAAACGGTATAGGTGGTGTAACAGCACTATTACTCGTATTATTTTCTATAACAGCATGCGAGAAAAACCCGGATATGAGTGAAATGGATGGAGATTTCACCGTTTACACTCAATACGACCCGGATTTCAAGTTTTCTGAAGCTTCAACCTTCTATCTGGCAGACAGCATATTGGTTGCCGGTCAAGGATTAAACAATGAATATTGGAAAAATGAAAATGCGCAGGAACTTATTTCCCAAGTTGAAAACGAGATGGAACAGCGAGGTTATACTCGATGTATGGAAAAGGATTCTGCAAATATAGGTATTCAAATGACTTATATTGAGAACGATGTTAATATGACAACATTCGTCGGCAGTTACTGGGACGGATGGTGGAATCCGGGATATTGGGGTCCTTACTGGGGCGGCGGATGGTATATGTCATATCCAGTTTCATATCAATACTCAACCGGAGCAATAGTAATGGAAATGGTAAACTTGAGCAATATTGACAGGACAAAGGCTTCAAGTAATAATAGTTTGCCTATTGTATGGCATGCCAACAGTGAAGGTTTGCTTTCCTATAATTCACGAGTAAATATGGCATTGATCCAACGTGCCATTGAACAGTCTTTCAGACAATCACCGTATATCAGTAAATAAAGGGGACAAGAGAACAAGGCTTCAGGAACAAGGTATATGTGTATATATTCTTGTCAACTTGTTACCTTGTCAACTTCTAAAATAAAAAGGAGAAATAAATTATGACAACATATAAAAAATACCTGAAAAGGAGCAATGTATCAGCAGAACACCACATATCTTAATCTTGTCGGGTATTACAACCGTCCGTGGGGATTTCATGTTTCTCCAGAAATAGGGGTTACAATCCATCCTTTGAAATACAGCAGGTTCGGATTCCATGTTGCTGCATACTACAATTATAGCACAAATAAAAATGATTTGCTGGACTACAACGAAAATGGTATCAGCAACCTTGGGCTACGACTTGGTATATGCTTTTAATATGAAAAATATGTTTTTTCAGTTTTGAATAAAATTCCTTGCAAAAGCCAACTATCATAAAATATATTTCTGTAATTTTACATTTATAAACATAGCATTATTTGTATAATTGCAATGTCGTAATATTTAGGAATATATATTTATGCCCATTTTGAGCTCTCGTTAAACTAAATTAAAGATTATGAGAAATTTGATTTTAATATTGGCGGCTTTGATTGCCAGTATGAGTTTCGTAGAAGCACAAACTACGAACAAGAAGGAAGAGAAGGCAAAATCACGCAAGGAACGTAAAGCAGAACGTGCAAGAGCAGATTCATTGCTTTTCGAACAGGCAAAGTTCTCAATAGAGAACAAGAGTTTTGTTTTGGAGGCCAACAGAATAATGTTAAAGCGCGGAACAACTTCAAACGTTTCGCCAACCACTAATTTTGTCATGGTGAACAACGACAAAGCTACTGTCCAAGTTTCATTCAACGTAGCTGTCAGCGGTTCAAACGGCTTAGGTGGAGTAACTGTGGACGGAAATCTCTCTGATTTCAAGACTAAGGAAGACAAAAAAGGAAATCTTACAGTTGACTTCAATGTGTTAGGTTCCGGTGTATCAGCGAAAGTAACCATATCCTTACCAAAAGGAAGCAATACGGCAACGCTTAGCGTACTGCCAACATTCAATTCAAACCGCTTAACATTATACGGTCAGGTTGTACCACTTAGTCAAAGTTCTGTTTTCAAAGGAAGAAGTCTATTTTAAATATACAAAACTCGGTATTGGATAGAGACGAGTTGACAAGGTTTCATAAGCACCTTGTCTCTGAAACCTTGTCAACTCGTAAACTATTACACTACTTTTTCCCTGTATGTCCGAAACCGCCTTCTCCACGTTCAGTTTCAGTCAACACTTCAACAGGTTCCCATTCCACTTGCTGATAAGAAGCAATTACCATCTGGCATATACGTTCTCCGTCATTAACCACAAAAGGCTTAGAAGAAAGGTTTACCAATATTACACCTATTTCACCACGATAGTCAGCATCAATAGTGCCCGGTGTATTCAAAAGCGTAATACCATGCTTCAATGCCAAACCGCTTCTCGGACGCATCTGTGCCTCATAGCCATCAGGCAAAGCAATATACAATCCCGTAGGTATAAGTTTTCTTTCCAACGGCTTTATTTCAACCGGCTCCGACAAATTTGCACGGATATCCATTCCAGCAGATAGAGCTGTTGCATAAGCCGGCAACTGATGATGTGATTTGTTTATTATTTGTACTTTCATTTGATATTTGTTTTTGGGAGAAGTCAAGGAGTTAAGGAGTCAAGAAGATATGACTAAACCGCTCAAATTCTTGACTACTTAACTCCTCAACTACTTGACTCCTTAACTACTTAACTACTTAACTACTTAACTACTTGACTCCTTAACTACTTAACTACTTAACTACTTAACTACTTGACTACTTAACTACTTGACTCCTCAACTACTTAACCCCTTCCCTCCTATCCTTCTCAATCAACTCCAACAACCTCTCAACCGCTTCTTCCTCCGGAATATTCTTCAACACACAAGTCTTTCCCTTATAAAGACTTATTCTGTTTCGACCTGCGCCAACATATCCGTAATCGGCATCTGCCATTTCACCCGGACCGTTGACAATGCAACCCATAATTCCGATTTTCAAACCTACGAGATGAGATGTTGCAGCTTTTATTTTTGCAATTGTAGCCTGCAAATCATATAATGTTCTGCCGCAGCTTGGGCATGAAATATATTCTGTACGGCTGATACGCACTCTTGCAGCCTGCAGAATACCAAACATACAGCTTACCGCCACAGAAGGTTTTACAGCCGGAGCCGACAACATTATGCCATCAGTGAAACCGCCCAGAAGTAATGCGCCTAAATCTGCAGAAGATTTCAATTGCAACATTTCAACTTCCGAATCAGAATATTCTCTATGAATAATAACCGGCGCATTCACACCCTCGGACATCATATAATGCAATGCTGCCCTTTGCTCGCCCACACCATTCTTATGGCTTGTAGTCAAAATAACTACTACATTTTTCTCTTCCTTCAGCACATAAATCCATCCACTCTTAATATCGTTATACGAAAGAGCGACGAATTTCAAAGGTGAAGTATTATTCTTCAATTCCTCAACTTTGTCAGCTGAGAAACAAGGATATATTTTTTCTGTTTCTCCGTTCCAGATATCAGAATCGACAATAATTCCGGATTTGGCATAAGCCGACCATTCTGCTGCCTTTTCAACCGATTCCACATAAAGGAAATCAGGTTTTTCACCACCGCCAATCGACAAATCTTCTGCTGTTTTATTTCTGACATCAGCGATAACTGCAGACTTGTTTCTGCCGCCAATGCACAGAACTTCGTCCGAAACTCTTTTGGCTGGACAAATCTCATCATATCCCGGAGCCATAACAGCCTCGATATGTTCGTGACCTTCACGCTCAAGAATATAATCTCTCAATTTACGTGCAACCGGCATTTCAGCTTCCGGAGCTTCGCTCAACGAAACACGTATCGTATCACCAATTCCATCAGCCAGAAGTGCGCCAATGCCAACAGCACTTTTAATTCTTCCGTCCTCACCGTCACCGGCTTCCGTAACACCAAGATGCAACGGATACGACATTCCTTCCATATCCATAGTGCTGACAAGAAGGCGAACTGTACGTACCATTACCACCGTGTTCGAAGCCTTTATAGATATAACAACGTCGTTGAAATTCTCTTCACGGCAAATTCTCAGAAATTCCATGCACGAAGCAACCATTCCTTCCGGCGTGTCACCATAACGGCTCATAATCCTGTCGGACAACGAACCATGGTTCACTCCCAAACGTATCGCAGTTCCGTTCTTACGGCAAATATCAAGAAACGGAACCAGACGCTCACGGATTTTCTGCAATTCCGCAGCATATTCCTCATCGGTATATTCCATAAGATTGAAAGTCTTGACCCTGTCAACATAATTACCGGGATTAATTCTGACTTTCTCCACATTCTCCGCAGCAACATCAGCCGCACGTGGATTGAAGTGAATATCTGCCACCAACGGAGTATGTAAGCCTTTCTCATTCAACAAACGGCGAATCTCACCCAAATTACGGGCTTCACGTTCACCCTGAGCTGTAAAACGTACATATTCCGCTCCGGCATCAATCATACGTTCTGCCTGAGCCACTGCAGCTTCTGTATCCATTGTGGATACATTTGCCATTGACTGTATACGAATAGGATTATCTCCTCCTAAAGGAGTGTTTCCAATATGTACTTCGGACGATTTCCTACGGGAATAATTAAACATTGTTATTATCTGCTTTAAATTAAAGAGAAAAGTTGACAAGGCTACAGAGACAAGTTGACAAGGAAATAACTTTAAATATTAACCTTGTCAACTTGTTAACTTGTCAACTCGTCAACTCCCCTATCAATTAGTCTTAAACTTAAACTCTACTTTCGCAAGATCCTCATTAGCCTTGACGATCTTCTTTTTCAAGTCTTCTTTGTAAGCGGCAAGTTTCTGCTGCAAAGCTTCATCACCAACTGAAAGCATCTGAACAGCAAGAATACCGGCATTCAAAGCACCGTTGATACCGACTGTTGCCACAGGAATTCCCGGAGGCATCTGAACTATTGCCAACAGAGCATCCATTCCGTCGAGTGTTGAATTGATTGGAACACCGATAACAGGAAGTGTTGTCATTGATGCAATTACGCCACACAAATGTGCAGCCATACCTGCAGCAGCAATAATTACTTTAATACCACGGTCTTTGGCTCCTTTGGCAAATGCCTCAACTTCGGCAGGAGTACGATGTGCCGAAAGCGCGTGCATTTCAAACGGAATTTCCATTTCATCAAGGAACTTAGCCGCTTTTTCCATAACAGGCAGATCTGATGTGCTGCCCATGATAATACTTACAACTGGTTTCATACATTCATTATTATAAAAGTTGACAAGGCTACAGAAAACAAGTTGACAAGGAAATAACTTTAACTATTAACCTTGTCAACTCGTCAACTTGTTAACTCGTCAACTATATTAACATTTATTTTGCAATCAAAGCCTGATAATCTTCAGAAGACAACAGTTCATCCAATTCAGCAGGATCATTAACTGTAATCTTAATCAACCAACCTTTTCCGTATGCATCTTCGTTTACAAGCTCAGGAGCGTCTTCCAATTCTGCATTAACTTCAAGAACTTCTCCACCAACAGGCATGAACAAGTCAGAAACAGTCTTTACAGCTTCAATTGTTCCAAAAACTTCTTCTTTTGCAACTGTTTCGCCTTCTGTTGTGATATCAACGTAAACAATTTCACCCAATTCGCTCTGAGCGTAATCTGTGATACCTACATAAGCTACATCGCCTTCTACACGGATCCATTCATGATCCTTTGTGTACTTCAAATCAACCGGAAAATTCATAATGTCTGTGTTTTTAAATGAAAAATAAGATAAAACTTAACAATGATGACAAAAAGACGCAGGTGAAACCAAGCATAAAACCTGCATATACCTGCATCGGCGTATGTCGTTTTAATATCAATCTGGATGTACCGACCAACCCGGAAACAACAAATGCAATCATTATCCCAACATAGGGATTTATCATCTGTATCTGGGCTGTTCCCAAAATCCCTCCAACAAGTCCTCCCACACCTATCATATGGGCGCTTATTTTCCAATAATGGTTTATAAGCATTGCTATCAACAGAGCTACACAGGCGCCAAACAGCTCAAGCAAAAACCAAACGGGCATCTGCAGCTTATACAGCAAAAAGCCTGTGGCAAGCAATGATGTTGCAAATATTATATAAGGTAACGTCCTTTCTTTTCTGTTTGTCAAATCCAAATCTCCTGCCATTCCTGTTTTATACATAATCCAGATAAACAGTGCAGGCACGATTGCCGTCATAACAAAAACTCCTCCAACGATCGACAATTTCATCCCCATCGGATAAATTGCCAGATATGTATAAGTCAAAGCCAGAATTACTCCATAAGTTACCATCAACAATGGATGAAACATTCCGGAAAGTACATTTGCTATAGTTCGCTTCATATTTCTTAAAAATACAACACTCTTCTTGAGGGTGTTGCAAAACATAAATAATGAAACACAGAGACACAAAGCCACAGAGGTAATGTATTTAGAATAAATGAAATAAAAATCTCCACGTTCTCCGTGTCTCTGTGTTTAAATTAGTTTTGCAACATCCTCACTCAGCGAAGATACAATATTGTTCTTTTATATCCCAATTCTAAGGGCAAAAAGAGAATTTTGGAGGGATTTATTTTTGATAACAACATTTCATAGCCATTAGAAAAAATCATAAACATAATTTCTACAAACAAACACCAATAGTTATATAATAGTTAAGCCTTCTATATTTAGCTTGTCAGCAAATTACCAGCAAGTTAAATATAGATGGCAACATTTTAATAATCAACTATTTGTGTTTAATAAATAATTTCACAGCAAGTTGCCGGCAAGTTAAATTATGCCCAAACAGGAATGTATTTCATGTATCTTGGCGCCGTTGTGGGGTCAACTGGGCGTATCAGTTTTTCATTTACCGCTTCTTTTATCAAACGAGATATACTTCCTGCATATGTTTCTGCAACGCCAAACCTCTCCCTTAGAGAGGTATTTGTCAACGCCTCCCCTTCCGTAAATTTAATGCAGGCATGAAGATATGTCGACCACAACTTGTCTTCAACAGGAATATTGGTAAAGTCAAGATGAGAGAATAATGAGACCTTTGTTGATTCCTGATAAATCTGAATACGTGGTGCAGGAAGTTGTTGCAGTTCACAACTAATAACCATTCGATCCCATCCACGCCCTAACTCTTCGCACATATTCAATCTTCTCATTAAAGAAGCTAATTTCTCATTTCGCGATTTCGGAGGATTATCAATAATTCTCATAATATCAACAAGTGGAGTTCCAGGGTTTGTCACCTCTACTCTATTCTCAAATATTTCCACAATAGGACCTGTACCCGTAATAAAGAAGTCTTGATGAATAAGAGAGTTAGCTATAGCTTCCCTAATTGCAGGAAGAGGAAACATATTGATAGATTTCCTACGAATAGAATTGATATCTTCTTTAGCAGGAAGAAGATTATTTACAAGTTTGGCTGTATTCTCAAAACTCACAGCATATCCTTCGTTAGTTGTATCCTCTTTCAGAATAGTTAATCTGTTTTTCCCCTCATATTGTACAATTCTTATAGCTTTCCTTCCAAGTCGTGGGAAATCAGACAACTTTCGTGCAAAAAGTATCGCCCCCAAGTTGGTTATAGCAAAAAGTCCATTGTCTTGTTTAACAATAATACCCTCCTCAAGTAAATAGTGTTTATATCCGTCAACACTTGTTGGTATAGGCAAATTAAGAATGTCAAAATAAGTATCGCATTTCAGAAACCTTACCACATCATTAATCTGCAAATTAATCATAGCGAATATTTCTTCAAACTGCTCATGGCGTAACTTATCCCATAACTGAGTTTGTAAAGACGGAAATTCTATAATTTTCTTCGTATAGCTGCCAACGCGAATATAGTCAACTTTCTCAAATGTCACAGGAACACCAGCAGCCTTAGATATGACAAGCATTTCAATATGTTTACCATTAATATCTACGGATTGCATCTCAAAATCTGCATTTTTAGAAAGCATGTAACGTAACCAGTTCTCTATTTCCTGATTTCCTTTTTTCTCCTGTCTAAGTCTTAATTTTGTACCTATGATTTCATGTGTGCTATCATCTATACCCCATATCATATATGCATGACTTCGATCGGCAATAACCGCACTATTTGCTAATGCACTTATATCCTCACCAATCATTTTAGGATCACAATTATTGTGCTTAAACTCTACCCATCCTGTCTCATTAGGCAACTTGCACAATTCTATCACCAACTTATCTAAATTCTCCATATAAGGTAATTATGCATCGTTAAAACAATTAATTTTCCTAGACTTTCAATTTATATCCAACTAATGCATCAAAAAAAATACATAAATATTTTGAGTTCTCAATATATAAAATATTTCCGATAAAATAATAGTTAACCGAAAAGTTTTTGATTTTTGTAAATGGTTTACATTAACACTCGTTTGAATACAATATTCGCAAGATTAGTTGATATATGCAAACTTTCATACATTTTTATCTACTATATTCAAGTTTCGCAAGCACAACTTTCGGGAGTTAAAGAATTTATATAGAGTTATGTCTATTCTTCGCATAGCCGAGAAGTTAAAAGCAGATAGATTTAAGATACAAATAGTATTGGCCTTTAACTCCATAACTAATAGAACTTGCGAAACTTAAGCACTATATAACACTCTGCTTGACAGAATTATCATTTTGTCACTTTTACATTTTGTCAAACTAACCTATCTGAGATTGCGATATTTCGAGGTGTTTATCAGAAACTGCAGAACGGTGGCACTCTCACGGAGTTAAGGAAATACAGATTGACACAAAATCATTGCTTTTCCTGACAACAGAAAAATTCCATCCCAATCATTTGTTTTTCTACAAGCATTTTGTTTACACAAATAACTATATACTTGATAAATGACAATGTAAATCCGTTCATGATTTTTACTCTTCCTGAGTGAAAATTGCCATATTTAAGTGCAATTTATAGGATAACGGGACGGATTTTCCGACCCAAAAGCATTTGTTAAAAAAATGATTGCAATGATTCCACCAAACGATTGTGAAGAGTTGGCGAAATCATTGCAATGACTCAGGTAAACGATTGCAATCTTTTTCCGAAATCATTGCAATCATTTCCTGGAACGACATTTATAAAGCCGTGTTTTCAATGTTTTCATTAAGTTTTTCACAAATTGCCTGTTAGCCCAAAAGCTTGTTTTGTTAATTAATGAAAGCTGAATTTGCAAAAAGGCAACATTTTGTATATTTCAAGTTGAGTAACTTACGGGGCTTAAAATATCTCTATCATATTAAAAATATTTATTTGCAACTACTTGCCGTTTCTCAAAACAATATATATTTGTAAAAAGTAATTCATTATATAACTAACGTGAATTCGACAAATTAAAAATGCTAACAGATTTGTAGATTGGATTATTCCGGGGAAGAAGGACATAATATTAAGGCTGAAAGCCTTGACAGATAGTTCATAATTCGTCGAACTCACGTTAACTAAGTAAAAAGAACTTCTATAAACTTATTTTTAACAAAATGAAAAGACTAGCATTATTAACAGGAACATTAATCGCATCAGCCTTTCTGATTTGCGGATGTTCAGGCGAAAAGAAACAGGAGAAAGTCCTGCGCCATGTAGTTATGTTCGGCTTCAAACCGGAAGTTTCGGCTGAGCAGGTAAAGGCAGTTGAAGATGCATTCGGCGAATTGCCTTCAAAAATCGACTTAATCAAAGATTATGAGTGGGGAACAGACTGCAGTCCCGAGGGAAAACAGCAAGGTCTGACTCACTGCTTCTTCGTAACTTTCCATTCTGAAGAGGACAGAGACGCATATCTTATCCATCCGGCACATAAGGAGTTTGGCAAGGTGCTTGGGAATAAGGCTAGTGCGGTGACAGTGTTGGATTATTGGACAAAGTAAACAACAATATTCCCAAAACACGGAGACACAGAGTCACAGAGCTTTTTCATTCTATTTATACTCAATATATTACCTCTGTGGCTTTGTGTCTCTGTGTTTAATTTTTTCCATCAAGCAAGCTCCTTCCTCAACCTCGCCACCGGAATCCCCAACTGCTCACGATATTTCGCCACCGTACGGCGGGCAATAACATATCCTTTTTCCTTCAATATCGCAGCCAGTTCTTCATCTGTCAGCGGTTTGCGCTTGTCCTCGGCATCAATGGACTGCTGAAGGATATGCTTCACTTCTCTTGTTGAAATCTCCTCGCCACTGTCGGTCTGCATTGATTCCGAGAAGAAATATTTCAAAGGATAAATACCGTAGTTTGTCTGTACATATTTGCTGTTGCTCACACGCGAAACAGTAGAAACATCAAAACCAGATTTCTCAGCCACATCCTTTAGAATCATAGGACGGAGCGTTGTCTCGTCGCCGGTAAGGAAAAACTCACGCTGAATAATCATAATCGCTTCCATAGTTCTAAGCAAAGTGTTCTGGCGCTGTTTTACCGCATCAATAAAACCACGTGCCGCATCCAGCTTCTGCTTGACGAAAGTCACGGCATCGCGGCGGTCGGCAGTACGGTTCTGCTTGTTTCCGGCATAATCCTCAAGCATTTCCATATATTCACGGCTAATACGCAAATCAGGAACACCGCGGTTGTTCATCGTCAGAGTAAGCTCACCGTTGTTTGCATCAACAATGAAATCCGGAGTCACGCGGCTCATGGCAACCTCAGCATCGCCGCCCCATTCATTTCCCGGCTTCGGATTAAGCAAAGTAATCTCACGAATTATGCGCTTCATCATATCCTCGTCGATATTCAGAGAACGCATTATTTTCTCATATCTTTTACCTGAAAAATCTTCAAAGAAAGATTCCACAACCTTCTCAGCATAAACAACAGCCTCAGTCTGTTCACGACGCTTCAGCTGCAAGAGAAGGCACTCCTGCAAATCAGTAGCTCCAACTCCCGCAGGGTCAAAATCCTGAACAACCTTCAGAAGTCTTTCCACATCCTTCAGGTCGGCATCCACTCCAGCCTGGAAAACCAAATCATCGGCAATAGACGAAAGTTCACGTCTCAAATAACCGTCGTCATCGATATTTCCAACGATATATTCGGCAATTTTCTCATCCTTTTCCGGAAGTCCGAGCACCGAAAGCTGCTCAAGAAGATAGGAATTAAGAGACACACCGCCGGAGAATGGAATTTCCTCCTTCTTCTCGGCACGCTCGCTCATTTCCCTAAGCTTGTATTCCGGAATATCATCTTCAGACATATAATCACCGAGAGAAATATCCACATCGGAATCACCTCCATTGTCAATTTCAAGAGAATCGTCCTGCGAAATATCGTCCTGTCCTTCGGGTAATTCCTTGCCTTCCTCAAGAGCAGGATTTTCCTCCAGCTCTTTCTTGATACGTTCTTCTATCTCAATTGCAGGCAGCTCCAGCAATCGAATTACCTGCAGTTGCTGCGGCGACAGTTTCTGCTGTAGCTTTTGTTGCAAATGTTGTTTAAGCATATTGTTGGTTTTGAGTTATTAAGTTTATAAATTAATTTAAGTTTCGCAAGTTGCTCAACTTAAAAGTTAACGTAGATTCGACATATTCAGAACTATCTGTCAAGGCTGAAAGCCTTATCAAATAAGGCATTTGCCTTATTTGGATAGGAGGATGTTGCAAAACTAATTTAAACACAGAGACACAGAGAACACAGAGATTTTTATTTTATTTATTCTCAACATATTACCTCTGTGACTTTGTGTCTTTGTGTTTCATCGTTTATGTTTTGCAACACCCACTATAACGACCTCCATCCTATCAAAGCTCTGAAAGAGCGACACTCTATTAATGACGAAATCATAACATAACATTGTGTCGCCCCTTCAGGGCTATATTGGTGGGGGAAATACTCCTAACCCAGGGCTCACACCCTGGGCTATAAAAAGACTTTCAGCCTTTATATGTCCTTTTTATATGAATAATCCATTTCCACAATTATATGTCATTTATAATTTGTCGAACTCACATTAAAGTTAACAAGGATTCAGAAACAAGTCAACCAGGGAAATACTCTTGTCAACTCGTTATATTGTCAACTTGTCAACTGAATAGGATTTGTAAATTTAGATATTCAATATAGAAATGACAAAAAGTAAGGCTTAAAAAATATTAGACAACTATTACGGTGGGGTTATGTGTGGTTATAATATATGTCTGAAAATATATCCGAATCCAATTCCAATTGCTTTCGGAAGTAATCGGAATTACTTACGGAAGAAAATGTTGTTACATTCGGATGTAATTGGGATTGCTTTCGGAGAGTGTGCCCACTGTTCCATTGGATTTGCAATCCAATGTTGATTTTATCCGGGGGTGTTGCAAAACTAATTTAAACACAGAGACGGAGAACACGGAGATTTTTATTTTATTTATTCTCAACATATTAACTTTTGAGTTTTTAAGTTTATTAGTTTGTTAGTTGACAAGTTGACTAGGATATATTTAACTCCTTTCTAACTTCCTCTTTAACTCCTAATAACTCCTTCAAAACAATTACCTCTGTGGCTTTGTGCCTCTGTGTTTCATTATTTATGTTTTGCAACACCCTCTATAACGACCACCATCCTATCAAAGCTCTGAAAGAGCGACACTCTATTAATGACGAAATCATAACAAAACATTGTGTCGCCCCTTCAGGGCTATATTGGTAGGGGAAATACTCCTAACCCAGGGCTTACACCCTGGGCTATAATAAGGCTTTCAGCCTTTATATGTCCTTTTTACCTGAATAATCCATTTCCACAATTATATGTTTTTTATAATTTGTCGAACTCACATTAAAAGTTAACAAGGCTTCAGATACAAGTTGACAAGGTCAGAACACTTGTAATTTCACGAACAATATCCAAAAATCTTGTTAACTCGCCTTCTTGTAAACTTTAAAGTTAACGTGGACGACATATTCAGAACTATCTGTCAAGGCTGAAAGCCTTATCAAATAAGGCTTTTGCCTTATTTGGATAGCCCAGGGCGTGAGCCCTGGGTCACTCGCCACCACCTAAATACAAGCTCTGAAGGAGCGTCACAATAGCATGAAAGTATCGCTCCTTCAGAGCTAAGCATAAGATAATACATAGAGACCTAGGGCTCACACCCTAGGCTAAAACAAAAGGCTTTCAGCCTTGATTGATACTAATTGACGTATAACAGGAAGTTTCCAACGCCATATTTCACATTATTCTTAATCTCATGTAAATCACCCAAATGATGTGATTCTAACTTTATAAAGCTAATTCTTTAATTGCTTTAAACAGCGAATGTTAAAATACGTTCAAGTTTCACATGATTTCTCTGATTCTCAACTTTATAACAAAATTGTGAAACTTGAAAGAAAAAAGCTCGTAGTGTTTCTGGAAAAACATAACGATGTTTTTTGGAAAACACTACGAGCTTTTTTGGAAAAGGTCGTAACCGAAATATATCAGCCTTTTTATTTGTTACTTATAAGGATTGATCTTCTCTGACAGAATTTCTTCCTTGATTAATGTTCCATCAACTGTAACCCCAAGTTTAACTGTTGTATTGGTACCTTCACCTTCTACCTTTACTGAGAGTTTATAACTTTTGGATGACTCCAAAGTTAATATTCCGGTATAAGGCTTCTCAAAAGAAGGTAAAGTAACCGTATAATCTAGTTTTCGTCCTGATTCACCAACATTAAAATAAGCTGTTTTAAACTTATAGTTATTATTATCAAATGTAAAGGTACGGCTGGTTGCATCTGTCGCATGAAGCTCTATGGAATAACTAGTGTACATACTTGTTACATAGTCACTAAAAGCGACACTAACAGAAGAATTTGCCAAACCGCAGTTGACTGTAACTGTCTTTGAGTCATTTGCTACAACAGCAAAAATTTCTTTCCCGCTCACACGAGCCTGTCCCCAACCTTGGTTCGCACTTTCCGCCTCTGTTTCGGTACAGCTTTCTGCTGTCAGCACATAATCCGGACTGGCAGAGCAAGTAATAGCAGTTCCAGCAATGTCACCATATTTTTTGTTAGAAAAAATTGGTTCATTTCCACGACTGAGGCTGACATTAAATTCATTAACATCGAAATTAAGTGATGCCTTGGTTGTAATTTCTACCTCTGTAGTATCAACAACAGAGAAGATAATCTCACCGGTTTCGTCGGGAAACAATGTATTCTCCTCGTTCGTACATGAGGTGAATGATAATACTCCCATAAGGGAGAGGATGTATAGGATTTGTTTGTGCATAATCAATAGTATATTCTTATTTATAGTCAATATTAAAATAATATACATTTGTACGTCCAGTATCAGCCATATAATTATATTGTATATAAAATTCAGGGAAGAATGAACTCATAGTTACCTCTAATGGAGTAGTTGGTTCATATGTCTCTTCTCTAGCAAGTTCTCTTTTATATATTTCTTTTTCATTTTCATTAATACTATTAAATTGATAAATACATAAATCTCCTTTTGCCACACCTGCCCAATAGTGTTCTCTATATATTTTCGTGGTAATTGCTACTTTTATATCCGAAGGTATATAAAAAGTAGGAGATACTATTCTAGGGTATTTGCCAGCAGAATAATATAATTTAACACAATCGTTAGTCCAGTCATTCTTACCAGCTGCATCTTTCCATGGATTATTTCCGGTTTTTTGGGGAGGTTCTGCTCTATAAGGTAACCCTGTAACATCACATTCTATAGAAGATGAAGCATTCTCAACCCCATCAAAAGAAATAGTAGCGGATAACGCATGCTTTTGCCAAGCAAGAGAATTAAATTGAGATACAGTTCCGAATGATAATTTTTCTGAACTCCGTCCACTATCCGTCATATAAGTCACTTTCAAGATATCAGAATAATTAGAATTACTTGAAATCTCAGACGCAATTGTTGCTGTTGCGTTTATATCAAAAATACTAGATCCATCTTTTTTGTTAGCTTCTTCGGCTCCAGAATTTTGATAAACAGAATAACTTGTATTTCCTGATACAGCTACCGTAAACTCTGGATCTGGAATTTCCTCTATAGCTACAGATGTTAAATTTATCATCTCTCCGGTTTTCAAATGGATAGAAGCCGCTAACGTACTAGCATGCGGTACATACGGCCAGCCATCTGTAACGTCCATCAACGTGCCATTCTCTGGTTTGGAAGTATAAGTACGGATAGCTGTATTATTATATAAAAGTTGAATATTCCAGCCATCCACCAATTCTAATGGAGCACCATTGGCTGCAAGATTCAAAATAACATTTGTTCCTGTCAAAGAACCTTCCTCATAAGTATGAGTAGCTGTCGCTGTCAATTGGATATTAGAGAATACAGACAAATCCGGATCACATTGAATCACATATTTAGTCTGAGCAACAGCTTCAGAAATAACAGTCCACTCATGCGAAGACTCTTTTCCCAATATATTTGTTCCTTCAAACACCGCATTTACAGATTGTCCCGCCTTTGCAAACAGATAACCTTCAGTGTTGGGAGTATCTTTATCCGCTAATGTCATAGATGTATCTCCAGCCTTAAGCTTCAACGACCAAGCAGAGTAATGCTTTTGTAAGTTTTCACTCACTTCAGGTGTTACCATTGCATTAGCCAAGGCTGCATTTATATTTGTTTCAGTTGACTTCCCTGGATAAATCTCGACAGTAGACGAACCTGAAAAATAAGGTGTAGCCTGTATAGGTTTATTATCTCCATAATAAGCGATAACTGTATAACCTCCGGCCTCCAATTCTATACCTTCTTGCAAATCGCTATATTTTTTAGGAAACCCCTCAACAGGCTTATTACCCTGCTTGATATTAATCATGAAATCTGTAGTTGCAGGAATAAGCCCTTTAGGAAGCGAACCCGCATCAGCCTTTGTAGTAGAAGAAACTTCCACATCCACCTTTCCCAATTCCAGGCGCAAATAACCCATGCCCTCTCCGTATTCCTGATTGAAAGCTTCATCGGTGCAGCTTGCCATTACCCAGCAAAGGGCTGTCAATGCCATTATTTGTTGTATTATCTTTCTCATATAGTCTTACTCGTTTTTATTCATAAACCAATTCCATCTCATCCAACCACAGTTTGCTACCCACACCTCCTATATAATAGTCACCATATTTGCTGGAAGAAGCAACAATGATAATATATTTCGGAGTACGGTTGGTATAACGGTATTCCAAAGGAATCTCAATCTGCTTATATGAAGAAGTTGTTTGATTTGAAGTAAATTCTCCATATGCAATAATATTAGAATCTTGCGGATCAAATAATTTTCGGTTTTTAGGATCATTCTTAATCTCATAAGGCTCCGATTTATCCGACAAAGCAATATAAATCTGGCACATATCAGGTTCTCCTTTTAAACTGGCTAAATCTCCAACATTATCACCAATCATATTGATAGTAGTAGATGTATATTTATAATATAAACGAAGAGCTGTAGGGAAAGATGAAAATTCACGTCCGAAATGCAAAAGACCGTTCAGTCCATCTAATTGGAAATCTCCTGTAAATAAATTCCCCGCACCAAGTTTAATAATAGCATTTTTTGTTTCCAGCAAAGCTGCTTTTCCTGAAATACTTTCATCTGTAGGCTCAGTAAGATTTCCGATAAAATTGGCAGCACCGGGATTTCCTGTTCCCCAGAACGGATTTGCATCAGCAGAATATGGATTCCAAACTTTTCCATCCTGTGACCAATTCTCCAATTTACCGTTTTCCAAAGCCACAGCAGCTACAGTTGTAAATGTTTGTTCACTTCCTGCTGTGCCATCAACACTTACACGATATTTGTATGTAGTTGAAGCTTTCAAATCGGAAAAAGTTGCAGTATAAGATGTTCCAGATACAGAAACATCTGATGACGGAACACTTTTCCAGCTTGATTCACTTTGCGCGGCATATTCAATTACCGGAGTTTTTCCGCTCTGAATAGAACCTTTCAGAATAGCTTTGGTTGTCATTGGGAAAACATCTGAAGAACCTCCGGAATTTCCTTTATCATTATAAACAAAGACAGTCCATTCATAAGAATACTCCTCCCACGAACGTCTTACATTAAATTTTACCGGAGAAGAATAATCCTTTATAGTTGTAGGGTCAGGACTAACCTTGCCAAATTCACCGCCAAGGTTCATCTTCGTTACATTCAAATTACTTAAATCCTGGTCACTTCCAACATATATAATTACATTTCTGGAATTTTCATCAACAACTGTTCTAACAAGACCATCTACTTCAATGTCACGTTGTACAATCTGCTTAACTGTTACCTGCCACACATAGTCCTGATATGTACGCAAGGTAAAATTTACAGGAGAAGAAAAGTTCATTCTTGTATTTGATGACATTGGGATACTATCCAATGAAGCAAATCCAGTATTAGGGAATTTCTCATAATTTACACAAGCTGCAGAATCAGGTATCAACTCTGCATCTTTTGTTATTTTAAGACTCTTGATTTTAAGTTTTGTTATATCAACCGAATCATTCACATACAGCAATACAGTACGAGCTGTTTTATTGATAGTAGCTGCAGTGAATGTGTTATCTTCTGCCCCACGTTGTCCCTCAACTTCTATTGATTCAATTGAAGCCTCGATGATAGGATATGGAATATCATTCTCAATAGCACACGAAGCCATCAGCAAGCCAAGCAATAAACATAAGCTGCCGGCAAATAATTTAAAATTATTTATACACTTAACCATATCCGATTATAAATAAAATGTCATACCTATGTTAATGGAAAACAAATTGATTTTGAAATCACCGGAAGAAGTTCTTCTCGAACCGGATTCAATCTGGTTTGTTTTCTGCTCAGTCCAACTAAAATCAAAACCCATAACACCAACCGAAACTTCGATAGCAGACCAGTCTGTAATAAATGCAGTCAAACCCGGAGCAAAACCAATCTGAAATGAATTGACAGTTTGATAAGTTCCGTCATATTCTGTTCCGGAGCCGGTTGAGTTTTTACCCTGACCATAGGCATAAGTCAAACGGGCTTCATTAAACAATCCGAAAATTTTACTTCTGCCAATAGGCATATATGTACGCAAGAATCCTGATGCAGAATATTTATGTTCCAAATAATACAAATCATTGAATGAAATCTGCAAATCTCCCAAATCAATATCCAGATTGCCCAAATCCAAATAATTTCTATTATAGGCAAAACGGAAACCGGCTGCAATATTATTCCTAAAGAAATAACCGGCATATGGGCTGATACTGAAATTGTAACCTTTTCCTTCAAGGTCTTTCAATATCAGAAAGTTCAAATTAGTTTGCTCATTCTCGGAATAAGATACAGTTCCACCTGCCATCCACGTACCTTTCGGAATAAAAACAGTTTCCTGGACTTCACGGTCGATTCGTTTGATGGCACGCTTGCCTCGTTGCGCACTTACTGTTCCGGTCATTATTGCCAATAATAGCAATATGGTCAAAATTTTTCTGCTCATTTAATCAGCTTGCTATATATTTAAAATATTTAGATTCTATTATATGTTATAAACACCAACATATATTTAAACCATCAAAGGGCGGAATAATTTTATCTTAATTCCGCCCTTGATTAAAGTTTTTATTGGGTGTTATTCCCATAGTGTGGGTTCACCGTCGTAAATTAGTTCGAAGTCGTCAACATACATGACACTCTTATCACTACCCACAAAATAATCTCCATATTTACTTGCACTAAAAACTATAATGATATGCGTAGGCTTGCGATCAATCGCACGATAAACCAATGGAATATTCACTTCCTTCCAACCATCAGTTTTAATACATTCACCTTGTGGGAGTTCACCGTATGCAATAATATTAGGATCATTATCAAAATCAATAAATTTCTTTTCACCATTTTTTATCTCATATTGTGATCCTTTATCCGACAATGCTATATAGATTGCATTCTGATCTGTATCATTAAGATGAAGTGTAGCATCGTCAGGAAGATTTTCATTTTTGCCTCTGTTCACTGTTCCCGGACTATATTGAATCCAGCCATGTAAAGCTGTGGGACGAGAAGTGAAAGGTTGCCCCCAATTGATACGTGCACCCATTGGATTCAAGATAGTTTCCTGATAGTTACCTGTATAAATATTTCCTGCCGCAAATTGAATAGCCACATATATTGATTGTAATTTTGCAGCTTTGCCTCCAGGGGTATGCACAATAGTCTCTTCAGGTGCTGTCGGATTTTTTGCTCCTAACATAGCAGCGGTACCTGTAGAAGTCCCAATATTTCCAGAATCCCAAAATGAGGTATTAAAACCTGCCACATAATTTAATCCTTCTTGTTTTTCCGCGAAATCGGCAAACCAAGTATTTTTATAATCTCCTGTTCCATACGCCCAGTTATCAAACCCTCCATTATACAATTCTGTCGCTTCTTCTGTCGTAAAGGTTATCGGGCTTGTCACGAAACTTTCATCCGCGTTGACCATGCGACACTCATAGGTGGTCGATACCTCCAATTCTTCGGTTTTTCCTATGTAATTTTCCACCTCTAATGTAGCAGTTGCGTCTTTCCAGTCTTGTGTACCTTGTTTTCGGTATTGAAACTTCAAAGATGAGATATCTGTACCTGCAGTCGCAGTCACATCCTCTGCATTGAGATATGCGAACTTAGCCCATGCATTGGCAGATAGCGTAGCTTTATTTGTCGGTTTTGTCGAAACCTGGAAAGTATAAGTATAAGTATGCATAGTCGGATCTACGACAACCGATACGGGATCGTTTACATCAACTGATTCCGCCAAAGTAAAGTTCAGTATGTAATGGTCATTGCCCTCCACTCCTGTCAACTCTCTTTTAGCCGAATTCGTTTGATTCTTCTTGTTAGTAGCCGAATAATTTACTACCAATTCTGTTGCCGGGAAATAGGCAGTATCAGTAATCGCCTCTTTAGTAAGGTCGATATTAAAAGAAAGAGGATCACATGCTCCAGGCGTTTTAGGATTGACAGATACTGAGAACGAATTAAAATTCGCCTTAATATCGTCCGATACCTTTACAGACATTTTGACATTAGCCAACGAACATACTACAGTCTCGTTCAATTCTTTTCCGGCTACAATATTAATCTGTTTCGAACCATAATAATAAGGGGCTGCCATTGCACTCTGCTTACCATCGAACCCATAGGAATAAGCTTTGATAGTGTATGTTCCTGCTTTCAATTTGATTTGTTCACCTTTCCATTCTTCCCAATCATCTGTTTTTTGAACAGATACACCTTCAGCATCAACAATTTCCACGGCAATCTGCAAACCTGTATAATTCTCAGGCAAAGTAGCCGCTTTAGTTGTAGTTGCGTTACTTCCACCGACAGTCAAACGCAAATAGCCTACGCTGTCGTTCAGCGTATTGTCCTCTGCCGTACAGGCGAAAAGGCACAAGGCACATAGGATAGATAATATATTATATATATATTTCATTATTCTGTTGCTTTTGGATTAATTTTAACTTGTAATGTCTTTGTGATAGTCTTATTATTTTGATCGGTTACGGTGACAACAAATTCATGAGCATCTAAATCTTTCCCATCTTCCTCATCATTAACGGAAGTTGGACCGAAACCATCCATCATGCCAATGAACTTAGTCATATTTAATTCATATTTTGTATCATCTGTCGTCGGAATTCCGCTCAATAGATCAATTACTAAAGCTTCATTATCTCCATTAGGCTCATTTTTTTCAGATAACGTCATTATATCACGACCTGTATCAAGCCGAATCCCCAAATCGGCAATAATACCTGCGAATGCGGCATTTCCGCCTTTAATTTGAACAACTACCGATTTAAATTTAGCGGGAGCAAGGATTTCAATAATAGCAGGATCCGTAGGAATATTACCTTGAGTATATTCAATTAATCCATTACTTGGCATTGTTATTGTCGGTTCACCCGTTGTTTCTCCTGTATCGCCTTCATCTCCTCCATCCGGATCAGTAGGAGTCTCCGTATCATCATCTCCAAGCGGAGCCTCTATAACATCTCCATTTTCCGTTTCAAAGAAGGTGCTGACATTAATTGTGATACCAGAAACATTTCCGGTGTTATCTTCGATTGGCTCCATAGTAATGGTCAACGCATCACCACCCATCCAATTCGCTCCGTCAGGTTTAGTAACCTTTCGAGAATCAGAAACTGCAGCTCCAGTTTTTGTAATCGCCTTGATACTGATTGTAAGAGCCGGACAATTCTCGGAGATTGCCCAATAAACAGCCGCATTATTTAAGTTCTGATTATCATTCTTGTATTCAAACGTCAAAGTATTGCTTGTACCATCATCTATAGTGATTGCCCATTCGGAGAATTCTTCTTTGAAAGTTTCTGGATAAACCATTAATATACGCGAATTCTGCATCTTACAGATGACTTCCGCCTGTTCCGTTACACCCTCATTTACAATCAGCTCTGCATTACCTTTATAATAAGGATAACTCATCTTTGGTTGCATTTCTCCGCTTGTATGTGAAACCACCTCGTATGTACCGATTGGTAGTTCAACGGTTTTTCCTGCTATTTCCGAATAAGTAAACTCTTTCTTATAGTTCTCGTTTGTTTTCAACGTAAAAATAACAGGAAAATCAGAAGGATCAACTGATGAACCTACTTCATCTTTACCTCCAGTTGCCTCAGCTTTCGTAATCACAACATTTGTCTTATCATCGACAGCAACACCAAGTTCAACCAATCCTGTTTCAGACGGTATCACATCATTTCCAAAAATTTCCTCTTTCATCTCGCAGGATACGAGACCAACGCAAAGCAGAAAGCCCGCCGCCATTGTATATATTTTCTTCATATCTTAATTTTTTATCATATTATGGATTAACCCAATCCGCAGGAATCTCAATATCAATAATCTCGTCGTTAGTAGCACCATTGATAGTAATAGTGATGCCTAAGTTTCCGCTGGTTGATGCAGCAGGCTTGAGGGTAATATTCAAAGCCTCGTTCGGATTTATTGTATAGCTTTTACTTACTGTAGTATTTTTGTTTCCCGATTTTGGTGTGAAAGAAAAATCCAAAGAAATCTGTTCATTTTTTTCTACTCTAAGATAAACAGGATCTCCATTTTGCTGATAATTAAAAGAAGCTTCCATTTCATCAAGAGCCTTGGTTTTAATAATAGCAGACCAATCTGAAAATTGCTCATCCATGCCTTCGCCTGTTATCGTCACACGGGCACAAACCGGTGCACAAGTTACACTAACTTCTTTTCCTTCGTCACCATTAATATCGAAGTTACTTGTTCCTTCCACATACATTGAAGTAGTTGAAGCAGCTTCATCATCTCCATAGAAAGCTTTAAGCACATAGCTTCCATTCTGCAGCTCGATAAGTCCCTCTCCAATTTCAGAATATTTGCTCCACTCTTTGACAGTTTCATTTTTACTATCAATAATCTGTACTGCATATTGATTTTTATCTCTATATGTGCTCTCATCCACCGCCTTAGTAGCAGCTCCAAATCCCGTATCTGCATTTAAAGCAAGAGATACATATCCAATTCCATTCTCTGCAATTACATCATCGGCATCAGACGAACAAGCCGTGAAGCCCACTGCACACAGCAGCATATAGCAAAATGTTTGTAAAAAATACAAATGTTTCATGCTTTAATCTTTTATTATTTAATAACTTTTTTGATGCTGCAAAGGAACACTTATTTAGTGATTCCTACAAGGTCAGTTTATTTCATTAATTGTCCTATTTTTTATATATAGCTCTTATTTTTAAAAAAACATTGTGATAATCTGTATCCGGAAATTATTTTTATGTCCTATTTTTTATATTTGCATTTAAAATATTTATTATACATTTGTTCCAAATTAAAACTGAAAAATTCCTATTATGGAAAACGAAATCCCCAAACTAGATTTACCGGAAGATGTAATAACAGGAAGGCTGATGGATACTAATATCCTGAGCCTATATACTAATTTCCCTTGCCGACTGAAGGCTAAGATATTTGTGTTCTGCAAGAAAGGAAATATTGAGGCTTCTATCAATATGGAGAATTATGTGATAAAGGAGAATTGCATTGCTATAGTTCCCCATGGAAGTATTTTGAAAATCAATAAGATTGAAGGTGAGATAGAACTTTATTTCATCGGTTTTTCATCATCATTCCTAAAACAGATAAATCCTGTAAAGTCAATTGTTGACACGCATTATGCAATAAAGAGGAAGCCGGTTCTGGAACTGAATCCAAAAATTGCCCAGGCTGTATATGAAAATATCGAGCCTTTTGTGAGGACTCAGGAAGAAGGGGCAATATTGAACAATGATTTCAACAGGCATATTTTTATGGCTATAATGTATGGACTTGGCATATTATATGAAAATGAGAAACCTAAATCCGAACTTCTTTCTACAAATGAAAGGATAACCCAGGATTTCAGCCAGGCTGTGATGGATAATTATATAAAGGAAAGGAATGTGTCTTTCTATGCTAATTTATTGAGAATAACTCCTGCATATTTAAGTACAATAATCAAGCAAACAACAGGAAAGACTTGTACGGATATTATTGCGGAAATGGTTATTATGGATGCAAAGGCTCAGTTGAAATCAACAAATCTGCCGATTCAGGAAATTGCATATTCTCTGAATTTCACAAACGTATCGTTTTTCGGGAAATATTTCAAAAGGCATGTGGGGATTGGGCCGCTGGAGTATAGGAAAGGGGGGAATGATAGGAGACAAGAAAAAAGTTAACGAAAGGAGAATTTCATACTACTATTTGATTTTCAACAATATTATCCGTAACTTTGCTATGAATTTAAAACTAAAGATTATGGCTCGACCTATTAAAGAAACGCCTGTGATTACCGGCAAGGATGCAAAACGCTTTGCAGAGAAAATGGCTCACCTGAAGCCGGAGAGCAAGGAAGAGAAAGAGGCTGCAAAGAGAGTTTACGAAAAGTTCAAAGCCATAGCTGCATTTACATTCTAATACAAATATGGCATTTGAAGATTATTATTTTATACCGTTGAAAGCGGATAGCGAGATAAAGCCGTTTAAGTGCAAGGATGATGACTTAAACGGTTTTTTATTTGAAGATGCCAAGAAATATATGGACGATCTGATGGCTGTCACTTATCTGTTGGAAGATTTGACAGAAAGTAAAACTGTGGCATATTTCAGTCTTCTGAATGATAAAATTACTTTTGATCCAGAACAACGAAGTATTTGGAACCGATTGAGTCGTCGTGTAGCTAACCCAAAACGACGCAAAGATTATCCGGCTGTAAAAATTGGAAGACTGGCTGTATCAGAAGAATATGCAAAACAAGGTATTGGCAGGGATATTATCCGTCTTATCAAATATACTTTTACCCATGGTAATAGAACCGGCTGCCGTTTCATTACTGTAGATGCATATCAAGAAGCTGTTGGTTTTTACAAACAATGTGGTTTTGATTTTTTATCATCAAAAGACGAAAAAGATAAGACACGTTCAATGTATTATGATTTAAAACGTTTTTAGATAGCGAAGAATAAACTAAAGGACGAGTTGACAAGATTTATACTACTTGTCAACTCGTCCCTATAGCCTCGTCACCTGTTACTTACCAATTTTATTTCTCACTTCCTTCGTAAGCGCATCTTTATGCACCATTATGCAAATGGTTTTTGCTCTTACAAAGCTTTCGGACATATTCAGGTAACCGCCGAAGGCATTGCGCTCTGTGCCCCATGAGTTCTTGGTGATATAATATTTTGTTCCGTTCTGATCCTTTGTAATACCTGTGATATGCATCAGGTGGTCGTCAGTTGTAACAAAAGCTTCATAACCAGCCTGACGAACTTCAGGAGTTACTTTTACTTCAGGATAAGGACGTTCGAATTTATATACTTCTTCCAATCTTTCACCGGCATCCATTTTTTCGAAGCGAGCACGGTCGGTTGTTGCATAGTCATCAACATTGTTTACCTCCGGATTGATTGCTACACCATTCTTGAAAGAAAAACCTTTTTCGCTTACATCGCCATCCCAGCAAACGCTATATCCGTTCTTGAGGGCATTATCCATTACAGACATCATTTCATCGAGCGGAAGGTTATACATCAAGGCGTGTTCCCAGTTGTCCGGTACTTCCACATCGAAAGCTTCGTAGTATGGTTTGTGAGTGAAGCTGGTAAGCAACACATAGTCGTCCATATTCAAGCCCAATGATTCAGCGAAAGATTTGGCTGTATATTCTTTTCCTTTATATGTAAATTTCTCTGGTAACTTACCCAGGTAAATATCCATCAGACTGTTCACCAATTCGTGAAATTCAGGAGAGTTTTTCTTCAATTTCACTGCTGTTTCGGAAATGCTGCTCACATATGAAGCAAGTTCGCCGTGGTTATGGCGGTCAGAATCATAATTGATTCCGCTATATACTTCTTCTGGAACAACACCAACTTGTTTGAAAGCTGTAATCCATGATGGAGAAAGGCTTCCCTGGCTTACATTGCCCTTGCCACGACGCATATAATTGTCGTTAATCTGATTGATATATTTCTGACGGACAATGAACATTTCGGAAAGGTCATATTCTCCTTTTCCCATACGGAGAAGTTCTGACTCCATAAATGATGTGGTTGCGAAACACCAGCAAGTTCCTGTTGATGCCTGATTCTTTACTGAAGTGGCAGGCACTTTAACTTCGTCCGTAAACTGATAGCCTTGTGACATGGCTGCCAGTGGAGAAAGTAATGTTAATGCGAATGATAGAAATAATGGTTTCATGATTTATAGTTTTTTGGAGTTAAGAAGTCAAGTAGTTAAGTAGTTAAGTAGTCAAGTAGTTAAGTAGTTAAGTAGTTTTTTTACTTTCTACTTTTCACTTTCAACTCTAAACTCTAAACCCTAAACTCTTAATTTTTCAATTTTCAATTCTCAATTTCCTCAGAATCCCCTTGCAAACATCTTCCAGAACTCATCTGCCATTTCCTGCCAGCGGAGGATTGTTGCTCCGGTGAAATCGGCAGTGTAGCCTGTAAGGAATTTACGTGCGGCTTCCTGTCCTTCTTTTGCCTGGATTTCTTTATAACGAGCCTCAACAAAAGGCATTTCGGTATTTCCTTTTTCCATGAAATGCTGATATGCATTATTCATAGTTTCCTTTGTAAGTCCCCAACGTACTGTGGCAAGTTTGTTTGCTGTACGATATTTCCAAACGATAGCATCTTCACGATGACGATGCTGGCCACAAATTGAGAATGCCTCAGGAAGGTCTGTTGTTCCGGCAAATACAGGGATACGAGGGCTCTGACCCGGATTATCAAATGATAGCCACAGTACTCCTCCTACATCATTAGGAAGCCAGTCTCTGAGCTGAATAACTGTTGAGTAAGAACACTGAGGAACAGCAACCAGGCGATAGCGTGTAACGGCTCCTTCTTTAATACCGTTCAGCATATTTACCATATCTGTTGTCATCCATGGATTTGCGGAATTGCTAATTACAGTATCCACATAACCGCCTTTTTTCTTCTTTGCGACCTTAAGATTCTTTGTCATGTCATATTCAGTGCCTTCGTAAGTTTCGCGAAGCATAGCGCTGACATCAGCAACAGAAAGTTGTTTCTCCGGTTTGACGCTCAATGGCAATTCCTCTGAATCATATGAAAGGTTCAAAGATGGAGCAAGTTTGTCAAGGATAAAGAATTCACGGATACTGAAAGACTTCATTTCGCCGGAATAATTTCCGCCGCCATATACTTCCCAGAAACGGAAAGGCTTATTTCCATCCCAAAAGCCCATTTTCTTTCCGACTTCATATACATTGTCCGAAGCCATATAGTTGTCTTTATCCTTAAGATTCAAATTGGAAATGCGTGGGATATTTGCAGAAACTCCGACATGATCGTCCGGAATACGGACAGCAGCCCAAACACCGCCGATTTTGTCCGGTCCTTCACCGAAGATTTCAAAATGCCATACTTCTTTGGTGTCGGCAATTGTAAGGCATTCGCCTGAATCACCATAACCATATTCTTTAACAAGATTTCCCATCAGAGTAATAGCTTCACGCGCGGTTGTACATCTCTGCAAAGCTATACGCTGAAGCTCCTCAATCATAAACATACCATTGGCATTCTGCAACTCTTTGCGTCCGGTGATTGTTGTTTCACCCATAGCAAGCTGCATCTCATTCAAACAAGGATATGATGTGTTCACAAACTGATATGTATGTTTTGCCTGAGGAATCTCGCCTTTTAGCTTTCTGTTTGTCATATCGTTGACAAACTCGGTATGCATATTTCCTTCATAAACTGCAGTTACCGTATCATTCTTATAATCGGCAGCAGGCACAATATCAATCCATGTGCGGTAGTTTCCATCACAAGTATGGCTGGTAATCACAGAGCCATCGGTTGAAGCTTTCTTACCGACCATAATACTGGTGCAACTCTCCGGATTATTCACCGGTTGCGAAAATTCTATTTCCTCCTGTGCCTTGATTGGAGAAATAACACAGAAGAAAACAGCTAGTTTGAAAATAAGTGTTTTCATGTTTATGTTTTTTATAGTTAACGAGTTGACAAGGATTAAACACAGAGACACAGAGACTAGGAGTTAAAAAGTTGAGAGTTGAGAGTTTAGGGTTTAGAGAGAAAAGTTGAAAGTTGAAAGTAGAAAGTAAAAAACACTTGACTACTTAACTCCTTGACTCCTTAACTTCTCCCTCCTTCACTTCCTTATCCCTCAATTCTCAATTTTCAATTTTCAATTTCCCTACCTTCTTCTCTTCCTCTCAAACTTATTCTGAGCTGTTGAGCGTCTCGGTTTTCTGTCTTTTCTTTCCTTACGGTCTTTGCTCTCTCTTCTTTCCTTGCCGTCCTTACGCTCCCTTCTGTCTTTGCGGTCTTTCTTTTCCTGAGCCACTTCAACAGAAATGCGTCGTCCGTCAAGTTCGAAGCCGTTCATTTTCTTCATAACCAAAGATGCTTCTTCTTCAGCTATTTCAAAGAATGAGAATTTCTCACAGATGTCGATACGTCCGATTTCAACCTTACCCGGAACACAACGGTTCACAAGTTCAATCAAGGTATTAGGGAATAGTCCGTCAGTTTTACCAAAGTTAAGGAAGAAACGAACATAACCTTCCTCGGCAATACCTTTCTTGCGTCCAGACTTCTCACTGCGAGAATGTTCGTCCACCACCTTTATTTCGTCGGCATCCTTGTAATAGTCAATCATACGATTGAACTCAAGAGAAACCATACGTTTTATAATATCTTCTTTATCGAGCCATTCCAGCTTACGGTAAACCTGAGGCATCAAAGATGCGATTTCATCTTCATCAACTTTTACTTTCTCAATCTGGTCAACGAAGCTGAAAAGCTGTTTCTCACAAATAGCCTGGCCTGTCGGCATTTCACCTTTCTCGAACTTCTTGTTTATAATTCGTTCGATTTCTTTTATCTTTCCTTTCTCACGGACGTGGCAAATTGAGATTGAAATACCAGTCTTTCCGGCACGACCAGTACGGCCACGACGGTGAGTGTAAGACTCTACCTCATCAGGCAAACCATAGTTGATAACATGAGTAAGGTCGTTAACGTCCAAACCTCTTGCGGCAACATCAGTAGCAACAAGAAGTTGCAAGTTCTTAATTCTGAACTTCTGCATTACATAGTCACGCTGTGCCTGGCTGAGTTCCCCGTGAAGAGAGTCGGCATTATAGCCATCCTGGATAAGTTTATCGGCAATTTCCTGAGTTTCCTTTCTTGTACGGCAGAAAATAATACCGTATATATTAGGATAATAGTCTGCGATTCGCTTCAGTGCAAGATATTTATCCTGAGCACGGACCATATAATATATGTCACGTATATTCTTGTTTCCTTCATTCTTGTTACCAATAACAATCTCCTTAGGATTGTTCATATATTTCTTTGTTATGGCAGCAATACCCTGAGGCATTGTAGCTGAGAAAAGAAGCATATTACGGGAAACAGGTATTTCGGCAAGAATGGCGTTGATACTGTCGGTGAATCCCATGTTGAGCATTTCATCTGCCTCGTCCATAACCACATTCTTCACAGCAGACAAATCAACTGTTTTTCTGTTCATCAAATCCAGCAAACGGCCCGGAGTGGCAACAACAACATGGACACCACGTTTCAGAGTCTTTATCTGGCTTTCGATACTGGAACCGCCATAAACAGGCAACACCTTCAAACTCTCGATATATTTGGAATAGTCGTTCAGGTCATCAGCTATCTGCAAACAAAGCTCACGTGTAGGACAAAGAATCAATGCCTGCGGATAGACTTTCTCAGTCTCGATTTTCTGTAAAATAGGCAAACCAAAGGCAGCAGTCTTTCCTGTTCCTGTCTGCGCCAAAGCTATCACATCATTATCCTCACCAAGTAAAAGAGGGATAACTTCTTCCTGTACAGGCATTGGAGACTCATAACCAATTTCTTTTATCGCCTTTAATATAGGATAGGCGACACCCAAATCTTCAAATGTTTTCAAAATATAATTGTTTATTGATGTTTCGAAGTTGCTTGACTCAAAAGTCAGCAAATAAATACAGATAACGTCAAGCGACTGTGCAAAATTACTGAAAAAATATCAAACCTAAATACACTCACTTCAACTATTGATTGTTTCATGTGGAACATAAACGAGAGACGAGGTGACGAGGGTACAGTTGACAAGTTGACGAGTTGACAAGGGTTAAACACAGAGACACAGAAAACACGGAGTATTAATTTTTAATTTTCAACTTTCAATTTAAAAACTCCTTCCCCTCTCATCCACCCCGTAAAATTACAATATTATTTCCATACAAACCAGAATTATCCCAACATTACACTAACTTTGTCCAAATTACAAAAAATAGAGTGTTATGATAAAACTATTGTTCAAATTATTTATTGTATTAATAATTGCGCCATCAGCCATATCCCAAAATCAGAAAGTATGGATTGATGCGGATTCCGGTAACGAAGTAGATGATATCTATGCCATAATCAGACTGATTGAAGAATCTGATATTTCAGTGGTAGGTCTTAGTTCTGCACATTTCAACAATCCTGATCTTCTTGTATTTGACAAATGGAATCAATACCCAACAGAAAATATCTCAACTATTGATATAAGCCAACAAATAAACCAAAATATGGTTTCATCTTTGAAAAGAGATGATATTATCTGCTGTAAAGGTGCAGACCGCCAGATAGGAAGAGCATGGGGCGGTTTTGAACCACGTGATTCTGAGGCAGTAAAACAGCTGACAGATTATATAAAATCGATGCCGGAAGGTGAAATGTTAGACATAATATGCCTTGGAGCAGCAACAAACATTGCTTCTGCTATTATACTTCATCCTGAAATAAAACAGAAAATAAGATGCTATATGCTGGCTGCTCAATATGATCAGGAAAAAGGCATATGGAATAAAAATGAGTTCAATGTAAGAAATGACCTTAACGCCCTTGATTTTCTTATGTCTGAAAAGGATATTAACCTTTATGTTATGCCAATAACGACATGCCAATCTTTCAAGTTCAAGAAAGAGGATACTTTCAACAGACTTGACAAAAGCAATATCAAACATAAAATGCTTATCGACCGCTGGGAAGAAACAGAATCCACAAGCTATGAACGCATACTTTGGGATCTTGCTCTTGCCGAAGCTTATCTATGTCCTGATTTTTGCAAAATGGAACTACGGAATGTTCCTCAGGAAAATGGAGAGCACAAAATACATGTTTATATATCTATGGATGCGGATAAGATGATTGAGGATTTTTGGAATTTTATAAGACATTAATTATAAACATATTGCAAACAAAAAAATCAAACACAGAGACACAAAGACACAGAGGTTATATATCCAATCTCTGTGTTCTCTGCGTCTCTGTGTTTTCTTGTTAACTTGTCTTCTTGTCAACTTGTTATCTGAAAGTTAAAACTCATCCACCTTCAAATCCACCCTGAACTTATCAAGCCTCTTCTGCAACCTATCCTGAACCTCCTTATATTCCGGATTTCCATACAAGTTATTCAGTTCATTAGGATCCGCTTTCAAATCATACAGCTCATTACAGTTTATAGCCTCACGCTGTTTGTCCTTGTCACCATAGAAATGAATAAGTTTATATTGTTTGTCGCGCACACCATCATGACGGCGAACCATATGAATTGCAGGATAATCATAATAATGATAATACAGATATTCTCTCCAATCGGCAGGAACTTCACCGCCAAAAAGAGGAATCAAAGACGTTCCTTCCATAAACTCCGGTTTTTCAATGCCGGCTAAAGCAAGATAAGTCGGTGCATAGTCGATATTCTGAACCAAAGCATCGCAAGTGCTGCCGCCTTTAATCATACCCGGATAACGGATAATAAGAGGAGTGCGCATAGACTCTTCATACATAAAACGCTTGTCGAACCATCCGTGTTCTCCCATATAGAAACCCTGGTCCGATGTATAAACAATCACAGTATTATCCATCAACCCTTCTTTCTCCAGATAATCCAGCAAACGTCCCACCTGGTCGTCTATAGTCTTTATACAACGCAAATAATCTTTCAAATAACGCTGATACTTCCATTTCACCAGCTCCTCTCCTTTCAGCTTGCTATTGATAAATTTCTCGTTTCTCGGTTTATACGACGAAATCCATGCCTCGCGCTGTTCCGGAGTCATTCTTTCCAGTGAAGCATCCCAGCCACGTATATTCCACTCATTCTTATAAGCTTCTGTCTCTTTAAGCTCATCAACTTTAAGGTCATATACTAATGTCATATCATCATCGATGCGCATTTCTTGAGTGCGTGCTGCATCACAACGGGTAGAATAATCATCATTAAAAGTATCAGGATAAGGAAATTCCACATCCTCATAAAGATCCAGATATTTCTCTTCAGGCATCCAGTTTCTGTGCGGAGCCTTATGGTGCACCAAAAGGCAGAACGGCTTATTCGGATCCCTCTTTTCAAGGAATTCAATTGCATGGTCTGTTGTCAGAGTCGTAGCATATCCTTCTTCCTTTACATATTTACCGTTTGTTTCCTTAGTCTTGAATTCCGGATTATAATAATCTCCCTGATCCCACAACACAGAGTAATAGTCGAATCCCTTAGGTTCACATTGCATATGCCATTTGCCAACTACTCCCGTCTGATAACCATGCTGCTGAAGAATCTCCGAGAAAAACACCTTAGTTGTGTCTATACCTTTTCCCAACTGGCGCTGTCCGTTCTGATGGCTGTAAAGTCCCGTCATCAGGCACGCACGACTAGGAGTTGACAAAGAGTTTTCCACAAATGCCTGCCGGAACAACATTCCTTCAGCCGCAATACGGTCGATATTCGGTGTCGGTGCCAACTTGCTTATCGGATGTCCATAGGCACTGATTGTCTGAAACGAATGGTCGTCGCACATTATATGCACTATGTTCAGAGGTTTCTTTTCCGGTTGCTCAGCTTGTTTTGTACCACAAGAGGATAGTAATACCGCAGGGATGGCTAGAGTATTAAGTAGTAATGAATTGTGTTTCATGATGTGTCGAATATTTCTTGGTAAGACTTAGCGAGTAAATTTAGTGATAATTATTGTAAATGAAGGATTTTAGGAAAAAATTTGTTTGTTTAAAAAAAACGGGAATCGCTATCCCGATTCCCGCTATAAAGGTTCTACCTATTACTTATAAATATTGCTTGGTAAAATCTTTTGACTCATAAATTAAAGTTCCGGTTTCAATCATAGTTGAGGTTTTGACTTATTGCAAACGTAATAATAAATCACTTACCAAATAAACAAAATAGGTCTTTTTTATAAAAAATTCATAAAAATAGATATATTAATATATGCATTTGTTCAATACAATGGCACTTTCAGGTCCCATATTAAACAATAAATCAACAATACTCAAATTTGGAATGAAACCAAATTTTTCACGAAAAACTTGATAATAAGGAACGGGATGAAAAGAAGAATCTTCTCCCTCATGTTTTGGACGTATTATTTCTCTGTAATCATCATCTGCATTGGGGATATATTCTTCTGTTAATATAATTCTGGGATTTATATCAATCAGATTACATATCAGTTCCCGAAGATTCTCGTTGAAATCCAACAGATATTCGTATTTCTTTTCATAAAAAGGAGCAAAGTCGTCCTCGTAATATTCAAAGAAAGGGCTCATTCTGTATGCTGAAACCAAAGCATTCCAATGAAGCTTACGCCAATTCCCATGGTCAGATATTTTCATGTCTTTAATGATGCACTTCAATGTATCCGGTTTCACTACGGGAATTGATAATGCCAACGGACCATTTGCCGTTGCTATGATACAGCGGTTGCGATAAGTCTGTTTCAGGAAGTTTTCCTGTGTTTCCAGAAATATTTCCGGATATTGTATCATCTTACAATATTGCTGAACAGGACCTAAATAAGCTGTTGAAATATGTGCCATTCTGATTTGCCAATTATTTGTTATTTTATTCTTTTCATCATCTGCTGCTTGTCTTTGCTTAGCCAGCAGAAAAAAGCTTTTCCAATCAGATGATTTTCAGGAATCATTCCCAAATGTCTTGAATCTATTGCCTCGTTTATATTGTCAGATAAAAACCAGTAATAGTCCTGATGAAAGAAGAAGAATGAAGTTTCTCTTCCGTCCAGATAAAGCTTGCCGTTACGGAATTCGGCAGCGCCGTTTGTTTCTCGCAAGATAGCTTCACGACATGCCGTAATATTATATTCGCTAAGTCTGTATGTTCTGTCCTTCTTAGGTATTACCAATTCATATGGTTCAATTTTCCTGCAAACAAATCTTGTGTTTATTTCTTCTGTGAATTCTTCCCTTAATTTATATTCCTCAAAAGTAGTAAGACTTATTGTAATGCCGAATGCTTCGTTTTTTAAGTCTCTGACAGGAATTTTCATTTGTTTGGCTTGCTGAAGAAAGTAGTCTTTTATACTTAATGCAACAAAATAAGTATTCAAGGCTCTTGGTGAACGGGGAAATGCCTGTCCGTTTATATAATAACCTTCTGATGTTATCCGGACTGTATCACCTGGCATACCAATACATCTGCTTAAGAAAAGAGGGCTATATACAGTATCTTGCAGTAAAGGGCTTGTAAATAACATAACATCATTCTGCTTTGGAGGAAAAAGGTCCAATAGTTTGTTGACCAGTATATAATCTCCTTCGTATAAAGCTGTTTCCATTGAAGACGTGGAAACATTATATGATTCTACAACCCATTTGCGAACAATGAATACTACGGATATTATAACAATCAGTGTCCCGACAAATCGGAACACTGATTTTATTCTTTGCTTAAATCCCATAAAGCTCAATCTTTATGAACCCAGCGGAAAATACGTTCCCATCTGATTCCACCGTCGAACAAGCTATGGTCTTTGTCAAGTGAAAGCCATATCATGATAGGCTTACCAACAATATGATCTTCAGGAACAAATCCCCATGAACGGCTGTCCGCACTGTTATGACGGTTGTCGCCCATCATCCAGTAATAATCATATTTGAATGTATATTCTGTTGACGGCTGATCATTAATGTAAATCTTTCCGTCTTTAACTTCCAGCTTGTTGTTTTCGTAATTCTTTATGCAACGGTGATAAAGAGCCAGGTTCTTTTCATCAAGCTTTATTGTAGCACCTTTTTTCGGAATCCAGATTGGACCGTAATTGTCGCGAGTCCAACCGGTTTTGTAGTCAACCGGATAAGTTGTACCGCCGATAGCATCCGGTTCGATGACTATTTTCTTTACAAAGGCAAATTTCTTCGCTATTGCCAAAGCCTTATTTGTAAGAGGCATTCTGTAGACAGGATTGTATTGTCCGTTGGCATTAGCCTGGAAACCAAGATAAGCCAGCAAATCCTGGCCGTATCCGTTACCACCGCCAAGCAAACCTCTGTCGTCCTTGCTGACATCCATTAGACTGAACTGCTCTTCATTAAACATTGTTCCATCTGTTTCAATATAATAATTGAACTGCATGTTTTCCGGATTCTCAGCGGCTTTGCCATTAATATAAACCTGATTGTCGCGGATACTTAATGAATCGCCCGGCATACCGATACAGCGTTTCACGTAGTTTTCACGTTTATCCACCGGACGATACATAACTTCTCCAAAAGTAGCTTTGTTCAGATGGATAGCTTCACGGCCGTATTGTGCAACCAAAGTATAATAGTCCGGATTCTGCTGGAGCAAGGCAATTGTATCTCCGGCAGGGAAGTTGAACACTACGATGTCGTTACGTTTGACTTCACCCAAACCTTTTACTCTTTTATAACCCCATTCCGGCCAATCGGTATATGATTTGCAATTAAGTATCGGCAATGTGTTCTGCACCAAAGGAAATGAAATCGGAGTATTAGGCACTCTTGGTCCGTAGCTTAATTTGCTGACGAACAAATAATCACCCACCAACAATGATTTCTCCAATGATGAACTTGGTATCTGATAGTTCTGGAAAAGGAAAATATTGATGAAATAGACTGCAACCAAGGCAAAAACTATATCATCAACCCAGCTTAATATTGACTGTATGGTCGGGTTGGTTGACTTTTTCCATGCTCCCCAAGGTATAAATTTGGTGAGATAAATATCAACCAGAACAATTTCGCCAAGCAATAGCCATCCGTTCTGCATCCATAAACAGAACAATGCATAAAGGAATGCGGCTATGCCAAACTTAATCCATTGTTTTTTGTTAAAATTCTTCATAATTCTAATATAGAAGTATTATTTTATTTAAGTTTCGCAAGTTGCTCAATTTAAAAGTTAACAAGGTTTCAGAGACATGTTGACAAGGTCTGAACACCTGTAATCTCACGAATTATTATTCAAAAACCTTGTTAACTTGTCTTCTTGTCAACTTGTTATCTGGAAGTTGAGCTTGCGAAACTTGAATCATTTTAGAAATGAAACAAATCATTCATACCCAAAAATCCTTTTTTGCCGGCAGTGAACTCAGCAGCAACAACAGCTCCCAATGCAAATCCGGCACGGCTTTTTGCATCATGTTTGATACTGATTGTATCAACATCTGATTCATAGATTATTTCATGAATGCCAGGAACTTCTCCTTCACGGATAGCATGGATAGGAAGGTCTGTTGCTTTTTCAGCTGTTTCCAAAGTCCAGCGGTCTTTTCTGTCGATATTTTCAATGATGCCTTCAGCCAAAGTAATAGCTGTTCCGCTCGGTGCATCCAGTTTATGAATATGATGTACTTCAGTCATTTTCACATCATATGCAGGAAAGTTGTTCATAATCTTTGCCAGATATTTATTCATTGCAAAGAAAATATTAACACCTATACTGAAGTTTGAAGCATAGAAGAATGTCTTTCCCTCGTTTTCGCACATTGATTTTATTTCTCCTAATCTGTCCAGCCATCCGGTTGTTCCGGATACGACAGGCACATTTACAGCAAAACACTTCATATAATTGTTGAATGCTGTTGCCGGAGTAGTAAATTCAATTGCAACATCTGCACTGCGGAATGCTTCCGATTCAAAGTCTTCAGGATTGTTTACGTCAATGATTGAAACAATTTCATGTCCTCTGCTCAACGCTATTTGTTCGATGGTTTTACCCATCTTGCCATAACCAATAAGTGCAATTTTCATAGATATTTAATTATTTGCTATTTTTGCCACAAAACTACAAAAAACATTGGAAAGAACACTACTGTAAAATTCACTATATTTAGATAATATAAGATATGTATATATTGTGGCAGGCTGAAAGTCTGGTTTTTATTTGCCTCTGCCTTCGGTTTTGCTTACATTTGTTTATAAGGACTTAGAAACAGACATTGTATGGGAATTATTTACTTATCGGTTGAGTTGACTTTGGATTTGATAGCGTTTATTATAGGTTGCGCTATCATTTTCCAGGCGAAAGACAATAATCAGAAAAGGTATTGGGGCTTTATATCTGTTTGCATTGGTTTAGTCTTCATATGGGAAAATGTCGGATGGCTGATGAAAGTTTCGGATAATCCTTCTTTCCGTTTCATGGAATTGTTGAGTATTGAGAAAATGCTGAAATGGTATGTTCCAGCCAGCATTGTTTGCCTTTTCCCTATTGCTTCGTTGCGCCCCGGATTCCTTACACCTGTGAAAGTTTTGTCATTTCTTTTGCCACCTATAATCATAATTACTATAGGACTCTGTTATTATTGCTTCAATGGGAATTTTACATCTATTTCTTCTGTTACAGATATATTCTCAAAATTGGACAGACTGGATATAAAACTTCGTTTGCTAATTTTTTCTATGACTATAATTACTCCATTGATTTTGGTGATATATCCGTTAACTAAAAAATATTCTTACAGGAAAATCAACGGTATGATGTATCTGTTTTATACCTATCTATTTATTTTCCTTGCTATCTATATACTTTTTACACTGTCAATAAATGAAGTTGTTTTTAACTTGTTCGGTGCAATGGCAATAATATTTACTTTGACGTTTTCTGTTGCTTATATGATAAGCGAGAATCCATTCACAATATATAAGTTAGAAAAGATTGGTGCTGACAATGAGACATATTCAATTAGTTATGATGTGAATGACGATAATTATATCTCTCCTTTGTTTACGTTAATTGATGATACATTAAAGTGCGAGAAACCATTTACCGACAAAGATTATTGTTTGAAAGATTTGTCTTTTAAAATCAAGGAGAAAGAATCCGTTATTTCTGATGCTATAAAAAGCGCGGGCTATACAAGCTTCAAGGAATACATTTGTGATTTGAGACTCGATTATTTCAAGGAGCAACTGGAAAACAATCCGGATAAGAATGTTAAAGAACTGATGTTTTCATCAGGTTTTAATTCCAGGGCAACTTTCTACCGTCATTTTACTAAGCGATATGGAGTTTCTCCGCTGAACTATTTCAACAAAAATAGTAATTAATTAAAGTTTTGCTAGTTGCTCAACTTAAAAGTCAACAATGTTTCAGGGGATAGATTATATATGCAGAAACTCAAGTAGTATGTTTTGTGTGAAATTGTCAGGAAATAAAAGCATGACGTGTCTCATTTTCAATAAAAGGGTCTCATAACAATCAAAAATTCCACTTTTGTTGTTGCAAAATATATTTATTATTCTAATTTCGCTTTCACTATTATTATATTATTAAATCAAATGTTATGAAAAAATTATTGTTATTGGTCATGATTGCCATTTTTGCAGCAGGAAGCATGCAAGCTCAGACCGAAAAAGGAGATATGGCAATTGGTGTTAATATTTCTCCAACTTTTGTGAGCGGTTGGTCAACTGTTGGTATTGGTTTGAAATACCAGTATAATGTAATTGACAATTTAAGAATGGAGCCAAATGTAAATTATTATTTCAAGAAAGATTATACATCTTCTTGGGACTTAGGTGTCAACTTCCATTGGTTATTAAATGTTATGGAGAATTTACATCTCTATCCGATTGTTGGAGTTGGTGTGGCCGGCGCCAACTACGATATGGAAGGAGTTTATGATGATTTGTTGGACGAAGAATTTGGCGACTATTTTGAAGGATCTAATTCAAGCGTAACACGTTTTGCAGTCAATGTAGGTGCCGGAGCGGAATATATGTTTACAGATAAGATTTCTGCAAACTTTGAATATAAACGAAGATTAAGTTCTGATTTAGGGGTAAATATCTTTTCAATAGGTATTGGATATCATTTCTAAACAAGTATTACCAAAGTTTCGCAAGCTCAACTTTCAGAAGTTGAAGAAGCTATATAAAGAGTTATGGCTCTGCTTCGCATAGCCGGCGAGTTAAAAGCCAATAGATTTTACATAAAATAATATTGGCCTTTAACTCCAAGAGTTATTGCACTTGCGAAACTTATGTTGTGTTAATTTGTTAATCTTTTTTTTTATGAAAAAATATCTCATCTTAGCCTTTTATGCTTTAAGCTGCGTTGCTTCTTCAGCACAAACACAATTTTCCGCATATTTCATGAAAGATTTATCTATTAGTTCACAACTTAATCCTTCTTATAGTTCAACTAAGGGATATTTGTCTATACCTGTAATAGGTAATATTGGCTATGGAATGAATGTTGCAGGTTCTTCTCCGTTGAAATTATTGAAGGCTATAAGTGGAACAGATTTATATAACGATAACCTTTATGACGGGTTATCAGATGAAACCAAACTAGGGCTAAATCTTAGAATGGACATCATAAATCTTGGAATCTCTAAAGGAAATAGTTTTTGGTCAGTTAACGCTAGCGTTAGAGGTCAATTCAATTCCACAATACCTAGATCTTTTATTGATTATTATAGAAACACAATGATTTACGATGAAAGTTATGGTAGCGATTATCGTACAGATATTGATATTCAAAATTTCAATATGAAAATGAATGCTTATGCTGAAATAGGTGTCGGATATTCACATAAGTTTAATGAAAAGTTATCTGTTGGTGGACGTGTTAAGCTATTACTAGGATTGATGGATTTGAATATGCAGATTGACCGAATGGCTCTTAAAATGAATTTACCGTCTGATCCATATGATGAGAATGCTTGGGTAGGAAATCCCGAATACGGAGGATATGCAGAAACTGATGCATTTATACGGGCAGCATACGGAAAAGGAACAGCTCTGGGTTTTGATGAAACAGGACGATTGCAAGGACTAGAGTTTGGAGGTTTTGGCATTGCCGGATATGGCGCAGGTTTTGACTTGGGCGTATCATATTCTCCAATAGAAAGGCTTAACCTTTATGCTTCCGCGTTGGATATGGGTATGATTAAATGGAAAGAAAGTTCAGTTTCTATGGCTGAGACTAATGCCAGTGAGTCTGTTAATATCACACAAGATAACTTTGAACAATATATTGAGGATGATATTTTCAGTCCGGATATGTTTTCAATGCAGAAAAAGAAGTCTGAAGGGTATAAAACCAAGCTGAATACAACTTTAATGATAGGTGGGGAATATAAACTTGGGGCTTATAAACAGTTTGGCGTTGGAGCCATTTATTCAGGCTTGTTCCGTAATGGTAATATGAACTCTGTCATTACTGTTACGGGTAATATAATGGACAAAAAAGGGAACAATGGCCTTTCTTTGAGTTTTAGTAATATGCAGAAGCATGGTAATTCGTTAGGTGCTACAATCAAGTTAGGCGGATCATTTATATATGCGGATTATACACTTTCCGGTGTTGCAGCTAATACATTCAATGTGATGGTAGGTTCATATTTTATATTGGGAAAGAAAAAAGACTGAATGCTTTAAAAACAGAATATATTATACAAAGACAAAGTTCCGGTCAATATCTCCAAAGATACGGCCGGAACTTTTTGTTTGTATATCTATTATTGGTTATCTGTTAGGTGTTTCCCAAACTTTAGTTGTTGTACACTTCAACGGCAATTTTTCTGTTCCGCATGAGATTGAGAAATCTCCTTTTTCAAGAATCCATTTACCGTCATAACCGACGAATGCCAAGTCGCTACCGTTAAGTTTCAATGTAACTGTCTTAGTTTCGCCCGGCTGAAGCTCAACTTTCTGGAAGTTACGCAAGCGTTTGTTGTCCGGTGAAATACTTGCAACCAAGTCGCTTGAGAACAGCAATACGCTTTCTTTTCCTGCCACTTTACCAGTGTTTGTTACATCAACTGTGAATGTAAGAACGTCATCAGCAGTGAATGAGCTGCGGTCAACCTTGAAGTTGCTATATTTATATGTAGTATAGCTCAAGCCATGACCGAACGGCCACTGAACATCCATTACAGCATCATAGTTGTAGTTACCAGCCATCTGACCCATATTTTCACATGGTTTATAGTCATATGTAGCCAAAGAGTTAATCAAACGTGGGTAAGTGAACGGAAGTTTTCCGCTGAAGTTAGTTTCGCCCGACATAAGATTTGCAAGAGCATCAGCACCATAGTTACCTGGCAACATGATGTGGATAACAGCTTTTGCCAAAGGTTCGATTTCGTTGATGATACGTGGACGACCTTCGTTCAACACCAAAACAAGAGGTTTGCCTGTTGCAGCCAAAGCTTTTACCAATTCTTTCTGATTTGCAGAAAGATTAAGGTCTGTAAGGTTACCCGGAGTTTCGCAGTAAGAGTTTTCACCAACGCAAGCAACGATTACGTCAACATTTGCAGCAGCCTTGACAGCAGCTTCGATATTTGGTTCGTTTTCAGCCCACCATGCGAAACCGTTTGAAGTGTTGTAAGTCACACCCGGTTCGTAGATTACGTTTTCCTTGCCATATTTGTTTGACAAAGCTTCATAGATAGTGTTATAAGCCTGTGCGTGCATATCAGCTTTGTCGCCCTGCCATGAATAAGACCAACCACCGTTCAGGCAACGCATAGAGTTTGCGTTAGGACCGGCAAGAAGGATTTTCTTACCTTTAGCAATCGGAAGGATATTATCTTCATTCTTCAAAAGAACTTCTGATTCTTCAGCAGCCTTTAATGCTACTTTAGCAAATTCTTCAGAACCGAATTTGTCATATTTCTTTATGTCCCAATATGGATTTTCAAACAAGCCCAAACGGTATTTCAAACGAAGAACACGGCGAACAGCATCGTCGATACGGCTCATTGGAACTTCGCCTTCGTTGACAAGTTCTTTCAAATAAGTGCAGAAACTTACTTCATAAGGAACCATTGACATATCAATACCGGCATTGATTGCAATCTTGATAGCTTCTTTCTTTGTTGCTGCGATGTGGTCGCGAGTGCAAAGGTTGTTGATATCTGCCCAGTCAGTAACAATCATACCGTCCCAGTTAAGCTCTTCTTTCAACCAGCCAGTAAGGAATTTCTTGTTTGCATGGAATGGAACACCGTTGTTAACAGCAGAGTTAACCATCACTGTCAAAGCACCGGCACGAACTGCTGCAAGGAACGGAGCGAAATGTTTCTCGCGCATGTCGATGTCTGAAATAGATGAAGGAGTACGGTCTTTACCTGAAACAGGAACACCATAACCCATATAGTGTTTCATACTTGTAGCAACATTATATTCGCCAATGTGGTTTGGATCGTCGCCCTGCATACCTTTCACAGCTGCAACACCCATTTCGGCATTAACGTAGCAGTCTTCACCGAAGTTTTCCCACATACGTGGCCAGCGTGGGTCACGGCCAAGGTCCACAACCGGAGCATAACTCCAAGGAATACATCCTGCTTTTGTTTCATAAGCAGAAATTTCAGCTGAGCGTTTCACCAAATCACGGTTGAAAGTAGCACCCATGTTGTTTCCCTGTGGGAACAATGTTCCGTCGAGAGTATAAGTTGTTCCGTGAATCTGGTCAACACCATAGATACAAGGAATACCAATTTCCTTCATTGATTTCTCCTGAATCTGGCGGATAGCTTCTGCCCATACTTCCTTTTTCTGAGCAACACTCAGAGGAACATTAAGGATAGAACCGACTTTATATTGACCGATTACAGTATCCAGTTTTGTTTCGCTGATTTTAAAAGAATTAGGACTGCTGAAATCTGTGATTACATCGACAGTGATTTCGCACATCTGACCGATTTTTTCATCGAGGGTCATTTTGTTGATCCATTGTTCGATTTTTTCTTCAATAACTGGATCAGAAGGAATTGCTGGCTTTACTTTTTGGGCAAAACTATTACCTACGAAAGCCAACAATGTTAGCAATGAAATAAATGTTTTCTTCATGATTTGTTTAAAAATATGGTTTTTTGTTTGTTTTGTCAACCTTTTAAATTCAAATTCCGTCGCAATATACATATAATATGGCTTTGTATGCAAAACAGTTATTCGATTTCTTTAATTTCTTATCATTAATCAATTTTGAAGAATAAAGTGTGCTTGGTTTTTTATTACAATTGTCACGGAATTCCATATATTGTGGAAAACTTTTTCCATATATTATGAAAATAAATTTTCATATATTGTGAAATTTTTGTTTCATATATTATGAAAAAAGTTTTTCAGGCTGTAAAAATCCCTGAAAATGCAAGTTGCTGATATACAGTGTATAGTCCAATTGCCCTCTATATTTTATCTTTTGTCAAACTGATACGTCATATTTTACAAGTATCTTTGCATCAAGAACAGAATTAAAATGAAGATAGGAAACATAGAACTAGGTGAACGCCCCATTTTCCTCGCTCCTATGGAGGATGTGACCGATATTGCATTCCGCCTGATGTGCAAGCAGTTCGGAGCTGATATGGTATATACGGAGTTTGTTTCGAGCGATGCTCTTATCCGAAGTGTGAACAAAACGCAGCAGAAGCTGAAAGTTAGCGAAGAAGAGCGCCCTGTTGCCATACAGATTTACGGTCGCGACGTGGAGTCGATGGTTGAGGCTGCAAAGATTTGCGAAGAAGCTCGTCCGGATATTTTGGACATAAATTTCGGTTGTCCGGTGAAAAGGGTTGCCGGAAAAGGAGCCGGAGCCGGAATGTTGCGCAACATCCCGCTGATGCTTGATATCACACGTGAGGTGGTAAAGGCAGTAAATATTCCCGTGACCGTAAAAACACGTTTGGGATGGGATGCCGACAATAAAATAATTGTTGAGCTTGCCGAGCAGCTTCAGGATTGCGGTATCGCAGCATTGTCGATTCACGGACGAACCAGAGCACAGATGTATACCGGAGAAGCAGACTGGACTCTGATTGGTGCCGTAAAGAATAATCCTCGTATGCATATTCCTATTATTGGTAACGGAGATGTGACTTCTGCCGAGATATGCAAGCAGAGATTCGACGACTATGGCGTTGACGGAGTGATGATAGGCCGCGCAACTATTGGCCGACCATGGATTTTCCGTGAGATTAAGCATTATCTTCAGACTGGCGAGAATCTTCCTAATGAGCCTTTTGCCTGGCATCTGGATATTCTGAAAAAGCAGGTGACACAAAGTGTTGAGCGTCTCGACGAGCGCCGAGGCATTCTTCATATCCGCCGTCATCTTGCGGCAACACCTTTGTTTAAAGGTATTCCGGACTTCAAAGCGACAAGAGTTGCTATGCTGAGGGCTGAAACCGTCAGCGAGTTGTTTGAAATAATGGACAGTATTCCGGAGAAATTTCCGGTAGAATAAATATTTGCCGTTCTTACGAGTGGGAGAGTTGAAGGTTTCCGCATTGCCGGAACAAACCTTCAACTCTTTTTTTTTGTAATAAAAAACCATCAATCGTGTAACATATTTTCTGTTGCTTCGTCTATAGTATTAAAGAGGACAAGAAAACAAGTTGACGTTACTTATATTTGAAGCCTTGTCAACTTGTATCTGATATGATTATTAAACTTAAAAAAGAAAGAATATGAAGACACGAATTTTAGCATTGGTTGCAGCAATGGCGTTCAGCTTTACTTTTGCAACATCGTTAATGGCGAAAGGTATAAAAGGAAATGGAAAAATAACAACTAAGACTATTCACTTGAGTAATTTTGATGAAGTGAATCTTGGAAATATATCAACTTTCTCATTCTCCAAATTATTCTCGATGAGAGGAAACTACACAAATTCTCCAAAGTTGATATACAAACAAAGTTCTGAAGCCAGTTTGAAGTTGAGAACCGACGAGAATGTTATTCCATATATTAATGTAAAAGTTCAAAATGGAGTGCTGAGTATTTCAACCGATAAAGATGTTGATGTTTATCCAACAGAGATAAAGATATATGCATCATCAACATCACTGAGCAAAGTCAATGTCAGTGGCGGAAGCGAGTTTGAAATTGAAGGGAAATTCGATTCTCCATCTTTGAGTGTTAATGTTAGCGGAGGCGGTGATTTTGAAGCAGAAGACAGAATATCAGTTAAGGATGCCGATTTCAGCATAAGTGGCGGTGGTGATTTGGATATTAAGAATCTTTCATGTGGAAGTGTTACAGCCAACGTAAGTGGCGGCGGTGATGCTGATATCAAAGGCGAAGCCAAATATGCTGAATTTAAAGTAAGCGGCGGCGGTGACCTTGATGCTGATGAGCTTATCGCTGAAGAAGTTACAGCAAAAGTAAGCGGTGGCGGCGATATAAAGGTTTATGCAAGCAAGAAACTGAATGCGTCAGCTTCCGGCGGTGGTGATATTTATTATAAAGGAAATCCGGAAGTTGAAAGTTCAACTTCTGGCGGTGGCGATGTTCATAAAGTGAAATGATTGAAGTTGACAAGAAAACAAGTTGACGAGTTGACAAGGTTATAAGAGCTGAAATAACCTTGTCAACTTGTATCTGTAGCCTTGTCAACTTTAATAAAATAATTTACTACATTTGCCGTTACGAATATAATTGCTTTCCTAAGAGAAAGCCTAAACTAAACTATCAATAAAATGAAAGCGAAAGGACTACTTTTAATTGCCTTCCTGTTTGGTTTGCTTAATGCAGGACAGGCTGCTGATTATGTGAAGGGTAATGGAAAACCAACGACTGTTGCTCTGAATATCGACGATTTTAATAAAGTGAACATCGACGGTGTTATGGATTTCAGTTATGTGCAATCCGAAGAAAGCGCTAAATTGGAAATAACTCTGGATGACAATTTGCATCAGTATCTTGATGTTGAAACAACAGACAGAGAACTTAAAATACGCTTCAACAAAAAGGTGAAAGTCAATCAGCTTACAAAGTTTGTTGTCAAAGCTAATTCAAAATGGCTTAAGGAAGTTAAGGCTGCAGGAAATGCAAATTTCATGACTAAGTCAAATATTACAGGTGATGAACTTAAGATTAAAGGAGCTGATAACAGCTTGATTCAGTTTATGAAGCCTGTTGAGGTCGGCGTGTTTGACCTGAATGTTACTAACAGCGCGAATATTGTTGTTGAAAATATGAAAGTGGACCGTCTGGACTGTGATATGGACGGCTCCGGTTCAATGAGATTGAAAAACGGAACTGCCAATAAAGGAGAATTCACAGTTCTAAGCAGTGGCGATATTCATGCATTCGGAGTTGCCATAAAAACTATTGACTGCAAGGTTGCCGGAAGCGGAACTGTGGAACTCAATCCAAAGGAATTGCTGAAAGCTAATCTTATCGGTAAAGGAAATATCAGATATAAAGGTCCGGTTACTGTTGAGCAGCGTATCATTGGTAAGGGAACAATTCAGGAAGTAAAGGAATAAACCATTGACGTTTCACATCAATGGTAGAGAAACAAGGCTTCAGATACAAGTGGTGGGGTTGTATCTGGAGCCTTGTTGCGTTTAATATATTCTTGATTTATTAACTCCCATCTCAAATCCACCCCTTCTCCTTATACCATTCAATAGCTTCTTCTAATCCGCGTCGTAAAGGATATTCTGCAACGAAACCTAAGTCCTTGTGTAAAGGTTCGGTGTCGCAAATCCAGTTTCGCTGTTTAAGGATTATATATTTGTCAGTGTTCAGAGTCATGCTTTTATTCATTGCTTTACCAATGTTTTCCGAAACTATGCAAGCAGCATGAACAAGATGAAGAGGAACACGTGCATGAAAGACGAATTTCTTACCTAATATTTCCTGAATCAGCTTGGCGAAAGATTCGTCCGTATGAACGTCGCCGTCGGCAACAAAATATTCCTTATTTATTATTTCTTCCTTTTCAATTGCAAGGAAGGCAACACGAGCCAAGTCTTTTACATAAATGAATGTAATTCTTTGAGGAATTGAACCAACAGCAAAATCCACTCCGCTGTTGACAGCCTTTATTTCCATGAAATAATCTTTTTCGCCAGGTCCGTAAACACCGGTTGGGCGTAGAATAATGTATGGAAAGTTGCCATTATTGCGAACGTAGTTTTCAGCTTTCAGTTTGCTCTGTCCGTATGTTGTGTCCGGCCGTTGTTCATCTGTAAGGCGCAGCGGTGTGAAATTCTTCTCGTCTCCGGCACCGAAACTACTCAGACTGCTCATCAGAAGAAACTTCTCCGGACGGCAATTCTCGCCGGATAAGGCAGAAAGGAAACGTCTGGTGTTTTCGGCATTTACCTCAAAGAAGAGCTGTTTGTTTGTTGTTTTTGTCAGTCCGGCATTGTGTATCACATAATCCCATTTGCCGTTTGACTCAGCAAATCTTTCTATGGTTTCCTTGAGCTTACCTTCATCTTTATAAGGCAAGTCGATGAATTTTATTCTTTTATCGTCGAGATTCGAAAGATTACTCCCTGCGCGAACTCCTGCCCAGACTTCATATCCTCTGTTCAGTGCTTCTTTAACCAGAAATCCACCGATGAAACCACTTGCTCCGGTTATAAGTATTTTCTTCTGTCCGTCAGTCTTCATTGTTGTTCCTAATATAATATGTGTAATAATACCATAGCAAACCAATCCAGTTAAGAACCAGAATAGTTAATATCCATAATATCTTTTGCCCAGTGCTTATAAACGGATTCTGCATTACTGCCGTGCATCCGAATATCACAACAGCAACTCCGATAATAAAGCCAAGCTCGGGCAGTCCAATTAAAGCTAAAACAGATGAAAGAACCATAACGCACAGATTTATTTATGAATATGATTTTTCAGAACTCTATGAGGCAAATCACCGTGGCCAACAAGCTCAATCGGGCAAGCATATTTGTTCTCAAGCCATTCAGCCGAAATGTCGGCACCTGAGTGATAATGCAATGTCTCGTTTACGCAGGCGATATTCTTCACCATTGAAAGAACTGTTCCTATATCGTGAGATACCAGAATGATGGAACTTTCTTTGCTTATCTCTTCCAGCAGATTATAGAAATGAGATTCAAAGCGTTTGTCCACATAAGAGTTCGGTTCGTCGAGAATAAGAACCTTCGGGCGCGAAACCATAGAACGTCCGAGCAAGACACGTTGAAGCTGACCTCCGGACAAATCGCCTATCGCACGTTTTGCCAGCTCCTGAAGTCCCATTTGGGCAATAACTTCCTCTGCTCGCTGTTTCTGCTCTGCAGTGAAATCACGGAAGCGGGGCTTCTCTGCCATCAGTCCGGACAATACAACTTCCCTTACCGAAATAGGAAATTTCTTGTCTATCTTGTTCATCTGAGGCAAATAACCTATTTTGAGAGATGACACTTCTTTCTCTCCGTCGAAATAGCGCACAGAACCGGATTTAGGCTTAAGCAAACCGAGGATGATTTTCAGTAAAGTTGTCTTTCCTCCTCCGTTTGGTCCGATTATGCCTAAGAAATCATTCTCCCAAATATCGAGCGAAACGTCGTGCAGGACAATTTTATTGTCATATCCGGCAACGATATTATCTATGTTGATAAGCTTATTCATTAGCCAATGCTTTAGCAATTTCTTTCATTTCCTTTGTCCAGTCATAATCCAAAGGATTTATAGACACAAGTTTGCAGCCAGTTTCCTTGGCAATCAAGGAAGCATTCTTTTGGTCGAATTCTTTCTGAATGAAAACAATCTTTACATTGTTCTTGCGAGCTGTGTCGACCAACTCTTTCAACTGAGCAGGCGAAGGCTCTTTTCCGTCTATTTCAATGCACAATTGAGTCATGCCATAATCAGCAGCCAAATATGTAAGAGTTGGATGATATATAATAAAGGCTTTGCCCTTCAACGGAACCAAAAGAGAATCTATTTCAGCCTCAGTCTTTTCAAGTTCGTCGGCAAATGCTTTATAATTGCTTCTGTAATATTCTTCATTTTCTTTGTCAAGTTCAATCACAGCATCCAGAACATTTAGTGCAATAATTTTCATATTCTTTACCGAAGTCCAGATATGCGGGTCGTTAGAGCCATGATGATGCTCGCATTCTCCGTCATGATGATGGTGATGATGTGCATCCATCTTTACAAGATTTATTCCTTTTGACAAATCATAAACCGGCATTGACGGATTCTGCTCGCAAATAGCTTTCATCCAAGCCTGCTCAAAGCCGATTTCTCCAATTCTGAAATAAGCCTTGCTGCGACTGATATTTATCATTTCCTGTGGAGTCGGGTCATATGATTCCGGACTTTGGCCGAAAGGGACAACGCAATTTACCTTGAATTTATCTCCGGCTATTTTCTCCACAACATATCTCTGAGGGTCAATTGTTACGGAAATAACATTGCTGTTTCCCTGTTGCGCATCTTTTCCTTTGCACGAAGAAAACAGAATGCAAAAGCCTGCAATTATTAAAAGTATTAAGTTTCTCATATTTATTCATTAATCAGATGTATTATCTCATTTATGCGGAAGGCAAAGATAGTGAAAGGTAATCAAAATAAAAAGCAGTATATCATGATGTTTTATATGCATCATGATATACTGCTTTGATTATATATCTGTTAGATATAAGAATAATTACAACTTATGAATAACCTTCATCATCTGCTCACCCAAGCCAATTGTATAACCTTGAGAAACGAAAACAACGCGGTTGAAAGTATCTGCGATAATAAAGATAGGAAGATTGTTTGCGTTAGCCAGTTTCATAGCTGAAGCAATTTCATTCTGAATCTTATTGTCAACATCAATACCATAAGTTATTGTATTAGGCAATTCTCCGAATTCTTTCGGGTCGAAGCTGTTCCATCCTTTTTCGTTAGGGAAAAGAAGAACCAGTCCGCGTCCCCATTCTTCAAGCTCTGCTTTTACGGCTGCGATGTCACGCATAGCGTGGTTTGTCGGTTCCTGACGTGCGCCAAGAATTGCTACCACGAAATAGCCGCGTCCTGTTGTTGCAAGGATACTTGTTTCGCTGTCGCCGTTAACCGGTTTGAACTTGTTTTCAGAGTTGAAATTACCGATAACCTGCACTTCGTCAAGATTTTCACGCATTTCAAGTTTTATCTGAGTTGTCTTTCCTGCTTCAACAGAGAAGAATGAGACTTCAGACAATACACTTCCGTTAGCCATGCGAGTTCCTGTAACAAGAACATAATTACCTTCATCAAGTGTCAACGGATTCTTCAACAATGCGCTCCAAGTGTTTCCAGCTCCCATATCAGCGCCGTTTGCACTTTCGAAATCCAAAGTCTGAAGTTTACCGTTGTCAAGAAGTTTGGCAATAGTAAAGTGGCTGTAATATTTAGGGTCTTGCAAAGCCTTGATAGGAGCATATGAAGCTACAACTTTACCTTGCTTAGCATTGCTCTGAACAGTAGCTTCGAAATCCACATCAACCCATCCGTTCTGATAATACTGCACTTTCTTCGCAACCGGTTCGATACGTGCCGGAACACCACAGCTACGTGCTGCAGCTACAAAGAAAATATCGCGTGAATGTTTGTCAGCTACACGTGATTTCCAAACGCCCATAGGCATAATAGCTATGCGCTGAGGATTCAAATCTTCCTTGATTGTGATATTCTGTTTTACCCAATCAACCAGCTGAGCAGGGTTTTCCTGAACAGCTTTTCTAGTTCCTTCATCAACATTGCTCAATGCAAAGCCTTTATAAGGAGTAAGGAATTCGTTGCTTACACGAGGATTCAATACATATTCAACGAACAATTCAGAATCAACAGCCGGAGTATTGTTCAGATGGTCTGCAAAAACAGAAGCCGGAGTGTCACGCAAATCTTTTGCAGAAACAACGCCAAGAAGTTCCATGGCAAGATTGCGCTTTTCAGCAGGTGTTTCACGAAGGAATTTTTCCAGTTCCATCCAGTTTCCACGGCTGGCAATCATGTATTCTTTTGTCTTGGCTTCGTCAGTGTTAAGTTCTTTAGCCAAAGAAGCAGCTTTCTCTTCTGTGTAGAATGTAGCTACATATTTGTTGCGGATTGAATCTTCCTGATGCAATCGGATTGCATTCTTTTCTTTCTGTTCGTCTGTTACTTCAGCAGGGATTGTTCCGTCAACCGGAGGAACAATGTCAAGCTCAACAGCTTCCAAATTTCCACCAGTCTTGTCGAGAGCAATGGTTATTTGTTCATCTTTTCCGAAAGATATTTTGCCATAGCCGAATTTTCCATCCTTGCTTGCCCATACAAGCATATCACCTTTTCCGGCAGTCATATCGCATAAGCCTTCAGAATCTGTAGTTTTTCTTGCAACAGAATAGAATTCAGCATAATTGTAAATCTTGAATTCCACCAACGCACCTTCAACTGCCGCACCATTGGCATCTGTTACTTTTACGTTTGCCTTTGCTGATGGAGCATAATTGTCGATTACGTTGATTTCAGTGTATCCTTTTGTACGTTCCATCACATCTTCCGGGCCGTAATACTTACCGAACACTTTTGTGTGCATAAGCATGCTTCGGTATGCAGGACCATTGAACCAGCCCATGTTCAATACAGGCTCCGGCTCGCAAGCACCAAAGAAATACCATTTACCACCAACCCAAGCCTCAACCCAAGCGTGATTGTCATCGGTGTGCGCCCAACGCGGAGTGTAAACCTGGCGCGCAGGAATACCAACCGAACGCAAAGCTGCAACCGTGAAAGTTGATTCCTCACCACAACGGCCGTAAGCTGTTTTTACGGAAGCAAGCGGAGAGCTTGTTCGTGCGTCGGACGGAGTGTAAATTACTTTTTCGTGACACCAGTGGTTCACTTCAAGAACTGCATCATATAAAGACAAATCTTTCACTCTGTCTTTCAGTTCGCCGAAGAAAACCATACGGCTTTCGTCCAGATTTTCGTTGTTGATACGGACAGGCAACACAAAATGACGGAAAATATCTTCAGGAATGTCTTTTCCCCAAGGCATTTCTTCTCTTGCCTGGAAAGAAGAGCGGATATTCTTCAAATAAAATTCTCCGCTGTAGTCAGTAATATCTCCGATTGGCATATAAGCATAAAGGAATGTCAATGCTTCTTTTTCCTCAGGAGTCATCTCGGAGTTAAACACTGCAAACAAATCACCATTAGGCAATTCTTTTTGTTTGGCTTGAAAATCACTTTCTACTTCAGCCCGATAGGTCTCGTCTGTAATAAAATGTGCTGGTTTGCTGCAACTTGTCAGAATAAACAAAGACAGCAAAAAGGTAATTAGATGTTTTTTGTTCATAATATTTAATTAGTGCATACAAAAATAGCGTTTTATTCAATTATATGCAAATAAATATTTGGTGATTAATAATTTAAGTTTCCACACAAAGCTTTTCTGAAAAAACACTAAGGAATATAATATTCTTTTCTGGTTTAATTATATTCTTAAAACTAATGCTTATTTTGAACTTATATAAGTTTTTCAAGTTTTCAAGCCCAGCTTATAGGACTTCATAGCTTCATAAGTCCTAACATTATAAAACTTGCGAAACTTAAGTAAGTATTTATATTAGTTTAGATAAATATTTATTCATACTAAATAATTAGTTAATTTTGTATCGGATATTTTTGCAAAATAAGTGCTAAACCAAAAGTGTCTTTTAAATGTTATATTAAGTAGTATATATATTTATAAAATAGGATAACGTATATGATTCATAGTGCTGAAGGAATATTGCTGATAGCATCAGTAATTTTTATGGTGAGTATAATAATTACAAAGGCGGGATACAAATTCGGGCTTCCCGCTTTGTTGCTGTTTTTAGGTGTAGGAATGCTTTTCGGAAGCGATGGTCTGGGCATTCAGTTCAACAACCCAAGCGCGACGCAATTCATAGGTATGCTTGCACTTACGGTGATTCTTTTCTCAGGAGGTATGGACACCAAGCTAAAGGACATTAAGCCTATAGCGCCTCAGGGAATAGTGCTGGCAACAATAGGCGTTCTTCTTACGGCATTTATAACCGGAACGTTCATTTATCAGATATGCCAGCTGATGGATAAATACGTTACCTTGTCATATCCTGAATCTTTGCTGTTGGCATCCATAATGTCATCAACAGACTCGGCTTCAGTCTTTTCATTATTGGGAAGCAGGGGCATCATATTGAAACAACGCCTGCGCCCGACTCTTGAGCTTGAAAGTGGTAGTAACGACCCGATGGCATATATGCTTACGTTAATACTTATTTCATATATTCAGGCTGGAGGCATGGATATTTTAGGTTCTGCTATTTCGCTGGTTATTCAGTTGGTTTTGGGCGCCTTAGGCGGATATTTGCTGGGAAAGGCATCTGTGTGGCTGATAAACAAGATTGACCTTGACAATGAATCTCTTTATCCTATACTTATAATGGCAATATCACTCCTGACTTTTTCCGTAGTCACATTGTGTAAGGGAAACGGTTATCTTGCTGTTTATATTGCCGGACTTATTTTAGGAAACTCAAAGGTTGTGCATAAGAAAAGGATTGTAACATTCTTTGACGGTTTCGTTTGGTTGTGGCAGATAGTGATGTTCATCACGCTTGGTTTGCTTGTAAACCCTCACGAGCTGTTGCCTGTTGCAGGAATAAGCATTCTGATAGGAGTGTTCATGATAATATTTGCCCGTCCTATCAGTGTATTCCTCAGTCTTATTCCTTTCCGTAATTTCACGTTCAAAGGAAGGCTGTATATATCTTGGGTAGGATTGCGCGGTGCGGTGCCTATCATTTTTGCCACATATCCTTTGATGGCAGGTCTGGAACATGCACACTTGTTTTTCAATATCGTATTCTTTATAACAATACTCTCTTTGCTGATTCAGGGAACTACGGTGACACTTGCAGCAAAATGGCTTGACCAGGTTGACACTCCGAAACAAGAGGAAGTGTTCAACATTGATTTGCCGGAAGATATCAAATCGGCAATGAGCGAACTTGTGCTCACTCCGGAAATACTTAAACACGGAAACCGCCTTATGGATTTGAAACTTCCGGACCATACGCTTGCTGCTATGGTTAAAAGGAACGGTAATTTCTTTATTCCGCGCGGACAGACAATTTTGAAGGAAAATGATATATTGCTGATAATATCAGACAACGATGAGGCGCTGGTACAGGCTTATCATGCCCTTGATGTGAAGAATTATACGTTAAAGAAGAACTGATAATTCCTAAAAACTACAAAAGCTTTGTGTTACATATTGCATAACATGACTTTCTGCTTAACTTTGTAGAAATGGTCTTAGGTTTCGCAGGATGCTTGAGCGTTAGGAGGTAAATAAAGGAGTCAAGGAGTCAAGTAGTTAAGGAGTCAAGAAGATAATACTTGTCTCCTGTAGCCTTGTCAACTTAAAACTATTTTTAGACTAACTTGTTAATATAATATGTAATGGCAATCAGAAAAGATAGAGTTTTATGGGCAGATGACGAAATAGATTTGCTCAAACCACATATATTCTTCCTTCAGGACAAAGGATATGAAGTTGTTCCGGTCATCAGCGGACAAGATGCAATAGACTGCTGCCGTGAAGAGAGTTTCGACATTATTTTCCTGGATGAAAATATGCCCGGACTTTCAGGATTGGAAACCTTGTCGCAAATCAAGGAAATTGCTCCTAATGTCCCGGTTGTAATGGTGACGAAAAGCGAAGAGGAAAGCATCATGAACCAGGCTATCGGAAACAAGATTGCTGATTATCTGATTAAACCGGTCAATCCAAACCAGCTTTTGCTTTCGATAAAGAAGAATGTTCATAAGAATGTCATAATATCCGAAACTACCACCGTGAGCTATCAGCAGGAATTCGGTAAAATTGGTATGCAGATTAATGATTCGCTTACGGCAGACGACTGGATTGAGGTTTATAAGAAACTTATATATTGGGAGTTGGAGCTCGAAAGCAGTCAGGTTGCAATGACCGATATGCTGCGTATGCAGAAATCTGAGGCTAATCAGGCTTTCGGAAAATTCATCAAGCGTAATTATGTGAACTGGATACAGAATCCGAATGATTCCGGCAGACCTTTGATGAGTCCGGACTTGTTCAAGAAAAAGGTGTTCACAATGCTGGATGAAGGAGAGAAGATATTCTTTATTCTTATCGATAATTTCAGGCTCGACCAGTGGCGAGTTGTCAAAGATTTGCTTTCGGAATATTTCATTTTCGACGAGAGTCTGTATTACAGTATATTGCCAACAGCCACGCAATATGCCCGAAATTCCATTTTCTCCGGATTGATGCCTTCGCAGATTGAGAAAATGTTCCCGGAACTTTGGGTTGATGAGGAAAGTGAAGAAGGCAAGAATCTTAATGAAGAGCCATTGATTCGCACGCAGATTGAAAGATTCAGGAAGAAATATACATTCTCATATAATAAGGTACATGATTCGCAGTATGGCGAAAAGCTTTTGAATATGATTCCGTCGCTGCTTCGCAATCAGCTGAATGTTGTAGTTCTTAATTTCGTTGATATGCTTTCGCATGCACGAACTGAGAGCAAGATGATTCGTGAGCTTGCGCAGAGCGAGGCAGCTTACAGAAGTCTTACACGCTCGTGGTTCCAGCATTCAACAACTTTGGAACTGTTCCGCCGTATTGCAGGCAAAGGATACAAGGTGATAGTTACAACCGACCATGGAACAATCCGCGTTGATTCGCCTGTTAAAGTTGTCGGTGACAGAAACACCAATACCAATCTCCGTTATAAAGTAGGAAAGAACTTGAGTTTCAATCCTAAAGAAGTGTTCGAAATAAAAGAACCGGAGAAAGTTGGTTTGCCTTCGCCTAATTTGAGCAGCAAATATATCTTTGCAACAAACGAAGACTTTTTCGCTTATCCGAATAACTACAATTATTATGTTTCTTATTATAAGAATACTTTCCAGCATGGCGGAATATCAATGGAGGAAATGCTTGTTCCTTTTATAACAATGACCCCAAAATAAGGGAAGTTGACAAGTTAACGAGTTGACAAGAAGAATAATAAACCTTGTCAACTTGTTCCCTTGTCAACTTGTCAACTATATTTATAAACATTTCCCGGCAACGCCCTAACCTTCCCATTCATCTCCAGCTCAAACAGTATTGAACTTATTTTATGCACTGGCATGGACAAACTGATGGAAAGAGAATTGATATGCATCTCTCCTTCATCACACAAAACCTTTAGCACAGCTTCCTGTTCTTCAGTAAGTCCAAAATCAAAGCAGGTTTGCAATGATGTTTCTTTCTGTTTGAATGTAGTTTCCCAGCCAAGAGATTCAATCAAGTCTTCAGCCGACGTAATCAGTCCAGCTTTATTCTTCCTGATAAGATTGTTGCAACCTTTGGAGTTATAGTCTGTTGTTCTGCCCGGAAATGTGTAAACATCACGGCTGTAGGAAACAGCCAAATCTGCCGTGACAAGTGAACCGCCTTTATCTGCCGACTCAACAACTATCGTAGCTTCGGAAATTCCGGCAACAATTCTGTTTCTTTTGAGGAAATTTGCTCTGTCCGGATTCGTATCACTTGGGAAATCTGTAAGCAAGCCGCCTTTATCCAGCATTTCGATTGCAGTTTGCCGGTGCACAGCCGGATAAATTCTGTCCAGTCCGTGAGCCAGAACACCAACAGTTGGCAATCCGCATTTCAAGGCATTGCGATGGGCACAAACATCAACGCCATAGGCAAGACCGCTTATGATTAATGTGTCCGGGAACTTTTCAGATATTCCTTGGATAAGATTTTCGGTAAGATTCCGTCCGTAGTCCGATATTTTCCTTGTCCCGACTATGCTGATAATATGTTTCGCATTGAGGTCGGCATTTCCTTTATAATATAGGACCAGCGGAGCGTCGTTGCATTCCTTCAGACGTTTAGGATAGTCCTTGTCTTCAATAAATATACATCTGATATTGTTCTTTTCGATGAATTTCAGTTCTTGTTCCGCTTTTAGCAAAGCACCTGAATCTTTAATGGCCGAAGCAGTTGTTTCGCCAATACCGGGAATTCTTTCAAGCAATCGAGGATTTTCGGAAAATACAGCTTCTGCACTTCCGAGAGATTCGAGTAACTGACGTGCTGTTATGCTTCCCACGCCATTTATCATCGTTAAGGCTAATTGGTGGATATTCATTTTGTTTTATTTTAAGGTTTGATAGATAGATAGATACAAGTTGACGAGTTGACAAGGGAACGAGAAAACAAGGATTAATCTTGTCAACTTGTTACCTTGTCAACTTGTTACCCCTAACCTATTTATTATTGAATTTAGCTAATAGTTCGTCAAAATATTCTCCTCTTGTTAGTTTTCCGTCTTGAACAAGCACTGATTCAACAATACCTTTTGCCGCAATAACGCCATCGCTTTCACGATAGATGTCCTGTTCGAAAACCAGTTTCACGCCTTTTTTATATGCGTTGAGGCATGAAATATAACGGTCGCCGCTGCGTAGCGAATGTTTGAACTGGATGCTTACGCTTGAAACGAATCCGTCCAGTCCACGTTCGTGCATTGAACCGAAATTTTCGCCAACAGATTCCAGAAATTCGTGGCGTGTATGTTCCATATAGTGCTGATAATTCGAGTTGTTGACAACACCCTGAAGATCGCATTCGTAGTCGCGCACTTTGTCTGACAGCTTGAAAAGATATTCTTTCATCAGATTAATTCTTTTTTAGGTTCAACAATTTCCATTTTGTATAAGCGGTCCGAAGGTCTTATTTTCTCACTGACTTTGAATGAGAATCTTTCACCTTTTACAGTTTCTTCAACCGGTTTCAAATCTACTCTTATTTCTTCGATTTTCTGCATAACTGCGCCAGTTGTCGGACCGGTAATCAAGATTTCATCGCCAACTTTGAGTGAGCCGCATTCCATTTCAAATTCGGCAACACCGATTTTGTCGAAATACTTTATACCTTTGGCAAGATAAACTTTCTTTCTGGTTGCTCCTGAGCCGTATTTGCTGCTCCATTCTCCAAGTCTCTGACCCAGATAATATCCGTCCCAGAAACCACGGTTGAACACTTTGCGAAGGCGTTCGTCCCAATCTTTTACGCGCTCTTCGGTGAAATCACCGTTGCAATATGCTTTTACTGCTTCCTTATAGCACTCTGTAACTATGCGGACATATTCCGGACCGCGTGCACGTCCTTCAAGTTTGAACACTCTTACACCGGCATCCATCATCTTATTCATGAAATGGATTGTCTTCAAATCTTTTGGCGACATGATGTATTGGTTTTCAACATCAAGCTCAATTTGGCTGTCCTTGTCTTTTACGGTGTAAGCTCTGCGGCAAATCTGCATGCAAGCACCACGGTTTGCAGAAGCGTTCATCTCGTGCAGGCTCAAATAGCATTTGCCGGAAACAGCCATGCACAAAGCTCCGTGAGCGAACATTTCGATACGGATAAGCTCGCCTTTCGGACCTTTTATCTGCTGTTCAATGATTTGCTGATATATTTCATGAACCTGTTTCAGATTAAGCTCACGTGCAAGAACTACAACGTCGGCAAAACGTGCATAGAATTTCAATGCTTCGACGTTGGAAATATTTAGCTGAGTGGAAAGGTGAACTTCCTGGCCGATTTCGTTTGCATAGCTCATAGCTGCAACATCAGCAGCGATGATAGCCGAAACTCCGGCTACTTTGGCTGCGTCGATAATCTCGCGCATCAATGCCAAATCTTCTCCATATATTACAGTGTTAACTGTGAGATAGCTTTTTATTCCGTGTTCCTGACAGATAGCCACAATCTTGCGCAAATCATCTGTAGTGAAATTGTTTGATGACCTTGAGCGCATATTCAATCCTTCAATACCGAAGTAAATAGAATCCGCTCCTCCTTGTATTGCTGCCATAAGAGACTCGTATGAGCCTACAGGCGACATTATTTCAAAGTCTTTCTCTTTCAATGCTGTAAGTTTTTGTTTCAATGTTGCAAAGCTATGAAAAAAATAGATATTTCTTTGTATCTTTGTCTTATTGAGCTTTATTTTTAGCAGAAATTTGGACAACAATGAAAACAGAAATCAATCCTAAAGAATTAAACGACAATTTCTTCAAGGCAATAGGTGAAGAATGGATGCTGGTGGCAGCAGGAAACAAAGATAAATTCAACATGATGACTGCCAGTTGGGGCGGAACAGGAATAATGTGGGGAAAGCCTGTAGTATTTGTGTTTATCCGTCCTGAGAGATACACTCGTGAATTTATGGACCAGGAAGGAACTTTCTCCATTTCATTCATGGGTGATAATAAGGAAGTGCATAAGATTTGCGGCTCTAAATCTGGACGTGACACTGATAAAGTTGCCGAAACCGGTCTTACTCCTTGCTTTGGAGAAAGTGGTATTCCTTGTTTTGAGGAATCACGTTTGACACTGGAATGTAAAATCTTATATAGAGAAACTCTTAGCAAAGAAGCTTTCCTTGATAAAGGCTTGCATGATATGTGGTATAACGAAAAGAAAGGCAATCTTCACATAATGTATATTGCTGAGATTCTGAAAGCAGAAAAGGCTCAGTGATTGTTGCCTATGTTTCATCAGAAAGCTGCCGACGTTTCTGAAAAAACGTCGGCAGCTTTTTTCGGAAAATATACCATGAAATTTTTATCTTGTTGTTTGTCTGACTGTCTATATATACAGAAGAGTTTATTTTCTATAGTTTCACATATCTTAAATCCTTATGAAAATCAGGTGATTCCCGTGATTTGAGGTGAAGGATAACAAGTTTCACGAAAATAAGTGTTGAATCACATGATTTGCTTGATGCTCAAATATTTATTGATTCTGTGAAACTTGCGCTCGGAAACTCCCTGTATAGAGAATGATACAAAAAATGAAAATGAGACAGAATAAGAAAATGAGACAAAAATATATCCGAAAGGAATATTGAATATATATAGAAGTAATCCGGCGTGGGGCCGTATATATTTCCAATTACATCCGACCCCATAGATTGGCAGGATAGGACATATTTTTTCAATGAAAAGAGTATTTGTATAGTCTGCGTTTAATTGTAAATAAATTGCTTATTTATTAGGTAACTTGAATCTATATCTTTATATTTGTACATAAATATTAATAATTTGTTAACCATGAAGCAGCTACTTTCTTTTTTTCTGATAGCATTTGTTTCTCTATCAGTACATGCAGCAGATTCGGCACGGAAAATCATCCGTATTGCTACACAAGAAACAGATTTAATACTTTCAACAGCACCGAATGGACGTTTATACCAGATTTATCTTGGTGAGAAGTTGGCGCACGAGAGTGATTTCGAGAATCTCTCGGCATATACCCGTGGAGGCTCTGACGGTAGTGCGGCAACAAGAGGTTGGGAAGCATACATGACTTCCGGAATGGAAGATTATTTTGAACCGGCATTGGCAGTGAAACATGCTGATGGTAATATGAGTACGTTGCTTAAGTTCGTATCAAGCGAAACAAAAGATATCGACGGTAATGCAACAGAGACAACAATAATCCTTAAAGACGATGTTTATCCTTTGCAGGTAAAAATGCACTACATATCTTATGCCAAGGAAAATATCATCAAATCCTGGACAGAGATTTCCCATAATGAGAAAAAGCCAGTCATATTGACACGCTATGCTTCTTCAATAATATATTTTGAGCGTCCAAGTTATTATCTTACAGAATTCAGCGGTGATTGGGCTCAGGAAATGCAGATGAGCCATCAGCAGCTTCAATATGGAAAGAAGATTGTTGACACAAAACTGGGTTCAAGAGCTGCAATGCATGCATATCCATTCTTTGAACTTGGCTTTGGTGAACCGGCTAGGGAAAACGAAGGCGAAGTTGTTTTGGGAACAATCGGCTGGACAGGAAACTACCGTTTCACATTCGAGGTAGATAATGTAAAGAATCTGCGTGTGATTTCAGGAATAAATCCTTACGCATCATGGTACGAGTTGAAACCTGGAGAAGTTTTTGTAACTCCGGAATTCATTTTCACCCGCAGTAGTGAAGGAAAAGGAAAAGCGAGCCGCAATTTCCATGAATGGGCACGCAACTATCAGCTGAAAGACGGGAAAGGAGACCGCCTTACTCTTTTGAATAACTGGGAAAACACTTCTTTCAAGTTTGACGAAAAGATTTTGAGCGAATTGATGAAAGAAGCCAAACATCTTGGTGTGGATATGTTCCTTTTGGATGATGGCTGGTTTGGAAACAAACATCCGCGCAACGACGACCATGCAGGTCTTGGTGATTGGGATGCTATGAAATCGAAACTTCCTAATGGAGTGCCGGGACTTGTAAAAGCAGCAAAAGATGCAGGTGTGAAATTCGGTATTTGGATTGAGCCGGAAATGGTCAATCCTCGCAGTGAATTGTTTGAGAAGCATCCTGAATGGGCTATTCATTTGCCAAACAGAGAAACATACTATTACCGTAATCAGCTTGTTCTGGATTTAAGCAATCCGGAAGTACAGGATTATGTATTTGGCGTCGTGGATAAACTTATGACTGAGAATCCGGAAATAGCTTATTTCAAATGGGATTGCAACAGCCCAATAACAAACATTTATTCTTATTATCTGAAAGAACAGCAGAACCATCTGTATATAAATCACGTTCGTGGCGTATATAATGTATTTAAAAGAGTAAAAGAGAAATATCCAAATGTTCCTATGATGCTTTGCTCCGGCGGTGGCGCAAGATGCGACTATGAGGCATTGAAATATTTCACTGAATTCTGGTGTAGTGACAACACAGACCCGGTTGAAAGATTATACATACAGTGGGGATTCTCACAGTTCTTCCCGACAAAGGCTATGTGTGCACACGTCACAAGCTGGAACAAGAGAGCCAGCATTAAGTTCCGTGTTGATGTTGCAATGATGTGTAAACTAGGTTTCGATATCGGCTTGAAGGAATTGAGCAACGATGAACTCACTTATTGCCAGAATGCAGTAGCTAACTATAATAGATTGAAGAAAGTTATCCTTGACGGAGATTTCTATCGTTTGGTTTCTCCTTATGATGCAAATCACATGGCAGTTATGCATGTTGACAAATCAAAGGACAAGGCTGTATTTTACGCATATGATATTCACCCAAGATTTGCAGAAAAAACTTTTGCTGTAAAATTCCAGGGATTGGATCCCGACAAGAAATATAAGGTAGAAGAAATAAACCTTATGCCGGGAACTAAATCACGTTTCGCGCAAAATGGCAAAGTATTCTCAGGCGATTATCTTATGAAAGTCGGTTTGTATGCATTCACTCCGGCTTCAATGAACAGCCGTGTTTTTGAACTTACAGCACAGTAAAGAATAGTTGACAATGTTTCAGATACAAGTTGACAAGGAGTGCTAATTTAAATACTCATCAACTTATTTTCTGAAAAACTTTTGGAATTTATACCGATACTGACTAATTCTGAATATAAAAGACTGACCGAAAGTTAGCACTTAGCTTTTGGTTCAGTCTTTTTTTGTGGCAACCGTTTTCGTAACATAAATGTAATATATATGAAATGTTTATATAATGTGAGTTGGCTTCCTTTGCATACCGGAAACATATACTCCAATAACTTATGGAAACATTTTATCTGATTTTAGTATTATTCTTATTTGTTCTGGCTGTTTTCGACTTGGTAGTCGGAGTCAGCAACGATGCGGTGAATTTCCTGAACTCAGCTATTGGTTCAAAGGCTGCATCATTTAAAGTGATTATGGTGATTGCAGCAATCGGTGTTTTTGCCGGAGCATCATTATCAAATGGTATGATGGATATTGCGCGTCACGGTATTTATCAACCGCAGTATTTCTATTTCTCCGAGATTATGTGTATTCTCGTAGCAGTGATGCTTACTGACGTGGTTTTGTTGGATATTTTCAACTCTCTCGGTATGCCGACATCAACAACAGTTTCAATGGTGTTTGAGTTGCTTGGTGGTACGGTTGCTTACGCATTGATTAAAACTGTTAGTGACCCTGATTTGTCTTGGGTTGATTTGATGAACACAGACAAAGCTTTGACAGTGATTTTGGGTATATTCCTTTCCGTTGCTATAGCATTTTTCTTTGGTGTGCTTGTGCAATATATTTCCCGTGTTATTTTCTCATTCAACTATAGAAGAACAGCTAAGTACTTTATAGGTATTTTCGGTGGTTTGGCTGCTACATCTATAGTATACTTCATGCTTATCAAAGGTTTGAAAGGAAGTAACCTTGAAGGAACAGAGTTTGTGAAATTCGTTAGAGCAAACACAGATATGATTGTTTTGGGTTGTATGGTTGGTTTTACAATCCTTATGCAGGTTCTACATATGATAAAAGTAAATGTATTTAAGGTTATTATTCTTATGGGTACATTTGCTTTGGCTATGGCATTTGCCGGAAATGACTTGGTGAACTTTATCGGTGTTCCTTTGGCAGGATATTCTTCATACATGGATTTGATGGCACAGGGTGGAACAACTACTCCTGATACATTCCTTATGACTTCGTTGCTTGAACCGGCTAAAACTCCTTGGTATTTCTTGATTGGTTCAGGTATTGTGATGGTTATCGCATTGATGACTTCAAAGAAAGCTCACAATGTTGTTAAAACATCTTTGGATTTGTCTCGCCAGTCTGATGGTGACGAAAACTTCGGTACATCTCCGGTTGCACGTGTTCTGGTAAGAACTTGTACAAATGCAGCAATGGTTATTTCAAGCATAGTTCCTACTCCGGTAAAAACTTGGATTGATAAACGATTTGACAGCAGTCAGATTATTATTGAAGATAAAGCTAGTTTCGACTTGGTTCGTGCTGCTGTGAATGTCGTTCTTTCTGGTCTTCTGATTGCAGTTGGTACTTCTTTGAAATTGCCTTTGTCAACAACTTATGTGACATTTATCGTTGCAATGGGTACATCTTTGGCTGACCGTGCATGGGGTCGCGAAAGTGCTGTGTTCCGTATCACTGGTGTATTGTCAGTAATTGGTGGTTGGTTTATTACTGCCGGAGCTGCATTTACAATCTGTTTCATCGTAGCAATATTGATTCACATTGGTGGTATTCCAGCAATAGTTGGTATGATTGCTTTGGCTGTTTATTCTTTGATCAGAAGCCAGTTGGAATATAAGAAAAAATTGAGGAAAGAAGCGTTGAAAGAAGAAGTTAACTCAACAGTTTCTCAGCTTCGTGAAGCTAAGAATCCTTATGAGGCTTTGAACTTGTTCCGTAAACATAGCCGTGAGGAAATTGATTCTGTTTTACGTTTCTCAGCAGATATATTGTTACGCTCTTCAAATGCATTTATGAGTGAAAATCTTAAAGAACTTCGAAAAGCTTTGTCTGCTATCGAAGAAGAGAAAGTTCACTTGAAGCAGGTTAAGCGTGTTGGTACTCTTGGCGTAACTCAGTTGGATCACGATATTGCTATCGAAAAAGGTCTGTATTACTATCAGAGCAATGACTTTGCAAGTGAAATCGTATTCAGTATCCGTCGTTTGGCTGAACCTTGTAAAGAACATATCGACAACAACTTTAATCCGCTTGATGATATTCAGAAGACAGATTTCCGTCAGATAGTTCAGGAAATAACTGCATATCTTGGTCGTTGTGCTGATATGGTAGACAAAAATGATTATAGCATACTTCAAACCCTTGTTGACGAATCTGCACGTTTGAATGGCAGACTTGTTCAGTTGAAGAAAGAAGAGCTTCGAAGAATACAGGGCCAGCATGGAAGTACAAAGGTAAGTATGGTTTATCTCAACATGTTGCAGGAAGCTACTAACGTAGTTTCATTCAGTTGTAACTTGATTAAAGTAAGCAACAAATTCCAGGGAAACAGTTGATAAATAGATAGATTTTTATGGATTTAAGGGAATAGGATTTTTAATCTTGTTCCCTTATTTTTTATCTGCTATTCTTCTGTAATTTTTACCGGTGTTGTCTGCTTGTTCGCTTTTCATTACTTTTGTAAATAATTAAAGTTTTTGCAAGCTCAACTTTTAGTTAACAAGTTGACAAGTTAACAAGTTGACAAGTTAACAAGTTGACAAGAAACAGAATTATAAGATTCTTTGGATAATCTATAACCAAGTGATATATCTTTTTCCCTTGTTAACTTGTCTCTGATGCCTTGTCAACTTCTAAAATTGAGTCTGTGAAACATGAACAAATAAATTATCATTATGAAACAGTTGAACGAAATTATTGCCTTTGCCAACGACATACTTTGGTCTTATATCCTTATAGCTATGCTTATAGGTTGTGCTATATGGTTTACATTAAACACTCGTTTCGTTCAATTCCGTATGATAGGAGAAATGATTCGTCTGCTTGGTGATTCAACGAGGAAAGAAGACGGTCAGGAGCATCATATATCATCTTTTCAGGCATTTGCTGTTTCGTTGGCAAGCCGCGTTGGAACAGGAAATCTTGCCGGTGTGGCAACAGCGCTTTCCGTTGGCGGACCGGGAGCAGTCTTTTGGATGTGGCTTATAGCTTTATTGGGAGCTTCAAGTGCATTTGTGGAATCAACTTTGGCACAATTATATAAAAGACGAGGAAAAGATTCATACATTGGCGGACCTGCATATTATATGCAATATGGATTGGGACAGAGATGGATGGGAATTCTCTTTGCCATACTTATATCCGTTACCTTTGGCTTTGCATTTAATTCTGTGCAAAGTAATACTATATGTGCAGCTTGGGATTATGCTTTTGGTTTTGATCCGACTGTTATGGGAATAATCCTTACAGTTCTCACGTTGCTTATCATATTCGGCGGTATCCAGCGTATTGCAAAGGTTAGCAGTATTCTTGTTCCAGTTATGGCTCTTGGATATATAGTTTTGGCATTGGGAATAGTATTGTTCAATATAACGAAACTTCCGTCGGTGATAGAGCTTATCATCAGTCATGCTTTCGGATGGGAACAAGTTTTGGGTGGTGGCGTTGGAGCTGCTTTGATGCAAGGAATAAAACGTGGATTGTTCAGCAATGAGGCGGGAATGGGTTCCGCGCCTAATGTTGCGGCTACAGCTCATGTTACACATCCGGTGAAGCAAGGTTTGATCCAGGCTCTAGGAGTTTTCTCTGATACTTTGATAATCTGTACGTGCACTGCCTTCATTATATTGTTCAGCAATGTTCCTTTAGGTGGAGAAGTGGATGGTATTCAGCTTACTCAGCGTGCACTTACCAATGAAGTCGGTTCTTGGGGCGAGATTTTCGTTGCTGTAACAATTATGCTTTTTGCATTCAGCTCGATAATTGGAAACTATTATTATGGCGAAGCAAATATACGCTTCATTACTTCACGTCAATGGGTATTGATTGTGTATCGCCTGCTGGTTAGCGCAATGGTTATGTTTGGAGCTTTGGCAAGTTTGAATCTGGCGTGGAGCCTTGCTGATATAACCATGGGATTGATGGCTATATGTAACTTAATTGCCATTCTGATGCTTGGCAAACAAGCTTTCATCCTTTTGCAGGATTATCAGAAGCAGAAACGCTCAGGAATAAAAGACCCAGTATTCGAAAAAGAATCTATTCCGGAATTGAAGGATAATGCTGAGTGCTGGTGAAGAGATTTATAAGTTGACAAGGTTTCAGAGACAAGTTGACAAGGTCTGAACACTTATAATTTCATGAATTATTATCCAAAATTCTTGTCAACTTGTCTTCTTGTCAACTTGTTATCTGGAAGTTGAGCTTGCGAAACTTGAATAGTATTATAAATATACCAATCTGAACAGTTTGTCTGGAGCAAACACTTGGTTTGCAACATTAAATATATCTTCTGGACTGATAGCTTCGATTTGTCGCACCACTTCTTCCTGAGAATCATATCTGTTGTAGTGCAGGAAACTTTTCCCAAGTCCAAGGAACAAACTTTCTTTGTTGTCATTGCTTACTCCAATCTGGCCTATCAGCTGTTTTTTTGCAGCAGCAATGCTTTTTTCAGCCAAAGGCTTTTCACAAAGAGATTCCAGTTCACGGCATACCAGGCGAGTTGCCTTTTCCCTGTTTTTAGGATCTGTACCAAAATATATGCTGGCAATACCGGTGTCAGTATAAGAAGTTATGTTTGACTCTACGTTATACACCAATCCGTGGCGTTCGCGTAAAGCAACGTTCAGACGGCTGTTCATTCCCGGACCACCAAGCATATTATTCAGAAGGAACAAGGATATTCTCTGTTCGTCGTGAAGACTGAAAGCACGCTGTCCCATTATTACATGAGCCTGATGTGTATCTTTTTCGATTACAGATTGCGAAGCTTCTACAATTTGCGGAGCTTGACGATTGGTCTCTGCTTTATAATCCTGTATTACACCCAGTAAATTATCTGCCCATTTTACAATTTTATCGAACTTGATATTTCCCATCGAGAACAATACCATATTTCCTGGAGTATAGAATCGGCGCATAAAAGAACAGCCGGAGTTTGAATCGAATGTCAGAAGAGATTTCTCGTCACCCAAAATATTATGTCCCAAAGCATGACCTGAAAAAACCTTATTTTCAAAATCATCAAATATCAGTTCCGAAGGACTGTCCTCGTATGAATTAATTTCATCAAGTATGACATCCACCTCTTTTTCTATTTCATGCTCTGGGAAAATGGAATTGAAAATCAAATCTGCCTGAAGTTCCAAAGCTCTCTGGAAATGTTCTTCCAGAAAAATGGAATAGACAAAAGTTTCTTCTTTTGTAGTATAGGCATTCAATTCACCACCAACATTTTCCATCCTGTTCAGGATGTGCCAAGCCTTTCTTTTCCTTGTCCCTTTGAAAAGCATATGTTCAACGAAGTGAGCCATCCCATATTCTTCAGGCAATTCGTCTCTGGTTCCAGCATTTACAGCAAATCCGCAATAAGCCACATTCGAAGACGAAGGAAGATGCACCAATCTAAGTCCGTTTGGCAGTGTATGTGAAAAATAATGATTCATAGTTTTCATATTTACAGCATGCAAAGGTATAACATTTATCACTACTTTTGCATTATTAAAAATCTGAAGTTTTGCCAGATACAATTTTACAAGACTAAATTCTAGAAATAGTAACATGTTAATTCATATGATAAACCTTTCTAAAGTAATTTTAATTCTGATCACTTTGATATCATTGATAAAACCGATAGACTTGAAATCTCAATCTGTTTCAGATACATTGTTTGTCAATCATGAAGAATCTCAAACTACAATAGAAAAACTGCGTTCTACTAATGCTTACGCTATTACAAAAAGTGCCATTCCTCTATTTGCAGCCAGTGCGCTTGCAACAACAATTGATTATCGAGTGAAGGAAACACGAGATTTTCATTTGTCGTCTTTCAAGAATAAATATGATGATTATATCCAATATGTTCCTATGGCTGCAATGTTCGGTATGAAGATTGCAGGAGTTGAAGGCCGAAGTTCGTGGGCTGAGATGCTCACTGCAGATGTAATATCTGCAGCAACAATGGCGGGAATAGTAAACGGACTGAAATATACTGTTAAAAGAATGCGTCCGGATAACAGCAAGAGAAATTCATTCCCATCCGGACATACAGCAACAGCATTCATGTCTGCCACAATGTTTTATAAAGAATATGGAGAGTTAAGTTCTTGGGTCGGTATAGGTTCATATGGTTGTGCATCTTTAGTTGCTGTAGGCAGAATGCTTAATAACAGACACTGGATGTCTGATGTCCTTTTCGGTGCAGGAGTAGGTATATTTTCAACTGAACTGGGATATTTTTTATCTGATTTGATATTTAAGAAAAACAAACTTCAGCATGGATTTTATAATTCCGATTATGATTATACAGCTGTATCATCATATCTCGAATATTCTGTAGGTTACAGCTGCATTTTCCCTCACTCTTTTTATATTGACGGACAGAGAGTAAATCCGTATCAGGGAATGAATACATCATTGGCTGGTGCTTATTATTTTAAGTCGGGTTGGGGAATAGGAGGAAGCACAACAATAATGACGGCTAAAATCAGCAAAGATAAAGGTACATTGGGAAGTGCATTGTTTTTTGTCGGTCCTGAATATACAGCCTGCATTTGCCCTCGCATATTTTGGAACGCAAAGTTACATCTGGGTTCAGGCAATTTATTGTTGAACGATGATTTGAAGAAAAGAGGTTTTGCAGCTCAGGCCGGACTTTCATTGTTGGGACAAGTATCGCCAACTATGGGATTGCGTTTATATACAAACTATACATACACAACATTGTCCGGAGACTTCATGTCCGCTGATTTGAGTCTTCTTAACGTCGGACTTACAGCCAGTATGCTTTTCTGATTTGTAATTTTGCTTCGTTGCTCAAATGTTATACATTTGTGGAAACTTAATCATAACAAAATAAAATGAAGCAAGACGATATAATTTCTATCCTTGTGAGAGAATCTGAAGCAGTAAGGAATATTCCAGTTTCTGAAGCTTATGATAATGCAGTAAAACTTATTGTTGAACAGGTTCATAAAAAAGGAGGAAAGCTCATTACCAGCGGAATGGGAAAAGCCGGGCAGATAGCGATGAATATTGCTACCACTTTCAGCTCAACCGGAACTCCTGCTTTTTTCCTTCATCCGAGCGAAGCTCAGCATGGAGATTTGGGTATAATACGTGAAAACGACATAATGTTGCTTATTTCCAATTCGGGAAAAACCCGAGAATTGGTTGAACTTACATCTCTTACCCGAGGTTTGGCTCCTAATATGCAATTTATTGTTATAACAAGTAATCCGGAAAGTGCTTTGGCGAAAGAGGCTACTATATGTTTGCCAACAGGCGCTCCTGCAGAGGTTTGTCCTCTGGGGTTGACTCCGACTACATCAACTACGGTTATGACTGTTATCGGTGATATTCTTGTTGTTGGAACAATGAAGGAAATAGAATTTACCAATAAGGAATATGCAAAACGTCACCATGGTGGCTATCTTGGTGATAAGAGTCGTGAACAGAGCAAGACTGAGTAAAAACTAATTGGGAGAGTTAATAGGTTTGAGTTTTATTAGTCAGGACTGCCTGAACCAATAAACTAAAAAACAAACAAACTCAAAAACTAAAATCATATGAGAAAAGTAATAGGAATAGGAGAGACCATATTGGATATAATTTTCCGGGGCGAGCAACCGCATGCAGCTGTTCCCGGCGGTTCTGTCTTTAATGGACTGACATCGTTAGGACGATTGGGGCAGAAAGTCCTTTTTATAAGTGAGACAGGGAATGACAGAGTTGGTGAGATAATCCGTAATTTCATGAGAAAGAATAATATCTCAACCGATTATGTCGATTGTTTCCCTGATGGCAAGAGTCCGATATCATTAGCCTTTCTTGATGACAATCAGAATGCTAATTATATATTTTATAAGAATTATCCCAAGCAGCGTCTCGAAGTTCCTCTTCCTCCTATTGAAGAAGATGATATTTTTATTTTCGGCTCATATTATTCTTTGAATCCGGTGCTGCGACCAAGAGTTCTGGAATTCCTTCAGTATGCAAAGGAGCGTGGGGCAATTATATATTATGACCCTAATTTCCGCAATGCACATGCGCATGAAGCCATCCATCTTATGCCAATAGTGCTTGAGAATTTTGAGTTTTCAGATATAGTCCGTGGTTCGAATGAGGATTTCTATAACTTGTTCAAGAAAACTGATATGGGTGAAGTTTATCAGGATAATATTAAGTTCTACTGTGATAATTTTATTTCTACTCATGGCGATAAGGGCGTGCATTTACGCACATCTCTTTTGGATGAGCATTTCGATTCTAAGAAAATACAACCTTTGAGTACAATCGGTGCCGGCGACAACTTCAATGCCGGTATTATATTCGGCTTGCTGAAATATGATATCAGGCGTAAGGATTTATCAAATCTTGATAAAGAAATCTGGAGTAAAATAATAGCTTGTGGAATAGACTTCTCTGCAGAAGTTTGCCAAAGTTATGATAATTATATTTCTGAGGAATTTGCAAAGAAATATATTATTAGGTGACAAGTTGACAAGTTGGCAAGAGTTCTGACCTTGTCAACTTGTCTCTGAAGCCTTGTCAACTTTAAAGAAATATCATTCAGGAATATAATCTTCCTTAATAAAAGCATCGTAAACACGTTTTGGATGATCACTGTTTGAGAAGCCAATATCTCCGAATGTCTGTTGTCTGAACTTCTTAAGCTTTAGATTATCCAAAGCATATTCTCTCAGTGGTTTATGCATATCTCCCAGTAATGAACTGCTGACAGGCTGATCCAGCAGATTTTCTTTTGGTGTTAGTATTGGCAAAAGTTTCTGTTCCAAAAATCCGCGATATGCTCCTATATATTCACACCAGCATGAACCATCTTTCTCAAATAGTCTGTAAGTGTATTTCGACAATGCTGTCTGTAGGCATATACCTTGAGGCGTAACTTCAGCTCTTGCTTCTTGCGGGTAAGCAAAGTCTCTAATCTTTATGATTCTTTTTTCATCATCAATATCCTCTACTTCTGTAATCCAAAAATCAGAATGTAGCAATTGTTCCAAGATATCATGCAGGTTCTCTTTAATCTCAAATAAAATTTTCATGGTGTTTTCATTTTAGTGATACTTTATTATATAACATATGCAAAACGTATTAAGTTTATACTATATCACGGCTTTTACTTATGTTTAATATAAATTAATAATTGTAGTTTCACTAATTCCCGGACTCTGAAAATTTCACATTCTGAGGTTTTTCTTTAGTCGCAACCTGCTGTATTTTGTATGGACTTACTTCAATTTCCCCTGTTATTAACTCAGGAATATTGAATGAATAAAGTTGATAATCATAGAAATCAGGATTCTTTTGAGGCAGAAGGAATGGCTTTCCCGGTTTCCCGTCTTCACCGATAAATCCGATATAAGGCAAAGTGTAAAGTCCGTTATCTCTTCTTGTACTGAAAACAACCCACGAACTGTTGCTGCTCCATGAATGATAACTCTCGGTGTCGCTGCTGTTCAGTCCTGAAATATCAACCTGACTGTTATTGTTTAGATCCAACATTCTCAATTCCGCGTCTTTATGCCAAATAGGGAATTGCCCGTATTCAGTTTCTGTATACATCAGAAATTTACCGTCCGGAGAAATACGTGGAAATGTATAACTCAGGCTGTCCGCCTTAACCAACGTATCAATCGGCATATTAAGTTTGCCTTTTTCAGCGTCAAAAGCTACACGGCACAGATTATATCTCACCTTATTATAGTTTTTAGGCATTTCTGTAGAATCTGCACTGCAGAAATAAAGCCATTTCCCATCTGGCGAGAATGAAGGGAATGTTTCGAAATGCTCTTTGGTGATGATAGACGCTTCAGACAAGATTGCTTTCTTTTCCACATCATAAATCACAATATCCGATTCCAGGTCAAATACTTCCATTTTCTTTTCCTTGACGGAATGAAAGAACTGCTTGATATCATTTACAGAAGTTGTGATATATTTCCCCGAAGGATGCCAATATGGATATGTCATATTGCTTATAGTCTTGTCTGTCTTTGTGTTCAGCTTGGTTATCTCATTGCCATCGATTATGTAAGTTCCTCCATTGGCAGCCCTCATATGAAACATCATTTGGGCTGGATTTCCGTTACAGAACGAATGGCAGTTAATACAATTATAACCGGTCATATCATTTCTGATAATTGCTTTTTCTTCAAATGATTCAAGATTACGCTGGTAAAGCCCCACGATATGCCATTTTTCATATCCGGGCTCAATCAGTCTGTATGCAAGATGTGAGTCAATTGGTTTATCACTGAGATGAATATCAAAAGACTTCCAGCGGGTCCATTTCCCATTGTATTTTGTGGCAATTTCCACTTTCAGGGATTTCCCTTTGTTGTCAGCCAATAGAGAGTGCCATTCTTTACTGTCAAATTCAATATGTTGTTCACCGAAATATTCTTTTTCTCCGATTTTAGCATAACATTTATCGGCAGGAGAATTGATTCTGAAATTCATCGGCGCAATATTGAAAGGAACAGTCACATCTTTATAATCCGGGAAAATATCCGGAGTGACATCTTCAACCACAGCATCTGCAGGAATATTCTCAGACAGAAACAGATTCTTGCCATAAATATATATCAGTATGATAGTCTGTATAATAAGGTATGAAACTATTACATATCTTAATATTTTATTTTTTGCCTCATTTTTCATGTTTCTTACTTTTTACTTTTTCCTTGAATAATAATTTAATTTAAGTTTCGCAAGCTCAACTTAAAAGTTAACAAGGCTTCAGATACAAGTTGACAAGGTCAAAACTCTTGTTAACTTGTCTTCTTGTCAACTCGTTTACTTAGAATTGGAATTGCTAAACTTTAAGTAATAATAATAATACGTATCGCCAAATTGCGACTTAAGCACAGCCGGAGACGAAGTTCTCACATTTTGTGTAAAACTGATGAACCGGTTCATTATATCCTGGCTCACATTATACGAAGCCAAAGCATTTTTATCAGCTTTCATTCCGATATAATACAGACATAGAGCCTCTTGATAATGTTTTGGCAATGATTTGTATTTCCCTTTTATAAGATTCATATAATGAATGAACGCACCCATATCTCCATACATAAGTAGAAATCCCATTCCATAGTCAAAGGCTGCTTTATTATCGATATGGTCATCAATAAGGAATGCTATAGCATTTGGAAAACTCACCGTCAAATCGAAGGGATTATCTGTTATAGGCATTAAAGCTCTTTTTTCGGCAACCCATTTACTTTCATTACTGCTCTTCTCGTTGAGCAAATTGCGCTGCTCTTTTGCCCATTTGGAATAATGCGGAGCAGACTCAAGTATTTTGATATATTTCTCGGCAGCCTTGTATTCTCCATTCACTATATACGTTTCAACCAGCCGTTTCATCAGGCGTGGCTGCACACAACGCTGTGAACTCAACACACCAACGAAAGCAAACCTTTGCGCGGCATTTATCTGCCCCACTTGCCAGGCAACTTCACTAGCCTGAATAAGTCCCATTCTGCTTTTTGGATCTTTTGTGATAAAGCTGGATTCTCCCATTTGTGGAAAACGGAACATATCGGATGCCATTCTTCCTGTGTGAGATAAAGCCAGGTTCAGATAAACCAAAGCGTCCATATCTTTGATTGAATGTCTTTCGGCGTGCTTTACTATTTTCTCCCATTCACCATTACGGGCATAATAGTCATATCTGTATGCCTGTTCCATTGGATTCTTTGTGTATGTGAAGATTACAACAGATGCAGCAATTACAGTTATGTAATTTGCAATAGCTTTTATATTTTCATTCTTGATAAATACCTTTCCTCTTGTTATCCACACCAATACAGATATTATCGGAAAAGAGTATAATAGGAAATATATGGATGCGGGAACTTCATGCTCCGGATGGCATAAATATTTGCTCAGATACGCTTCTCGCATAGGAATTATATAGATACTGCGCATGGCAACCAGCGGTAATATTAAAGCCAGAGCAAGATTTATAAATCCGGCAATTGCAGCCCTTTTGTTGTCCTTAACAGATAACTCATAAATCAGACATAGCAAACTGAATAATATATGTGCCGGTGTTGCGATGAAATAAAGAACAATAATCAGAAGCAAGCCTGCCGGTATCCTGTATTTATAGTTGCTTATGTTGGTATAAATATAAGTGACTAATAATGAAAAAGTTGTGGAAACTAAAACAGCCACTGATTCCTGAGGGAAAACCCAGAAAATAAAACAAGGTATCAAAGCAGCCAATATTCCGGAAGAAGAATCTGTTTTTTTCAGGAATAAATGAAACAGACATGCAATCATACCTAAAAGCAATGCTATTACCAATGCTGCTCCTCCGTTATAGATAAATGCAAGACTCAGAAAACTGCTGATATATTCATTGAATCCACCCGGTTCAGAAAGCTTTTCGGCAAGATAAAATGAATTGTTCTGAAACATTGAATATTGCTCAAGAAAAGCATATTGGAATTTATAATTCAGATTGAAAAATAAAAAGCTTCCTATAATAAAGAATATGGCAATGACCGGATTGCAATATTGCGCAAGTATTTGTTTTTTCATTTGTGGTATTTTGTATTCTGATTTCCTGATGTAAAAGTACTGTAAAGTAAAAAGGTGTGCAAAAGAAAGAATGAGTTTTTGAATAAGAAGATAAAAAAACTCACAGCCATGATTATATCACGGCTGTGAGCAATAAATTGGAGAAGAGAAAAATAACTGAAAATATTATCTTGAAACACGACCAGAACCGTCGCCTTTCATCAAGTTTTCTACTTCGGCAACTGTTACCATATTGTAATCACCATAAATAGTATGCTTCAGGCATGAAGCTGCTACGGCAAAGTTCAGAGCCTGCTGGTCATTGTCTGTATATGTAAGCAGTCCGTAAATCAAACCTCCCATAAAGGAGTCGCCTCCACCCACACGGTCCACGATGTGAGTTATATCATATCGTGGAGACTGATATAAAGTTGAGCCATCATACAGAACACCGCCCCAAGTGTTGTGATTGGCATTTATAGAACCACGCAAGGTTATGATAACTTTCTTTGCACGTGGAAAACGCTGCATAAGCTGACTGCACACACTTTCAAATTCAGCAGCATTAACTTCTCCTGCTGTTGTCGTAACATCAAAATTTTCCGGTTTTATACCGAACACTTTCTCTGCATCTTCTTCATTGCCAAGGATAATATCACATCCTTCAACTAATTCCGGCATAACTTCAGATGCTGTTTTGCCATATTTCCAAAGATTTTTACGATAATTCAAATCACATGAAACAACAACTCCCATTCTGTTGGCAGCCTTTATTGCCTCACGGCAAACATCTGCCGCACCCTGACTGATTGCTGGAGTTATACCTGTCCAGTGAAACCAGTCTGCACCGTCAAACACTTTCTCCCAATCTATCATTCCCGGCTCAATTTCTGAAATAGCAGAATGAGCACGGTCGTAAATCACTTTACTGGCACGGGCAACTGCTCCCGTTTCCAGAAAATAAATACCAAGTCGCTCTCCTCCATAAATGATATGGTCGGTTTTGACACCATGTTTATGTAAATCACACACACAAGCTTTAGCAATATCGTTGTTCGGAAGACGCGTTACAAATTGAGCGTCCATTCCATAGTTGGCAAGAGAAACAGCAACATTTGCCTCCCCACCGCCAAAAGTAGCCTCCAGATTGTTTGCCTGGGCAAATCTCAGATACCCCGGTGTTGCCAGGCGCAACATTATTTCTCCAAATGTTATTATCTTTTTCATCTTTTTTTATCAACTCTTTAACTCCTCCTTAATCACCGCCATCATCCCCTCAACCTGAGCCAGCGCAAGCATTCTTCCGTGGAATGAATATCCGGCATTATATCCTTTGTCCTCATCTCCAAGCATTGTTCTGCCGTGGTCAACACGCATAGGCAATCCCGGATTCTCTTTCTCGAAGATTCTAATCAGATCGATAAGATGACCTCTGCCTTCTAAATGTGAACTTTCAATAAAATTTCCGCCCGGCATAGCTTTAGTGCTTCTCAAATGAACGAAATGAGTACGTTTCGCAAATTTGCGAGCCAACACTCTTGTATCATTATGTTCACCGGCACTCAGTGAGCCGGCGCAGAATGTCAATCCGTTATGAGGATTGTCCACAGCGTTGAGGAACCATTCAATATCAGCTTCATCCGTAACTATTCGTGGCAAACCCAATATCTGGAAAGGAGGATCATCCGGATGGACGCACATATTCACCCCATATTCTTCGCAAACCGGCATAATTGCCGCAAGGAAATATCTCATGTTTTCGCGCAATTTATCACGGTCAATGCCTTCATAAAGAGCCAGCAATCTCTTGAAAATAGCAACCGGATTCTTGTCTCCCTCGCGAATATTACCATTTACGAAACCTTGAGTTTTTACAATTATACTGTCAATCAGCTCATCTTTTTCAGCCTCTGTTATCACCTTATCCAGAGCTTCAACCTTTTCAAGCTCTTCAGCAGTATAATCTTTTTCCGCACCCTCTCTTTCAAGAATCTTAGTGTCGAAATAAGCAAATCTCACTCTGTCGAAATACAGAGAAGTTGAACCGTCAGCCCAAGGATGATTCAAATCAGTTCTCACCCAGTCGATAACCGGCATAAAATTGTAACATACAGTTTTTACGCCGCATTTGCCCAGATTGGCAAGACTGACTTTATATTTCTCAATCAGTTCGTCTCTTTCAGGACCGGCATATTTTATAGCCTCACAAACCGGCAGACTTTCAACCACCGACCATTTCAAGCCATACGATTCTATATATGATTTCAAATCATTGATTGCCTCTTCAGTCCAAATCTCTCCGTTTGGAACTTCGTGCAACGCAGTCACAATGCCTTCCACCCCGATTTGTCGGAGCATTGACAATGTGATTTTATCTTTTTTACCAAACCATCTCCAAGTTTTAAGCATGTTAAATTGAAAATTGAAAATTGAAAATTAAAAGTTGAGAGTTAAAAAACTACTTAACTACTTAACTCCTTGACTTCTTGACTTCTTGACTCCTCAATTCAAACCCCACTAAATGCGCTGAATCCTCCGTCCACAGCTAATGTAGCTCCTGTTATGAAGCTTGCAGCATCACTGCAAAGGAATTGCACCGCGCCATTAAGCTCAGATATATCACCAAAACGTTTCATAGGAGTTTTGGCAATTACTTTCTGGCTGCGTTCAGTCAGCGAACCATCCGGATTGATAAGAATAGCCCTGTTCTGATTACCGATAAAAAATCCGGGAGCGATAGCATTGACCCTTATCTTCTCACAGAACTTTATAGCCATTTCCTGAGCAAGCCAGCGAGTAAAGTTTTCAACCGCGCTTTTCGCCATTGAATATCCCGGCACACGGGTAATAGATTCGTATGCAGCCATTGATGAAACATTCACAATGCTGCCATATCCCTGTTCCGCCATAATCTCACCGAAAACCAGGCAAGGATAAACAGTGCCGTAAAGGTTCAGGTCAACAACCTTGTTCAGGTCTTCAACTTTCATGTCAAATATGTTCTGGTCAACAGTCAGTGTTCCGCCGGGAATATTTCCACCCGCAGCATTTACCAGAATGTCAATTTTCTGCCATTTATCTAAAATCGCCTGTTTCACACTTTTCAGGCTGTCAATATCCAGAACATTGCAAGCAATGCCCCAAACCTCGCTGCTTATTTGATTAAGTCTGCACACAGCAGCGTCAACTCTTTCCTGATGAGCGCCGATAATAATTACTTTTGCTCCTGCTTTCAGAAAACCTTCTGCAATATTACTGCCCAAAACGCCGGAACCTCCGGTAATCACGGCAACTCTTCCTTCTATATCAAATAGATTATTCATGTTTTATTAGTTAACAAGGTTCCAGAGACAAGTTAACAAGAGGGTCAAATATTCTTGTCACCTTGTGCTCTATATTTATATCACAAAAATAGAAGAGAAAATCACACGATGTTTTGCGTATTTTTGCTATTGTTTTGTATATATTTGCCAAATGACGGAAACAAGTGAGCGAGCTGCCAATTCTTCGTAACCTTGTCAACTCGTCAACTTGTTGCCTTGTTACCTTTTAAAACATCTATTCATCATGAAAAAAATATTGAATGAACAGCTTTCCATATCCAGCACAACACCTTTGAAAGCTCGCTTTTATGACTACTCACATTTCACTTATCCGTGGCATTTCCATGGTGAATATGAATTTATTTATGTCGAGAAAGGAAAAGGCCAGTGCCTGATAGGCGACAGCCTGATTGATTTTGATGACAATACGCTTATTCTTTTCGGTTCCGAACTTCCTCATTGCATGCAGAATCTTCCGGAATATGAAACAGATGAATCTCTTCGGGTAAATGGAGCCATAATACAGTTTGAAAAGGACTTTATGTATTATGCCTTTTCCCATTATTCCCAGTTTACACAGATAAATGACTTGCTGAAGGAATCTCAGCGTGGAATAAAATTCTCATTGGAAAATGATTTGGAATCGCAGTCATATATAAAAAATATAGTTACGGCAGAAGGAGCTCTTCAGATAATATCACTGCTTAGTTTGCTCCACCGTCTCACGGGCTATGATAAATATGAGTTTGCCGCATCTCCGGACTACGAGCAGGAGAAAATGTTTTTCAAGGACAGAAAGATGCAGAAATTAATTGCTTTTCTCAACACCAAATATACCAGCCGCCTGTCTTTGGAAGATATAGCTTCATTTATGGCTATGAACCCCGCTGCTTTCTGCCGTTATTTCAAGAATAATACAGGAAAAACTTTGGGGCAATATATAATGGAAATGCGAATTTCATATGCCTGTAAACTTCTCTCCTGGACTGATATGTCAGTAGGCCAGATTGCTTATGAATGTGGCTATGATAATATGGCGCATTTCGACCGTTGTTTCAAAACTGTCACATCACAAACTCCTTCTGCTTATCAGAAAAAGTTTGTGAGGATTAGGAAGAGTATGTGATATAATAAATATAGTTAGACAAACAGTGGACCGTAAAGCATAGCCGGAAGTGCCTACACATATTGAATGCCATTATTTCTATACAAGAAGTTTTCAAGAGCAAGTTTCACACACAACATATAAGCATAAAAATCAGTTAAATCATGTGATTCTTAATGATTTTATATAAACGACTTCAGATAAAGAAATTTCTTCTCAATCTCTTTCTCCAAATCATCAATACTCACATCCATAGCCAAAGCTACAAATTTATAGACTTCAGTTATTGTAGTATCATTATCATCTGTTTCAAGAAAGAAAACATCATTCCAAACGGCTTTCAGGGCTTGAAGATTGAACATTGGTCCAAAAGATAAAATAAGACTATTTTTCACAAGCTGCTGGGCCTGGATATGATTTCCCCTGAATCCATGAATAACCCAAGGAACTGAAGGTTTCATTTTTTTCTTCAAAGCCAATAGTTCGTCAAAAGCCTTTACGCAATGAATAATCAACGGCTTTGAATATTGCTCAGCCAACAATGCCTGTTTCTCGAAAATATCGCATTGAATATCCAAATCACATCCACGCAGTTTGTCCAATCCTGCCTCACCAACAGCTATTATATTGGGATTTGAAGCAAGTTGTTCCTCTAAAATTCTTAATTGTTCATCAGGATTATTTATATACCATGGATGTATTCCTAAAGAAACATATTTCCCTTGAAATTCAACTGAAGAAGTATTGATAATATGATTAACAATCTCAATAGTATCAGCATTCTTTTCTAAGGTTGAAACTTTATGTGTGTGTATATTTATCTTCATAACAACAGTTTTCTCAAGGAACAGGATCATATCCGCTTCCACCCCAAGGATGACATCTCATAAGACGGCGAACTGTCAAATAAAGACCTTTAAACGGACCATGCTTTTTTAATGCCTGCACTGCATATTCAGAACAAGTTGGAGTAAAACGGCATGAAGGAGGAGTTAATGGAGATATACAATATTTATAGAAATAAACAGGAACCAACAATATTGCAGTCAAAAGGCGTTTCATAATCCATTTTTCTCCCTTAATAAGCGTATAGCTTTAGTCATAGCTTTTTCAATATCAGCAAATGGTCTTATCTCTTTTTCAATATAAATAAAGCCAACAAGAATCTTTTTGTCATTACAAGCGAGGGAATCGATAAGTTCATACTTACGTACACGATATGCTTCACGAACCTGGCGCTTAACCAAATTACGCTTCACCGCACGTTTGAACTTTTTCTTCGAAACACTAATCAGGATGGAAGAAACAGCGGGCAATTCTTCATCTTTGCTTAAAGTTAAAAAAACAACCCGCAATGGAAACGCCACAAATGATTCTCCTTTTTCAAACAGAAGGTCTATATAGCGTTTCCATGACAGGCGTTCTACTTTTGAAAGAGTATATTTTCTTTCAGTCATTATTTTTCTCCCGATTCTTTCTTCAGATATTGTTCCAAAGCAGCAGTCATTGATGGAGCTGCAGGCGTCGGAGCTTCAACATCAAGTCGCAACCCAGCTTCTTTTACAGCTTTAGCAGTAGATGGACCGAAGCAACCAATTCTGATATCGCCTTGTTCAAATTTTGGGAAATTCTTCATCAAAGATGATATTCCTGCCGGACTGAAGAACACAAGCATATCGTAGTCAAATTTCTCATCTGCTGTAAAATCGTTGCTCACAGTACGATACATTATGGCTTCCTTGAAGATTATTTTCTTTGCTTCAAGCATCTTGCGCAAATCGTCTTTGTGAACATCTGATACTGGAACAAGATATTTTTCTTTAGCATGTTTGGCGATAATATTAACCAAATCATCTTGTTTACCAACCTGTGAGAAAAAGATTTTTCTCTTTCTGTAAACTATATACTTCTGCAAATAAACAGCTATAGCTTCTGTCATACAGAAATATTTCATGGTTTCAGGGATAGTAACTCTTAACTCTTCACACAAATGGAAGAAGTGGTCGATAGCCGTTTTTGCAGTGAAAACTACTGCTGTATAGTCCAATATTGAGACTTTCTGCTGTCTGAACTCTTTTGACGAAAGGGGTTCCACCTTAATGAAAGGACGGAAATTAATTTCCACACCATACTTTTCTGCAATGTCAAAATAAGGAGACTTTTCAGACGTTGGCTTGGGCTGTGATACTAATAGTTTTTTAATGCTTAATGCCATATAGCACTTTTAACCAATAAAGTTATACAAATAAACAATGCCTCTGTATAAAAAGTACAAAGGCAGAATTTCTTGGGCACAAAGGTACAAACTTATGTAGAATATTCCTTTATTTCTAATGTGAAATATGCGAATTATCTTGTAAATTATTGCAAAACGTGATAAAAAATAGAGAGAAACGAACATAATCACCGGTAAAATATGTTTATTACCAACAAAAACAATCCATAAAGATGGCAGATATAGCGATACTCCCCATAGACTGAAAATCGAATTATAGCAGCTTCGGCAATTATCATATTGTTCCTTTTCGGCAAACACATATCCCCAAAGAAAATAAAACAATTGCTTAACTATAAAGAAAATGGCAAATACAAGGAAATTTATTCCTATACATGTAAGCACAAGTAATGGATCGCTGAAATCAACCTTTCCCAAGTTCTTCATCTCAACATATAGAATTACTGAACAAAGGAATAAAGGTTGTATAAGCAAATATATGCGGAAAAGAAAACTGTCCTTCACATTTGACTCGAAAAGGTTCTGACGGGACTTAACAGACCAAGCCTCTTTTGCCACTCTAAAAAAAAGATGATAATTATTTCGGAATCCCAAAGCAAAAAACGAAAAGGACAGCAAAAGCATAGCAAACATCAAATCATTAACTTGCTGCTCGTTCCACAAATGTATGCCTATATATCCTTCAAACATTTCCTAATACGCTTTTATCAGCTGCAAATATAGAACTTTTTGTGTTTCAAAACATAAAGGACACACCTTATAAAATTAGAAAAGAGGCTATGGTTGTTACCATAGTCTCTTTTACTACAATCTATCAAATATATAAATTATTTTGTATCCCACCATACACGCGACATAAATGTATCGCCATGTTCAAGTTTTGACACTGCGCTATTATAGTTATCGCTGTTTACCTGGGATTCTGTTGAAGGATATGTGAAACGGCGTGGAATAGAACCATCTGTTGCACACAATCCGTAAGTTTTAGCGTTCTTAACCGGAACCAGTTCAGGATAACCGGAACGACGCCAGTTTGCGAATGTTTCATACTCGTCACAGAAACAGTTAATCCAATACTGAGTATTGATCTGTTTCAAAGAACCATCAAACGGATTATTAGCCAAATAAGCATCAATTGCATCTGATGTCAAATACTGATTATACAAAGATGTTGCATTTGGGAACTGAGAGAACTGTTCCATAGCTGCACGAACACCAGTTTCATAATAAGTCTTTGCATCACCGCTTATCCAACCACGAACTGCTGCTTCAGCAAGAAGAAGCTGTGTCTGTGCATAAGTCACGATAAATGACGGAGAAGTTGGGTTTGAATAAGTATAACGGTTGATAGTTGAATAAACACTTCTATAATTATCAAGATATTTGTCATCCTTAAATTCTGGATAATCTATACCAATAAACCATTCATTAGTCTTATCATTGCTGTAACCACAAGGTAAACCTTTCTGAATTGCAGGGTCTGAATTACCATACTGATAATTGCTTGCATCCTGAACTGAAATAGTAGGGTCTTCACAAACGGTTGTAATCAAAGACAAACGTGGATCTGATGTTTCCTTAAGCATATTTACAAAATATTCACTCACAAAAAACTCTCCACGGTCTTCATGTGAATAAATCTTAGCATATGGTTCAGAAGAGTCATCTGTTGTAACACCAGCTGGGTGATCCAACTTAACATTATCAGCGTTTGAAGTAATCAAACCATTAGAAACAGCTTTGTTAACCCAAGTCTTAGCAGTTTCCGGTTCTACTTTTGACATACGCATAGCAATACGCAACATCAAAGAGTTGGCAAACTTAACCCACTTTTCTGCGTCACCCTGGAAATAAACATCCTGTTTACCAACCTTAGCAACACCACCAGCCTTAAGATTAGCCTGTGCTTCGTCAAGCTCTTTCAACATATCCATATAGATGTCTTTCTGAGCATCATAAACCGGATATGAATATTCGTTAGGGCGACCTGCCTGAGAATATGGGATATCACCATAAAGGTCTGTCATACGGTGCATACCGTAAACACGTACGATACGTGCCATGTTGTAGTCAAGTTCATAACCTTCCTGGTCTTTCCACAAATCCATAACAGTTGTTACATCGCGAAGAGCGCCACGGTCGCCACTGTAGATTCCCCAATATGCTGAAGAATAACCTTCGCTATATGCATATAAACTATAGTTCCACCAGTTTCTAATTGATGACACATGCTGCATCCATTGTGCTGAATAAATACAGCCATTACGCCAAACGTCCCAGTCAGAACCCATCACCTGATGCTGTGCATTGGTGAATAGCATTTCGTAAGGAACATTTCCTTCGTTCATGTGCTCCGGATCAATATTAGTATCTCCGAAATCGCTACAACTTGTAGAAGCAAAAACCAATGACGCTGCAGCGAAAGCATATTTAATATATTTGTTCATAATTGTTTACTCCAAAGATTTAAAATTTAACATTAACATTGAAACCTACGCTTCTTGTTGCAGGATAACCATTGAGTTAAAGACCCTGACCGTTTGTGTTGTTATATGCAGCTTCCGGATCGATGTTGTCAGTATGTTTGATAATTGTCCAAAGGTTACGACCAACCAATGAAACATTCAAACCTTTAACAACTTTCATCTTTTCCAAAAGTGATTTCGGGAATTCGTATCCGAATGACAATTCACGCAATTTCAAGAAACTAGCATTATAAACGAATTCTTCGCCAATATTGTTATTACAAATACCCTTATAATATGTCTGAGCATCTACAGCTACTGTATTTGGAACATAGTTTCCATTAGCGTCAAGCATTACACCTTCACCAACGATGCTTCCACCAGGATTTTCAGCTGTACGACCAACCAATGTATTCTTGTGCAAACCTTCGCTATACAATGAATAGTTTGTTCCTGAGAAGATATCAGCACCTGCTTTGAAGTCTAACAAGAATGAGAGTGAGAAGTCTTTATACTTGAATGTATTTGACCAACCACCAGTGAATTTGTAAACACCATTACCAAGGCTTGACAATTCATCTTCTCTCTGTGGAATACCATTATTGAAAACGATATTGCCCTGAGGGTCACGTTTGTATTTATAACCAATCAACTCACCATAAGAAGAACCAACTACGTTCTGAACAGATACGTTACCTGAACGTGATGTAGCACCATCAATCTGCAACATCTTAACACCTTCACCAAGATAAAGAACTTCACTGTCGTTCAAGGCAAAGTTGAATGTTGAGTTCCACATGAAGTCTCTAGTCTGAACAGGAACGAAATCTACCATAAATTCGAAACCTTTGTTTCTGATTTCACCTACGTTCATAACCTTTGAGCTATAACCTGATGCAGAAGAAGTTGAAACAACTGCGATATCATCCTTAGTATTCTTCACATAGTATGCCATATCAAATGTCAAACGGTTGTGGAAGAATGACAAATTCAAACCTGCTTCCCATTCAGAAATGCTTACAGGTTTCAATCCCGGATTTGGATACTGGTCATTATTGTTCTGAGTAACTGTGTGCTGACCATTAACTGTATAATCTCTCAACTTATAAAGCAGCAAGTTCTTATATGGGTCAGTACCGTTTGATGCAGAAGCATAAGAAGCACGAACCTTTCCGAAGTTGAACCACTCCGGAATATCGAATGTATCTGTGAACACCCAAGACAATGTTACAGACGGATAGAAGAAACTATTGTTCTGTGGTGACAATGTTGAGAACCAGTCGTTACGTCCTGTCAAGTTCAAGAACACCTGATTCTTCCAACCGAAGTCTGCAGTTGCATAAACAGAGTTAACCTGGTATTCAAGATATGTTTTAGCAGCACGCTTATCACCCAAGTTGTTTACAGACCACAAACCATCAACGATGAAAGGACGTCCGCCGTCACTCGGAGTATATTGTTTTGTTATTGTACGCTGGCGGTTACCACCCAAAGAAGCTGAAACTGACCAATCACCGAACTCTTTGTCGAAACCGATCAAATAGTTCAAGTTCATTTCAGAGAAGTTCTTTGAATATTCAGTCAACCAACCGTTAGGATCGGCAGCTGCACCTGTTTGAAATCCAAGCTGTAACCATCACGCTGAACAGCTCCCTGAGCATACAACCAGTCTGTGATGTCCCACTTCAATGTCATAGATCCAGTCAAACGGTTCTTGTTCATTTCGTTAGTCTTGCGATACTGCAACCAGTATGGGTTGTTGAAATATACGTTAGTACCACCAAGCATTTCAGAACCATCAGGATTAGTACCCCAATCGCAGCCTTCGCCACCACGTTCCAACCAGCGGATATCAAATGAGTTACCACGGTGAATCAAAGATGCGTTGGTGTTACCGTTACCATCAGACAAGTTTGAACGGCCATTGAATTTTTCAAATACATAGTTGGCATTAACCATCAAATGCAAATTCTTGAAGATATCATATGTAGTGTTCATATTGATACCCTGCTGGCTGTTGCCTGCATTTGGAAGAATACTTCTTTCTGTAATATTTGAAATACCAAAACGATAAGTAATCTTGTCGCCTGCACCGCTGATTGAAGCAGATGTTGAGTTGTTGATACCTGTACGATAAAAACTATCCCAGTTATCTACATATGAATATTTATATGTATTACCCAAGAAGTTTACGGCATCTCCACCATCCATAACATCACCCTAGCTATACATTTCTGAAGATTTAGCTGAGTTGATATCTGTTGGACGGCTACCGTATGTTCCCTGACCAAATACCTTCTGATAATCACGGTAATCATAGATTGTATTAAATGTCAAGTTGTTGTTGAATTCAATACTTATAGGTTTACCTTTCTTACCTGATTTTGTTGTAATCAAGATAGCACCGTTACCACCACGATAACCATACAATGCAGAAGCAGCAGCACCTTTCAACACCTGGATGCTTTCGATATCATCAGGGTTGATGTTGTTCAAACCATCACCCATATCCAAACCACCCCAAGTAACCTGCACTACCCAAGTTCTGGTTGCTGAATGGAACACCGTCAACAACATACAATGGCATGTTGTTACCTGTCAATGATGCGTTACCACGGATTACGACACGTGAAGAACCACCACTACCAGTTGAGTTACCTGATACACTTACACCGGCAACCTTACCGGACAATGCGTTACCCAAGTTCGGGTCGCGGGCCATTGTGAAGTCTTCACCACCAACCTGAGTTGTTGAATAACCCAAAGAACGAGACTGACGTTTGATACCCAATGCAGTAACAACAACTTCGTCAAGCTTCTGAGTGTCTTCAACCAATTTAATGTCAAATGTAGTTTGATTTCCGCTTACAACGAATTCCTGTGTAGTATAACCTATATAACTAACTTCAACAGTTGCTCCGGCTGGAACTTCCAATGAAAAGTTTCCGTCCAAGTCTGTAATCACACCATTTGTTGTTCCTTTCTGAACGACATTGACACCAATTACAGGAATACCAGCATTATCAACAACAACACCAGAGATTTTCTTGGTTTGTTGAGTAACACTTACAGCATTATTCTCAGCCTTAGCTGAAGCGTCGATTGGTGCAGCATTAACGCCTACAGCCAAACAACTCAGAGAGATCCCAACGCACAACTGCTTAACTGGGATCAAATTACTCTTTTTTTTCATACTCTTTTGTTTATTAAGATCAACTATTGTTTTTTCAAACTCTTATTTTGGCAAATATCAGCGGCTATAAAAAATTATTTCTTTTCTTTTAAGCCGTTTTTATTCTATTTATTACTCATTGTTTAAAACTATATGAAACACGGTTAATCAATATTATATTGTATTTATAACAACACAAGGAAATATATTTTGCCAAAAATTACTTCCAAACATCTGAATATCTTATAGTAATAAGAAAATCCTTAATTTATATATTGGATAATCCTATTGTTTATCATTTATTTGTGTATCATAAAGTATTGGCAATATATAATGCTATTTTTATCAAACAGTAACATTTCTAATAGTTAAAAATTATATATTAACATAATACTTAACAGCCACAAAAAACACCTTATAATCATTTTGACTATAAAAAACTATTATATCTTTCAAAATATTATATTATTCAACATATAAAAAGGCAAAAGTCTGAACTTAATATAAAATTCAATCAAAACTAAATTATCAATAAAACATCTGTTTCTTATCAGAAAAAATGATAATCCCTATAATTAATCCTCGGATAAGGATGCTTCATTCATAAACTAGTTTTTAACTCTTTGTAATCAAACTAAATATTAACATGATTTTTTATCTCAATGAAATTTTATTTCCATATATTATGAAAAACTTTTTCCATATATTGTGAAAAATTTTTTTCATATATTATGAAATTTCTTTTTCATATATTGTGAAAAAAGTTTTCCAGCCAATAAAAAAAGGCTGAAAATGCAAGTATATATAAATCAACCTATTAAACATACACTTATTATTTTTAAAGAATAAAAATATAATATGTCGTAACTATTATGTATCTTCAATATTACAAACACTAAATAGAAATGAATTATATGAACGAGCTTAACAATCTTATTGCCAATGAAATGACTGAGCTGGGCATACAGAACCAACATGTGGATTTGGGAACAAGGGCTGTGATTTTCATTGTAATTCTCGTCACATCTTTTGTTGTTACCAGAATATTCAGACACCTCGTTATGCCTGTGGTACAACGAATTGCTGAAAAGACAAAAGTGACATGGGACGATTATTTGTTCAGTAGCAGTATGCTTACAGCTCTCAGCCGAATCATACCACCTATTATATGGTATATGTTCCTTCCTCTTCTGTTCTTCAAACAACCTATGTTGCAGGAGATTTCACAGAAAGCTTGTATGATTTATCTCATTGTTATGGTGCTCAAGCTGATAAATTTGTTCATGAACACCCTCAACGATATTTCGAACGAGCATGAGCGTTTGCGAAACCGACCGCTTAAAGGTATTTACCAGATGATTAATCTGATAGCCATAGCTGTAGGAATAATTCTGATAATAAGTATATTGATTGACAGAGACGCCACGTCAATACTTGCGGGACTCGGTGCTTCGGCAGCAATTCTGATGTTGATTTTCAAGGACAGTATCCTCGGACTGGTGGCAGGAGTGCAGCTTTCGGCAAATGATATGCTTCGACCGGGCGACTGGATTACGATGCCTAAATACGGAGCTGACGGAACTGTGGTGGAAGTGTCGCTGACAACAGTGAAGGTTCAGAACTTCGACAAAACAATAACCACAATTCCGCCGTATGTTCTTGTCAGTGATTCATTCCAGAACTGGCGAGGAATGCGTGAGAGCGACGGAAGACGGATAAAACGCTCACTAAATGTGGATATGCGTACGGTGCATTTCTGCTCCGCAGAAGAAATAAAAAGATATAAAGAACATGGTTTGATACCGGAAGACATGGAAGTTGATGAAAAGACTGTCAACCTTGAGGTTTTCCGCAGACATGTAATCTCGTTCCTGCAGAAACATAAGGACGTGAACAACGACATGACGCTGATGTTCCGCCAAATGCAGCCGACACCTGAAGGATTACCTATGGAGATTTACTGTTTTTCAAAGGAAAAGGATTGGATTGCTTATGAAAACATTCAGGCAGACTTGTTCAATTACATAATTGCCATCGTACCGAAATTCGGGCTGCAAGTTTTCCAGCGTCCCGGCGGCAATGATTTTTATCAGAAGGAAAAAGAAGAAATTATATAACATAACTATTATTTTATGGAAACAGGATTAAAATTCAGCAGCAGTGTTGTAGTAAACAAAGATAATCTGGCAATTACATTGGGTTCAGGCGATTTGGAAGTGTTCGCAACTCCGGCAATGGTTGCTCTTATGGAAAATGCGGCAATGAAAGCTGTGGCAGATTCTCTTCCGGAAGGTTCAACCACGGTGGGAGCAATGATGCAGACAAGCCATGTAAAGCCTTCTGCAATTGGGGAAACAGTTACAGCAACTGCCGTTCTTAAAGAGATTGACGGACGCAAACTTACTTTCGAAGTTTCGGCATCGGATACTAAAGGCATTGTTGGCGAAGGAACTCATATAAGATATATTGTGGACAGAGAGAAGTTTATGTCGAAATTGAAATAATTATATAGTTGACAAGGCTTCAGATACAAGTTGACAAGATTATAGTAAAAAAGGCATCGTAAATACAGCTGCTTGTATTTACGGTGCCTTTTTAGTTTCTATTCAGATTATATTATTTCGGTCCCATCACAACTTCCACACAATTGCCCTGACTGATGAAATCACTCATAAATTTCTTTATATCGTCAGCGGTAATGCTTTCAAGTGTTTCTTTATAATTGGTATAGGCATCCAAACCTCGGAAATAATAAGAATCTATTACGTTCAGCCAATAAGAGTTTTCCTGCAAACGCTCGTTATGGCGTTTAAGCATATTATCACGGCTCTTTGTAAGATGTTCAGATTTCGGACCTTCGCTGATAATACGCTGAATCTCTTCATCAACAATTCTGACCATATTCTCCCATTTCTCAGGGTCAGTGTCAAAAAACACCTGCAATGTTGTTTGTCCTTTCGGGAAATCATTCAACGAAACGCCGGCATAAACACCATAACTTCCGCCTTCTGCCTCGCGAATAGTTTCGGTATATACAAGATCCAGAATCTGGCTCAGCAACGAAGCTGTAAGCAAATTCTTCAAGTTATATTCGCTTTTTCCGGAATAAAGCTGGAACACAGACGATTTAGGAGTTTGCATCTCACGGCTGAAATGATTCTCCAATTTGCCTTTCATTATTTTAGGCAGAGCATCCGGTGATGGCTTGTCCACACGTCCGTTGGCAGGCAAAGTGGCAAGATATTGCTCAATATACGGACGGATGCTGTCCACATTCAAATTACCTACAAATGTGAAAGTAAAGTCGGAAGCATCGCCATATCTTTCCTTATAAATATCAAGTATGCGCTGATAACTAATCTTATCGAAATCTTCTGCCTCAAGTGAAACAGCACGTGGATGATTGTTATAGACAACCTTTGAGATAGTATCGTTCAACGCTGTTGACGGATCGAGCTTAGCATTTTCCAACTGCGCTTTCATTCTGTTCTCGAATGAAGCATAAGCGTCATTATCCATACGCGGCGAAGTCATTGCAAGATAAATCAACTCGAACAATGTTTTAACATCATCCGGCGAAGCATAACCGTTCAGGCTTTCATTGTCAACACCAAGCGAAGCGGAGCAAGAAACTTTCTTTCCTGCCAATTTTTTACTCAAGTCAATTGCAGAGAAGTTACCCAAACCACCAAGTCCGATAACAGAATTGAACACTTTCATATTCTTCGCATCATCAATTCCGACCATAAAGCTTCCGCCCGGACTGGTTGCAGTCATCTGTATCTCGTCTTTCTTATACTCTGTTGGCTTAAGAACCACACGAACACCATTACTCAATGTAAGAACTGTTGCGTCAAACAAACCATCGTGTTCTTCTTTGACGATTTTTCCGGGAGCAGGAAGTTCAGGAATAAGCGGGTCATTGTTTACCTCTTCCTTATAAGGTTCCACTTTCTGGCTTCTTGCTTTGTTGAACATTTCCAGAAGTTCCGCCTCAGTCGGATAAACTAATCCATCTTTCTCCGGACCGCTAAGGGCAAGGACTATATTCTTCTCTCCTATTATCTGAGCTATATACTGATTTATCTGTTCTACTGTAATATTAGGAGCAATCTGATTGATAAGAGTATATTCAGTTTCTATTCCGGGAATATATCCGCCTTCGGTGAAATGGTTGACATATTCCTTGGTATAAGAGCTGTTCTTCTGCTTGTCACGCTCATTGAAAGCTGATTCGTATTGTTTCAGTATATTTATTTTAGCTCTTTCATACTCTGAAACAGTGAAGCCGAACTGACGGGCACGCTCCATCTCACGGACAAGAGCTGTCATTGTAGAGTCTATCTCACCTTCTTTTGCTATAGCCGCAATTGTAAATGCATCTTTCGTACGCGCCACCATAAAATCACCGTCATAAGCCTCAGCATATACGAATGGAGGATTTGCCTGGTGAAGCAATGCTTCAAGTCTTTCATTCAAAATCTGAGAACATACGGCAGAGATATAATCAGTTATCAAACCTGCGGCAGTTGAACGAAGCTGAGTTGGCATCGGGTCATATTTATGATAAATATAGATTATTGTGCTCGATGCTTCTTTATCTGTTGCAATGGAAACTATAGGCTCGTCATTGTCTGCTACAGACACATATTCGCGTTTTGCAGGATTAACCGGGGCCGGAATATCTGAAAACATATTCTTTATTGTTTTCTCAACAGTATCAACATCCACATCACCAACAACAATTATAGCCTGCAAATCCGGACGATACCATTTCTTATAGTATGCTCTCAGTTCTTCGGGCTTGAAATTGTTTATCACATCTATCGAACCGATTGGAATTCTGTTGGCATATTTGTTCCCGGGAAACATTTGTTGCAACTGCTTTTCCAGAAGTCTTTGGCTGGCATCACGTCTGGTTCGCCATTCTTCACGGATAATTCCTCGCTCTTTCTCAATCATTGAATCAGTAAGAGCAAGAGAATTGGACCAGTCGTGAAGTATAAGCAAACAACTGTCCACAACATTAGGCTTATCAACAGGAGCATTGATTATTGTATATACAGTTTCGTCGAATGATGTATATGCATTCAGGTTTTCTCCCATTCGCATACCAACGCTTTGGAGATATTTGTCAATTCCATTTTCCGGGAAATTCTTTGTGCCGTTGAAAGCCATATGTTCAAGGAAGTGAGCAAGACCAGCCTGATTGTCTTCCTCCAAAACCGAACCAACATTCTGCGCGATATAAAAATCAGCTCTGTTTTCCGGCAGCTCATTGTGCCTGATATAATAAGTCAAACCATTGTCCAACTTTCCGTATCTGACCTTTGGGTCGATTGGTAGAGGCTGCATTTCCTGGGCTTGCAAAAAGCCAGAAGAAAAGAAAATAAGAAGCAAACAGCCTAAACATAAAAAAAACTGCTTTTTCATATAATATGATTATTTTTATTCAGTTGGCAAATCTAAATAAATTCAGAGAAAGTATATTCGGATAATAGTATAGTTTATTTCTGTTTTCAAATATTTTCGTTTTATTTGCTATTGGAAGGACATTTAATAAAGATAAGAAAGAAACAAAACCCCTATAAACAATTAAAGGCTGTCTCACGACAACCCCTAATCAAACTTTGTTAACCTTAAATCTAATACTATTATGAAAAAACCACGATGCAAAAATATAGCTAACGCAAGCGTTTGTCAAGCATTTTCAAGCTAATAAATATTAAATACCGGATAATAAATGCAAAATATAGCTTTTAGAAATATTTTTCCGTAGATTTGATGTTGAAAACAGTAATCACTAACGAATTGAACATATATAAAAATCCATATAAATAAAAACATGAAACACAATTTTAAATCTATTATCACAACAAGCCTTGCTGCCATCGCTTTATCATCTTGTGGAAATTCCAATCCTCCCGCTCCTATTATGCCTGTTCCTACTCCGGAACAAGTTGAATGGCATAAATTGGAAACTTATGCTTTTGTGCATTTCGGGCTAAACACTTTCAACGACCTGGAATGGGGATATGGAAATACTCCTGCTTCTACATTCAATCCTATTGAATTGGACTGTGAACAATGGGTAAGAACTATTAAGGCTGCAGGTCTTAAAGGCGTAATACTGACAGCCAAACACCACGACGGCTTCTGCCTTTGGCCAACTAAAACAACTGAGTATAGTGTTAAGAATTCTCCTTGGAAAAATGGAAAAGGAGATATGGTTAAAGACTTATCTGATGCTTGTAAAAAGTATGGTCTGAAATTTGGGTTGTATTTATCTCCTTGGGATAGAAACAATGCCAATTATGGAACTGAAGCTTATGTTGAAACTTATCATGCACAGATAAATGAGCTTATCAGCAACTATGGTCCGCTATTTGAATTCTGGTTCGATGGAGCAAATGGTGGAGACGGTTGGTATGGCGGAACGAATGAGAAACGCTCAATCAACGCTAAAACTTATTACAACTACGAACGTGCCAGAGATTCAATCAAGGCAAAACACCCTACTGCAATGATTTTCGGAGGAACTGTTCCTGATATCAGATGGATTGGTAACGAAGATGGTTGGTCAGGAGATACACAATGGAGTATCTATGCACCAGAACCAATGATGAAAAACTATAACCACAGTATGTGGGGAGATGAAAACCAGAAACAATGGCTTGGCGGAGAATGTGACGTTTCTATCCGTCCGGGATGGTTCTATCACGCAAGAGAAGATCATCAGGTTAAATCTCTTGCTACGATGGTTGATTTGTATTACAGAAGCGTTGGTCATAATGCAAACTTCCTTCTCAACTTCCCTGTTGCTTTGACTGGAAAAATTCCGGCTTCTGACTCAATTCGTGCCATTGAATGGTACAAAACTATTCAGGAAGATTTCAAGACTAATCTTCTTAAAGGTGCGTATGTGGAATCAAGCAGCCGCCGCGGACAGAATTTCAGCGCAAACAATACAACAGACGGAAACTGGGACAGCTATTGGGCAACAGAAGATGGCGTTAACACCGGAAGCCTTACTTTCACTTTGCCTTCAGAAACTAATGTCAACAGACTTTTGTTGCAGGAATATATTCCATTAGGTCAGCGTGTACGCAAATTCGATATTGAGTATGAAAACAATGGTATGTGGCAGCCTGTGGAATCTGTTGACTCTACTACTACAGTCGGCTACAAACGTATCGTGCGTTTCCAAACAGTAAAAGCGAAGAAATTACGTGTTAACTTCCGCGACGCAAGAGGACCGTTATGTATAAATAACGTAGAAGCTTATCTTGCTCCGGCTTTGGTTACTGAACCTGTCATTACCCGTGATGGAGATAATATGGTAAACATAAAGTCCGGTGATGCAAATGCTATAATTTATTACACAACAGATGGCTCAGAGCCGACAAAAGAATCAAATGTATATAACGGCAGCATTGAATTCCCTAAAAAAGGAACAATAAAAGCCATTGCTTATGATAAGACTTTCGACAAATACAGTCCAGTAAGCTTTAAGGAATTCGACATTCCGGCAACAGCATATACTTTGATTTATCCTGAATATAAAGAGCCTAAGAACTTGTTCGATGGAAACGGACATACATGTGTCATTATGCCTGAAAAGAAACAGGAAATAGTTGTTTCTTTAGATAAAGCATATAAGCTGAAAGGATTCCGTTACACTCCGGATCAGAACAGATTTTCCGGTGGACATATATCAAAATATCAGTTATATGTTGACGGCAAACTTGTTTCTTCCGGCGAATTCTCAAATATAAAGGCGAATCCTATCGAACAGGAAATCCTGTTTGCACCGGTAAATGGAAAGGAAATAAGATTTGTGAATGTTCGTTCTGTTGACGATGTTCCTCAAGTTTCGATTGGTGAATTCTCAGTAATAACTGAATAAAAACAAAAAACCCCGAAGTTCAGAACTTCGGGGTAATTTTTTGTGGTCCCACTTGGGCTTGAACCAAGGACTCCCTGATTATGAGTCTTATGAAATGTGTTATCACTGATCATCACTAAATCATAAAATGAATTATATATCAAATATATATACAATATATAATTACCACAGATTATCGTCTATTGACTACAATACCATAAAATTGTTAGTACAATTGTTAGTACACTTCCATAAAATCACTAAATTTGCAGACAGAAAAACAAACAACATGAAGACAAAAGCCACAGCAAGTATAATATTAGACCCTGTATCCAAAGCGAACAAACGGGCATTGAAATTACAGGTCACATACAACCGAAGAAGCGACCGTAAAAGTCTAGGTGGAAGTATTAAGATCAGTCAAGAAGACTATCTAAAGCGTAATAAAGCTTATAAAGAAGCCTTTGAAGAGATTAGACCCAAATTCCAAAGAGCCCAAAATATAATAGACGAATTAGGCGAAAATTTCACTTGGGAATCATTCCGCGCCGCATGGAAAGATGAGGCTTGGGGCAGAAAGAAAATAGCTGGAAAATACACCAATAGAACCATTAGGGAGCTATATGATGAATATTTCTGTACCGAGAATAAAACATTTAGCCCAGACACTAAGGAGATATATTACATTTTAGTTCAATGGATAGAACAATTCAATTCTAACACTAAATTACACGACATAACAGTAGATTATTTACACAAATTAACTAAGTACATCAAAGAACAAAGCTTCCAGCGCAGAAATAAAGAAACCACAGACACCACTATTGCCATATATATGAGAGGCTTAAGAGCCGTATATAACTTTGCCATTGATAAAGGGTACGTTGATAAATCCAAATATCCATTTGGAAGGAACAAATATAAACTTGCAAGCAGAAAGAGCGCAAACATTGCTTTAACAGAAGAAGAGTTTCAACTCTTCATCCAAGCCACGCCCCAAAACTATAAAGAAAAACTTGGTTACAACTTTTTTTTCCTCTCTTACGCACTTGACGGGCTTAACCTCGCTGACATTATACGAATCAAAAACAGAGACATCACCACGGACAATAAGCTAATTGTCGGGAGGTGGAAGATTCGTAATACCCTAACAGACGAAGAAACCCAAGAGAAAACATTAATGGATATTGCCCTTTACGTTCTTAAAGAATATGGTACAATAGATCCATCCCAACCAAACAAATATGTCCTTCGATTCTTGGATGACGTTGAGGATGAGGATATAGAGCAACAAGACATTAAGAAAAAAAACCTCAACAAAAACATAAATAAAGGAATCAAAAGTATATGTGAAAGAATAGGGATAAAGCCTTTCAGCCTCTATTCAGCAAGACACACCTATGCTACACATGGTATCAACAACGGAATACCTATAGAAATCATGAGCCGCAATCTATTACACACAAATATTATAACAACACAAGGCTACATAGACAGAATATCGAATAGCAACCAAATTAAAAATAATGAACTAAAAGAGAAAAAATTACAATCATTCAAAAAGCTATAAAACCGAATGGATTGTATTCAACTTTTATATGTATTCAAATAAATCTATATACGTTATTGAATACAATAACATTTTGTATTCAAAATAATCTTTGATTTATTTGCATACAACCAAAAATTATCCTATATTTGTGATGTCTTAAATTGAGATGGTATGAGAGCGGTAATATATGCACGTGTTAGTTCTACTACAGATAGACAGTCTACAGATAGACAAGTCTCAGATCTTATGTCATATGCTGAATGTTATAAGATGGAAGTGGTAGAGGTATTTGAAGAGAAGGTTAGTGGAGCTAAAAAGAACACAGAACGTCCAATTCTTGTTGAGGCATTGGATTTTTGCAGAAAAGAAAATATTGATATACTGCTAGTTTCTGAACTGAGCCGATTGGGACGTAATGCTTTTGAGGTTCTCGAAACAATTAAAAGACTAGTCGATGATAATATCAACCTATACATGCAGAAGGAAAGATTCACCTTACTAGATGACAATAAGCAACCATCAATGTTTGCACCCGTTATGCTTGCGACATTAAGTACTTGTGCCCAATTGGAGCGAGAGAACATCAAGTTCCGTCTTAACAGCGGCCGTCAGTTGTATATCGAGAAGGGTGGGAAGTTGGGACGGAAACAGGGTAGTGTAAAATCTATGGAGAAGAAAAAAGAAGAATATAAAGATGTAATATCATATCTAAAGAAGGGAATATCGATTAGAAATGCCGCTAAATTATCGGGCAAAAGTGTTAGTACAGTCCAAAGGATCAAGAAAGAGTTTATTCTTATCAAAAATTGATATAAACCTTATCGAATTTTGAACAAAAAAAATGAAAAAACGACAAATCCTATATAATCCATCACTTAGTGTCAAGGATAATGCCAAGATTAATAATGTCTCCGAAGCGACTATAAGATTATATATCAAAAACAATAATATAGATAGGCGATATGATGAGAAACTTGTAAAGCTGAAAGCGATACAGAAATTGAAAGATAAGCAACCCAATATTACAGTTCCTGAGCTGCAACGAAAACTAGGATTATCATATAATACGATAACTAAATATCTGAACAACAACATTGAGACAAAAAAGATCGAGAAAAAAATTTCAGCTTTTGATCTATCTAAGGCTGACAATATCATTAAATCCGTATCAGACTCTACCAATGAGATCTTATTAAGTATAATGAGTTTATACAACAATAATGAGCCGATTGAATGTGATCTAACATATAGTAAGGGAGTGTTTTGGGAAAAAATACAGTCGCCTAAATTTAAGTTCGATAAATTTCCTATAGATGAAAATGTGAGGCCATTATCCGAAACTGAAAAATTACCTGATAATTCATTCACAAGCATAATATTCGATTTACCATTTCTGGTTAAAGACGAAAAATCAGCTAAATCAAGCCTTATCAGCCAGCGATTTGACTCGTTTAGAACTATAGAAGAGCTGTATCATGTCAATTCTGAGATGTTGGCTCTATCCTATAGATTGTTGAAAGATAAGGGACTATTGGTGATTAAGACAATGGACATATATCACAATGGGCGGCAATATTGGGTTAGCGATTACATTATTGCTAAGGCTATAGAGACGGGGTTTGTTTTGATCGACAAATTTATATTGGTGAGCCAAAGTAAACTATTATCCCCTAGTGGTAGGGTTCAACATTGCGCTCGCAAGTGGCATAGTTATTTTTTAGTATATAGGAAAAAATAGCCACATATACATAATATATGTGGCTATTTTTCTAAATATTAAACTATTAAAGATTGTTGTCGAAATATGTCATACCATCTACTACAATTTGCTCACCAGAATCGTTACTGAATGTAACCTTTTTGAACTGAAGCTTAACAAGTTTATTCTCAGAATCATATGCTTCGAAATAGATATTCCCAGATACATGATCTCTGTAATAGCGAGGCATTCCTCCGTTTTCAATTGTGGAAACAGACCATCTATTAAGAGGCTCATCGCATTTCATTAATTGAGTTCCACTTTTAGCCTTTGTAAAATCTATAGGCTCAAAAAATATATTAATATTATATCCGTCTAATTCAGGATTGTTTGCTGGAGTAAAACCACCATAAGCATAATAACATCCATCCGATGTAAGATTGTCAATGAAATTTGAACCCATAAATTCACCCATGACAAAGTCTCCAACGACAGAAGAATAATAGGGCTCTCCGTTAATTGTGAGACTCGCTTCGCCTCCGTTATTAGTGTCTATATTATCATCATCACTACATCCCATAATTAGGAGCATAGATAATTGGGCTAAAAATAAGAATAAAAAATTAACTACTCTTTTCATAATTGTATATCTTAAAATCTATATGCCGCATTTATTCCTAAAACAAATTGATCAAAATCCTTGACAAACTGATACTTAAGTTCAAATCCAAGATCTATATTATCTAATATAGGATATTGAATACCAGCACCAAGGTTGCAACCGAATTTTGTTGCATTTCCGCCTCCATCAACTTCCTCATTTATATACTCGTCATAACCAGGCAGATCACTGTAATCTATATCGCCCATATCTACACCATCACCCATTGAGCCCAACAATGTAAAACCAAACAACGGATATACCTTCAATCCCTCTACACTCTTGATGTCAAACAGATAGTGCCCATTAACGTTAGCACTCCAAAGCCCAATTCCGTCAGACTTGAAGAAGTAGTCAAAACCTGGAGCGATACGGATAGCGTCTGTTATGTTGTACTTAAATTCAGCTCCTACCTTAAACGATTTGTGGAAACTACCAGATCCATACCCCAAATTAACACTAATTGCTTTCTCATTTTTTTGAGCAACAGCCAAATTACAACAGACTACTAAACTTAAAAATAAAAATACTAATTTTTTCATAATGCTACAATTTAGTTATTAATTAATGCTTTTGCAAAGTTAAAAAGCGTACATGTACGCTCAAAGTATTTTAACAGAAATTTTTTCTTTGTCCAAATTATCAGGGCATGACAAATTTGGAAGATTATATTATTCAGGCAGTCAAACGGATGAGAATCCGTAATAATTTATCTCAACAAGAATTAGCTGACTACATAGATGTGAGTCAATCGTTTATTCGAGATTGCGAGAATCCAAAGCGAAGAGCAAAATATAACGTTAATCACCTCAACGAGCTCGCCAAGGTATTCAAGTGCTCGTTTTCGGATTTCTTCCCCGAGCATCCTTTTGAGGATAATGGCAAAACCATCTCTATAGATGGCTAATAATATATACTCAGACACGCATAGTAATCATCTACGCACTAGAAGCAGAGCCTTCACCTAGCACATACAGCACTATTAATCAGAACCTTGCACTCATATTCAAACTAATTACTACCCGATAGTAAGTATACAACACGGTTCGCTGTTCAGATTTTATGTTTTATAACATAAAAAATAACCTTAAACTATACTTTCTTTTCTTACTTTAACATATATTTATATATAAAAACATAATAATATGAAAAGAACGACAAGAAATTTAAGCTCGATTACAAAAGAAAAAATCAGTAGCTCAATGAAGAATAGGGCTAAAAGTCAAGAGACGCGCAAGAGGATTAGCGATGCGATGAAAAAGTACTGGTCAACAATACCAACAGCAAATCCTGAGACCATGCAAGACAATAAAGATAAAAATAATCCAGACACAAAAATTCCAACGCTATGATAAGACCATACTATGAGATAGGCGTAGACAAGCTAACACTATGTTACAACATCTCAGAGGATTCAATTCTTCATAATATTGAAAAAGAAGACACATATTTTGACCTAGGAGATATTAAATTAAAACGGATAGAGAGCGGACATTTCAAGAACGCTTTTTTAATCCTATCTTTATGGGATGCACCAGACGGAAATGGATTAACATGGCAGACATTTGGCACCCTGAAATATAATCGCTACACCGACGATGAAGAGAAATCTACTCTAGGATGGATCTACTTCGATAATCACACATTGTATAAACAAGTCTACCCACATGTTAGTTCCGTAATCTACGGAGAATACATCTCTGAACTCTTAGGGATGGAGGTAAGAAACATAACAGAGATTGAAATATACTTTGACACCAGTACCAATGCGCCCAAAACAATCAAACGTCTAATCAGGAATAAAGACATTGAGACCATTCTCAACGGAAAAGTCCTTCCTCGAAAAGATAATCACCCTACGATAGGGTATTACCACACGGGGAACTTAGACCGATATACGGATTTGTCCATGTATATTAAGCAAGCCGACAAAGATGGCTTTTCGATGAAAGCATACGATAAACAAAAAGAAATCAAAGAAAGTAGCCACAAGGACTACATCTTTCAATGGCATCAAAGGAACTTAAACCAACCCCTATATCGAGTTGAATTAAATCTAAAACATCATCATCTCAAAGAGTATATAAGTTCCAACCACATAGTGTTATCTCATAATCTATTTACAATTAGAGAGTTCCTTTTCGAATGCTTTCAACATTTCTCAAATCGCTTAATCCGATTCCGAGAATCAGGAAAGATATTTCCACTCCTTGAAGCCTTTTAGCATCCTTATCAGCCCCCCTATAACAAGGGGGGTTCCCAATAAGGATTTTTTGCCATAAAGAACTATGGCATAAGCAAATAATGATTCTTATTTTATTCTAAATATTAATAATTACTAAATCTACAATTCTCTTTGCCATAAACTTGCTTTTCTCGTCTAAAATTGTATATTTGAGAAAAACGATAAAAATTATGAACATACAAAATAATGATCTCATAAAGATTTTTGAGTCATACTATCGATTCATGGAGCTATATGGAAGGATACCGATAGAGAAACTACGATACAGTATATATGCGGGTATTGCAGGCTTAGAGTGCAGCGAAAAAGAGAAAAAAAGAATAATAGAGCAAAGCATACTAGACTTTGAGCTTATTGCCCAAACTATCCGAGAAGTATATAACTCTGAATATTTGAGCGCAACAAATACTAATGCTAAAGCATCAGAAAAAGATATCACAACGAAAAAAGAAATTCTATCATTAGATGAGGCAATAAAAGAGTATGGTCTACCTCGCAGGATCAAAGACTCAAAATGGAGAAAAGAGAATCCATCTTTCCCATATCATCAACCCACGGGCAATAGGGGGAAGGTACTAGTATATCGGTCAGAACTTGAACGTTACCTAACATCCAAACCGTAATTACCATCTATTACCATAGATGCTCAAAACCATCTAAAAAGCATAAATATTAGTACAAATGTTAGTACACCTCAACTAAAAAGGCTTTACGATTACTCGTAAAGCCTTAATTTTCAGAGGTGGTCCCACTTGGGCTTGAACCAAGGACTCCCTGATTATGAGTCAGGTGCTCTGACCAACTGAGCTATAGGACCGTGATTCAGAGGTTGCCCTCTGAAATCGGATGCAATATTACAACATATTATTGAATTATGCAAATTTATTTCAAAAAATCTACTTTTCAGCAGCATCAGAAGCCGCAAATTCCATCAGATAAGCCTTGATGAAACCATCAATTTTACCATCCATAACACCGTTGACATCAGATGTTTGATAGTTTGTACGATGGTCTTTCACACGGCGGTCGTCAAACACATAACTTCTTATCTGCGAACCCCATTCGATTTTCTTCTTTCCTGCCTCGATTTTAGCCTGCTCAGCCATGCGATGCTTCAATTCTTTGTCATACAAGATTGAGCGCAACTGGCGCATAGCGTTCTCACGGTTCTTTGGCTGGTCGCGAGTTTCAGTGTTTTCAATAAGGATTTCTTCCTCTTCTCCAGTATAAGGATCTTTGAACTGATAACGCAAGCGGACACCGGATTCCACCTTGTTTACGTTCTGTCCACCGGCACCACCGGAACGGAATGTATCCCATGAAATTGCAGCCGGGTCAATCTTTACTTCGATTGTATCGTCAACAAGAGGAGTTACGAAAACAGAAGCAAACGATGTCATTCTCTTTCCCTGGGCATTATAAGGAGAAACACGCACAAGACGGTGAACACCGTTCTCACTCTTTAAATATCCGTAAGCATAATCACCTTCAATATTGAAAGTCACAGTTTTTATACCCGCCTCATCACCTTCCTGCAAGTTGGCGATAGTAACTTTATATCCATTACTTTCGCCCCAGCGCATATACATACGCATAAGCATTGAAGCCCAGTCCTGGCTTTCTGTTCCACCGGCTCCGGAGTTGATTTTTAATACACAACTCATCTGGTCGGCTTCTTCGCGAAGCATATTTCTGAACTCAAGATTTTCAACCAATTCCAAAGCGTGGCTATAGCTTTGGTCAACTTCCTCTTCAGAAACTATACCTTCTTTTACATATTCATAAGCAAGTTGCAACTCTTCAGCTGCACTCTTCACTTCGTTATATAGTTCTATCCATTTCTTAAGGTCTTTAACCTTCTTCATCTGTGCTTCAGCACGTTTTGCATCTTCCCAGAAACCAGGGTCATGTGTACGAAGTTCTTCTTCTTCAAGCTGGATGGTCTTACCATCTATGTCAAAGATACCCCCTCAGCGCCTGCTCGCGCTCCAACACATCGTGTAGTTGGTCTGATGTAATCATAATTCTTTCTCTATTATATTATTGGTAAATAAAATCTGCTACAAAGATAGTGAAAGGCGAGTGGAGAGCAAAATAAAAAACTTGTTTTGATTTTGCTCATGCGTATCAGTCGTTATAATTTATTTTTTAGAAATCGTATCAATCCACTAAATGTTAAATATTGTCCTTAAATCACATAATCAGGCTTATTCTCAATGGTATAGCAAAATTGTGAAACATGCAAAAGTAAAAAACATATGAATTATAAGATTTAAGAAACAATAATTGAAAATGGAAAGATATATATTGTCACAAAAAAGGTCGGCACCTTTTCCCGGAAACATCACAGTGTTTCTCTAAAAAGATGCCGACCTTTTTTGAGGGAAACTATATCCGAAAGTATCCCAAATTACGTCCGAAAGGAAGTCAAGCTACATACGGAAGCAAATATAATTCCTTCCGTATATATTTCAGTTCTTTTGCAACGGCAAATGAAATTATCTGCGACGTCGCACGGAACGAGTCGGAGTTGTGTTGGCAGGTTTCGGAGCCTTAGTTTTAACCTTGGTTTCCTTTTCCTTGCTCTTCTCAGCAGCTTCTTTCTCTTTCTTGGCAGCTTTTTTAGCCTCCTTGCTGTTTGCAGCTACAGCTGTAGTATCCGGCCGCATCCAAAGAGATTTCTCAAAAGCCACAAGCTGGTTCTCTATCTTTTCCTGTTCTTTTTTCAAAGAATCCGGAGTCGGGCAATAAGCCTGAAGCGGCTGATTCAGCAAATTCTGGGTTTTTATTATCTCACCATCAAACATACGACGACGGAAATAATCGTCATAAGTAAACGTCATGACATTGTTTGTGTTTGATGTCATGATATAAGTGTTGTTTATATAAGGACGTATGGATTCATAAGGAACCCAGAACATTGCCATTGTCGTCTCACCTATATCTCCATTTGATGTAAGAATAGGGCAAATAGCCAAAGTCTTTACATCGAATACGGAATTCTGCTGGTCGAAATACCAGGCTTCTTTCACATAATAAGACTTTACATCAGCTGAAGGAATATCACTCTCATTAACTATGAAAGATGCTGGCTGGTCGCCCTTTGCCGGAACCTCATCATAAAAGATATGGAATCGATCCAGCATATCCTTCAGCACAACCTTACGGGAATCACTGAAATCTTCATATCCGTCGAGATATTCATAAACATCAAGTTTATCATCGCAAATCAACTGGAATATGGTAGAGAACAAATTCATCTGTCCGTTCATCGGCTGAGTCGGATAATACAAAGGAGCATTTGCTTCTTTCGTCAAATCAATCTGGCGATATATAACACGCATCCAACGTGCGTTTGATACATCCTGGGTCATTCGTTCATTCAAATCAATAGCACGTACTGTCAGTTCAGGAAGACCGCTATTGTTGTCTTCCTTTACACGTTCGCCACGCGAAGCCACCGGTGTCCTCCGGCGATTCTGCTGGGACGAATTATCATCTTGTGCCATAACAGACATTGAGGTAAACAAAGCTGCAACAAGAGATGCTATGTAATAAATACGTTTCATATTCATTGTTTTCTTATCGAATATACTGTATATTAATTCACTATCACTTCAATTGGCGAAATAGTACGCTCCTTGCCGTCAGGTCCTTTAACCAGAACTCTGGTAATATAGAATCTTTTTCCACGAGCCAGACGGCGGATATAATCTTTCTGACGCTGTGAGAACTCCCTTCCCTGAGCAACTTCAGGAATGACATTTCCCATAGAATCGAAGAATGTCAGCTCGAAGCTCAAAACCGTAAAAGGAACATTCAGCAAATCATCGTCGATAGCAGCCATAATTCCGTCAGCACTGACCAAATCGCGCTTCAACATCTTGCCTCCACGGAATTTCTTGACATTTCCGTTTGCATCCTTATATTCTATATAAGGCATCGGGTCTGGCAATGCACGAACCCGGAACGATGTCTGAGCCATCTCAACTGTTCTGCCATCTGCCATTCTGGCTCTCACTGAAACTACTGCTTCCTTACCTACAGTAGTTGGTTTTGCTTCCCACACGTCTCCGTTTCTGCTCAATGTTCCGTTTGTCATTGTTGCCGTAACATTACTGCTCGGGACTCCAGGAACAGCAATCCGGAGCGGATTGGAAATTCCGGCATAAAGGACATTCATCAAAGTAGGAGCGACAGTTGCGCTTGGTTCTGTTACGAAATACTCGCTCTTGAACGGATATTTAACCATTATACCTTCACTGTTAGGCATCTGTATATATCCTTCAACAGGGAATGTGCCTGTTGAACCGGTTGTTACAGTAAACATTCCTTTATTGTCATCCGGGAGCTGCTTGCCGTTAACAAATATCGAAGGTCTTTTTGTTGAATCGACAGCAGAGAGAACAATATTAGCCTTATATTGTCCGCCACGCATAACTATCTGGCTTTCCGGTATTACCTGAGCCTTTATCTGATTGACGCGATAATCACCCATATCAACACTGCTAAGCAAATAGCTGAGCACCTGACCTTCTATGTTTCGTATGTCACTTTGCATTTTAGTAAGCAATGTGATTGAAGCTGCAACGGGCATATTCTCAAACAGAGCATCTTCCCACTTACGTATATTAATACCCGGCTTATGCGGAGCTTCTGTTGACAAAGATGCTTCAATAACCGTTGTCATTGCCGAATCAACAACCATCTCGCTCATAAAGACTCTGTAAGAATCAATAGCTTCACGCAAATTCTTGCCTTCACCTGTCATAGGAGCCAGCATAACCCTTGCCGCAGCCTCAAGGTCATCCTTATGTTCTATGTTGTCCACGTCAGCATCATCTCCATCAGCGATTTGCGCTATACGTATTTTCAGTTTCTGAACATAATTGAATAAGGAATCAGATTTTTCCTTCACCTGCTTACCTTTGAGATACCATTCCTTGACCTTCTCCGGGTTACTCTCATAGCTTGAGTTCAATGCGCTGGCAACAATCTCATTACGATGTTCAGAATTATTAATGGAAGTACGCAAACTACCCTCAACCAATTCGAAGCCTTCAAGTACCTCTGACGATACATTCAGTGCCATCATAGCAATAAACACCAAATACATCAGATTGATCATCTTCTGACGAGGCGAATTCGGATTATTAGATATTCCTGCCATTTTATTCCTTTCTATCTTATAATATTACTGCTGTGGAGTAACATATGGATTTTGCTGATAATTGTTTGCTCCATAGTGCGGCTGTTGATACATTGGCTGCTGATACATAGGTTGCTGTGGAGCCATATTTACAGTCATCGCCTGAAGCAGTCTTGAATAAACCTGATTCAACTGTGCCAGCTGTTGAGTCATTTTTTCTGTCTCACTCTTGAAAACAGAGCTGTCAACAACAGAACCGTTATACATATCTCTCATTCTTGCTATGCTTGCATTTATCTGTTCAAGATTTTCAAGCTGCATAGAGATTCCACGCATCTGAGCTTCATAAGCAGCATTCAATCCACTCATATTGCGGTTCAGAGATTCCATCTGCTGAACATAACCTTTAGAGTTGAGAGTTATATCATCTGAGTTTTCAGTAATATGCTGATAAGAGTTGAGCAATGTTGAAGAGACGTTAGTAAGCGTAGTTGTCACCTGCTTGAATTGCTCCATCTGTTCAGCCATTGTTGAAAGCTGTTCCAAGTATTTTTGTGTAGCTTCAGTCAGCTCTGCCATCTTTGAAATCTGTTCGGCTGCGCCGCTCAGTTTCTTGATACTGTCTGACAAATTCTTTGTATCTTCTTCTGTTACATTCAAACCTAAAGAAGCCGCAGCATTTGCGCCGTTGACAGTTGAAGCTGCTCCTTGCATATTTATAACTGTACCACCGGTATTTACAATACTATTCAAACCAGAATCTCCTTTAGAAAAATCCGGACGGTCAAGCGGGTTCTTTGACTTCAGAACAGGGAACACATCTTCCCAATGATATTCATCTCCAGGACGTTCGAAAGCAGATATGAAGAACACGGCAGCTTCAGTAAGCATCGCAACAAACAAAATCTGGTTTGCATATGGCAAGTGCAAAAGTTTGAACAATGCACCGATAATTACAATAGAAGCACCCCAGCTATAGCAGAAATTCAACACTCGCTTTCCTTTTTCGCTGGAAAGGAACATTTCCATTATGTTTTTATATCTTCTATATTTCTTTCCCATTATAATATATGTTTTAATGTTGTCTGATATTTTATGATAAAGATTGTCCAACCCGTTAGTTAGCCGGACAATCATTTCTTATTTCTTTCCTTTTGAGAAGCCGATTTGTGTACGCACACAGCGGAATCCGATATATGAACGTGTTTCGTTCTGATATTCAAAGCTTCTCATATCTGAACGTATGAACTGGGAAACATCCTTCCATGAACCGCCACGAACAACCTTCTTCTTCATTGCATAAGGATCTTCCTTGGCAGCATTATAGCGTAACTCAGGATTCATATCACTCATCTGGCTCGGGCCTGACTCAGAAAAGGCAGTGGATGTCCATTCCGAAACATTACCGGCCATATCATACAAGCCGAAATCATTTGCTGCAAACGAAGCAACACGCGATGTAATCAAATGTCCGTCTTCAGTATAATTTCCTTTACCCGGTTTGAAGTTTCCAAGGAAACAACCTTTTCCACTCTGCAAATCATCTCCGGCCCAAGGATATTTGTTTTCATTCTTTCCTGTGCGGGCTGCATATTCCCATTCTCCTTCAGTCGGCAAACGGAACGGCTCGATAACTTGTCCGGCAGGCAAAACCAGCGATTGCTTATATAAATTAGTACGCCAAACGCAGAATGCAGTTGCCATTTCCCAAGAAACACCAACAACAGGATAGTCATCATATCCCGGATGGCTGAAATACATTCTCATATATGGCTCGTTATATGCATTGTTGAAATCATTTACCCAGCAAGTTTCATCAGGATAAATATTCACCATGCGAGTGTGAAGGAAATCCCAAGGACCACTTAACTGACGGGTAATCGTCTCATTTACTATATTTCCCTCATCATCAATATAGGCAGTATCTTTTGATATCATAACAACCTCATTCGGGTCAACCTTGATATCTGTGTTACGGACTCTTTCCTCAGGATTCAGACGATACTTGCGCAATGCTGCTGTTGTGTAATCATACCATTCGTATTTATACACCATCTGTTTGGGGTCAAGCTGTTTTTCGCCCGTTACAGGGTTTGTATAATACACACTTTCAATAGCACGTATTTCATCTTCATTAGCTCTCTTCCAAGGAATAGGACGGCTCCAGTCAAGATGCGGAGTTACAGGTTCGCCATATTTATCTTCAGTAATCTTAAACAAGTCATTTCCTCCATAAGCAGGATCGGCAAGACGTTCTCTGATAATTGAGTCGCGCACCCAATATACAAATTGTCTGTATTTTGCATTAGTTATTTCCGTTTCATCCATCCAGAATGCATCAACAGAAATTCCTTTTGTTTCAGGATTTATACCCCAAATAGAATCTTTGTCAGACGGTCCCATATCAAAAGCGCCACGCTTAACAAGAACCATTCCATAAGGCGCCGGCTCGTTGAAAGCCATACCTCTGACACCTACAACTTCTCCACCTCCACCGGAAAGAGACTTGCCGCATGATGTAAGCAGCGACGCCACAGCTATTAGTACTACTAATAATTTTTTCATATACTATAATATACGTACACTTTTATGCTTGTTTTTACCTGATTTTGTCTTACTCAGTTTCAGTCTATATTGAACAACAACCTCGTGACTTCCGCTAGTTACTTTTCTAATTGCCGTTGTTGGATAGCTGTAGGAATATCCCACTTGGAACCTTCCCAACTTCGCGCCTAAAAGCAACCCGACAGATTCACTTATGCGCCAAGATAAACCTCCACTGAACATTTTATTATATTCCAACCTTGCTGTTATATCTGCATGAAAATTCGTCAAATCAGTAAGCAGAAAAACAGAGGGCTGCAACTCATATAACGGATTTTTTAATGTTATATTGTATCCACCCATTAAATTTAACACACTTCCTATATATGTGTATATATTTTCCTCAAGCTCCAGCACCGGAGAGTTGATATGAGTGAAACCTATTCCTGCATAGAACTTTTTATGCGTATAAAACAAACCGGCATTCAAATCCAAAGCCATAGACTGCACTTTGGTTGTAGGGAAAGCCGGGTCAACCTGCTGATGATAGTCGCTGGATGGAATATAAATACTGTCTCCGCTGAATGACTGGTTAACCACTCCTATCTGAAGTCCGCCACTGAGGACTCCTCCAAAAAGTTTGTATTTATAAGCATATTGCAATCCAAGATGAGTATTCTGAAACAAACCGATACTCTCAGTGAACACATTAAGTCCCACACCATGTTGCGTTTTGCCTAATTTAAAAGGCATATCAGCCGTAACAAAGAAAGAACGCGCAGCGTTGGGAAATCCCAGCCACTGCTGATTGAACAACGCAAGGATTTTCATATCCTCAGTTGAACCTGCCGCTGCCGGATTATAATAGTTTGTAGCAAGGAAATAATGGCTTAAGGCTGCATCATACTGGGCTTTCACTCCTAATACACTGGTTAGCAGTCCTAAAAATATAAAACATATTAATCTTTTCATCTCCTGTGCCGTCACTTTTGTATATATACTACAATAACGTATATTTATCCGGAATATTATAAAACTAAAGTTTCGCAAGCTGAAATTCCTGTTAACGAGTTAACAAGAAAACGAGTTGACAAGATATTATAGATAATTCAAGTACAATATGACTGTTATTTAACCTTGTCAACTTATATCTGTAGCCTTGTCAAACTTTATACTGAGTAATTTGTAAAACTTAAGTAACTTTACAAATACAAAATTACTAATAAAATGTGATAAACAGAAAAATACGGTAAAGTTATTGGAAATACGTAGGTTTAAGTGCTATCTTTTGTAGAATATAATGCTTGTGGAAAGACGTGCAAAACAGGTTCGGATGTATCTCCTCGTGGGGCCGTATATATTTCTGATTATTTACGGTCCCACGGCGACGTAGGTTCGGATGTATTTTTGAGGAAATATAGCCCGGTAAATATTCTGTAATTTAGGTCATTTTTTCTGTATTTCATCTACCATAAAAAATCTATCTTTTCCGAACTTTGCTATAACAAATTAATCTTATAAGCTATGGTAAAGAAAGTCCTGATTTTATCATCCAGTCCTCGCCGCAATGGCAATTCAGATTCGTTGGCAAATGAATTTATGCGAGGAGCAATTGATGCCGGAAATGTTGTGGAAAAAATTTTCCTCAGAGACAAATCAATACATCCATGTTTAGGTTGTAGTGTATGTAGCAAAGATAAAAAGCCTTGCCCGCAAAAAGACGATGCTGCTGAAATAATAGAAAAGATGCTGCAAGCCGACACTATAGTAATGGCAACACCTGTATATTTCTATTCAATGAGCGCTCAAATGAAAACGTTAATTGACCGTTGCTGTGGACCATATACAGAAATGAAAAACAAAGATTTCTATTTCCTCGCAACAGCTGCAGAAGACGATCCAAGCATTATGGACAGAATCATAGTAAGCTTCAAAGGTTTCCTGGATTGTCTTGAAAATCCTACAATCAAAGGCTCTGTATTCTGCGGAGGAGTTTGGCTTCCAGGTGAAATAAACGGAAAACCAGCTTTAGAAGAAGCATATGAAATGGGACAGAGTATAAAATAAAATCTAGTTTGAATATGACATTAGAAGAATTTATTGAATATGTCAAGTCAGGTAAACCGCTTGATAATGATGATGTTTATGCTCTAATGAACGAGAAGAGCGAAGAAGCACGCAAAATAACTTTCGAGCTCAACAGTGCTTATCATACACAGGAAGAAATTCGCAAATATATATCCATTCTAACCGGGAAGGAAATAAATGAAACACTGCGTGTTTTCCCTCCGTTTTATACTGATTTCGGGAAAAATATCACAATTGGAAAAAATGTATTCATAAACGCTTGTTGCCATTTCCAGGACCACGGAGGAATAGTGCTGGGAGATGATTGTCAGATTGGGCATAATGTTGTTTTCGCAACATTAAATCATAGTCTTGACCCTGAAAAACGTGCGTCGATGATTCCTGCTCCAATCGTTGTCGGTAAAAAGGTTTGGATTGGCTCTAATTCAACAATCCTACAAGGTGTAACCATAGGTGATAATTCAATAGTTGCTGCCGGTTCAGTCGTAACCAAAGATGTTCCGGCAAATACAATTGTCGGTGGAGTTCCTGCAAAAGAAATAAAGAAAATCAATCAATGATTGTATTAATAATTTAAGTTTCATCGGTTTTTAGCTTCCGGACAATAAGCGATAAATAGTCCGGCAAAGTAAAAGCCCGAAAAACTATAGTCCATAATCATTGAGGTTTCCCAAGTCGTAAAACTTGGGAAACCTCAATTTATTACATCTACAAAATCAAAACGCGAAACATCAACCAAACCTTTATCTGTTAGTTTCAATTCCGGTATGACAGGCAGTGCCATAAACGACATAGTTATGAACGGTGCTCTAAAATCACAACCAAGGTTCTTTGCTTTGGCATTCAAACGCTGATAATTTTGGGCAATAATTTTTGCCGGTTCATGAGACATCAGTCCGGCTATTGGCAACCGCAAAATATCTGTTTCATCATCACTTACAACACAAATACCTCCTTTACACTCAACCAAAGCATTAATGACTTTTACCAAATAGTGGTCAGAAGAACCTATTGCCACAATATTATGACTGTCATGAGCAATTGACGCACCAATCGCCCCGTTATTTATATTGAATCCTTTGATAAATCCTACCTGCGGCTTTCCGTTGCCATAACGGTTATAAACAACTATTTTCTGTATTTCCGGATCAGACAATTTCTCCACCGGCACTATCTCGCTTTTTGTCATAAGCTCGCCGTCAAAAGCAACTATCACTTTTGCACAGCCTTTTGATATGTCCTGAGAAATATCTTGTAAAGTAATCGGCTCAGCCTTAAAATTATTGGGCAGGACTTTCAGGCTTTCACTTATTGTCAGATTATTATCAGTCAATCCATCTTTGCTATCATACACCAAACGACCATCAATAATTGTAGAAATAATATTAAAATCCACAAGATTGTCAACAGCTATAAAAGTAGCATTATCTCCTTTCCTCATCAATCCGACAGGCAGATTATAATGATTTACAGGATTGATGCATGCTGCCTTAAGAATATCCCACACAGAAATACCTTTGGCTATACCACGACGCACCAATGCGTCAATATGCCCTTCTATAAGATCGTCCGGATGTTTGTCATCAGAACATAACATCACCATATCCGGATTTTCACCGATAACAGGATAAAGAGCGTCAAAATTACGAGCTGCACTACATTCTCTTACAATTACTTTTATTCCATTCTGAATCCTTTCACGAGCTTCTTCAATGGTAGTGCATTCATGGTCTGTAGTGACACCGGCATTTGCATACTTACGAAGCTCATCACCTTTTATTCCAGGTGCGTGGCCATCAACCTTCTTACCTACTTGCAGAGCAGCTTCAATTTTTCCCATCACCTCCTTGTCTTCTGCAATTACACCGGGATAGTTCATCATCTCCGCAAGAAAATATACATCATTCCGGCATATAAATTCCTTGGTCATAGACGCATCAATGTTTGCTCCGGCAGTTTCCAAATGAGATGACGGAACACATGACGGAAGTCCGAAGAAAAATTTGAAACGAGAATTAGCCGCATTATCTACCATAAAATCAAATCCTGCAATGCCCAAAACATTAACTATTTCATGCGGGTCACAAACGGCATTTACCACTCCATGACAAACAGCTACTTTGGCAAAATTCTCCGGTGTCATCATTGAACTCTCTATATGAATATGAGCATCTGTCAATCCCGGAAGAAAATAAGGCGCATTTTCCTCCACATAATCTAAACGAATTATATCATTGATTACTCCGTTTTTTACTACAATTATCCCAGGAAATACGGATTTTCCGGAAATGTCAACAATATGACCTCTGTAGGATTCTATACTATTACAATTCATATGTTTTGCTATGCTGTCTGTCGGATTCATAAGAATTAATTTGAGAACAAAATTATTTACTGTTTTTGAGAAAAACTTAAGAATAAAGAATGCTGCCGCTTGGCTTAAGTTCTGACATCTAATACTATCTTTAATTCATATTAACGAAGATAGCAATATTTTTCGTATTTATAATGCTATGTATCTACCTTTACTTATTATTTGTATAAAATACCTCATTAAAATATTATGACAAAGCACATCATTGACATAGTTATTTATGACACAATTAGTGCAAGTTCAACAATAGAAAGAAAACACGGAAACTTAAAATGCAGATGTTTCAATTATTACGAAGACAGAAAAGATCTTGTATCTGAAGCAAATGAAGTTTAAGAAAGAATCATATTAATTGGGCACAAGTACACAAATAATTATTTCTATGTACATGTATATTACCTATATACATAAAACTGTCATTTTATGTACATACTTTATAAAGTATATACATCAAAACAACATTTTATGTACACACTAACTATTTATAGACTCAATAGTTGGTACATCCTTTACAATTTCAGAATGATTCATAAACAGATTTATAAGTCCAATATTAATATAATACTTGTTATCGTCACCTTTGAAGATAACGGAATCTGTCAAAGCTGACTTCATCAGCTTGCCTTCTTTGACAAGTTTCTGCTTCTCTTGCTTAATCTGTTCAAGCAATTCTTGAGTTGTACCTTCCTCTTCAATCTGTGGAACTAGTCTAATACCTTGTATTATTTTATAGATATATATAAATCAATGAATTATATTTAATAATACTTTCTATAAGTAACAAAATAGAAACAAATTTACAATAATAAAA